>JBDKGM010000038.1:0-35302 GCA_039798185.1 Bacteroidota bacterium
TGGAGGAGCGTAAAGCAGCCCGTTTAAAATTAATTGAAGAGAAAAAACAGGCCGCTGAAGATCGCAAGAAAGCCGCTGATGAAAAACGGAAACAACAGTTAGAAGATAAAAACAATAAAAAAACTGGCACGGTTTCTGATACCTCCAAAACAACGACTGCTGACAAACCTGCAGCAACTGTAAAAAAAGAAGAAGAAAAGGCTACCACTGATGAAACTAAAGCTGCACGTGAAGATGCGAAAAACAAATCATTAGAGGATAGAAAAAAACAAATAGAAGATCGTAAAAAAGCCGCTGACGAGAAACGCAAGCAACAATTGGAAGCCCGTGAAGCTGCCAAAAAAGCGAAAGACAGTATTCGAACCAGCAAACCTGTAAAATAAATTGAAACACTAAATTAAATTCGAAATGATGAAACTTTTCAAAAATGCCATTTTAGCCGTTGTAGCCGTAGTAGGTATGCAAACTGCAAATGCTCAAGCAAAAACTGCTCATGTAGATGTAAATGATATTACGACTAAAATGCCTGCAATGATTGAGGCAAGAAAACAATTGGAAAAACTTACTGAAAATTACAGTAAAGAATACAAAACGCTTGTTGAAGAATACCAAGCTAAAGGAAAAAAATACGAAGCAGAAGCTGCTACTGTATCTGATGCTGTAAACCAAACACGTCAACAAGAAATGCAAGACATGGGTAAACGAATTAGCGATTTCCAAGAGAATGCACAAAATGACATCCAAAAGAAAGAAGGTGAATTGATGAAACCATTGGTTGATAAAATCAAAGCTTCTATTTCTAAAGTTGGAAAAGCAAAAGGATACCAATATGTTTTGGATGTATCTAGCTTGTTATTAGCAGATGGTCCAGACATCACTGTAGACGTGAAAAAAGATTTAGGATTCTAATCTTTTGAAAATTATAAATAATGCCCGTAACTTCAATGCTACGGGCATTTTTTTTACATTTGTGTATGCACAACAATCAACCTATCGGCTTATTTGACTCCGGCATTGGTGGCACTTCCATTTGGCAAGCAATCCATCAATTAATGCCGCATGAAGAAACTATTTTCCTTGCCGATAGCAAGAATGCCCCCTATGGCGTGAAATCTAAAGATGAAATTATCGCCTTGAGTTGTAAAAACACGGAATTTTTACTCCAAAAAAATTGCAAAATCATTGTTGTCGCTTGCAATACCGCTACGACAAATGCTATTCAAGAACTTCGAGCTAAATATGCTGTTCCTTTCATCGGAATTGAGCCTGCAATTAAACCGGCAGCCTTAAATTCTCAAACCCAAACCATCGGAATCTTAGCTACTAAAGGAACGATAAATAGTGCTTTATTTCATAATAGTTTGCAACAATATCAAAACATTAGTTTTAAAGAACAAATTGGATATGGATTGGTCGAATTAATTGAAGGTGGTAAAATAAACAGTCCGGAAATGACTGATTTATTGCATAGCTACCTACAACCGATGATTGAGGCCAATATCGATTACTTAGTTCTAGGGTGTAGCCATTACCCCTATCTTATTCCTCAAATTCAAAAGATACTTCCACCCCATGTCAAAATAATTGATTCAGGGGAAGCTGTGGCTCGTCAAACTCAAAAAATCATACAAGATACTTCGGGATTGCACGATCCTAATGTAAAAGCTGATCAGCTTTTTTATACCAATGGTAATCCAGAAGTACTTCAAAACTTTATCGGAAACTCGTATAAAATACTAACGGAAGCATTTTGACAACTTCTTAACCGATGCTTTCTTAGAAAAGGGTTATCTTTGCCAAAATTTAAGGCAAATGAATCGATCTAATTCCAATCGTTCGGGTAAAAAACCCAATTACACGCCCAAACCACAAGGCACTAATAAACCCTACAAAAAGTTTTCTGCACCTAAGAAAACAGAAAAACCGATTGTAAAAGAAAATCCGGATGAAATTCGATTGAATCGTTATATCGCCAACTCAGGGATTTGTTCCCGTCGTGATGCAGATATTTACATTCGTTCAGGTAATGTAAAGGTCAATGGCGAAGTGATTACAGAAATGGGGTATAAAGTTAAACCTGGCGAAGTAGTCAACTTTGACGGTACTGAAATTACTCCCGGTAAAAAAGAATATTACCTATTAAATAAGCCTAAAAATTTCACCACTTCAGGGGAAGACAGTGGAAGTTCTCGAAATGTATTAGAACTTTTAAAAAGCACTACTCGAACTAAATTACAGCCCATTGGGCGTATGGACAAATCAACTACGGGTTTGTTACTACTTACTAATGATACCGATTTAGTGCTAAAATTTTCTAAACCACAGCAAAAGTCGACTAAAATCTATCAGGTTTCTTTGGATCGTAATTTGAAATTTGAAGATTTGGAAAGTATTGCAAATGGAGTGACTTTGGATGGACATCGTATTTATGCTGACGAAGTTAGTTATATCGAAAATCAGCCTAAGACAGAAATTGGGATCCAACTACGTACCGCAAATGTAAAAGTAGTTCGTGCAATTTTTGAACATTTTAAATACGACGTTCTAAAAGTAGACCGCGTTTCTTTTGCTGGTTTAACGAAGAAAAATCTACCTAGAGGATTTTTCCGTCCACTCACCGACCAAGAAATTATTAATTTAAAAAACATCTAAAGTATGTTAGCCGCAGAGGAAAAGTACGTTACTTCTGTAAAAGATTACTCTATTGAATTTTATAACGTAATTATCGATTACGTCCCACGTTTTGTTTCTGCTTTAGTTATTCTCCTCATTGGACTCTATGCTATCCGATTTATTTCGCGTATGGCTAAGAAAATCATGGAGAAAAAAGAGGTTGAACGAACACTTGCTGAATTCCTATCAAGTAGTTTATTGTGGAGTTTACGGGCTTTACTGTTTGTGACTTTCATATCCAAATTAGGCATAGAAACCACTTCATTTGTTGCAATTTTAGGTGCGGCAGGTTTAGCTGTGGGAATGTCTTTACAAGGCTCATTATCGAACTTTGCAGGTGGTGTTTTAATCATCATTTTCAAACCTTTCCGCGTGGGAGACACCATTGAAGCACAAGGTGTGATTGGGACTGTAACTGACATTCAAATTTTTGTTACCAAATTAGTATCTGGAAACAATCAAACCATTTTAATTCCGAATGGCATCCTTTCCAATGGCATTATTACCAATTATTCAATTGCAGGTAAACGACGGGCTGATTTGATGTTTTCTTTGTCGTACGACACCGATATTAAAGCCGCTAAAGAGATTGTTTTAGATGTAATGACTTCCCATCCAAAAGTTCTTAAAAATCCGGCACCTGAAGTACTCGTGCGTGATTTAACGGATAGCGCAATACATTTAGCAATCCGTCCTTGGAGTTTAAATGAGGATTTTGGAAAAGTTTCTTCTGATATTTTGGAACAATGCAAGACCGCTTTTGATGACAAAGGCATCACTATCCAACCTTTTGTTCGGGATGTATCGAAATAATATTATTTCGAAAGCATAAAATCTTTCAGATAAAAAGGTTCGAAATAAGCAACATCCACAAATTGATTTGCTTTGAATTGCGTTTCTGACAACTCCGCCATAATCGTTGCTGATGGGAATTGGATTTCCTCTAGAAAATGAAAACGAGCATCTGTTAATACCGTTTGCGCTTTTTCTGAGCTATCGCCAACAATATAAATTGGACCCAATGAAGTTGCATAACTATCCGGTGTAAGGATTTCCGCTTGCACTTCGCGAATTTCGTTTTTTGAAGCATCGAATATTGCTGCATACACTTCCATTCTACGCGCGTCAATCATAGGAATAATTAGTCCATCTACTTCAGAGACTGCATGTGCCAAGACACGTAATGTATCTACAGCAATTAAAGGCTTTTCCAAGGCATAACATAATCCCTTTGCTGCGGACACTCCAATTCGTAGACCTGTATACGAACCTGGACCTTTACTTACCGCAATAGCGTCAAGATCAGATAAAGAAACAGCAGCTTCTTGCATCACTTCCTCTATAAAAACATGAAGTTTTTCGGCATGCGTATAGCCTTGTTCTGCAATTTCACGAGCTGCAATAACAACGCCATCGCGAGCAATTGCTACCGAACAATTACGTGTTGCTGTTTCAATATTTACTATCAGAGCCATTATTATTTTTTCTCCTTAGTTCCCGCATTTACTTTAATCTTATCTCCAGATTTTAAATCTTTGGATACTGTAGTATAAGGTCCGATGATAATTTCATCCCCTTTTTTCAATCCTGAGATAATTTCAATATTGGTATCGTCTTGAATACCTGTTTTCACTACGCGAATTTGTGCTTTATCTTTTACTTTTACAAATACACATTCAAATTTCTTATCACTTTTGGATTTCACTTTTTCTGCAACCTCACCCTCTTCTTCTTCATTCTCCATAGTAGGAGTTGTGGTCGCAGTTGTATCTGATTTAACTAAAACAGCACTAATTGGCACTCCTATCACCTTTTCTTTACGTGTTGTAATAATATCAACCGTGGCTGTCATTCCAGGACGGAAAGGCGAATATGTAGCTGGTTTCCCTTCAAGCAAATCTTGATACGATTCTTTTAGAATACGGACTTTTACTTTAAAATTGGTTACTTGATCGGCTGTAGTACTTGTCGTCGCTGAATTGGAAATACTTGTAACAATTCCTTTAAATTCTTTTTTCAAATACGCATCAACCTGAATATTTGTTTCGTCACCGATATTAATTTTTACGATATCATTTTCATTCACATCGACTTCAACTTCCATGTTGTTTAAGTTGGCAACGCGTAATAATTCTGTCCCCGCCATTTGTTGTGTACCCAAAATCTTTTCGCCTAACTCTACATTTAACACAGAAATTGTTCCGTCAGCGGGTGCATAAATAATGGTTCGACCTAAATTATCTTTTGCTTCTACCACTGAGGCATTGGCACTTTTTACATTATAATAAGCCGTTTGTTTGTTGGCTTTAGCCACTTCAAAATTAGCAATAGCTTTATCCCAGTCGGCTTTTGAAATGATCCCTTTTTCAAACAACGTTTTATTGCGCTCAAAATTGGCTTGTGCTTCTTTAAACGAGGCATCCGCTTGGGTCAAACCTGCTTTTGTTCCAGCATAATTAGAAACTGTTCGGTTTAAACCTGAAGTATAAATATCGGGATTGATTTTCACCAACAAATCTCCTTTTTTCACTACTTGCCCTTCTTTAACCGGCAATTGAATAATTTCACCCGATACTTGAGAGGAAACTTTTACTTCAATTTCAGGTTGAATTTTACCTGTTGCTGAAACCGTTTCAACAATTGTAATTTCATCAGCTTTTGCTATTTCAACTTCTTTGCTGTTGTCGCGCTCTCCAAAAACTCCCATTTTGGATAAACCTATTAATCCTACGATTATAACAACAAGAATACCAATTGTCCACTTTAATTTTCCTTTGTTCATGCTACTTATAATTTGTCCACTATGGGAATTCCGAAATAAAATTCTACTACTTTAACTTTAAAAATATAATCATACTTTGTGCGTATCACCTCGGATTGCGCATTGGTGTATAGAGTTTGTGCCTGACTTAAGTCGAAACTATTCATCATACCTACTTTGAATTTTTCTTGTGCATATTCAAATGCATTTTTTCTAGCATCTAAAGCTACTCGTGCAGATTCATAGGCATTTAAAGCACCTTTGGCATCGGTAATTGCGGTAAACACATTGCGTTCTAAATCTAATTCTGCTTGTTTTTGAGCAATTTTAGAACGTTCTAAGGCAACTTTTGAGCGCGCTACATTATTCGAAACGGAGAATCCATTTAAAATAGGAATGGACAATTGCAAACCAAAGTTGTGTCCTTTGTTATCACTAAATTGATCCAATAAGGATTTTGGACCCGTAAGAATATAATTGCCATTCACATCAACACCTACTATGCGATCGGAATAACTTGCTCGTGTTCCAAATCCATAAAATCCAGAAAGTGAAGGTTGAAAAGCGCCTTTAGCAATTTTCAAGTCTTTTTCAGCGCCCTCCAAATTGGTTCGAGCAATTTTTAATTCAACACGTTCTTGTTTTGCTTTTGCAACAATTGCTTCGGGGGTTTCAGCCAGTGTCGGACTTAAAGTCGGTTCGTAATTGGCTTCGGCTATGTCAAAATTTTTAAAATCATCCAATTGCAGTAATTGGGCAAGACTTAATTTGGATAGAAATAAGGTGTTTTCAGCGGTAATTACCTTTTGTCGATCGGAAGCTACAGTAGCTTGCGCATCCAGTAAATCACCACGAGCTATCGAACCTGCTTTCACTAATTCTTCAGTTTTTGCCAATTGCCGTTCGTCATTCGCTAATTGCTCGCGTTGCACTTTGACATTTTCTTTATTGAACAAAATTTGCAAATAGGCATTCGCTACATTCAACCCAATATCATCTTTCATTTTTGACAATTGATATTGCGAGGCTAATATGGTCAAGTTAGAACGACGTAGTCGGTTTACATTTTGAAGACCGTTATACAGCGTTACATTTGAATTCAGTCCGGCAGAAGTATATTGCGTTGTTTGATTCTCTAGCAAACCGGTAGTAATATTTTGATTCAAACCAATATTCCATGAGTGCGAAGCACTTGCATTGATACTGGGTAAAAAATTTCCTATTGCAGTTTTTTTAGAAATTTGGCTTGTTTGCAAATCCAATTCCGATTGTTGAATTGAAATGTTATTTTTCAAAGCATAATCGACACATTCGCGCAAGGTCCAAGGTTTATTTTGCCCCCAACTCGAAAGTGAAAACATACATAATCCTATTATCCCGATTTTAAATTGATAGTTTTTCATATTGAATCCCTTATTCAAAGAAGTACAAAGGTAAGAAGCTAGGCTAAATCCCTTACAATTTTGATTGCTTATCTGACGGCTTTCTGGTTTTTTTGTTACATTCACACCCAAATTAATTTTACTTCTATGTCACAAAAATGGATGATCAGTATTTTAGGGAGTCTTCTGCTACTATCTTGTGGGGGAACTCAAAAAATTATTGCTGAAAAACCGCCGAGAACTACCACAATTGATAAAGCTTATAAAACCACAACTTCATTTGTAAGCATGCCGTTAGAAATTAGTTTACGGGAGATTGAAAACCAGTTAAACAAATCGCTCAATGGCTTAATCTATGAGGACACTAATTTGGAAGATGACAAAACAGCAATGAAAATTTGGAAAACAGCTCCGATTAAATTGACGGTTAAAAATGGCAAAATTGAATCCATAATCCCTTTAAAAATCTGGTCTCAATTCAAATATGGTACCGATTTCATGGGCTTAAATGATACCCGCGAAATTGATTTAAATGGCACAATCACACTCTTAAGCGACGCACAACTTTCCAATTGGAAAATGAATACCCATTCCACCATTCAGGATTTTGAATGGAGCGAAAGTCCGACAATTACAGTAGCGGGCAAAAAAGTACCGATAACGTATATAATCAATCCTACGCTATCCCTTTTTAAATCAAAAATTGCCACAAAAATTGACGATGCAATTTCGAAATCATGTGATTTCAAACCTTATGTTTTGAATGTTTTAGAAACGTTAAGCACTCCAATATTAACTAGTGAAACGTATCAAGCTTGGTTTAAATTGTTACCTGATGAAGTATATGTAACAGATGCAGTAATTGAAAAGTCGAAAATCTCAATGAACTTAGGGTTAAAATGTAGCATGACAACTTTGGTGGGACAAAAACCTAAAACAGGAATGGACCGAAACAGCATTGCTTTTAAAGCGGTAACCCGTGTGCCGGATCAAACCACCGCTTCAATTGCAGCAATTACTACTTATGACCATGCATCACAATTGATCACAACTAATTTTAAAGGCCAAGAGTTTGCCTCAGGAAGTCGTAAAATCACAGTACAGAATGTAGAATTATGGAGTAAAGATGGCCGAATGATTATCGCTTTGGACTTATTAGGAAGTCTAAATGGCACTATTTATTTATCTGGTGTACCCAAATACGACCCAATTAATAAAGAAATTTATTTTGAAGACATGGATTATGTTCTGAATACAAAAGGATTATTAACCAAGACGGCAAATTGGTTGTTGCAAGGGATTATTATTCGTAAAATTCAAGAAAAATGCCGTTATTCGATCAAAGCCAACATGGATGAAGGCCGTAAAAACCTAATGCCGTATTTGAATAATTACAGTCCGATGAAAGGTGTAGTAGTTAGTGGTTCACTACAAGATCTCGACTTTGAAAAGATTGAATTAACGAATGATTTAATCATCGCATTTATCAATGGCAATGGTAAAATGAGTGTAAAGATTGATGGAATGGACTAAGAGGTCGCTTTCTTTTTGGTAAACATTCGATACACTACATATCCTACAATAGCCACTAATATATAAGGAAAAATCATCAGGTAGACGATTCCGTCGTTTACTGCTTCTGCTTTTACTGTATTTCCTTCACTTTCAAGGGAAGCTCTACACATGGCACACTGTGCGGATAGCACTACACTGTTTAGCAACAATAAAACAGCTGTATAAAATACTTGTTTAATGCGCATAGTAAGGAGAAATCATCAAATATACAATCACGCCTGTAACGGCTACATACAACCAAAGTGGGAATGTAATTTTGGCTAATTTACGGTGACGATCAAACTGTTCTGACAACGCACGCACATACGAAAAAAGCACCAATGGAATAATTGCTACAGATAAAGCGATGTGTGTGATTAAAATAAAATAGTAGATGGGTCGAATAACTCCTTCTCCACCAAATTTAGTTGCTTCGGAAGTCATGTGATAGGCCACATACATTACTAAGAAAATGACTGAACACGCAATCGCTGTTGTCATTAATTTTTCGTGAAGTTTACGGTTTCCTTTTTTAATTGCGACAACTGCCCAAACTAACAATACAGCTGTAACGGCATTAATTCCGGCATAAATAGGCGGTAAAAAAGAAAGAGGTTCAACATTAACACCAAAATCTTTTAGCTTCACTGAAAACAAAAGTGCAACAGCTATCGGAATTATTATGGAAACAATTAATATTGGAGTTTTAAACTTTTTTTCGATTGTCGATGTATTGTCCATTGTTATTCGTTTAATAGTATTTTAATATCTTCTGAAATCGCTTTTATCCCGGGCGCTTCTAATCCGTCATAATATAAAATTGGATTTCCTTGTGCATCGCGGCGGCATCGGATATTTCCATTTTTATCAATTAAGGCAAACAAACCTGAGTGTTCAAATCCGCCGTTTACTTTCTCTTTGGATTCTCCTGCAAAAATATTAAAACCTTTATTGGAAAGTTCAAAAATATACTTTTTATCACCGGTCAGTAAATGCCAGTTTTCAATGGACACTCCTACTTTAGCGGCATGCTCTTTCAGGATTTCAGGAGTATCGTGCTCTGGGTTGATTGAAATAGAGGCAATTCCGAAATTGGGATTCGTTCCAAACTCATTCTGAATTGTCACCATATTCTTATTCATCACTGGACAAATGCTCGGACAAGTAGAAAAGAAGAACTCTAAAACATACACTTTCCCTTTATAATCCGCGTTGGTGATGGTTTTTTTATTTTGGTCAGTTAATGAAAAGGAAGGTGCTTTACCCATTACAACGAGGCTAGATTTAGATTCTTCCTCTTTGATTTCACTGGATAAACTCATTCGGTCGTTGCGCACTACATCACCATTTTTTATTCGGTTGACTATTTTAGGAACAAAAATAATTCCGAAGATTAAAACGATGAACGAGAGTCCGATATAGGATTTATTTTTCATATTATATTTTTCGTTTCGCCTTATTGTTAACTTTCAGCGCTAAGCGATACTCGGCTAAAATCACTTTAACATCATCAATCATATTGTTGTATAAATCGGATACTTTAAACGTATTGTATCCTTCTTGGTACTCTTTCTCCCCTTTTTTGTTTTGGCCTTTTCGTCCTCTTAAATTACGTTTTTTATCAATAATGTACACATTGGGCGTACCCAATTGATCATCCAATTTTCCTACTAAATGCATTGAATTGTAAAAGGATTGAATATCCGCAGGTGAAGCAAAAACAAAATTCCAATTGGTTTGTGGCCCTAACTTTTTCAAACTCTCTTGAAGTTGTGCCACTTTAGATTGTGTTCCTTCAGGCAGCACCATTACCATTTGAAAGTCTTTGAAATCTTTATTACGGGAATATATTTTTTCATATAAGTTAAAAAAACCGCCTTTGTGTTTTTCAACATCATACCCAATAAATCCAAGAACTGTAATCTTATTGTTTAGGGTGGCTTTAGAACCATCTGCTTTAGACCATGAGGCTATATCTGGAATTGACTTGGTAAGGGTTGGTAGTTTGGCAAAACTATTCACTCCAGAAGCAAAAAAAAGGTACGCTACTATGGGTAAAATAAAGAGAATGAATAAGACAATATTCTTTTTCATGATGTGTTAAATCTAGTATACAAAAATAAAAAAAGGTACGCTATTGCGTACCTTAAACTGTAATTAATATGCTGTTAAAAATTCCACTTAATTGTAGCATCTCTAAACACGGTAAACACATAGTGTCCTTCCGTTAACAAAATAAATGTCAAATATAAAATAAGGAAGATACCCGTCCAAACCACTGCACGACGCAATGCTTTTGTTTCTCCTTCCATGTGCATGAAAGCCCAAACGATATAATAAGCTTTCACTAAAGTTAAGATGATGAAAATCCAGTTTAAAAGGTTCATCGTCAAAAAGTGTGAATGGTATAATGCTTCTGGACGTTTAATCCCTAATGCTACCTCTACAATTGTAATAATTGAAAGGTAACCAAATACTAACCAAATTCTTTTTGTATTAGAAACGTGTTCGTGTCCCATGATTCTTTTCTTTAAAAATAATTATACCAAGTAGAAGAAGGTAAATACGAATACCCATACTAAGTCGACAAAGTGCCAGTAAAGCCCCACTTTTTCAACCATTTCATAGGATTTTCTTCTTTCGTATGTTCCTAACAATACATTGATGAAAATAATAACATTGATTACTACACCTGAGAATACGTGGAATCCGTGGAAACCAGTAATGAAGAAGAAGAAGTCAGCAAATAACTTACTTCCGTATTCATTATGCTTTAAATTTGCTCCTTCAATAACCAACTTAGCCGCTTCTAAACGTTTCAAAGACTCTTCACGTGTTAAAATCGTTTTGTGTTTGATATGATTTAAAGAAGGGTGAACTCCTGTGGAATTCTTAGCCGTTTCTTCAGAATAGATAACTTCCGTACGCACTAAAACATCAGGATTGTTTTTGAATCCTTCAATTACTTCATTAACTGAATACGTAGGTAAAGTAGGCTCTGACATGAACCAAGTCGCTTTACTACGTGTCAATTGCTCACGCTCTTCAGGTAAAGCAACTGCAAAATCAGACAACTTAATATGTTCGCCTTTGGAATTCACAAATTGTAAGATACTTCCACCTTTTGTTTCAACCGCACCGTATTCCCCTTTGATAAAGTTTTTCCACTCCCATGCTTGTGAACCTACGAAGATTAAACCTCCGATAATGGTTAAAAACATATAAAGAGCCACTTTACCTTGTTTCATTTGGTGACCCGCATCAACAGCCAACACCATAGTAACCGATGAAAAGATAAGTACGAACGTCATGAAAGCCACATAATACATCGGCATTGAAACACCGTGCATAAACGGAAAGTGAGTAAACACTTCATCCGCAATTGGCCAAGTTTCGATAAATTTAAATCTAGAAAAACCGTAAGCAGCAACGAATCCAGAAAAAGTTAAAGCATCCGAAAGAATGAAAAACCACATCATCATCTTTCCGTAACTCGCCCCTAGAGGTTGTGCTCCTCCGCCGTTCCAAACATTAGCTACACCACTGTTTGTAGTAACTGTCGATCCCATATTAAGTATTAGTTAAAAAAGTTCCCAAATTTACATTTTTTTCTTATTTAAAGAAATACAAGAACAAAAATAAATACAGCCACAAAGCATCCAAAAAATGCCAATACATCGCACCTAGTTCAATACCAAGATATTGAGCGGCAGTATACTTCTGTTTAAAATGATTATAAATAATGATTAGCAACGAAATCACCCCTCCAAAAAGGTGCGCTAAATGCACATACACAAGGATATACATAAAAGCAATGGTCACCGAACCCGCCTTTCCAGTTGGAAATAATCGATGTTGAAACAATTGATCAAATCCTTCAAATTGAAAGTGCACAAACAAGCCTCCCAAAACTAAAGTAAGCAACAACATCATAGTCGTTGCCTTGCGATTTCCTTGTTTTATAAATCGTTGTGCCAAGTAAAACGTAACACTACACAACACAATCAACACGGTGCTAATCGTGAAAGCAGTAGGCATTTCATAATCTTTTAACCAATCAGGACGTGACTTACTCACAACCATTGCACTGGTTAATCCAGCAAAAAGCATGACAATGCTTATCATCCCAAATATCAATAGCAATTTGTATGACCGTGCATGACGTGCTTTGTTTTCCATTTCTGTCATCATACTATCGTAAAAATTTATCAGTAATATAAATAATTTGAAGCAAGGTAATATACGACACACTAACAAGCATCAAAACTCGGGCTGCTTTTGGCGTGCGTAAACGGTATAATTTTACCGCATAAAAAAGCATCCATAATCCTAGCAACAACACCGCAATAGTGGCTGGTTGCCCAATAAACAATTGACCTGTATATCCAAAGGAAGGCAAAATAGACGCCACAATAAGCCATAATGTATACAGTATTATCTGCAAAGCAGTTCGGTTATCGCGCTGCCCTGTTGGCAACATAAAAAACCCTGCTTTTTCATAATCTTCATAAAGAAACCAGCCGATTGCCCAAAAATGTGGAAATTGCCAGAAGAATTGTATTAAAAATAAGGTCCCAGCTTCTATACCAAATTGATTGGTTGCGGCTACCCATCCTAACATAAAGGGAATGGCACCTGGAAATGCACCTACAAAAACAGATAACGGAGTTACCGCTTTCAAAGGCGTGTAGACACTCGTATACAAAAAGATAGAAACCGCTCCAAACATCGCCGACTTTGGGTTGATGGAATACAACAACACCAAACCAGTAATCGTTAAAGCACTGGCAACAAATAAAGCAACATTGGGAGACATTCTTCCTGAAGGAACAGGACGGTTTTTGGTACGATCCATTAAGGCATCCAAATCTTTTTCAATAACCTGATTAAAAGCATTGGAAGCACCTACCATACAATACCCTCCAACGGCCAAAATAAAGAGTGTTAACCAACTGAAAGGATGCTTGTCACTAAATCCTAATAGATAGCCTGCAATAGAAGAAAAAACAACACTAACCGCAAGACCGGCTTTGGTTATTTCTTTGAAATCCTTAAAGATTTTCACAGGATGTAAGGAAGAAGTAACAGATGAACTCAATTTAATTCGTTTAAGAATTACTAATTATGCGGTGCAAAAGTAGTCTATCCAAGAGGATTTGCCAACAAACAATACATAAAACTTATCGAATTCTTAATAATCAAAATACCAATTGAAAATATCGGTACGAATTCCAAGGGTAAACCAAGTGGTCGAACTGTCTTTTACCGAATCTGTTGCAGTCGTTGGATTGAAATTTCGGTAGATGAAATTTGCAAACACTTTTAAATTTGTCGTAGGATTTAAAGTATATCCCGCTTGAATATCTGCAATCATAATGGTCGTTTTATTCCCTTGACCCACCACAACACCTTCATTAAATGGGCGGTCATTGTTATAACTCAAATAAATATTTCCACCATAATTATAAGTATTGTCAGTAGTGTTATAATCCAACCCTCTAATTCCGTAATGAAATTTTGCGGAAGCATAATAACGGCCTTTCACATAACGAGCAATGGCAATCAGCTCTTTTGTATTCCCTCCCCACTGATGTCCTAAACTCTGATTGCTATTTCCATAATTGGTTAACACATTACTGTGCGAATACACATAAGGTCTTATGAAGTTATATTCTAATTGCAACGTTAAATTCTCAACATCAAATGCATTGTAATATTTAACACCTACTTGATAGGCAAATTTATTCTTCCAGCTTCGCTTACCAGAGCGCATTTCACCCAATGAAAATTCGTCCAACAAAAATTGTCCATAGGCATTCAAACTATTGCTGAATTTATATTTCCCGGTTAAACCCAATAATGCATTCCCGCTTTTTGATGAAGAGGAAAATTCAACAGCTCGATAAAAAATAATAGGGTTAACAAAACTCATATCAAATCCGCGATCGTTTTGTTTAGACCAAACTACAGATTCAAAAAAACCTAAGTTTAATCGTGAATTGACATTCCAACTCAAATAATGGCTGGCTACAAATTTTGTTGCGTAAGTCCCATCTACAGTTGCTTCTGGACGGGTATCCTTCATCCAAGTGTATAAATTAGTGTATTTAATTTTCCAAAATTGGGTGTTTATTTTAAAATAAGGATACGGACTTACTCCATCTGTCAGCAATAAAGAACGGTAACCGTCACCAATGAAATTGCGCCCATGTCCCAACTGAAAGTTCACATGTTTTCCAGGCGCAAAATTGATATACGCTTCTGCCATCGGAAAATCAAAGGCGTCGGTCTTAAAGTCCTTCGCGATTCCTACCCCAGGAATGGTTGCTGGATTTCCTCCTGAAGGAGCGAGTGCTCGGGCATAATTATTAAAATAATCGGCAAATCGACCCTGACTTTCAAAAATAGTTGCCGAAAAGTTTACTTCTTTCCCTAACCCACCTCGGATTTGAATTCCGCGTGTATTTACATAGGTAAATTCTTTTTTGGATGGGGTATTGACTCCCGCTTGTAAATCCAATACCGGATTTAATGTAAACCAATAATCATCCCCTTGGATAGCTACTAAATCATCATTCCATAGCGCGTTACCCCACCATGATTTCTTTTCAATTCGTTGTTTTTCAACTACAGCACGGAGGTTGTAATACTTGGAAACTTCTGCAAAAGAAAAAGGTTTTGAAGAGGTATGCGAGTTAGCTCCCACCGTATTCAAAGCCCAATCAAATGTGCTGTAAAACTGGTGCGAAAGTGGAATATTTAAACGGCTTTCAAATTGCGGTTTTGAAAATTTTTGATAGACCATACTGTCCAATTCTTTCAATTCCACTTCTTTATTAAATACGGTTGCAGGCGCATTTTTAGGTGCGGCATTTACCTTAGGCTTGGGTTGTTCATCCGGATTTTGGAGCGGGACAACAAAACGAATGGTGTACTTGGCATAAGTAGGTTGCCCTGAATAGGTTGCAGGTTGGACTTGTGGCAATACACCAAACACTCTTTTGATTTCCTCCGTCGCTTTTTCATCGGAACAATCAATATACAAGGGTTTAAACTTACCTTTATCATCAACTTCAAAAAGCACAATTAGGGTTCCCGTATATTTTTCTGGTGCTTTGTAATTTTGGAATACAAACCGCTGTAATTCTAAATCAAAACAGGCTTGTGCATCTTGCTCAGCACTGGTTGTACAACCTGGAAACACAGGAGGTTTTTGGGCATTTGACTGCGCCATCCCATTAAACATTACACTTACTAAACTTAAAAAATATAGCGCTTTTTTCATACCTTTTTTAATAATCAGATGCTGCTTTTGCACCGTTTGCAATTGCTTTTGCGGATGAAGTTCCAATTCGTTTTACTCCTAATTTAATCATTTCGACTGCTTCCTCATAAGAACGAACTCCACCTGCCGCTTTAACAGGTAAAGGAGAACTATTTTCAAGCATCATTATAATTGTTGGAACGGTTGCCCCATTGGGTTTTCCGCCTTCTGTAGGAAAGAAACCTGTGGACGACTTCACAAAAACAGAGGAATAACAGTTTTCTTTGAAGTTGGCCATTACAACATTTTTAATTAAAGTTGACAAACGTATGATTTCATCATCGGTTAATGCAGCTACTTCAATGATCCATTTCACAATTTTATGATGCGCCAAACCCAAGCGCGTTCCTTCCAAGACTTCATTTTTTACCAACTCGACAGCACCTTCTTTGAAAGCTGTATAATTACATACAAAATCCAACTCATCAGCGCCATTTTGAATAGCTTGATTCGCCTCGGCTAATTTTTCTTCTAAAGTTGCTGTCCCTTCATGAAAACCAATCACTGTTCCAACAGCCACTTTTGAATTGGCATTATCAATCATTGTTCGCGCCAATTGAACACAATCAGGGCGAATCATAATTAACTTGAACGACTCATCAATTGCCTCTTGTATACAGTCTACGACTATTTTTTGGTTCGCTTCAAAAGTCAGACCAGCTTGCTCTGGCAATTTTAAATAGGTCGAATCTAAGTATTGCTTGATATTCATAGTTCTAAAATGGATTTCAAAAATACAAATTAAGTGTGAGCTTCCTGCCAATTCATAAAAAAACCACTTCGAAAAGTGGTTATTTAAATTTTCTTTTTAGCCAATAAAAACAAGTAATTGCTCCTAAGCTATTGGCTAGTATATCCCAAATATCGGCTGAGCGATTTGTTGTACAATAATATTGAAGTAGCTCCATCAACAATCCATATCCAATAGCACTACAAAGCAGTAGTGTCTTTGCACTATTTTGTTGAATGGCTAACCCTTTCCACCATAAATACACAAAACCAAAATAAAAAGAAAAATGAACTATTTTATCTTTATTCGGAATCTGTATCTGACTACTCAATCCCTCTACCGAAGCTAAACTCAGGTAAGTGATCACAGTCGTCCACAGCAGGGCTAACGCTAAATTTATTGATTTTTTAGGCTCCAATCAATGCTTTATATGCCTCTGCATCCATCAAACCATCCCATTCAGAAGCGTCAGTGATTTTCACTTTCACCATCCATCCTTTTCCATAAGGATCTGAATTTACAGTTTCTGGCGCTGATTCTAATTCGTCATTAAATTCGATAATTTCACCAGATAATGGCAAAAACAAATCAGAAACCGTTTTCACTGCTTCAACAGTACCAAAAACTTCATCTTTGTCAAGTGTTTGATCTAATGTTTCTACTTCTACATATACAATATCACCCAATTCACGTTGTGCGAAATCGGTAATACCTACAGTAGCTACATCTCCGTCTAAAGATACCCACTCATGATCTTTAGTATACTTTAAATTTGAAGGAATATTCATTTGTTTGAAAGGTTAAAATTTGCTCAAATGTAAGGTTAATTCTCGGACTTAAAAATGATTTTTTTCAGATTTCTATTAGTTTCCAAAATTGTATCGTAAGGTAAATCCTGTTCGAATATTAGTGATTGGAAAAGAAGTAGAAATTACTGCTTTCGAGAAGGTATGATCGTAGAAAAAGATTGCCGTTAAGTTTTTACTGAACGAATAATCTGCCGTCATTTTTGCCGACCATAAATTTTGTCCTCCACCCAATTGATTGTTATTATAGTCCAAATACCGCACAATTGTTTTACTATTTCGGTATGAAAGATCCAACTTAATGTTGATATCACTTTTAATTACTCCGGTAGGATTATCTGCCAATCGGGAAGAAATAATTACATCTTTGAAGCGGAAACCCGTTCCCACTATATATTCCAACCCTTGTTGTTCAGTCAATAAATTATTATCAAAACTAAACGATAAGGCACGGTCTTTTTTCATCTCTAATAATAATTTAAAGGAACTTTTGGTTTCAAAATCAATACGGAACAATGGACTGAATTGTTCTACTAAATTGACATTTCCAACAATAGTTTTGGCATAAAAATTATTATTCAATGGATTAACGGCTCCTTCTACATAATCAATATTCGAACGGAAAGCATTGATGGTATACGAAGCTTTATAATTATGTTGAATTGAGAAACGTTTGAAATTATCTTTAAAGAATTTATATC
This sequence comes from Bacteroidota bacterium, assembly GCA_039798185.1. Taxonomy (GTDB): domain Bacteria; phylum Bacteroidota; class Bacteroidia; order Flavobacteriales; family Flavobacteriaceae; genus Flavobacterium. The sequence continues at coordinate 17,932 of JBDKGM010000038.1, forward strand.
GCATCAATCCGCTATATTTAATGTTCCATCCCGGTACAGGAATATTTTTGAATATACCCGTTGAAACCGAGTTGGCATCTTTACCCGTATACGCCGCAATAAAAGCGGGAAGCAATACATCTTGGCTATTTTTACCAAAATGCTCGGGATACCCTTCAGCATCCAAGTTATAAGGACCTTGATAATACTGTTGCGCTAAACGATGTGCAATTACCATTCGGTTTTCTCTAAACTTATCAAATGCCGCCGATCCAAACTCATCACTTGGCTGGAAAGATGTCAAAATCATATTGGTTGAGATGGCAAAATTTCCGGTTGTATAAGGGGAACGGGAATTGTAAATTCCGTTGGTCACATCATATTGCTCAGAGAAATTGGTTGCATACGTTCGATTTCCAGATAAGTCAATTTTGAAATCTGGGAATAAATCGATGTTTGCTGTTACATCCAACGTGCGGTTTAATACTTCCGTATAGTTTTGATTGAAATTCTCGTAGGTGGTTAACCACCCGCGTTTGGCTGCTTCAAAACGCACATCATCCTGTAGACCAAAAACAAATCCTAGTGAGGGTTTGCTCGAACCAAAGAAACCTAATCCAGGGATGAAGCCAGGTAATGCTGTACCTTGATTTTCTGCATAATTGATCTGGATATTTTTTACACTGGTCAAGACTCCGATTAATCCCTCCATAAACACACTGCGTTCGGTTTGCGGTGCCACCGTGGTATTGGTGATTTTTTGACCTGGCTTTGGCGGAGCTGTTTGCGTCGATTTAGAATTTTTCTTGGTTTTTGTAAGTCCTAAATACTTGTACAAGGTTTCCATATTAAACTGAGTGTTCAATTTATGAGACCCCGAGTTTTGAATGGTATTTCCAAGATTATAAGTTACCCCATTCGTATCCGTATATGAAGATAAAGCAACTGAAGCACGTTGCCAAGAATAGGTTCCGTTATACGTGTACGTTGGCTTAATAAAAGCTAAGAAAGGTATTTTTGACAACGGCAATTCGTAATTCACCGTTAGCTGTTGATTATGGGTATTAGGCAATCCCGGATTCCAGAAATCTGTCCATAAGGTATAGGTATTATCAGGCACATTATTTTCATCCAAATAATTCCGTACAATGTTACTTGAAGTGGCATTAAAATTCACTTTCAAGGATTTGGTCAAATTATAGTTGAAACCGTATTGGTAGTTAAATAAATAATTGCGTTGATATAAGGTTTGCAATCCGATTCCATCCACATCTACCAAACGATAATTTTGACGATTTAATTGTCGGTTGATATTAGAGCTGAACGAAATATTTGATGGCAAGAAATTAAAATTAAAATCACTCAACAACTTCCAATAACTGCTTTTTTGGAATCGTTTTACCTTTTTGAATGGCTCTATAGGTTTGTTTTGGAAGGCATACGTATAATCTACAGCCGTATTGACTTGTTGATCTTGGTAACTTTCCAATTCATAACTATGGCGATCCATTTGATTGTAGGAATAGGAAAGTGTAATATTTTCTACATCATAAACATGAGGCTTTTGCTTTTCACCACGGTCTTTCTTTACCCCAATAAAATTGATACTCTTACGCTTAGTATAATCCATGGCACGATTGCGAATGTTGCGTTTTTGCGCTTCATCCGAGGTGTAATCGATCAATTGTTGCAATTCAATATCTTGATAATAGGGATCGTATTTTGGAGTAATAATTTCTTCCCCTACTGCATAATTAAAAGGAACATTCATATTCCACTTTTTAGGCAATAGTTTTCCTAAGCTCATATTGGTAACCACATTATACTGCAAGATGTCCTCACGGCTACGTTCGTTCGGACCTTGGTCTATAGAACCAAATCCAATTGTACTCATTTTACCTGTTGCTGAAATATTAGCAAAATCAGCCAAGTTTGCATCTAAGTTTGCAACAGCAGCCATACCGCCTTTGTTATCCATGTCGGCAATACGAAGCTCATTGAACCAGGCTTCACCGGCAATACGTCTGGGGTTTAATGGATGTTGAGCTGTGTTCAATATGTGCGTATTATTCTTTATCCCCACCATCAATACACGGATTAACCCGAAGTTTGGATTTCCTCGAATTCCCAAACGCGCTTTATTGGCTTTATCAGAAAGAGAATTGTCTAGTTCATCTTCGTATTTGAAATAAATTTCACCAGGTGAAGTATAAATATGACTTAATGCTAAGACTTTTAATTGCGTTAACAAACTCAATGAAACATCAATTTGATTGGCATCTGGCCAAACTGCTGAAGGAGTATTATCATTGAATTGGGATTTCTTCAATGGCAACTCAATTTGGTAGAAGTTATCCGTTACATCATTACCAAAACGTATAAATCCAACGAGTTCGTCATCTTCAATTGAGCTCGGTGTATCAGGTAAAGCTTCAGCATGTAAAAACATTTTGATTTTTTTAAACTGACGCATATCTACACTCACATTTTTAAATACTCCACGAGCATCTCCGGGTTCTAATCCCAAACCAGAAGCGCGTAATGAAAGAGATTGTTCATTTTGTGGAATTAACGTATTGTTTTGATACAATTGTTCCAATTGAACTCCTGGAGGAGTTACATAATTAATTGGAGAACGGGAACCATTTTCTTGGACATTTAATGCCTGCACATCAAAATCGGTTCCATCATCAGTTACATCAGTATCCACCGCGTCTAATGTGTTTTCATAACGTCTCCATTCACCGCGAACTAAATCTAACGAACCGAAACGTAATGTAACAGGTTGGTTAAATTTCGTCATGAAAATACGCATAAAACGAATCGAACGAAAATCTGAAATACTACCAATGGTATTGGTTGGATAAGCTACTGGAATTTTAAACTGAATCCAACGTGCTTTTACAGCTGAACCATTTGCCGCAGTTACTTCTGTTTCACGAATATCAGTGATGTAATTTGCTCCTACATTGGACAAACTCGCTTGCGAAACATTAACACGATATTCATAATACGCATTAATAGTATTCATGGTGTTATCGCGGTTAACATCTTCCACATCTGGAATTGTAGTAGATCCACGATTGGTATCGGTTACATCAACAGGTGAGTTGCCTTGTACGTTGTTATAACTCTTATATCGTTCAAGCACATCTCCATTTGCATTCAAATAATAATTGTAATTATCGGCTGCTGGGTCAGGGAAAGAAGCAAAAGAAGTATATTTTGCAGCTTCTTGAGCGTCGTTCAAACCATCATACCCCACGTCTTGTGCTGTACGATTATTAGTGTCTGTATCGAAAGCATAAATTAATGACTGTGAAGCAGGAACATTACCCCAAGTTTCATTGGTAACTACTTGGTCTGGACCTAATCCATTTTCATAAAACTTACGTCCATCTTTTAAAATATCTTCAGAAATTTCTCCCAGATTGAAATAAATTTGACCCGTATTCGATGGGTCAGCAGCAGCTCCTGGATTACTTGGATCATAGTAAGGGTCCATCATCCAGAATTGGATATATTCCACATTGGATTGTTCAAAATTGGTGGAATTCAATGCACGCATAATCCCTCCAAAATTAGTATCAGGATTTGGCAATGTACCATCAGGTTGTGTAAACGTACTGAAGTTATACGGTCCGCGTTCTTGTGGGTAAAATGACAAATCCAACGTACTCACAACTTGTGATTGTCCTTGTGCAATAACTGTCTGTGGATACAACTCGGAACTATAAATACGTCGGGTACTGTTCAAAGACAAATCATCTTGAGAGATACCCGTTGGTCGTTGTGTATAAAAAATAGGGTCGATGGTATACCATGCGATTTTAGCTCTTTTAAAACCATAATCCAAGTTAAAACTTGTCCCGTTAAAATCAGCATAATCCACATTTCCAGTCGCAGGACGTTCTGGCGTTGAAGAGATAAACCAAGACAATGGTGAACGTAAATCGATATTAGTCTGTGACCCTTCAAAGTCATCTACATATAATGTTGATTCGCCATTAAATCGGTCTCCTTTTGGAGTATTGGGCATCAAATAAGCAATCTCACCACGGAAAGATACGTTTGAAGGAACGTCGGTATCTACATTGGGCAACTTATTCACTAAACGGGTAAGGAAAGGAACTTCAGAAGACAAGTTGGTATTAATTCCAAACATGGTATTGTTTACCGATTCTTGACCGTAATTTGATTTTTGAGTAAAAGGACGCTCAGACATTTTTAAGAACGTAGCCCCAACCATCGCTTTACTGTTAAATTTATGTTCGACATTAACCCCCATAAAACGACGGGTTTGTTGACCAAACACAGAATTATTTTCTACTGAAACTTCAATCGGTGTATTGGAAGCTTGAAGCGATGGATCTAATATTTGTACGCGACCTGCTTGGTAGTTTACAGTATAATCTACTCCTTCTACCAAACGTCTACCGCCAGCCATAACCACTACTGAACCTTGTGGTACATTGAACGCTCCAATCGGAATTCCTTCACCGCCTGACGACTTGAATTTTCCTCGTAATTGGAATTTATTTTTTTCACTTTCTTGCAACGCTGCTGCTTGGGTGCTCGTATATAATTTTCGGAAAACGTATTTGGATTGATTCGCGTTAAAATCAGTAGTTAACGTTGGATCTCCATAATAATTTTCAGCGGTAGTTCCTCTCAATCGTTCAAATAAATAACGTCCAAACGGTTCGGCCTTGGTAAAGATGATACGTCCATTTTGCTGATCGATAGTGAGTCCTTGTACAAAATCAAAAAAACCATCTCCTCCAGTTTGTGGGTCATTAGCAAAATTCAATTGGTCTAATGAGAAAACACGTAAAAGTGGTGTATCCTGAACTCCATTAGGAAGTGGAGTCGCAGGATTCGCTTGAACAATGTAGTTTAATGGCGAAGGATCCGTGTATAAGATATTGAACTTGAAATCTTCTTTTTGTAGTTGATACCCCCCTGGAATTTGATAGATGTTTTTCATCATCAATCCCCAAATCGGTTTATCTACAAACGTCAAACTACTTTTAAGCATTTTCAAAATCAACGATTGTGAAGTAGGAACCGATTGTCCACCTGAATTGGTATTCACTTGAGTCGCATCAACACCATCGGTACCAAATTCACCTACTTGGTACACATCACCACCAATAGTATATTGATACGCAACTGCCAACACTTCGTCATTTGCCAATCGTTGTTGGAGCGACACATAACCCAATTGTGGATGATAGGTATATTCCGAGGGAGCTAATTTTCGAGCATTTTCTAATTTGGCATAATCAGTACCTTCACTAACAGGATTCACGTTGTTAAACCCTGCTCCTGCTGTAAATATTTGGCGAATACCCGAATTTAACAAACCTGTAGTTCCAATCAATGCTGGATCATAACGGTTATTGGAGTTGTCTGTGGGTGAATCCACTGGATTAAGGAAGAACCCATTGGTAATCTCATCGGGATGCACAGCGACTACTCGATTGTCGGCCAATGCAGTATTGTCATAACTATCCGTTAGACGCGTTTCGCCTAAGTCTTGAAGTGCAATGATATTCCGTTGGTTATTGTTAGTGTTGTTAACCCGGTTTTGCTTATTGGTCACCCAAACCTCAATTCGTGTAATTTGAACACGACTATCAATAAATGGATAATTGCGTAATGCTAAATCATAGCGATTACGAAAATATTGGGATAAGAAGAAGTGGCGATCATTGTCATACTCTTGCGCAAACAACTGAAAGTCTTGAATTGTTCCACCTCCTTGAGAAGTAACGGTTTTTGTTTGTGATTTTTGTTCCGAAAAAACTCCGGTTACTGTAGTTTTACCAAACTGTAATTGGGCTTTCACCCCGAATAAACTTTGTGCCCCTCGAATTAATGTACTGTTCAGAGGCATGCTTACGTTTCCGACTTCAATTTTTTGAATAATGTCATCTTCCGTAGGAGCATATTCTAATTTGATTAAATTCTGGAAGTTAAAAGTTGATTGGGTGTCGTAATTGGCATTCACATTCAAACGGGTTCCCACTTTCCCCATCAAACTCATGCTGATGCGTTGGTTGAAATCAAAGGTGGTTGTCGAACGGTTACGCGGAGAAAACGAAGGATTATCTTGCTTTGTATGGCGCACACCTAAATCCACTTCAACCGAACCCGTAGGCTTGATATCAATGGTATTACTACCAAAAATAGACTCAAAAAAACTTGAGTTTACATAGTATCTAGGCAATAAATCTTTTTTATCCTTATCATCCCCTTTCCCTTCTACTGCTCTTGATTTTTTTTGAAAATAATCACGCATAGACTCACGCATAACCAAAGCTTCATATTCTTTTGGGGTCAAAATCATGGGATAATTGATATTAAACCCTTCAAATGTTTTGGTTAAAATGTATCGGTCAATGGTTGGATCGTAGGTATAGGCTTCCACAACACTTTTGGGGTCACTTAATTTGATCGCTCCCGTGTTGTATCCTTTAATGGTATCTCTTGCTTTATCTTCCTCGTCTTCTTCTGGTGTTGTTTGTGCTTGAATATTCCAAGCAGTTAACATCAAAAAGAAACAAAAGAACTTGAGTAATAATGATTTATTCCGGCTGTTTGTTTTCAACAGTTATAGGTTTTTTAAAGCTTGTTTGATTATGGTTTCAATGGTTGCATCAGGTTGGTCCTTCATAATTTTATCAACGACCTTCTCGGCATTTTTACGAAGGAAACCTAAAACTTCCAACGCAGATAACGCTTCATCCCGATTTGTATTGTACGATACGGGAGAAACTTCCCCTATATCATGGATTTTTAACACTTTATCCCGTAAGTCCAAAATTACACGTTGTGCCGTTTTTGCACCAATTCCTTTGATGGATTGAACTGTTCCAACATCACCATTGGCAATGGCTGCAATTATTTGTTTTGGATCTAATGAAGACAACATGGTTCGTGCTATACCAGCCCCAATCCCAGATACTGAAAGCAACAATTTGAACAGCTCACGTTCTGCTTTTTCAACAAAACCGTATAAGCTATGTGCGTCTTCTTTAATTAATAAATACGTATATAATTTCACCGTTTCTACCTGCGGCAATAATCCGTAGGTATGCAATGAAATATGAATATGATAACCCACCCCATTACAATCAATCACCACTTCTGTGGGTGATTTTTCAACGAGTTTACCTTGAATGTGTGCAATCATATTTCTGTGTTAGTTTCTTCAAATATAGAAAAAATAGTTTTGATACTATTTCTAGTCCAATCCAACCTATTTTTTAACGACTAATTCCTTTAATCTTTTACTTTTTTCTTGTGCATCAACTACAGCTACTGCTGCCATATTCACCATCTCTTCAACACTTGCACCCAATTGGAAAATATGTGCTGGTTTGTCCATACCTAACATGATTGGACCAATAGAATCAACTTTGTACAATTCTTTTAGCAATTTGTAGGTGATGTTTGCCGACTCTAGATTCGGGAAAATCATGGTGTTTACTTTTCGGCCTGCCAATTTCGAAAATGGAAATTTCGCTTTTAACATATCTGGGTTTAAAGCAAAATCCGTTTGAATTTCGCCATCCACAATTAAATCGGGATAGTATTTATGCAAATAGGCCACAGCATCGCGAACTTTACTTGCGCTTTCATGTGTGGAAGAACCAAAATTAGAAAATGAAACCATGGCTATCACGGGTTCCATTCCAAACATCCGAACTGTTTTTGCAGTCATTAAAGCAATTTTTGCCAAGTCATCCGCTGTTGGATTTGGATTAATGGCGGTATCGGACAAGAACATCGGACCGCGGTTGGTCATCATCATATTGGTCGTTGCGATTAATGAAATGCCTGGAGCTTTTCCAATTAATTGCATTAATGGACGAACTACTGATGGGTAGCTGCGGGAATAACCCGACAACATGGCATCAGCATCACCTTCATTGACCATCATGGCTGCGAAATAATTTCGTTCACGCATCCATTTTTGGGCATCCAAAAGAGAAATTCCTCGACGCTGACGTTCTTTCCAGAATATCTCTGCATAACGCATTCTTCGTTCGTCTTCTTCTTTTGTTTTTGGGTCTAAAATAGGCACATCCGCATCAAATCCGATTTCCTCTTTTAATTCTAAAATATCTTCTTTTCGTCCTAATAAAATGGGTTTACCAATTCCCTCTTCATAAACGATTTGTGCAGCTTTCAACACATCCAATTGGTCGGCTTCTGCAAAAACAATTCGTTTAGGATCGGTTTTGGCACGATTGATTAACAAACGAACCATTTTATTATCCGAACCCATGCGTTCCATGAGTTCTTCCTCATATTTTTCCCAATCTGTAATTGGATTTTGAGCTACACCCGATTCCATCGCCGCTTTGGCAACTGCGGGAGCCACTCTAGAAATCAAACGCGGATCAAAAGGTTTCGGAATAATATAATCACGACCGAAAGCCAACTTGGTTTCGCCGTAGGCAATGTTTACTTGTTCAGGCACTAATTCTTTGGCTAAACAGGCGAGTGCTTTCACCGCAGCCATTTTCATAGCTTCGTTAATTTTTGTCGCGCGAACATCTAGGGCGCCACGGAAAATATAGGGGAATCCCAAAACATTATTCACTTGATTGGGATGGTCTGAACGACCGGTTGCCATGATAATATCTTTACGCGTTGCAATAGCAAGATGGTAATCAATTTCGGGCACTGGATTGGCCATGGCAAAAACAATCGGATTTTTCGCCATTCCCAAAAGCATATCAGGAGTCAAAATGTTACCCGCAGACAATCCCAAAAACACATCAGCTTTTTTCAATGCTTCGGCCATCGTTGTTCCTGCTTTTGCGCTGGTATAACGGTTTTGCAAATCGGATAAATCGGTGCGCCCTTTGTGTAAAACACCGTCTTTATCAAACATGATGATGTTTTCAGGTTTAACACCTAACAAGACATACAGATTGGCACAAGCCAACGCTGCAGAACCTGCTCCTGAAACCACAACTTTAACTTTTTGGATTTTTTTACCTGCTAATTCCAAGGCATTTAACAAGGCTGCAGACGAAATAATCGCTGTACCATGTTGGTCATCATGCATTACAGGAATATTCAATTCTTCCACCAAGCGGCGTTCGATTTCAAACGACTCGGGTGCTTTGATATCTTCTAAGTTGATGCCTCCAAAAGTGGGTGCAATATTTTTAACGGTGGCGATAAATTCTTCGACATTTTTAGTGCCCACTTCAATATCAAACACATCAATATCTGCGAAGATTTTAAACAAAAGCGCTTTACCTTCCATAACGGGTTTTGAAGCTTCTGCTCCAATATCACCTAAACCTAAAACAGCGGTACCGTTAGAGATAACAGCCACTAGATTTCCTTTGGAAGTATATTTATATACGTTATCGACGTCTTTGGCAATTTCCAAACAAGGTTCGGCTACTCCGGGAGAATAAGCCAATGATAAATCGCGTTGTGTTGCGTATTTCTTGGTTGGAACGATTTTAATTTTACCCGGTGTAGGCTTAGCATGGTATAATAATGCGGCCCGGCGTTTACTCGAGTTGTTATCCATTTTTAAAAATTTGTCTAACTACAAAGGTAAAAGTATCCGTTGAAAAGAGAAACAAATGTGGGATTTATTTGAGGAAGTCGATATTGCGTTGTAAACCCTTGAATTGCGTGCGTTTTACGGCCGAATTTTTAAATACTTTTCGAAAGGTTTCTTCGGTGATTTCTTCCCAATCTTTTTTGGTAAACTGCAACAAATCGGGATGGGGTGAAAAGGCAGGTTCTTGATGGGGTTTCGCGAAACGATTCCAGGGGCAAACGTCTTGGCAAACATCGCAACCGAACATCCAATCGTTCCAAGCACCTTTCATTTCAGCGGGCAATTGTTCTTTGAGTTCAATCGTAAAATAGGAAATGCATTTACTTCCATCAACTACGTAGGGCGCAACGATGGCTTGGGTTGGACATGCATCGATACAAGCCGTACAGGTACCACAATGATCAGTGGTAGGCAAATCGTGTTCTAATTCGAGATCGACAATGAGTTCGGCGATAAAATAAAACGAACCTGTTTTTTGGGTTATTAAGTTGGCATTTTTCCCTACCCAACCGAGTCCGCTTTTGGCAGCCCAAGCTTTATCAAGCACAGGAGCGGAATCCACAAAGGCTCTACCGTTGACTTCTCCAATTTCATTTTGGATAAAAAAGAGTAATTCTTTGAGTTTATCCTTGATTACAAAATGATAATCTTGACCATAGGCATATTTCGAAATTTGATAGGAATCGGGGTTTTGCGTCTGTTCTGGATAATAATTGAGCAATAAAGAAATGACACTTTTGGCATCCTCGACGAGCAAGGTGGGATCCAAGCGTTTGTCAAAATGGTTTTCCATATAGTGCATTTCTCCATGAAATCCGTTTTTCAACCATTTTTCGAGGCGTGGTGCTTCTGCTTCTAGGAAACCTGCTTTTGAAATACCGCACGACAAAAATCCGAGGCGTTTGGCTTCGGCTTTGATTTGATTGGAAAAAGTAGCGCGATTGGTATTCATAGTGCATTAGGGATTGAAGCAAAGTACCCGCCGGACTTTAGGGAGGCGCGTACTGCGGAAAGCCCGACCCCGACCAGAAATTACTATCGGAAGACAAGACGTGATTCGGGGGAATGCCCTAAAACAACTCCCCTTGTGAAGTTCCTTTAATTTTACCGAGATGGCGGTAGGCTTTTTCAGTGACTTCACGTCCACGAGGCGTTCGAATGATAAAACCTTCTTGAATTAAGAAAGGTTCATAGACTTCCTCGATGGTCTCTCCATTTTCGGAAACAGCTGTAGCTAATGTGGACAAACCTACGGGGCCTCCTTTAAATTTATCGATAATGGTGGATAGAATTTTGTTATCCATTTCATCCAGACCATGCGCATCAACGTGCAGTGCTTGCAGCGAGTATCTAGCAATTTCAATATCGATTTTACCATTGCCTTTGATTTGTGCAAAATCGCGCACCCGGCGTAAAAGTGCATTGGCGATACGCGGTGTACCTCTACTTCGGCCAGCAATTTCGATAGCTGCTTCCATGGAAATAGGCACTCCAAGAATGGCGGCACTACGTTGAACTATAGTGGTTAGGAGTTCGGTATTGTAATACTGTAGGCGCGACTGGATTCCGAAACGCGCGCGCATAGGCGCTGTTAATAGTCCGGAACGCGTGGTTGCTCCGACCAGAGTAAATGGATTCAGATTGATTTGAACGGAACGCGCATTGGGTCCTGTTTCAATCATGATATCGATTTTAAAATCCTCCATAGCGGAATACAGGTATTCTTCTACTACGGGGCTTAATCGGTGGATTTCATCAATAAAAAGGACATCACGTTCGTCAAGATTCGTGAGTAGACCGGCGAGGTCACCGGGTTTATCGAGAACGGGGCCTGATGTGATTTTGATTCCGACACCCAATTCATTGGCAAGAATATTGGCTAGGGTTGTTTTTCCTAAACCGGGAGGGCCGTGAAAAAGCGTATGATCTAGCGCTTCATCGCGAAGATTAGCGGCTTTTACAAAAACTTTTAGATTTTCGAGAACTTGGTCTTGGCCTGTAAAATCGTCAAAAGAAAGCGGACGCAGTTTTTTTTCAACGTCGAGTTCTTCGGGATTATAGCCTTTGTTGGTCGGATCTAAATTTTCGTTCATACCACAAATATAGTACAAGTTAGGAGGAATAAAAAAGCCTTTCCGAAGAAAGGCTTTGGTATATTTTAGTGGTGAAGAACTTCTTCTCCTGGTTTCATAGGTACATTTTGTGGAACGAAATCCTCGTCGTGACCTGGCTTACTGTAATCATAAGGCCAACGGTGTACTTCTGGAATTTCGCCTGGCCAGTTACCGTGCATGTGTTCTACAGGTGCTGTCCACTCTAATGTATTCGATCTCCATGGGTTTTGCGGTGCTTTTTCACCATAGAAAATAGAACTAAAGAAGTTGTAAATGAAAACCAACTGGAATGCTCCTCCGATTAATGCAAACATGGTAATTACAACGTTTACATCTTGCATATCGTCAAAGATTGGGAAGTTAGTGTTTGTATAATAACGTCTTGGTAAACCTGCCATACCGATGAAGTGCATTGGGAAGAATACGCCATACGCACAAACTGCAGTTACCCAGAAGTGAACATAACCTAAAGTTTTGTTTAACATTCTTCCATACATTCTTGGGAACCAGTGGTAGATACCAGCAAACATTCCATAAAGTGCGGAGATACCCATTACTAAGTGGAAGTGAGCTACTACGAAATATGTATCGTGAACGTTAATATCTAGCGTACTATCTCCAAGGATAATCCCTGTTAAACCACCAGTGATGAAAGTAGATACCAAACCGATAGAGAATAACATAGCAGGGTTTAACTGAAGGTTACCTTTCCAAATAGTTGTAATGTAGTTGAATGCTTTAACCGCAGAAGGAATAGCAATCAATAGTGTTGTAAAGGTAAACACCGAGCCGAGGAATGGATTCATCCCTGATACGAACATGTGGTGACCCCAAACAATAGTAGATAAGAATGCAATTGCAAGAATTGACATAATCATCGCACGGTAACCAAATATTGGTTTACGTGAATTGGTTGCAATAACTTCAGAAGTGATACCTAATGCTGGTAATAAGATGATATATACTTCAGGGTGACCTAAGAACCAGAACAAGTGTTCAAACAATACTGGTGATCCACCTTGATAATCCAATACTTCACCTGCTAGATAGATATCTGACAAGAAGAAAGAAGTACCGAAGCTACGGTCCATGATTAACAACAAAGCTGCTGATAACAATACTGGGAACGAGATTACACCGATTACAGCTGTAATGAAAAACGCCCAAATTGTTAATGGCATACGGGTCATTGTCATCCCTTTAGTACGTAAGTTTAATACCGTTACGATATAATTCAACGAACCTAATAAGGAAGAAGCAATGAAAATCGCCATAGAAACCAACCATAAAGTCATCCCTAAACCTGAACCAGCGATTGCTTGAGGAAGAGCACTTAATGGAGGATAGATTGTCCAACCGGCAGAAGCAGGTCCTGATTCTACGAAAAGTGAAATTACCATAATCACACTTGACAAGAAGAACAACCAGTAAGATACCATGTTTAAGAAACCAGAAGCCATATCGCGTGCTCCCAATTGCAACGGAATTAAAAGGTTACTAAATGTACCACTTAAAGCCGCTGTTAATACGAAGAACACCATGATCGTACCGTGAATGGTAATCAATGATAAATAGGCTTCATTCGTCATTACCCCTTCCGGAGCCATTTTCTCACCTAAGAAGAATTTAAATACTTTGAAAGATTCTTCTGGCCATGCTAATTGCATACGGAACAATAAAGACATCCCCACACCTATGATTCCCATTAAAATACCTGTTAACAAGTATTGTTTAGAAATCATTTTATGGTCAATACTAAAAATGTATTTAGTAATGAATGTGTCCTTGTGGTGGTGATCATGTGCATGATCGTCAATGTGAAGGTCGTGTGCGTGACTCATATGATATAAATCAATTATATTTTTCTAATTATTTAGTAGCAACAACTGTTGTGTCCATTTTTGAAGCGGCAGAATCAGCAGGTTTCCCAGCTTCTGCAGCAGCGCTTGCAGCTTCTTCTTTGGCTGCATTTTTAACAGCTTGAACCAATGTTGTTTTTTCTTTTAACCATTTGTTGTAATCTTCTGGAGTATCCACAACAATTTTCATTTGCATGTTGTAGTGGGAAGCTCCACAAATTTTATTACATAACAATAAGTAATCAAATGTATACGGATCTAAAGCAGTTTTACCTTGCGCTTCTAACTCTTTGCTTTTTTTGTTGCGAATTTCGTTGATATGATGAACTTTTTCAATCATTGCTTTTGTATCACGCATTTCTTGAGTCGTCATGATAGGTGTAAAAGCAAATTGAGTTACCATACCTGGCACACAGTTCATTTGTGCACGGAAATGGGGCATATACATAGAGTGTAATACATCTTGAGAACGAATCTTGAAGATTACTTTTTTCCCTTTTGGAAGATGTAATTCATCCGCTACGATATCGTCTTGTGCATTGGGATCAGCTAAGTCTACTCCTAAGGCGTTAACGCCTTCAATCAAACGAACGTTTGCTTTACCTAAAACATTATCGTCACCCGCATAGCGTGCTGTCCATTTAAATTGTTGCGCATAGATTTCAATTACGATTGGCTTTTCCTCTTTTTCATTTACAAACATGATATCATTCCATGTAAATAAACCGAAGAAAATTAATACTGCTAAAACGATAGCAGGAATTGAACTCCAAATAAATTCTAATTTGTTGTTATCTGATAAATACGTAGCTACTTGACCTTTTTTACCACTGTATTTATAACCGAAATAATGTAATAAAGCTTGTGTAATTGTTTGAACTGTGAAAATCAAAATCATAGAAATCCACATCAATTGATCCACTTCTTTACCATGTTCTGAAGCAGAATCTTCCATTAAGGGGAAAGCTCCGTATTTAACAATACATACAATGGTAATCAAATAAATGAATCCTAAGAAACCGAATAATAAGTAACCGTTAATACGATTATCGTTATCATTGGCAACATTGGTAACTTCACCTTCGGCTTTTTTCCCAATCTGAGTAAGAGCAAAAATTTTGCTTAATTGCCATAAAGCAACTGCTAGTAAAACTACAACAAGAACTACTAATAAACCTGTCATTTGTTCTTTTCTTTAAATATTAATAATGAAAATGTTTACTCTCCTCCATGTAAGGATTGCGTTTAGGTGTTAACGGTGCTTTGGTAAGCGCAGTGAACACAACTAAAATAAACAAACCTAAGAAGAACAATACGGATCCGATTTCAGACACCCCAATAAACCATTGGTCACCTACTGTTGCAGGCATAATCATGTTGAAGAAATCAATATAGTGACCAAACAAAATTACAACACCAGCTGTAACTACGATTGGAGCTACACGTTTGAAATCTGTATTGATTAATGTCAAGAATGGGAAAATGAAGTTTAAGCCAACTGCACCCCAGAAAGGTAAAGTATAGTCATTAATACGTGTAATGAAATACGTAACTTCTTCAGGAATGTTTGCATACCAAATCAACATGAATTGTGAGAACCATAAATACGTCCAGAACACACTAATACCAAACATAAATTTTGATAAATCGTGAATGTGACTTGAATTTACATATTCTAAATACCCTTTTGATTTTAAGTAAAGTGTTACCATAGAAATGGTAGTGATACCACTTACAAAGAAACTAGCAAACACATACCATCCAAACAAAGTACTAAACCAGTGTGGATCTAAGGACATAATCCAATCCCAAGCCATAATTGATTCAGATACAATGAAGAATACTAAAAACATTGCAGATAACTTGAAGTTCTTTTTGTAATAGAAATCATCATTAGCTTCATCTTGAGCCAAACAATTTTTTCTAGAATAGAAACGGTATAAGTTCCAACCTATCAAGAATACAGCTGCTCTAGCAATCCAGAAACCAAAATTTAAATACCCTTGTTTTCCAGCGATTAACGCATCATAGTTAGGTGAATTTTTATCCGCTATACCTTCAGCCATCCATGGAAATAAGTGATTCACATGTGTTCCTGATAGTATTAAAAGAACAAAGAATATTACAGAACCTACAGGTAAGTATGCTGTAATCCCTTGCATAACACGGAATAATACTGGAGACCATCCGGCTTGTGCTACTTGTTGGATTGCATAGAATGCAAGGGCACCCATAGTTACTAACAAGAAGAAGATACAAGCTACATATAACGCAGCCCAAGGCTTGTTTTGTAATTGGTGGAAAACATGTTGAATGTGCTCCTCATGTTCTTTTGCAGCATCCACTTTTTTCTCTTCTTTAGCAACCACATTAACCTCATGCTTTTCAGCTACTGGAGCTACAGCTACATGAGTAGTATCAGTTGTTTCAGTTTTGATAGAATCGTGTGCTTCATGAGTAGCTGGTTCAGCGGTAGCTGTTGCTTCATGAGTGGATTCTGTTCCATGATGTGCAGCTTCTGCTTTTGCATCATGGGCTTCATGTGAAGCAGCATCGTGAGAATCGTGAGAAGCTGCAGCAGCGTGACCACCTTCGTGACCACCTTCATGATGAGCAGCAGCCACAATTTTCTCAACATCTTCTATAGTTTTCGGAGTAGATAAAAACCCATAAACAATACCTACCAATCCTAATGCGATTAGTACGAAAGCTGTAGTTTTTAATCTTTGTGAAAATGTGTACATATCTATAACAATCTGATAATTCTACAATTATAATTTACTTTTCAATTGCATCACATAATTGGATACTAACCAACGTTCTTCACGATTTAATTGGTTTGCATACGAACCCATAGAATTTAATCCATAAGTGATTACATGATTTACACTCCCTTCAGTGATTTGACGGTCTTTGTAATTAGGAACACCAAGGAACTTCCCTTGCGTAACTAATTTTCCTTTACCATCACCTGCAGTACCGTGACAAATTGCACAGTAAATATTGAATAACTCTTCTGCTTTTTTTACATCCATCTTTTCAGCTGGAAAAGGATTAGAAACTGCTTTTGACGCAGCATATCCTTCGGGTGTATTAGGCAATTCATAAGGTACATAACCTCTTTTGATTGTACCTGCTGGTGGTAACTGTCCTTCTTTTCCGTTTTCAGCTTTTGCGTTAGGCGATCTAAAAGCATTGGATTCAGAATACGTTTCATAAGCAACCGATTCATACATATTTGGCATGTATTGATAATTCGGTGACTTATCATCTTTACAAGCTGTCATCAAAGCTACAGCTCCTACCATAAAGGATAATTTTATAATATTCTTCATCTTCTTAGTGCTTTTCAATTACTTTAACTTCAACAGCTCCTGTATTTTTAAAGAAAGAAACCAGTTCTTCTTCATTTCCTGAAACTGCAACTTCCATCAAAAAGTGATCATCTGTTGTTCTTACATCAGGATTCTCAGCTTTTTTGAAAGGCCATAATCTACTTCTCATATAAAAAGTAATAACCATTAAGTGCGCTGCAAAGAAAACTGTCATCTCAAACATTACCGGTACAAATGCAGGCATGTTTTGTAAATACGAGAAACTTGGTTTACCTCCAATATCTTGAGGCCAATCGTTGATCATAATATTCCACATCATCCAAGTAGCCACGGAAATACCGATACAACCGTAGATGAACGCACAGATTGCTAGGCGTGTAGGCGCAAGACCCATTGCTTTATCTAATCCGTGAACCGGGAAAGGAGTAAAAACTTCCTCGATGTGATGATGTGCTTTACGGGTTTGCTTTACAGCATCCATCA
>JBDKGM010000039.1:0-25277 GCA_039798185.1 Bacteroidota bacterium
AGTGGTGTTGGACTTAGTCAACGAACACGCGAAATCGTTATAATTCTTTGTAAATCTCAATTATTCTCGTAGATTTACGAGCTAGATTAACCAAAAACGAATAACGATTATGAGTGTAAAAATAAGATTGGTCTTCATGAACTTTATGCAATTCTTTGTTTGGGGCGCATGGTTGATTACAATTGCAAATTATTGGTTCGGAACACGTCATTGGGATGGTACCCAATTTGGGTTAGTATTTGGAACAATGGGAATTGCTTCCTTATACATGCCAACACTAACAGGAATAATGGCTGATCGATGGATAAATGCAGAGCGTTTGTATGGCGTTTTACATTTACTTTATGCCGGCGTTTTATTTTATCTTCCTCAAGTTTCCAATCCTTCTACTTTCATTTATATAATGCTTTTGGCGATGAGTTTTTATATGCCCACAATTGCATTATCGAATTCCATTTCTTACACGGCATTAAAAAACAGTCCCAATAGTGATGTCGTTAAAGATTTTCCTCCGATTCGCGTTTTTGGAACAATTGGTTTTATTGTAGCCATGTGGTTAACTAATTTAACGGGAAGTAAAGCTACCGAATATCAGTTTTATATCGCTGGAATAGGAGCGATAGTGTTAGGTTTATATTCGTTTTCATTGCCAAAATGTCCACCACAACACAATAAAGAGGAGAAAAGCTCTTTAGGTTTGGAGTCTTTCAAACTCTTTGGGAATTATAAAATGGCTTTGTTTTTTATATTTTCAATGTTTTTGGGTGGTGCACTTCAATTGACAAATGCTTATGGCGATGTTTTCCTTGATGAGTTTAAAAACATAGCTGAATACAAAGATTCTTTTGTTGTAAAATATTCTACAATAATCATGTCAATTTCTCAGATTTCTGAAACATTGTTCATATTAGCTATACCATTCTTCTTAAAACGATTTGGTATCAAACAAGTCATGTTGATTTCAATGCTAGCCTGGGTTTTACGTTTTGGACTGTTTGCTTATGGTAACCCTACAGATGGATTATGGATGATTATCCTATCTTGTATTGTTTACGGTATGGCTTTTGACTTTTTTAATATTTCCGGATCATTATTTGTGGAAACTTCTACATCGGCAAAAATTCGTTCGTCCGCTCAAGGATTATTTATGATGATGACAAATGGCTTCGGAGCGATATTGGGTAGTTTTACTTCTGGCTGGGCAATTGAAAAATATTTTACCCATGAAGGCGTTCGTGATTGGCACAATATCTGGTTGGCTTTTGCAGCGTATTCACTAGTTATAGCTGTCTTATTCGCCATTTTCTTTAAACACAAACACAATCCGGAAGATGTGGCACAAGTAAGTCACTAAATTATAAATTATAAACCCTTTCTTCGGAGAGGGTTTTTTTATGGCTAATGACTTAATTTTCTGCACAAAATGTTTTGAGGTTGAGAATAAATACGTACTTTTGCACACCTTTTGGCGGAGAAGAGTTTCCAATTGGTACTGAATTATTTACGTAAAACACTGCTGTGTATTTTACTCGCACATGAAACTCGAAAAGCACAGCATACAAATAGAATGATCAGCATGGCTGAATTAAACAAAGATCAAGTAGCGTTTTTAAATGAATTTAACTGGCATAACTATGCCGAAGGAATCGACGCAGTAGACGAAAAAAACTTAAGAGAATTTGAAGACTTAGTGGCTAAGACTTTCATTTCTACAGACAACGAAGAAGTTGTTGAAGGATTAGTAGTTCGTATTACTGACCGTGACGCTATTGTTGATATCAATGCAAAATCGGAAGGGGTTATTTCATTAAACGAATTCCGTTACAACCCAAACTTGAAAGTTGGGGACAAAGTAGAAGTATTAATTGATGTGCGTGAAGACAAAACAGGACAATTAGTACTTTCTCACCGTAAAGCTAGAACTATCAAATCATGGGATCGCGTTATCGCTGCTCACGAAACGGGAGAAATCGTTAACGGTTTTGTGAAATGTAGAACAAAAGGTGGTATGATCGTAGACGTTTTCGGAATTGAAGCGTTCTTACCAGGTTCACAAATTGACGTGAAACCAATCCGTGATTACGATGTATACGTTAACAAAATGATGGAATTCAAAGTGGTTAAAATTAACCATGAATTCAAAAATGTTGTAGTATCGCACAAAGCGTTGATCGAAGCAGATATCGAAGTTCAGAAAAAAGAAATCATCGGTCAATTAGAAAAAGGTCAAGTATTAGAAGGTGTGGTTAAAAACATCACTTCTTACGGTGTATTCATCGATTTAGGAGGTGTTGACGGATTAATCCACATCACTGACTTATCTTGGTCACGTATCAATCACCCAAGTGAAGTATTGGAATTAGACCAAAAATTGAACGTAGTAATCTTAGATTTCGATGACGAGAAAACACGTATCCAATTAGGTTTAAAACAATTACACGCTCACCCATGGGATGCTTTAGGATCTGAATTATCAGTAGGTGATAAAGTGAAAGGTAAAGTAGTAGTTATCGCTGACTACGGAGCTTTCATCGAAGTTGCTGAAGGTGTTGAAGGTTTAATCCACGTTTCTGAAATGTCTTGGTCTACGCACTTACGTTCGGCTCAAGATTTCGTAAAAGTGGGTGATGAAGTAGAAGCTGTTATCTTAACATTAGACCGCGATGAGCGTAAAATGTCTTTAGGTATCAAACAATTGTCACAAGATCCTTGGACTGACATTACTTCTAAATATCCAGTAGGTTCGAAACATACAGGTATCGTTCGTAACTTCACTAACTTCGGTATTTTCGTAGAATTAGAAGAAGGAATCGACGGATTAGTTTACATCTCTGATTTGTCTTGGACGAAAAAAATCAAGCACCCATCTGAGTTCGTAAATGTTGGTGATAAATTAGACGTAGTTGTATTAGAATTAGACGTAGACGGAAGAAAACTTTCTTTAGGTCACAAACAAACTACTGAAAACCCTTGGGATAAACACGAAGCAGCTTACGCTGTAGGTTCTGTTCACAATGGAACTATCGCTGAAATCGTTGACAAAGGTGCAACTGTAGATTTCGGAGATGATGTAGTAGCGTTCATCCCTGCACGTCACTTAGAAAAAGAAGACGGTAAGAAATTGAAAAAAGGAGAAACTGCTGACTTTAAAGTTATTGAGTTCAACAAAGAATTCAAACGTGTAGTTGCTTCTCATACTGCTATCTTCAGAGAAGAAGAAGAGAAAAACGTGAAAGCTGTTGAAACAACTTCATCGAACAATGCTCCTGCTTCAACTTTAGGTGATAACAATGACATCTTAGCTGAATTAAAAGCTAAAATGGAAAAAGGTGAAAAATAATCAGTAGTTGATTAACACATATTTTAAAATCCCGGACTTAGGTTCGGGATTTTTTTTTGTACGAAAAAAACCAACTTTGAATTTCTATCGTATATGGCTATACAAAAATGAAATAAATATTTAAAAAAAAAATTGCTATGAAAACAAGAAATCAAATGGTAAAGTTCGTTTTAGCGGGATTGTTATTTACCGGTGTCGCTTTTGCTCAAAATGAAAAAACAGTTAACGTAGGTGGCGCTCCTATGTATCCTTCCAAAAACATTGTACAAAACGCAGTCAATTCTAAAGACCATACTACTTTAGTTGCAGCCGTGAAAGCTGCTGGCTTGGTTGATGTATTACAAACTGCAGGACCTTTTACTGTATTTGCACCTACTAATGCAGCTTTTGATAAATTGCCTGCTGGAACAGTAGAATATCTTTTGAAACCTGAAAATTTAGAGAAATTACAAACCGTATTGAAATACCATGTAGTGGCCGGTAAATTTTCTGCACAGGATTTAATGGATATGGTGAAAAAAGGAAAAGGAAAAGCCGAATTGAAAACGGTTGCCGGAGGGGTGCTTACTGTAACTCAAAAAGGAGATAAATTAATGGTAAATGATAGCAAAGGTAATACAGCTACTATCACCATTTCTAATGTATTCCAATCGAACGGTGTAATTCATGTAGTGGATACCGTTGTACTTCCATAAAAATAGAATAATTTGTTTGTTAGGTTAATCGAAAAGACCGATTCTTTGTTTGGAATCGGTCTTTTTTTATCGTCTAATTTTCTTTAAAGGGTCGGTCCCAAATTTCGCTGTTGAAATTCTTTCCCATCATAAAAAAATAATAGGCAACCGTTCCCACTATCGATTTAAACATAAATAAAAACACGATGAATGGTGCCCAAAGTAGGGTAGTCCCCAATTTATTCATCGGTAGGATAAACGTTAGAAGTGCACTGACGAAAACACTTAATAGTAAAAATGTAATCACATTTTTAACCGGCCAATATTTCCATTTGCGCAAAGGCGAAACATCATTACCCCATTTATGAATTAAATAGTAATAGTCATTGCCAATCGGAGCAAACAACATGGGATCATCATAGGTTTTTAAATGAAATGATTTAGAGGGAGCAGCAATCTGTAAGCCTCTAATCGAAGTTTGATGCAAAGCTTCTAAAGCCATCCATGCATCAATAGCCTCATCAGGAAGTCCGTGTTTGAAAAGTTTGGTCGGTAGAAAGCGCAAGCGGTAATCCACACAAATTTTTTGAATTTGATTTTTATGGAAAATTCGGTCTACATTAAGTAATTCCAATTGAAAAGCATTGGTAGTATTTTCCTCTTCTGAAGCATGAGAAAGACAGTTGGAATGTTGATGTAACACTTGTCCCACTTTCTCTAACACCTCTGACTGCTTCTGTTGCTGATTGCGTACTTTGAGAAGGACTTCATCCAGCGATTTCTTTTCTAAAACTTTCATAGCCATTGTATTAGTTTCGAATTCATCACGAATGTACAGCAAAAAACAATCCTTGTCAATTGAACTATCGTTAATTTTTAGCCATAAAAAAAAGCCATCTTTTACGATGGCTCTTTATATTTTATTTTGAAATTAACGCAATTGTGCACCTAATTCTGACTCAAATTGATTTTGTAATTTATTCATGATTTTATCAATTTGTGTGTCGGTCAATGTTTTTGAAGTATCTTGAAGTATAAAACTTACAGCATACGATTTCTTGCCTTCCGGTAAATTCTTTCCTTGATATACATCAAATAAGTTGATTTGTTTCAACAAACTCTTTTCTGATTGACGAGCAATGGTGTAAATAGACTCAAAGGCTACCGATTCATCAACCAATAACGCAAGATCTCGTCGCACCTCCGGGTATTTCGGAATCTCTTGGAACTTGATTTTATTGGCAATCATTTTAATGATTAAATCCCAATTAAAGTCAGCATAAAAAACGTCTTGCTTTATATCAAAGTGCTTTAAAATGTGTTTTTTAACTGATCCAAACTCAACCAAAACATCATTACCTAAACTCAATGCAATTCCTTCAGCAAAAACATCGTTCACTACAGGTTTGTCTTGCACTTTGGTATAACCCAAACGCTCTAAAATGGAGGTAACATAACCTTTAAAAGCAAAGAAATCGGTTGGCTTTTGTGGTAGTGTCCAACTTTCAGCAGCGCGATCACCTGTTAAGAAAACGGTTAAGTGTTTCTTTTCATTAAATCCAGATAACAATTTGTGGTACGTTTTTCCAAATTCAAATAATTTCAAATCACCATTTCTTCGGTTGATGTTATACGATACCGCTTCCAAACCAGAAAACAACATCGATTGACGCATCGTTGCTAAATCACTACTCAAAGGATTCAACATGGTCACATTGTATTCTTCTTTTAACTGAGGAGAAAGTTTTACATAATCACCAGTGGTCAATGAATTCGCCATCATTTCATGGAATCCCAATGAATTGAGTTGGTTCGCTACTATATTTTGCAATTTATAATCTTCGGTACGTGGTGAATTGGAAACAGTAGCATTAATTTTCTTAGTGAAATTAACGTTATTATACCCGTAAACCCGTAAAATATCTTCAATAACATCGATTTCTCGTTGCACATCCACTCGGTAAGCTGGAATAATTAATCCCAAACCTGCATCCGTGATACTATTTACTTTTATGTCTAAAGAGGCTAAGATTTTCTTAATGGTTTCTTTCGGAATCTCTTGACCAATCAATTTAAAGGCTTTGTCAAAATTCAAGAATACCGAGAAATCCTCTACTTTCTTCGGATACAAATCCACCACATCAGAAGTCATTTCTCCACCTGCAACTTCCATAATTAACATAGAAGCGCGTTTTAAAGCATATTCTGTAATGTTAGGATCGATTCCACGTTCAAAACGGAACGACGCATCCGTACTTAATCCGTGGCGTTTTGCCGTTTTGCGAATGGTCACCGGATTAAAGTAAGCACTTTCTAAAAAGATAGAAGTCGTTGTTTCAGTCACTCCTGAAGATTTCCCACCAAAAACCCCCGCCATACATAACGGACCGTTTTCGTCACAAATCATTAAATCATCTTCATGTAAAGTGCGCTCGACATCGTCTAAGGTTACAAACTTTGTTCCTGCAGCTACTGTTTTAACCGTAAGCTTTCCATTAATTTTAGCCGCATCAAATGCATGCAAAGGCTGACCCAATTCATGCAATATGTAATTGGTAACGTCTACAATATTATTTTTTGGAGTAATTCCGATCGCTTTCAAACGATTTTGTAACCAATCCGGAGAAGGTTTTACTTTAATTCCAGAAATAGTTACCCCACAATAACGAGGAGCCAATTTGCTGTCTACAACATCCACCGGAATTTTAAGTGTACGCTTATCTACTTTAAACGCAGAAACCGATGGCGTGATTAATTCAATATTTTTATTGCGTTGTAAAAGACCCGCGCGTAAATCCCGTGCAACACCCATGTGCGACATAGCATCAGCACGATTGGGAGTTAAGCCTATTTCAAAAACTTCGTCGTTTTCAATTTTTAAAACTTCCGCCAATGGAGTGCCAGGTTTTAACTTAGCATCCAAAATCATAATGCCGTCATGATTTTCACCCAAGCCTAATTCATCTTCGGCACAAATCATTCCATGACTTTCTTGACCACGAATTTTTCCTTTCTTGATTTCAAATTCATTTCCTTCTTTGTCAAACAATTTCGTGCCAACGGTAGCCACTGGAACCTTTTGTCCTGCCGCAACATTGGGAGCACCACATACAATCTGAACAGGAGCATTTCCATCACCTAAGTCAACCGTAGTTACTTTAAGACGGTCTGCATCCGGATGTTTTTCACAAGTTTTCACCTCGCCAACAACTACGCCCAGAAGTCCACCTTTTACAGATTGATATTTTTCAACAACTTCCACTTCCAAACCTAAGTCGGTTAAAAGCGATGCCGTTTCTTCAGAGGGTAAATCGATTTTTAAAAATTGCTTGAGCCAATTATAGGAAATTCGCATGGTTGTAATGGTTTTTTAACGGGTGCAAAGATAAGGATATCGGGCGGTAAACTAAAAAATATTTTAAACGGATTCTCAATACAGCATCGATAGGAATATGGTAAATAATTGAGAATAAAATTGAAGGATGTGTAAATAAATCACGTTAAAATTTTAAGGTTATCAGTTTTGTGCTATAATTTGAAATAAAAGTGCTATTGAGTAATCCATGTAGCTTCTAATTTTGATTCAACAAACAATAAAACGTTAAGACGATGAGTAATTTAGTACAACGCCCTCAACTGAAAGAGAAATATGATAATTACATTAATGGAAAATGGACGGCTCCTTCTACAGGCCAATATTTTGATGTAATTTCACCAGTTGACGGTAAAGTGATGGCGAAAGCAGCGCATTCTGCTAAAATGGATATTGAAAACGCAGTAAACGCAGCTCATGCCGCTTTTGAATCGTGGAGTCAGACTTCTAAAACGGAACGCAGTATTATTTTAAATAAGGTTGCTGATCGTTTAGAAGAAAATCTCGCACACCTTGCTGCTGTAGAAACCTTAGATAATGGAAAGGCCATCCGCGAAACAATGGCAGCCGATTTACCCTTGGCGATCGATCACTTTCGTTATTTTGCTAGCGTAATCCGCGCAGAAGAAGGTTCGATTAGCGAATTGGATAAGGATACCGTTTCAATTATTGTACACGAACCCATCGGTGTGGTTGCACAAATCATTCCTTGGAATTTCCCAATCCTTATGGCGGTTTGGAAATTGGCTCCCGCTCTTGCTGCTGGGAACTGTGTCGTGTTAAAACCAGCTGAAAGTACTCCCATTTCTATCATGGTGTTGATGGAACTTATTGCAGACCTTATCCCTGCAGGGGTAATTAATATCGTAAATGGTTTTGGAGCAGAACTTGGACGTACCTTAGTGACCAATCCTAAAGTAGCGAAAGCAGCTTTTACAGGATCGACAGCTACAGGTCGTATGGTAATGCAATATGCTACTGAAAACATTATCCCAGTTACCTTAGAGTTAGGCGGTAAGTCACCTAATATTTTCTTCCCATCGGTAATGGATGCCGATGATGAATTCTTCGATAAAGCATTGGAAGGTGTGGTACTGTTCTGCTTGAATCAAGGTGAAGTGTGTACGTGTCCGTCACGCTTGTTAGTCCACGAATCCATTTATGAAAAATTCATGGAGCGTGTATTGGAGCGCGTAGCAGCAGTGAAACTAGGAAATCCATTTGACCCAACCGTGATGATGGGCGCACAAGCTTCACAAATTCAAAAAGATAAAATTCTTTCCTATATCCAATTGGGTAAAGAAGAAGGAGCCGAATTACTTTGTGGTGGCGAAGTGAACCATTTGGGAGGCGACTTAGAAGGTGGTTATTACATCCAGCCTACGGTTTTCAAAGGCCACAATAAAATGCGTATTTTCCAAGAGGAAATCTTCGGACCCGTATTGGCAGTTACGACGTTCAAAACTACGGAAGAGGCCATCGAAATCGCAAACGATACCATGTATGGTTTAGGTGCCGGCGTTTGGACGCGTGACGCGCATGAATTGTACCAAGTGCCTCGTGCTATCAAAGCGGGTCGTGTTTGGGTGAACCAATACCATGCCTATCCAGCCGGAGCTCCATTTGGAGGTTACAAACAATCCGGTATCGGACGTGAGAACCATAAAATGATGTTGGATCACTACCGTCAAACTAAAAACATGTTGATTTCGTACAACAAAAATAAATTAGGATTCTTTTAATAGTTCGAAAAATTAGAAACCTTTAGAACCGCAAATGGTGTTTGAATCAATTTGCGGTTCTTCTTTTTTAAATCAAAAAAATATGCTGTCACGTTTAGCCGTTACCCCAGAAGCCTTGGAAGTCATTTCCATGCTTGAAGAAAAATTTGGTCCATTGATGTTCTACCAAGCCGGAGGATGTTGCGAAGGAACGCAACCCCAATGTTTTGAAAAAGGCGGCTTTATGCTCCGTTCAGGCGATGTATGCATCGGTCAAATCAACGGATTCGACTTTTGGCTGGATAAAGATTTATTCGAATATTGGAAACATGCTCACTTTACTTTGGATGTAACCAACGGTCATGGCCCTGGAGGCTTTTCCTTGGAAACGCCATACGGAAAAACGTTTCAAGTGAAATACAGACTTTTCGAAGCTGAAGAACTAGAACAGTTAGCACCTGTACGCTACCATTCCTACGATTAAGGCATCGTAAAATTCATCAATTGGTATTGCTTCGGTGTAACGCCTTCGTATTTTTTGAATAAACGAATGAAGTAATTGCAATCTTCAAATCCGGTAGCATACGAGACTTCGTTGACATTGATTTTAGGATTACTTAATAATTTTTTGGCGTATTTGATTTTTTCATTCAAAATAAACTCGATCGGACTCATTCCTAATTCCCGCTTGAAGTAGCGATAGAAACTTGTCGGACTCATACACGCTTTGTCGCTAAGGTCTTTGAGGTTGATGGAGTGGTGGATGTTGGTTTTGATAAATTCCACAACAGGAGCTATCGGACTGGAAATGTTGATGTATTGATCTTCATCATACCGTTTAGCGGTTTGGGTTTGAATGATACGAATAATCAATTCTTGTAAGGTCAAATCGGCAATGGCATCTTTCGTTAGCGAATCGCCCATGCATTCTTTGATTAATTTATTAATCGTCCCCGCCAATTCGACATTGTTGTAAAAGAAATAGTTTTCATGGTCCAATTTCCACAAATTATTTCGCCCTTCTTTGGGGTATTTTTCATTGAGAAAATCCAACGTACTTTTGATAATCGGTTGGTCAATGGCTAAAGCGATACATTGTGTTGGGTTGTCATTGGAAGCTTCAGGAAAATCAATTTTCATTTCAGCATTTCCGGGAACAATCACGGTTTCCCCAGGAAGGTAATCAAAACTCGGGTCTTCAAACAAATGCATGACTTTCTTCCCACGCAACATACTCGTTACCACCAAATCATTAAACTTCAACGGTACCAATTCTGATTTTTGATACGTCTCAAAAATATTCAATTCACAATGGTCTAATGAAAATATAGTGCGGTTTTCCACTAAGGTTTTCAACGACTTTTCATGAGTGAGTGCTGGTTTGTTGAGTAATGCTTTAACAGCCATAGGAATCATATTGTAGGACTAAGATACAAATTAAAACCCCCAATAATGAATTGGATTCCTTAAAAATTGCTGAATTACTATAGTTAAAGAATTTCCTCGATATGTTTCTTAATATTGGTCGCGATTTTTTTAGTCGGTAAGTCGTTGACATCGTTTCCAAAAGGATCTTCAATCTCTTCCGCAATTAATTCCAAACTCGCCAAAACATAGAAGATAAAAATAACAACAGGAATGGTGAAATACCCCAAACTAAACACATAGCCAAAGGGTAATGTCATCACATAAATGAAAATGAATTTCTTGATGAAAGCACTGTAAGAATAGGGAATAGGCGTGTTTTTGATGCGTTCACATGCGCCACATACATCGGTAAATGATTGCAATTCACTGTTTAATACAATCAATTGATCACCTGTAATTTTTCCTGAAACATACAAATCGTTTGCTTTTTGATATAAACCACGTGCCACTTGATTCGGACGATGTTTGTGGTGATCCATTTCTAAATCCAAATCATCAAACAAAGTCATCGAGGTTTCTTCGTCAGCCAAATGTTTTTGCAATACCGAAGCATAAACCGGAATAATGCGACGAAAATAGGTTTTATCCCGATCGTCTTTTAACATCACTGATAGTTTTAAAGCGAGGTTCCGACTGTTGTTAACCAACGAACCCCATAACTTTCGTCCTTCCCACCAACGGTCATACGCTGTGTTGGTGCGGTAAGCAAGGAGTAAAGAAATCACAAACCCAACCATTCCATGCATGATGGGAATGTTTTTAACATGACTGTTCTCAGACAATTGCCAAACCGTAGTTTCCAAATAACAAATTCCAGCTGAATAGAGTCCAATTAATACCATCATCGGTAATAATTGTCGGAAGGTATCCGATTTGTGAAAACGGAAAATAAAAATAATCCAGTCCTTGGGATTGTATTGAACCATGCTTAGTTTTTTGTCAAATGTACTTAAAACGTCAAACTTCCTGCTAATTCTTTTAACGTGATTTCGTAAATTTTAGTTTGATACAAGGCATTACTGTAACGTACTTTCGCTTCAATAAATCCTTGTTGCGCGGTGCGAAATTCTACGGGAGTAATCGTGCCTATTTTAAATTTAGCCAATGTAATGTCCAAATTTTGTTCGGCAATAGCTACATTTTTTGCTTCCATTTCGACCAATTTTTTATTCGAAACATAACTCGCATAAGCACTTTGCAGCTGACTTTCCAAGAGCAATTCTTGTTGTTTTATTGTGATTTCAGCATTGGTCACTTGTAATCGGGCAATCTTTTCATTTCGACTGATCTGACTTCCTTGAAAGATGGGAACAGAAGCCGTGAATCCATATGTTAATCCCCGATTTTGGGATTGGGTAATAAATCCTAAAGAAGCCTCCGTACGCCCAATGGTATAGCCCGTATTTACTTTGACTGTTGGGTAGCGTCCCGCTTTGACTTGCTTCAACTGCAGTTCGGCAATATTCTTACTCAATACTTGTGCCTGCAATTGTGGGTTTTGTTCTTTGGCTAACGATTTTAAGTTTTCCAAAACCAATTGCTCGTCTACTTGTAAGGCATCCAACACACTAAATTCAAGCGCTACATCCCTTGCTAACAAGGTGTTTAGTTGAATTTGCGAGGCTTTGAATTGTTCTTTTTGTTGAATCATCAAGCTTTCGTCGGCATTCAAGTCCACTTGTGCATTTAAGACTTCCAATTTAGCCGCCTTTCCTATACTGTATCGGTTTTGCGCCGTTTGCAAACGCTCTTTTGAAATGACAATAGTGGTGTCTAAGGCTTTGATTTGTTGCTGCTGCTGAACCAAATCATAATAGGCAAGGTACACCGCACTGATTTTGGAAAGGAGTGCGCTTTTCAATTCGGCCTGACCTTGTTGCTCCAATTTGTTCAATTGTTCTTTCCGGGCAAACATTTTTAATCCATCAAACACCGTCCAATCTAAAGAAACGCCATAATTCATATTCAAGTTCTTGGCACCATTTAATGTTCGTTCTGTACCGCCTTGCACTTGGGTTGTATTGGTTCTCGAATTGGTGTCCGTGATGTTGGCTGAAACATTGGGCAACATGCCCGCGTTTCCGATGTAATTATTGGTTTCGTCAATTTTTAAATTGTTCTTAGCCAATTGAATATCAAAATTGTTCTCAAGTGCTATTTTAATAGCCTCTTCTAGGGTTAATACCTGTTGTGCCGAACTCAATTGAAGTCCGAACAAGAGCAAAAGGAGGATGGTATATCGTGACATAATTATGCGTCTATGTTGTCAAATTCGGGTCGGTGTTTACGTGCACGCGACCACATTAAATAAATTGCAGGAATCACAAATAAGGTGAGTAGCAGTGAAAATAAAGTGCCTCCCACAATCACCACGCCCATACCAATTCGACTGGTCGATGCTGCTCCCAACGACATTGCAATCGGTAAAGCACCCAAGGCAATCGCTAAACTCGTCATCAAAATCGGACGTAAACGCGCTTCAGAGGCTTCCACAATCGCTTCGTATTTGGTGCGACCTTGTTCCCGCAATTGATTGGCAAATTCCACAATCAAGATTCCATTCTTGGTCACCAACCCAATCAGCATCACGGTACCAATCTGGCTGAAGATATTCCACGTTTGCCCAAATAACCACAAGGATAATAAGGCTCCTGCTACCGCCATAGGAACGGTTAAAATGATGATAAACGGATCGATGAAACTCTCAAATTGAGCTGCTAAAATCAAATAGATTAACAATAACGCCAACCCAAAAGCAAAGGAGGTATTCGAACTACTTTCGGTAAAGTCGCGCGATTCACCACTTAAATCGGTGGTAAAGGTTTCGTCCAATACTTTTTTACCAATCGCATTCATCGCTTCAATCCCGTCACCAATACTTTTACCAGGCGCTAAACCTGCAGAAACAGTAGCCGACATATAGCGGTTGTTGTGGTACAATTGGGGTGGATTACTTTGCTCTTCAACTTGAACTAAATTATCCATTTGAATCAATTCCCCTTTATTGTTTTTCACAAACATCGATGTTAGATCCAATGGATCATCGCGGTCTTTATCATCAAACTGACCAATCACTTGGTACTGTTTTCCGTTGCGCATGAAGTAACCAAAGCGTTGGCCACTCAACGAAAGTTGTAAAGTCTGTGCCACATCAATTACAGAAACACCTAAACTTTCGGCTTTCTCCCGATCAATCGAAATATTCAGTTCGGGTTTGTTGAATTTTAAATTCACATCCACAATCGAAAAAGTCGGATCCTTTGTCGCCTCTTCCATAAACTGGGGTATTTTTTCCTGTAATTTCTCAAACGATTGGGCTTGAATCACATATTGAATCGGTAAGCCACCTCTGCGGTTCACCGAAATCGTGGGTTGTTCCGATACCGTTACTTTGGCATCTGTATATTTCTTGGTCCATTTTCCTAATTGTTCCGCAATCGCTTTCTGGCTTTTTTGACGTTGTTCTGGATCAACTAAGGCCAAACGCACCCGACCTGTATTGACCGCTGAAGTAAAGAACGAAGGCGAAGTCACAATCAATCCCACTTTTTTCTCGGGAATCGAATCATTGATCATTTTGGAAATGTCTTGCATCAACTTATCGGTATAGTCGTAAGTCGCACCCTCCGGTGTGGTAACGCCCATAATCACCAAATTACGGTCGTCATACGGAGCGGTTTCTTTTTGAAGAATATTAAAAAACAAAACAATCAGTCCGATACAAGCTGCCAAGATGGGGAAACTCCACCATTTCTTGCGTAAAAATCCTTCCAAAGCTTGCGCATAACCTTTGTTCATGCTCACAAAATAAGGCTCGGTAAATTCGTAAAAACGACTCGGTTTATGTCCGCCTTCTTTCATTAAATAGGCATTCAACATCGGAGTAAGGGTCAGCGATACAAAGGCAGAGACCAGTACGGCTGCCCCAATGACGACACCAAACTCGCGGAACAATCGTCCGACGAATCCTTCCAAAAAGATGATTGGTAAGAATACTGCCGCAAGGGTAATCGAAATTGAAATCACCGCGAAGAAAATTTCATTCGAACCCTTGATGGCCGCTTCAATAGGCGACATGCCTTCTTCTACCTTTTTGAAAATATTCTCCGTAACCACAATTCCGTCGTCTACCACCAATCCCGTCGCCAATACAATCGCTAGTAATGTCAAAACATTCACCGAGAAACCACACAAATACATGATGAAAAACGTGGCAATCAACGAAACAGGAATGTCTAACAACGGACGGAAGGCAATCGACCAATCACGGAAAAACAAATAGATGATTAGAATAACCAAAAGAATCGAAATCAATAAGGTTTCTGCAACTTCGGTTACGGATTTTTTGATAAATAAGGTATTGTCCAACGCCACATTCAAATGGATGTCTTTCGGTAAATCCTTTTCAAATTGAGCGTATTGCTTGTAGAATTGATCCGCAATATCCAAGTAGTTGGTTCCCGGTTGTGGAATAATCGCCAGTCCCAATAGCGGTTTACCCGATTCGGTTAATTGCGATTCCAAGACTTGAGGGGCCAATTCCGCCCGACCGATATCACTGAAACGAATGGTTTTTCCTTCGCCAGCCAAAACGATAATGTTGTTGAATTCGGCTTCATCCGACAAGTTGCCGAGGGTACGCACCGTAAGCTCGGTATTTTTTCCCGTAATCTTTCCAGAGGGTAATTCTACATTTTGTTTGTCCAATGCAGTCATCACATCCTTGACCGTCAATCCATAGGATGTCATTTTCACAGGATCCAACCACAAACGCATCGCATACCGTTTCTGTCCCCAAATTTGCACACTACTCACACCCGAAAGCGTTTGTAAGCGTTCGGCCAAGACATTTTCGGCATAGTCACTCAAGTCCATTACATTGCGGGTGTCGCTTTGAACGGTCATGGTAATAATGGGTTCTGAATCGGCATCGGCCTTAGAAACTACAGGCGGTGCATCGATATCTTGCGGTAAGGAACGCACGGCTTGTGAAACTTTATCGCGGACATCATTCGCCGCTTCTTCTAGATTTTTTTCTAATTTGAACTCGACATTGATGGTACTCGAACCCTGAGCCGAATTCGATGAAATATTGCGAATCCCGTCCACCGAATTAATCGCTTTCTCGAGAGGCTCGGTGATTTGCTGTTCGATAATGTCCGAATTGGCTCCCGTATAATTGGTTTGCACCGTAATAACAGCAGGATCAATGGACGGAAACTCCCGAACGCCCAAATAGGAGTAACCCAAAATTCCAAACAGAATAATGAGCAGATTGACCACAATGGTAAACACGGGTCGTTTGATACTTAACGTAGACAGACTCATGCTTATTTGGTTTGGAGTTTAACAGTAATGTCGGCTTCATCTTTTAAAGCCATTACACCAGTAACCAATAGGGTGTCACCCGCTTTTAAACCTGAGGTCACCACCACATTTTTCCCTGTGCGGGTCAAGGTTTCGATGAGTACTGCTTTGGCTTTTCCGTTTTGCGCAATAAAGACTTTCTTTCCTTCTTTTACCGGAATCACAACTTCGGACGGAATCAATAGCGCGTCAGGGATGTTTTTTAACGGTAATTGCACATTCGCAAATGTCCCCGGAATCAATGTTCCGTTACTGTTGTCAGCATTAGCGCGAACGCGTAACGTTCGGGTTGTCGCTTCAATTGCGGGTTCGATAGCATAGATTTTTGCTGTATACGTTTTGGATTCATTCGCAACGGTAAATTGCAACGTGCCATTTTTCGTAATCTCAGTGGCATATTTCTCCGGAATCGAGAAGGTTATTTTCAAAGGGTTGGTGTTGACCAAGTTGGCGATTACCATACTGGGTGTAACATAGGTTCCGGGTGAAATACTACGCAAACCAATGGTACCTGAAAACGGAGCCTTAATGGAGGTTTTCCCAATTTGTACTTGAATCAATTGTTTTTGGGCCTTGGCGGTACGGTAATCCGCACTAGCAATATCGTATTCTTCCTGACTGATGGCTTCTTTTTTCAATAACAACTTCGCCCGACGTTCGTTTTCGGCCGCTAGGTTTTCTTTGGTTAAGGCTTGTACCAATTGCGCCCGTAACTCGGAGTCATTCACCTTAACCAAAACTTGGCCTTTGGTAACATGAGCTCCTTCTGTAAATAGTATTTTTTCAGCTATTCCTGAAACTTCGGAATGTATGGCTACTTCTTCATTGGCTTCTAGCGAACCCGATAGCGAAATAATATTGGAAAAGTTCTGTGGTTCGACAATACGACCCTCAGCCATGATCGGCGGTTTCTTGTCGTCTTTGCCACCCGGCTTTTGATCTTTTTCACTGTTTTTTGTAATGCGATATATGACCAAAGCACCCAAAGAGAGGCCTAAGACAAGAAAGAAAATAGTTTTGGATTTCATCTAAAAATGGTATTGTAGATTAGGTAGCACAAAACTACGGCTTCCCATGAAGAAAGGGGGAAACCTTAATTTTTATTTAACACATGTAGGTACAAATGTTGTGCAGCAGAAGGCAAAAACAAATTTTGACGTTATTTCGTTTTTACAATAGTAAATGGAATTTATTTGTGTCATAAAATATCCATTACTAGGGTTGGCGAATATTTTATAATTGTGTAATTTTGCATTATATAGACTTAGTAAAGCCTCTTTCTTTCGTAGGAATGTAACTAAGTAGAAGATACTAAGAGAGGGATTTTAATCCCTCTTTTTTTTGTTTACCGATTCTCCAAGTTCTGTTTGCGTAAGTTGTTTCTCTTCCCATGCTTTTTTCAAAAGTAAACCAATTTTAAAACCTTGGAATTCTCTATCCAATTCATCACGTCTATCGGTACCTTTTTCTCCGTAAACATCATTCTTTATTTCATTCCAACTTTTTGTTTCCATAATTTTTAAATTTATTTCACTTTGTAAAAGGTACTAACTTTATACTAACTATCGAAAATAATTTATCATCCTCAACTAATATAATTCCAAATATTCTTCTTCCGACTCAATTCAAAGAAAATCTGTTTCAATGTTTGATGCTGGGGCTGCTCCATGGCGGGATCGCTTTTTAATAAACGTATCGCATAACTCCGAGCCAATTGCAAAATCTCTTTATCTTTCACCAAATCAGCGATCTGTAAGTTCAATACGCCACTTTGCTGCGTACCCATAATATCGCCCGGACCACGTAATTTTAAATCTACTTCCGCTATTTCAAAGCCGTCGTTGGTGGCACACATGGTTTCGATACGGGTCTTGCTTTCCGTACTCATCTTATGACTCGTCATCAGGATACAATAGCTCTGTTCCGCACCCCGACCCACACGACCGCGCAATTGATGCAATTGTGATAAGCCAAAACGTTCCGCACTCTCAATCACCATCACCGATGCATTGGGCACATTTACACCTACCTCAATGACCGTTGTGGCAACCATAATTTGGGTTTTGCCTTCCGCGAAGCGTTTCATCTCGGATTCTTTTTCTGCCGGTTTCATTTTACCATGCACAATCGAAATCGCATACTGTGGAAGCGGAAAATCCCGTGAAATACTTTCATAGCCGTCCATCAAATCCTTGTAATCCATCTTTTCACTCTCCTGAATCAACGGATATACAATATAAACTTGCCGTCCCTTGGCGATTTCATCTTTTAAAAACTTCCAAACTTTCAGTCGGTTGCTGTCAAAACGATGGACCGTCTGAATCGGTTTTCGACCCGCCGGCAATTCATCAATCACCGATATATCCAAATCACCATACAAACTCATCGCCAACGTACGCGGTATCGGTGTGGCTGTCATCACCAAAACATGCGGCGGAATATCATTCTTCTTCCACAACTTACTGCGTTGTTCTACTCCAAACTTATGCTGCTCGTCAATGACTGCAAATCCGAGATTTTCAAATTTCACCTTATCCTCCAACAACGCATGGGTCCCAATTAACAAATCAACGGCTCCCGCTTCAAGCAACTCATGGATGCGC
Organism: Bacteroidota bacterium; assembly: GCA_039798185.1. Classification (GTDB taxonomy): domain Bacteria; phylum Bacteroidota; class Bacteroidia; order Flavobacteriales; family Flavobacteriaceae; genus Flavobacterium. Next base: position 18,507 of record JBDKGM010000039.1, read on the forward strand.
TTCCGTTCGGCAGGTTTGGTCGAACCCGTTAATAATTCAACCGTCAGTCCGCTGTTTTGCGCCAATTCTTGAATGCCATTATAATGTTGGATTGCTAGGATTTCAGTTGGTGCCATCAAACAACTCTGGTAGCCGTTATCTTTCGCAATTAATATGGTCATTAAGGCGACAATCGTTTTTCCCGAACCCACATCACCTTGCAACAAGCGGTTCATTTGGGCATTACTCCCCAAGTCGTTCCGGATTTCTTTGATCACCCGCTTCTGCGCATTGGTCAACGGAAAGGGGAGGTGTTGGGTATAAAAGGTATTGAAATACGTGCCCACTTGGGTAAAGGGCATTCCCTTGATTTTATGTTTGCGCACCAAGTTTTTGGTGATCAATTGCAATTGGATGAAGAAGAGTTCTTCAAACTTTAACCGAAACTGTGCTTTGAGCAATAAATCGTGACTTTTCGGAAAATGAATGTTGAACAAAGCCGCATTCTTCGGAATTAATTTAAGTTCGTCCAACAAATAGGCGGGAAGGGTCTCCCCAAAATTAGCCCCCGTTTCTACAAACAACTGTTGCATCATTTTCACCACAGCACGATTGCTCACGCCTTTGTTGGCCAACTTTTCCGTACTGGGATAAACAGGCTGCATAGCCGAGCGCAAACTAGCTTTATGCTCTTCTAACAATTCCAATTCAGGATGTGCCATGGAAAACGTGGCGCCGTATTGGTTGATTTTACCAAAGGCAACATAAGTGGTATTCAGCTTCAAACTCTCGCGAATCCATTTGTGTCCCTGAAACCACACCAATTCCATTTCCCCGGTATCATCAATAAAAGTAGCCACCAAACGACTCTTGGTTTTACCCATTGGGACCGTTTTGAGGTGGATGATTCTACCCACCACTTGCACCTCTGCATTGCTATTGACCAATTCGTTGATCTTGTAATAGCGCGTGCGATCAATATGGCGGTTGGGAAAGAGTTGGAGCAAATCCCCATATTTATGAATATCCAACTCACTGCGAAGGAGTGCGCCACGCTGGGGACCCACGCCTTTTAAGTATTCAATTGGTGTTTCGAGTAAATTGGACATACCTGGAAATTCAATCGCTAAGATACTTCAAAAACCTGAATTTTGAAATCTTCTGTTATCTTTGTGGAAAGCCTAGTTTATGAGAGTTTACCTCCTGATTGTATTCGTATGTAGTAGCCTATTGACCCAAGCACAAAGCCAAGCTTCGGTGGATTTTAAGTCGTTGAAAGCAATTGTACTGCCTAATTTTGAGAAAAAAGACCTCAACGGACATTGCCATTTTGTGTTTAAAGTGAATGCTCCAACCGATACCATTCGCATCGATGCCAAAGCCATGCGCTTTAGTGGAATGCTTATCAATGGAAAAGCGGTCGAATACAAAAACAATGGAAAAGAACTGTTGTTGTATACCGGATTTAAGAAAGGAACCAACCATTTGGATTTTGATTATTATGCCCAACCCAAACAAACCCTCTACTTCATTGGAACAACATCCAATTACCAAATGTGGACCCAAGGGCAAGGGCGCTACACCAGCCATTGGTTGCCTAGTTTTGATGATGTGAATGAAAAGCTGACGTTTTCGATTAGCGTCACCACACTCAAAGAGGAATTGGATACCAACAAAACCATGACTGCCGTGAGCAATGGCGAATTGATAAAGAAAGAATCTTTTCGTGCCATCCAAGAAGGGAAAATATATACCACTTGGGACTATCAAATGAAGAAACCGATGGCGTCGTATTTGGTGATGTTGGCGATTGGGGAATTTATTTTTAAAACGCAATACAGCGCCTCGGGAATTCCATTGGAAGGCTATATCCAACCCAAGGATGCTTCTAAATTTGACTTTACCTATATCCATTCTACGCGTATTTTTGATTTTTTGGAAAAAGAAATCGGAGTAAAGTATCCCTGGAAAATTTACCGCCAAATACCTGTGCGTGATTTTTTATATGCGGGAATGGAGAACACGACAGCAACCTTGTTTGCACAGGATTTTGTAGTAGATTCCATAGCTAATAACGATCGAAATTATGTGAATGTAAATGCGCATGAGTTGGCCCACCATTGGTTTGGCGATCTAGTAACTGCCAAGTCAGGAAAGCACCATTGGCTGCAAGAAGGGTTTGCAACTTATTATGCCTTATTGGCTGAAAAAGAAATCTTTGGAGACGATTACTTTTACCATCAGTTGTATAAATATGCAAATCTTATTAAGGCTGCAGCAAAGTCCGATACAATACCCGTACTCCACGAAAAAGCCAGTTCGTTATCCTTCTATCAGAAAGGCGCCTGGGCCTTGCATTACCTACGTGAGCAAATTGGAAAAAAAGCTTTTGATAAAGCCGTTAAAGCTTATCTGAAACACTACCAATATAAAAATGTAGAGACTGCAGATTTCCTCGCGTACATTCAAAAATACAGTGCGTTGGATACCGCTACCTTCCAGAAAGTATGGTTGGAAAGTGCGGCGTATCCCGAAAAAGAAATCAATGCTTGTTTGACCAAAAGTACCTTTGTACAAGAATTAATACAACTGCAAAAAGAGCGTACCCAACCCCTTGAAGCGAAACAAGTCGCCTTTGAACAATTACTGCAATCCGATAAATTCTGGCCGTTAAAGTCGGAAGTAATCTACCAACTCAAAGGATTGCCGTTTGAGCAAACAGAGCGCTTGTACCGCATCGCCTTACAACAAAAGGAACTCAAGGTGTTGTTGACCCTAAGTGAGATCTTGACCAAAGTCCCCGAATCCTTTCAAACCGAATACGAACAGTTGCTGCAGCAAGCCTCCTACGAGATGCGGGCCAATGCCTTATTAAACCTGTTGCATTCTTTTCCGGCATCCAAAGAACGCTACTTTGAAATCGCTAAAGACTGGCAAGGCGCCAACGACAAGGAAGTCCGCATTTTAGTATTAACCGCCTACTTGACGATGATGCCCGAAACCGCTGCTTTCTATACGGCCTACAAAAAAGAATTGATTGATTATACGGGTCCGGACTATGAGAGTGTTACCCGCACGCCGGCTTTTCAAAATGCCTTGAATTTATTTCCCGAGGATGCACAGTTGCTCAAAAACCTTGTGAATGCCACAAACCATCCTAAATGGCAAATGGTGAAATACGGTCGTGACATGATTCGAAAATACCTGAAAACAGAAAAATACCGTACACTTTTCTCGGGTTTACTTCCCGAACTCAGTAATGCGGAACAAGTGGAGTTGAAGCGGTTGATGCAGTAGGCAGGGGGCAGTGGGCAGTGTTCAGTAGGCAGTGGACAGTATACAGTGGGCAGTATACAGTGGGCAGTGGGCAGTTTATGGTAGTTTTGGGTTAAGCTCTAATTTTAATAAAAGAATTATTTTTTTAGTAACGCTTCAATACGAGCGTAAACATAACTGCATCTTTTGTCGTTGTAGACCATTTGGAAATCACGAGAGTTGGGGTCGAATTTACCTTCGTTGACCATCGCTGTATAGGTAGTAGTGAAATACGCATCCCGTTGTTGCAACCAAGCCCGTTGGGCAGTTTTAAGTTGGACCTGCTCCGATTTTGAAAGTTTCTTGTACACTTTTTGATAGACCTGATTCAGAAGTTGGTCAACTTTCTGATAGTAGGTGAGCGCACATTGATCCATCGCTTCTCCTTGGTCGAGGCAGGATTGGTATTCACTTTTAAGGGTGGGTAGCGAAGGAGTGGTTTGCGCCTGGGTTTGTGCCGTAAAAAACAAACCTAAGGCTGCAAATAAAAGAGTAAAATTACGTTTCATGGTATACTGGTTTATAGTTTAAAAAAGACGTACCATAAACTGTGCCAAACTTTTATTTTGTGGGTATAATTTTACTGAAGCTCAGTTGATTGCCAATAAAAAAAGCCAATGAAGTAAAAATCAGCAATGCCATTTTACTATTTATTCATTAAAAACGTACACTACTCACAAGCTCCTTCTTTCAAATGTTGCTTTGCTGTTGCATCACCCAAGGAGGCAGCCTGATGCAAGTCAGAACATCCTCCATCAAAATCATGTAATAGGGTATATTTTAATAAGCCTCTGTTAGCATAAGCATAGCCAAATGTAGCATCAAGTGCGATGGCTTTATTATAATCAGCCAAAGAAGCTTTGACTTGTTGAATCTCATAGTAGGCGCGACCGCGATAGGCATACACATCAGCACGGGAAGGGGATAAGGCAATAGCCTTCGTATAATTTGCAATGGCAGACTTATAATTCTTTAAATCCAAATAGGCACTACCTCTTGAAATATAAGTCACAACATGTGTAGTATCATAATGGATTGCCGAATTGTAGGCGATTATTGCAGCTTTTAAATCGCCTCGCTGTTGTGCCCATGTTCCTTTCCAATAATAATATTTAACCTTTGGATAATTCGGTCCAAAGTAGAGCATGGAACAGCCCACAAGTGCAAGTGTCGGAAGCAGTGTTCCCAGTATTCCTAGCCCCAACCATTTAAGTAATCGATTTTTATGAAAGTGGATTTGCATTTAGTTTACAGGTATTCAATCAATGACTAGATTTAGCTTTTATCTTTCTCTTTCTTCTTTCGAAATAAATTTAAATAATTTCTTTAGAAATTTCTCTTACAAACATAGGATGACAAACGAGGTGGGGTATTTTTTCAGCTCGCTAAAAACCTTTATACACAATCTTGCCATTTCGACCACCAGGAGCCTGCCTACCGATTAGGTAGGAAATCCCATAGTAAAGCACTTACCTGTTTTTAACACCACTGAACACTGCGACTGTATACTGTATACTGTTCACTGGAGCACTTACCTGTCTTTAGTACCACTGAACACTGCGACTGTGACTGTATACTGCCCACTGTATACTGTATATAGTGCCTTAAATAAACAGTGACCCCATTAACCTACTTCGTCAATACTTATTTTTTTAGAAACGAATGGGACTCTCCATTGATTTTATAAATATACATTCCCGAACGTAAAGCGGAAGTGTCTAAAGTGATGATGGATGTACCTTTAGTTATCTTTTTTTCGAATACTTTCATCCCTTGTGTTGTAAATACTTCCAGCATCGTGTCTTCCCCAACTACGTTACCATTGGAAATTTCAATACTTTCCTGAGCCGGATTAGGATACGCAATAAATGATTTGTTCAGATAGTATTCTTGTTGTGCCAACGATAAATTACCACTTAAAGCATAAATATCTGTTGTGGCTATTGTGGTTATTCCTCTATTGTAGAGGATGAGTTTAAAATTGTTATTGTTGTCCTTCATGATCATGGGATCCCAACGGTCATTCCACGTGTAAAGAATTTGGCCATCTTCATTCATCAACTTCGTATGAATCCCCTCAACATACAAAAATTCAATGAGATCGTCGTCATTAAATAATTTATCAGAAATCAATTTAAAAGCGATTAATCCATTAAATACAAGTTCTTTATGAAATACATGGTTCTGATTGTATATCTTCACTTTGGTCGTGTTCGCTACATACTCTCGGGTATAATAATAAAGCCCTTGTTGAGTAGGAAAGGGATAGGCACTGCCATAACCTTCATTATTAATATTCGCATTCACCACATAACTGTGTTCTAACGAAATAGAAATTTGTGCATGAGCCATACTCCCAAGTAAGACAAAGAAATAAATAAGTCTTTTCATTTTTTTATTGATTTTCTCCTTATGTAAAAATAACAAAATATTGTCGTTCCTTCTTATCCTGATAGCTCGGATATTTAATCCATGCAAATACTGTTCGGCTCAAAAATATAACTACTACACCAAAATTGATTTAGTTTTTTACTGTGTGGGCACGGATTGTATATCCGCGGAATCTGTTTTGACAATCAGTTTACTTTTTAATTTGAAAAGAACCTTATAAACAGGCGGTGGTGGCGGAGGTGGCGGTATAGGACTTAGCTTACCCCAAAAGGTTACTTCTTTTTTGGAAATAAAGAAAGGCTTCGTGGCACAAAACGATTTCAGACGATCCCCAAATTGTTTCAGTTCAGGGGTGAGTCGTTTTCCATGTACACAGACTAAATCAGTACGTTTAGCCCGTTTGGCTATAAAAAAATAAGTAATTGTATCGGTGTAAACATTGATTTCTTTTGAACGGTACCGCTGCAACGGAAATTGATTAATCCATTGGGTTAAGCTGTCTTTTTCTTCGGAAGTCAACACATGATAGTAAAGTCCGGTCGTGTCCGCAGACTGTTCAATCCTTTGATACACCGTGTCCTTACCGTCATATTTTAAGGCAATACAATGCGGTTCACTAAAATTCATAAAATAGAATTCGTTGAACTGAGGTTGCACCTCTGAACGAAAGGTGCACGAAATGAAAAGGACGCATACAGCACTAGTTAAAATAAATCGTGTCAAATTAAAGTGGCTTTTTTTGGAATGATGTTTTCATTGTAATTCTTTACTATTGGAAAGGATTTGTGAGTTGGCGAGTGGTGCTATATGTAAGGAGACTTACCACAACTGGGGCACTTACCAGTTTTTAACACCACTGAACACTGCGACTGTATACTGTATACTGTTCACTGGAGCACTTACCTGTTTTTAACACCACTGAACACTGCGACTGAACACTGTATACTGCCCACTGCTCATTGCTCTGACAGTTCACAAACGTAATGAAAACACAAAACCCCACTACGAATGGATACAAAGCTTGTCGCATAAATGTTGGGTGTATGGTTGTTAGAGTTTATTTATTAATCGGTTGGTTAATTGATT
>JBDKGM010000040.1:0-21586 GCA_039798185.1 Bacteroidota bacterium
CAAAATTTATATATATGGATATTCCTGCCTGTCCCAAGTGCCAAAGCACAACTATTGTAAAAAGCGGTGTAATCAAAGATAGACAGCGGTTTTTATGTAAAAAATGCAATTATTATTTCACCGTAAATAAACTCGGAAAAAAGATCGATAGTTATTATGTTACCAAAGCATTGCAACTCTATTTGGAAGGATTGAGTTTTCGGGAAATCGAGCGTATTATCGGGGTTTCGCATGTTACTGTAAGCAATTGGGTAAAAGAATTTAAAGTTTCAAAACCCAACCACACGGACTATCATCCTACTTATAAGATTTATAACCATTTAGAATTGGTTGAATTTTTGAAAAACAAAGATCAATTGAAAGGAGCAGGGATGATTATCACCGAATTAGGTGATAAGTTTATGCTTATAAAATGGGAGCGTTTTAAAGATTAACTATACACTTTACAATACTATATACAGTTATTTTTTTCATTAACAAAATTTTAGAATTTGGTCAAGCAAAAATGTATTACTAACCAAATTTTAAACTATGAAAAAAATATTCTTATCAGCGTTTGCATTAGCATCGTTTTGGGGGTATTCTCAAACCACTCCCGCAGCACCTGCGGAAAAAGAATGGGATGTAAATCTTTACGGGTTTGTTCGTACGGATTACATCTTTGACACACGTAAATCGGCAAATGTTCGTGAAAACGAATTGAATTTGTATCCCTTGGATGAAGTAAAAGATGCCAACGGTGTCGCATTGAATGCAAATTCTGCTTCCAACTTCTTATCTATTGTATCACGTTTTGGTGTGAAAGCCAAAGGGCCCAATGTTTGGGGTGCAAAAATCTATGGAAATTTAGAAGGTGATTTCTTCGGAAACTCAGAATCAGCTGCAACTGGTAGTTCGATCGGATTATTGCGTTTACGTCATGCCTATGTGAATATGGAATGGTCTAAAACGTCTTTAACGATGGGACAAACATGGTATCCTACATTTATTCCAGAAGTTTTCCCAGGGGTAGCTAACTTCAACACAGGAATCATGTTTAACCCATTTGGTTGGGCAACGCAAGTTCGTTTAAAACAAAATTTAGGGAAAAACTTTTCATTTGCGCTAACCGCATATAAAGAACGTGAGTTCACCGTTTCTGGACCTGGAACACAAAACGCAGCTTCTATTAATTCTCCACTTCCAACACTTCACGGTCAATTTCAATTTAAAAATAAAAGTTGGATTGCCGGTTTAGGATTAGAATACAAATCGTTACAACCTTTAACTGAAATTGGTGGTAAAAGTACTGATGAAAAAATTAACAGCACTCTTGTTGTAGGTTATTTCAAATATTCGAATGACAAATTCTCTGTGAAAGCATACGGTATTTCGGGAGGCGATATGTACAGCCAAGTGATGCTTGGTGGATATGCCGGTTATACTTCAAACGGTATTGAAAAATACAAAGCGTCTAAAACATCTGCTTTTTGGTTGGATATTGCGAGTAATGGAAAAAGCATCGCACCTGGATTATTTTTAGGGTTGACCCAAAATGGTGGTACTGATAAAAATGGCTTAGCCGCTGGAGAAACCGTAAAATATTACATGAGAGGCGTAAGTGGAACACGCGTGGTTGATAATGTAATGCGTGTATCAGGACGTATCGATTTCAAACAAAATAAATTCAGAGTAACTCCTGAAATTGAATATACTAAAGCAACTTGGGGCGACTTAAGTTCGAAAGCAAATGGTGAAGCAGATACCAATTCAAAAGACGTAAGTAACATTCGTTTCATGGTGTCTTGTGTTTACAGTTTTTAATAATTAACCAACGAAAAATCATATCTTATGAGCAAAGAATCATCAAAAGGGATTTGGAAAGTCATTTCCGCTTCCTCCATGGGTACCATGATTGAATGGTACGATTTCTACATCTTCGGAAGTTTAGCTGTTGTAATTTCAACCAAATTCTTCCCAGCAGATAATCCAACTGCTGCCTTCTTATCGACCCTAGCTACATTTGCAGCTGGATTCGTTGTACGTCCTTTTGGGGCTTTATTCTTCGGTCGCTTGGGTGACTTAATCGGACGTAAATACACGTTCATGGTAACCCTAATGTTAATGGGTGGTGCTACTTTCTTAATCGGTTGTATTCCGAGTTATGAATCAATCGGATTTTTTGCACCATTATTAGTGTTAGTGCTCCGCCTTTTACAAGGTTTAGCGCTTGGAGGTGAATACGGTGGAGCTGCAACTTATGTAGCGGAACATGCTCCTAAAGGAGAACGCGGGTATTGGACTTCATGGATTCAAACTACGGCTACAGTAGGTTTGTTTGTGTCATTAATGGTCATTTTAATTACAAAGCAAATGATGACCAAAGAAGCCTTTGAAGATTGGGGATGGAGAGTTCCGTTTTGGGTATCTATTTTAATGGTTATTGTTTCGTATTACATCCGTAAAGGGATGCATGAATCACCTGTTTTTGCTAAAGCTAAAGCGGAAGGAAAAACAGCTTCTAATCCATTAAAAGAATCGTTCGGAAATAAATACAACCTTAAATTTGTTTTGTTGGCTTTATTTGGAGCTACCATGGGACAAGGTGTGGTTTGGTATACCGGTCAGTTTTATGCCATGAACTTCTTAAAAACGGTACAAAGCATTGATGCTACCCAAGTAGATACTTTATTAGGTATTGCGCTTGTTTTAGGTACGCCATTCTTCGTGGTATTCGGTAAATTGAGTGATAAAATTGGTCGTAAAAATATTATGATGTTAGGTATGTTGATTGCGATCATCTCGTATCGTCCTATCTACCGTGCGATGTATGCCACAACTGATTTAACCAAGAAAACTGAAATTGTAGAAAAAACAACTACTGTACCCTCAATGAAAGAAATTGAAGGAACAAAAATTGATTCGATCTACACAACCAACAAAGCTTACACTGACGGTACAACAGTAGAGGAAATCAAAACCATTCACATGGAAGCTGGTAAAGTGATGGTGGATGATAAAGGAAAAGATAAAGTGGAAACAAAAATTACCAAAAAAATCAACGATAGCGATCGTTGGATGTTGGTATTCCTTGTGTTTATCCAAGTTATTTTTGTAACCATGGTTTACGGTCCGATTGCAGCATTCTTAGTGGAGATGTTCCCAGTAAAAATTCGCTATACATCAATGTCTTTACCTTATCACGTAGGTAACGGTATCTTCGGAGGATTGCTACCTGCTATTTCGACCTATTTGGTGACAACGGCAAAAGATGCGGGTGACGCCGAGTTTTACTTGGAAGGATTATGGTATCCAATCATCATTGCCGCCGTATGTTTTGTCATCGGGGTAATCTATATCGATAAAAAAATTAACACGCTTCACGAATAACACATAGGATTATGAACGCATTAAAGAAATTTCTAGGAATCATTTGGATTTTGCTCGCAGCAGTAGTATCCTACTTTTGTATTTCCATTTTTGGTGGAAAACTATCCTCCGGAAAACAGGATGACCTGGTTTTTGGTATCATTATCTTCTTTATTTTATTACCTTTGGTAGTATCCGGTTTAGGGCTTTTTGGCTACTATTGCATTACCAGCGAATACGATGAAGATTATAACTAACCGTTAACTTTATATACCTCAAAGCTCTTATTTCTGTAAGGGCTTTGAGTGTTTTATTAAATTATGAAAAAAAGACATCAACAGAAATTAATCATTATAGCGATATTGTTATGGATGGGATTCAACCTTCCATTGGTATTGCTTTTTGACTCTGCTCAACAAGTGGGCGGTTTTCCGTTGATTTACCTTTACTTTTTTTCATTATGGATTTTGGCCATTTTACTTTCACTTTTAATTGTTCGTCGTTACAATGAATAGTATTGTTTTAATTGCCATACTCATCGTTTACTTGGGAGTGCTTTTTTACATCGCACATTGGGCCGAGAAAAAAGTTAATTCCAAATGGACCAATAACCCGTATATCTATACCCTTTCATTAGCAGTATATTGTACGGCGTGGACCTATTACGGAAGTATTGGTGTTGCCGCAGATAGTGGTTTAAGCTATCTTCCGATTTATTTGGGTCCCGTAATCGTTGCTCCAACCTGGATTATTATTTTACGAAAAGTGATTCGGATTTCACGAATCAATAAAATTTCAAGTATTGCCGATTTTATCTCGCTTCGATACGGAAACAGTAGGTTTCTTGGCGCTTTAGTGACCGTAATTTGCTTAACCGGAATTATTCCGTACATCGCTTTACAGCTCAAAGCAATTGCTGAAACCTTTCACATTGTTTCTAACACGGCTATTCGAACCAATATTTTTGAAGACAATACCACTTTCATTGCTATTGCCCTTGCGCTTTTCGCCTCGTATTACGGCACGCGTTATGTGGATGCCTCCGAAAAACGAAAAGGAATTGTTACCGCAGTGGCCATGGAAAGTGTTTTCAAATTGGTCTTTTTCGTTGTAGTGGGGATTTATGTAACCTACAGCGTTTTTAATGGCTTTGGAGATATCTACGAAAAAGCATCGCAATTACCTGATTTTGTCAAACGCAATACCATTGGCGGATTACCTCAAGCAATCAATTGGGGATTGTTGTGCGTACTTTCAATGTTTGCCATTTTTTTACTTCCGCGACAATTTCAAGTTGCAGTTATTGAAAACAACCGTGAAAATCACATTAATACTGCTGTTTGGTTGTTTCCCTTATACTTATTGATTTTCAACCTTTTTGTTTATCCTATCGCATGGGGTGGAAATATTCTGTTTGATGGTCAAGAAGTGAACTCTGACACCTATTCGTTATTGATTCCAATGCATTTTAAAAATGTTATTCTAACCGTAATGGTATTTTTGGGCGGATTCTCAGCAGCTATTTCCATGATTGTAGTTTCCTCAATTGGTCTTGCTACTATGGTCACCAACAACGTTTTAATTCCGTACAACTTTATTGGACAATTAAAAGGAAATGAACAAACCATTAACAGCAAACGCATCTTAAACAGTCGCCGTATCGGAATTTTTTCGTTGATCATTTTAGCGTATTTCATCTACCGCTTTTTCGGACTAGATTATAATTTAGTTTCTATCGGACTTGTTGCTTTTGTAATTATTGCACAACTCGCACCTGCTTTTTTTGGTGCTTTGTTTTGGAGAAGGGGTTCGCGTTTGGGTGCCGTTTGGGGCATTCTAATTGGATTCGTAATTTGTATCTATACCTTGCTTATTCCGTATGCATTTGGTGCAAGTAATGCAACGAATACCTTTATTTCCGAAGGACTTTTTGGCATTCATTTGTTAAAACCATTTCAATTGTTCGGATTGGATTATCTCCAACCTGTTCCGCATGCTTTGTTTTGGAGTATGTTTTTTAATTTCATCACTTATTTTGCAGTTTCAGTAAGTTTCAAAGGAAATTACCGCGAACGAAATTATGCCGAAATGTTTGTTGACATTAATAAATACATTACCAACCATGAGAATGCATTTATCTGGAAAGGAACGGCTTACCGGAATGATATCGAAAAAGTCTTAACCCGATTTCTGGGTGAAGAGCGCACGCGCCGTGCGATGAATATCTTTAACTTAAAATATAATGTCGATAAAAACCAAGAATTGGCAGATGCCCGTTTGATTAAGTTTGCCGAAAACTTACTGACAGGACATATCGGAACTGCTTCGGCTCGAATTTTAATTGCAAGTGTGGTTAAAGAAGAAAAGATTACCCTTCCTGAGGTTTTAAAAATTCTAGAAGAATCCAAAGAGAATATCATTATCAATAAAAAATTGACGGAGACTTCCCGTGAGTTACAAGAATTGTCAGCCAAATTAAAGGATGCCAACGATTCTTTAATTCAAAAAGACCAACAAAAAGATGAATTTTTGGATACGGTAACCCATGAAATTCGAACACCAATAACCGCTATTCGTGCGGCAAGTGAAATTTTGATTGAGGATGATGAAATTCCCGAAGAATTGCGCAAACAGTTTTTACAAAATATTATTTCAGAATCCGATCGTTTAAATCGATTGATCGACAAAGTTTTAGATTTGGAAAAATTTGAAACGGGTAAACAAAAAATCAATGTTGCGGAAAACCGAATTTTGGAAACGATTGAAAAGGCTGTCGAACCGTTGCAACAACTCATTGCAAATAAAAATATTTCGGTGCATTTGGAAGGTAAAGAGAATGTCAAAGCATTGTATGATGAAGACCGTATTTTTCAAGTAGTTACCAATTTAGTCTCGAATGCAATTAAGTTTTGTCCTGAAAATGAAGGCTTAATCGTAATTGCCGTTCATGATAAATCGGATTATATTGAAGTTCAGGTTCGCGATAACGGAAAAGGAATTACCAAAGGTGACTTCGAAACCATCTTTGATAAATTTTACCAGTCGACAAATCAAAACTTTAAAAAACCGATTGGTAGCGGACTCGGTTTAGCCATTTGCAAACAAATTATAGAAACCCATAAAGGTAAAATTTGGGCCTCCAATGGAACAAACGGTGGCGCATGCCTCAATTTTACATTACCCAAAAACGAACGACCATGAAAAAAATCCTAATCGTTGACGATGAACCTAACATTGTAATGACGCTTGAATATACGTTTAAAAAAAATAATTTTGAAGTATTCATCGCGCGCGATGGACAAGAAGCGTTAGAGATTTTGAAAACTCAATATCCGGATGTAATCATCTTGGATATTATGATGCCTTTGGTAGATGGTTTTGAAACCCTTCAAAATATCCGCCAAAATGAACAATTGAATCATTGTAAAGTCATTTTCCTTTCGGCTAAAAACAAAGAAAGTGATATCGAAAAAGGGCTCGCGCTCGGAGCAGATGCCTATTTAACCAAACCTTTTTCATTGAAAAAAGTAGTCGAACAAGTGAATGATTTATTAGCGTAAAACAACAACCAACCTATATCATGAATTACAACGAATTTTACCAGGAAAGTCTTGGTAACAAGGAACTCTTTTGGCAAAATCAAAGTCAGCAACTTCCTTGGTTTAAACTCCCAAGCACCATATTGTCAGAAGATGCAAACGGTTATCCACTTTGGTTTGCTGATGGAGAAACCAATGCTTGTTATTTAGCATTGGACCAACATATTGAAGCCGGTTATGGCGATCAAGTCGCGATTATCTACGATTCACCCGTAACACAAACTATTCGCAAATACAGTTTTAATGAAGTGAAATCGGAAGTGGCGCGATTGGCCGGCGGACTCTTAGCCTTAGGTCTTAAAAAAGGAGATACGGCGGTTATTTATATGCCTATGATTCCGCAAGCAGCCTTTGCCATGTTGGCTTGTGCCCGTATCGGTGTTACACATTCCGTGGTTTTTGGCGGATTTGCTCCACATGAATTAGCTATTCGTATTGATGATTGCAAACCGCGTGTAGTGCTAACTGCTTCATCTGGAATTGAAATTGATCGCTTAATTGCCTACAAACCTTTAGTTGATGAAGCGATTGAATTGGCCGAACATAAACCGAAAAAAGTAGTCGTGCTCAACCGTAAACTCGGAGCTCGGATTCCTTTTAAAAAATACGATGTCGATTATGATGCTTTGGTCTACGGATCTGAGGAAGCAGAATGTGTTCCGGTACAAGCAACGCATCCGTTGTATGTGCTATATACCTCGGGTACAACGGGCAAACCAAAAGGAATTGTGCGCGATACAGGCGGTTATGCTACCGCATTAAAATTTTCGATGCAATACATTTATGGAGCACAACCGGGAGAAGTTTTTTGGGCTGCTTCAGATGTGGGTTGGGTTGTCGGTCATAGTTACATCGTTTATGGCCCTTTAATTAATCGAAATACTACAGTTCTTTTTGAAGGTAAACCGATACGAACACCTGACGCAAGTACATTTTGGAGAGTAATTGCTGAACACAATGTAAGCGTAATGTTTACAGCACCTACCGCGATTCGCGCCATTAAAAAAGAAGATCCTAATGGTGAATTTATCAAGCAATACGATTTGTCTTGCTTACGTACCCAATTTTTGGCAGGCGAACGTTGCGATGTGGCAACCTTGGAATGGTACAGCCAACATATTCCTGTACCCGCAATTGACCATTGGTGGCAAACGGAATCGGGATGGCCCATGATTTCAAATATGATGGGGGTCGAACAACTTCCTGTGAAACCAGGTTCGGCTTCTAAAGCTGTGGCAGGTTACGATATTCGTATTTTTTCAGAAAATGGATCGGAATTAGGTCCCAATGAAGAAGGCTATGTTGTGATTAAATTACCCTTGCCGCCTGGAACGTTATTGGATATTTGGAACGATAATCCGCGTTTTCAAGCGGGCTATTTATCTAAATTTCCGGGATATTATTTCTCTGGTGATGGCGGATTTAAAGATGAAGAAGGCTATTTGTTTATTACCGGTAGAGTAGATGATGTCATCAATGTCGCAGGGCATCGCTTGTCTACCGCTGAAATGGAAGAAATTGTGGCTGCACATCCTTCAGTTGCCGAATGTGCAGTGATTGGAATTAATGATGATTTAAAAGGTCAAATCCCTTTGGCATTAGTGGTAACCAAATCGGGAGAAACCATCGAGCATTTCCAATTACAGCATGAAGTAGTTCAAAAAGTTAGAGAACAAATTGGAGCAGTAGCTTCTTTAAAAGATGTTATTGTAGTGCAACGTTTGCCCAAAACACGTTCCGGAAAAATTTTACGCAAATTATTACGCAGTATGATTGACGGTGTTGAATACCAAATTCCTTCTACTATTGACGATGAAGCTATTATTGATGAAATTATCGAAGTAGTCTCACAAGCTAAAATTGGAAGTTATAAATAAAAGACAAATCGGAATAGTATACTATTCCGGTTTTTTTTAATAATTTTTCGAAGTGAATATTCACTAACATATGAAAACAGTTGCTTCAAAACGTCAAGAAGAAATAATTTCCGTAGCTGGACAATTAATACGAACAAAAGGATTGAAAGGGTTAACGACCAAAAATCTTGCTCTTGAAATGGGTTTTTCAGAAAGTGCCTTGTACCGGCATTTTAAAAATAAAGAGGACATTATTGTGCTTTTATTGAATCATCTGGCAGACACGATGCAAAAACGTTTTGAAGATTTTCCAAATGAAGAAATAAGTGCCGTCGATCAGTTGCAACAACTTTTCGCCAATCAATTTCATTTCTTTTATCATAATCCGCAATTCGTAGTTGCCGTTTTATCCGAAGGATTGTTTGATGAAACGGAAACCATCAAACAAGCTATTCAACGTATTATTACCTTGAAAAGCCAACTATTAATGAGCATAGTGGAGCAAGGCAAAAAAAATAAGGAACTAAAAACTAGTTTTTCAAGTGAAGAATTCGTTCATATTTTAATGGGGAGTTTTCGCTTAATCATGTTAAAATGGAAATTTTCAAATTTTACGCTGGATCTTTTATCAAAAGGAAATACACAAATGCACACAACAATTCAATTACTTCAAGCATGAAAAAAATAGTGGTATTCGCAGTTTTCATGAGCCTTGTCGCTTGTCAGCCCAAAGGTGTCATCCATCCCGAACGAAAAGATATTGAAGCTTTGGTTTTTGCTTCAGGGCAATTGGAGTGGGAGGATACTTATAGCGTTATGGCACAGACCGAAGGAATTCTAACGGATTTTACTATAGAAACGGGACAAACAGTTACTAAAAACCAAATCGTTGCCCATGTTGATAATCCGACCAACCGAAATAATGAAGTAATCACTGCAGCACAAATGGAAATTTCTGATTTGAATATCACATCGGCTGCACCTGCTTTATTACAATTGGAACAAACTATTCAAATTGCCGAAAATAAATATGCACAAGATCAGAAAGTAGCGGATCGTTATTCCCGTTTACACCAACAAAATATTGGAAGTACACTCGAATATGAAAATGCACAATTAGCGGCTAAGAATTCTCTTTCTTCCCTAAAATCCTTGCAAAAACAATATCAATTATTGAAACAACAAGCCCAACAGCAACGCCTAAGTACCAAAATGCAATTGCAAAATAATCGTATTCAATCGGGCTATAATTCGGTTGTAATTGCAGAAACTGGAACTGTACTTCAAACCTATAAAAACAAAGGAGATTATGTGCGCAAAGGGGATGTTTTAGCCAAAGTTGGAAATGCCCAAAAAATTGAAGCTGTTTTAAATGTTGACGAAAGTAGCATTGGACAAGTTCAGGTGGGGCAATCGGTTTTTGTTCGTTTAAATACCCATAAACAAACTACTTATCGCGGGACATTAACTGAGATTGAAGCCGCATTTGATCTACAGTCGCAATCGTTTCTTTGTAAGGTTCGATTTGACAAACCCATTTCTAAACCTTTGTATGGTACGCAATTGGAGGCCAATATTGTGGTGGGTAAAAAAAATAACGCTTTACTCATTCCCCGAACCTATTTGGGATACGGAAATACAGTACACGTGAAAGGAAACGATCAACCGGTTAAAATTAAAACGGGAATAATTTCCTCAGAATATGTTGAAGTTCGCTCAGGAATAGACGCCAATACGGAACTCCTTCCTTTAAAACCATAGTAGCATGGACATTAATTCGGTTATCGCTAAAACCTACATTATCTCCAACAAAAAGTTGACGGCTGTGGCTGTTTTGGGGGTTGTATTGGGTATGTCCATTTACATTTTCATGAATAGTTTAATGGTTGGATTTGATAAAAGTTCGAGCGCATCCATCTTTAAAAGTACACCCCATATCCGAATTTACAAGGATGATGTACTAAGTGAGCCTTTGGATTCATCGGGACAGCGAACACCTGTAATCATAAATCCTAAAGTAGTTCCGGTTTCCAATACCATTCAAAACCCAAATTCGGTGATTCAAACCTTGCAGAAAATGGAATCGGTTACCATAGTCACACCACAAGTTAGTGCCAATGTTTTCTACAACAACGGTAAAACACAACTTTCTGGTTTAGCAATTGGAGTCGAACCTGAAGAAGCAAATGCGATGTTTGCCATTCGATCCTTTATGGTTGAAGGCGATTTTGATGTTTTAAAAACAAATCCGAACGGCATTGTAATTGGAAGTGGAATTGCCACCAAAATGAACTTATCCCTTCAAGACAATTTAAATTTGACATCGTCAAAAGGAGTGAATCGCACATTCAAAGTACTTGGTATTTTTAAAACCAATAATTCCAATGTTGATAAAACCAAATCGTATCTCAATTTAGCCGCTGCACAACAATTGGTCAAAGAGAACACAAGTTATATCACCGAAATAAATGTTTCGATAGAAAATCCTGAAGAAGCTGAAGGGGTTGCCCAAAAAATGGAACAAGTTTGTGGATACAAAGCAGAAGGGTGGAAGCAAGCTAATGAAACGTTTATGGCGGCCAATAAAATGCGGAAAATCATCATCACTTTCGTATCCTTGACCCTATTAATAGTGGCTGGTTTTGGAATATATAACATATTAAACATGACCGTTTCTCAGAAAATCAATGATATTGCCATATTAAAAGCAATGGGGTTTAAAGGAAAAGATGTCATTCGCATATTTGTTACACAAGCCGTGACCATTGGGGTTTTGGGCGTAATTGGAGGAATTTTCGTTGCTATTCTTTTGATTGCATTACTCAAACGGGTTTATGTTGGCGGTGATATTGGTTATTTCCCAATTGATTATGAATTTAAAAAGTTTGTTCAAGGTATAGTAATCGGACTCGTTATTACCTTTTTTGCAGGATATATACCCGCTAAGAAAGCCGCAAACGTTGACCCAGTCTCCATTTTTAGAAAATAAAATGACAATCGTAGAAGCCAAAAATATCGTTAAATATTTTTACGAACCCACCGAGTTCCAGGTATTGAAATCCCTTTCCTTTGATGTTCAAAAAGGGGAATTCTTATCGTTAATTGGTAAGTCGGGGAGTGGAAAATCAACTTTACTCTATATACTTTCCACGATGGACACGGAATATTCGGGTGAATTATATATAGAAAATCAAAAAGTTACCGGACTAACAACGGATACTTTGGCTCAAATTCGGAATGAAAAAATCGGATTTGTTTTTCAATTCCACTATTTACTTCCTGAATTTACTTGTTTGCAAAATGTGATGCTACCCGCTTTAAAATTGAATCAGTTATCCAAAGCTGAAATTGAAGCAAAAGCCTATGCCAAACTTGAGTTATTAGGATTACAAGACCAAGCCTTAAAATTGTCCAGTAAATTATCAGGTGGCCAACAACAGCGTGTAGCCATTGCACGCGCATTAATAAATGATCCTTTGATAATTATGGGGGATGAACCCACAGGAAATTTAGACAGTAAAAATACGGATATCGTTTTCGAAATTTTCCAAGAGCTGACCCATAGTTATGGACAGACTATTATAGCCGTCACACATGATGATGATTTTGCAAAAAAAAGCGATCGCATTATCGAAATGAAAGACGGAATTATTCTTTAAAAAAGACGTCAACTCATATATATCTATTTAGCAAGAAATTTCATTGGTGCAGCCATAGAATGGCTATATTTACATAACCAAAAAATTTAAAACTAGATTTACAATGAGTTATTACAAAATAAATAATCTCGAACATTATTTTAAAATGTATAAGAAATCTATTCGTGAACCCCGAAAATTTTGGGATCGAATCGCGGATGAGAATTTCACTTGGTACCAAAAATGGGATAAAGTTCTTGAATTTGATATGCAGGAAGCCGACTTCAAATGGTTTGTGAATGCAAAAGTAAATATTACAAAAAACTGTATCGATCGTCATTTAGCGAAAAGAGGTGAAAAAACCGCTATTATTTTTGAACCTAATGATCCTAATGAAGCGGCACAGCACATTTCTTACAATGAATTGTATGCCCGCGTTGCAAAAATGGCGAATGTTCTACGTGACCAAGGAATCAAAAAAGGAGATCGTGTTTGTATCTATCTTCCGATGATTCCAGATTTAGCGGTTGCAGTATTAGCATGTGCGCGCATTGGAGCCATCCACTCTGTTGTTTTTGCTGGATTTTCAGCTTCGGCAGTGGCAGCTCGAATTCAAGATTGTGAAGCTAAAATGGTCATAACTTCAGATGGAGGTTATCGTGGTGATAAGACAATCAACTTAAAAGGTATCGTTGACGAAGCATTAGAAAAATGCCCAACCATAGAAACCGTTCTTGTTGCACGTCGAACCAATCAAGACGTACCGATGAAAGAAGGACGTGACTTGTGGTTACAACCTTTAGTGGATGCTGCAATTCCGAATAATGTGGCAGAAATCATGGATGCAGAAGATCCGTTATTTATATTATACACATCGGGTTCGACAGGTAAACCCAAAGGAATGCTTCATACCACAGCTGGTTATATGGTCTATACGGCATATACTTTTAAAAATATTTTCAATTACGAAGAAAATGACGTGTATTGGTGTACTGCCGATATCGGTTGGATTACCGGTCACTCGTATATTTTATATGGACCTTTATTAAATGGGGCAACAACTGTAATCTTCGAAGGTGTACCTTCCTATCCAAATTTCAGTCGTTTCTGGGAAGTGATTGAAAAACATAACGTAAATCAATTTTATACAGCGCCCACAGCTATTCGTGCATTAGCGAAAGAAAGCTTGGATTATGTTCAAAAATATCCCTTATCATCATTGAAAGTAATCGGTTCTGTTGGGGAGCCCATCAATGAAGAAGCATGGCACTGGTACAATGACCATGTGGGTGGCAAACGTTGTCCGTTAGTAGACACCTGGTGGCAAACCGAAACCGGAGGAATTATGATTTCGCCAGTTCCCTTTGTTACACCCACAAAACCCACCTATGCATCGTTACCGTTACCAGGTATTCAACCCGTATTAATGGATGAATTGCGCAATGAAATTGAAGGAAATCAAGTTACTGGAAGTTTGTGTATCAAATTCCCATGGCCGAGTATGGCCCGAACCATTTGGGGGGATCACCAACGTTATAAAGAAACGTATTTCTCAGCTTTCCCAGGTAAATACTTTACAGGTGATGGCGCCTTACGTGACGAAGTAGGTTACTACCGAATTACAGGTCGCGTGGATGATGTGATTATTGTATCCGGTCACAATTTAGGTACAGCACCGATAGAGGACGCAATCAATGAACACCCGGCAGTAGCTGAGAGTGCAATTGTAGGTTTCCCACATGATATTAAAGGAAATGCGATGTACGGTTTTATTATTTTGAAAGAAGTAGGAGAGACCCGTAACCGTGAAAACTTAGCCAAAGAGATCAACCAATTAATTTCGGATCAAATTGGACCGATTGCCAAATTGGATAAAATACAGTTTGTGAGCGGTTTACCTAAAACCCGTTCAGGAAAAATTATGCGTCGAATTTTACGCAAAATCGCAGAAGGAGATTTCAGTAACTTCGGTGATATATCAACGCTATTAAACCCGGAAATCGTTGAAGAAATTAAAAACGATCGCGTTTAGTTATTAGTTTATTTAGTTTATTGGTTAAAACTGCTTTCGAAAGAAGGCAGTTTTTTTTATTTGTTCAGTACAGCTAACAATGCTTTTTCCATGACTTTATACCCTGCTAAATTGGGGTGAACACCATCATCGCCGTACTTTGCATCCAATCCAAATTCGGCATCTTTTAAAGGTGTAAAGTAATCAACAAGTTGAATTTTGTTGGAAATTGCATAGTTTTTTATCAACGAGTTGAGTTGGCTAATTTTTTCCGTGGGAATTATTTCGGGGCGCCAGGGAAAACGATTGGCTGGAACAACGAGGCATAGAATCGGTTGGATATGATTGGCTTTTGCCAAATCGACCATTGATTTTAGATTATCAAAGATTTGTGAAACTTCAATCGGACCTGCATTT
Organism: Bacteroidota bacterium; assembly: GCA_039798185.1. Taxonomy (GTDB): domain Bacteria; phylum Bacteroidota; class Bacteroidia; order Flavobacteriales; family Flavobacteriaceae; genus Flavobacterium. The sequence continues at coordinate 14,870 of JBDKGM010000040.1, forward strand.
TGCGCAATATCATTAACTCCTGCAAGAATAACTACTGTTTGAGGTTTCAAATCGATCACATCTTGTCGAAAACGCAAAAGCATTTGTGCCGTGGTTTGCCCACTTATTCCACGGTCAATAAGATTATTTTGAGTAAAAAAATTGGGGTCATTTACTTTCCAAAACTCGGTTATAGAATCCCCCAGTAACACTGTTTTTCTGGATTGACTTTCTTGCATCAGTAAAGTTTTATTTTCGGATTGATATTTTTGAAAATCAACAAACTGACTTACGTTTACTTGAGCAAATATTGAGGTAGAGATAATGCAAAAGAAGTAACTTATTTTTTTCATTTTTGGTCTTTAATAAACAATTCAATTTCACGTTTAGCCAAAGTCGGATTGGCTCCTTTCTGTCCTGCAACCATTGCACCGACAGCACATCCGAAAGTTACCGCTTTTTGTGGATCTTTTTCTGTTAAAAATATAGAAAGTAAACCGGCAAGAAAACTGTCTCCAGCGCCAATTGTGTCCACCACTTGAACTGGAAATCCTTTGGAATAGTAGAATTTATTTTGGGTATAAAAAACGGCACCTTCAGCTCCGAGTGTAACACAAATTGAATTGACTTCTGTATAATTCGCTAAAAACTGAATATGGTGTTCCAACGTACTATGTCCAGAACCTAAAGCCTCACAAACTTCATAGAGTTCGTCATCATTTAACTTTAAAAAATCCGCTTGAATCATTAAGGCAGCTAAGGAATCAATGTCGTAATAGGGCGGACGAATATTCACATCAAACACTTTAAATTTTGCTTCTTTCAAATAGACATGAAGGCTTTCTTTACCAACTAGATCCCGTGTTGCCAATGAACCAAAAACAAAAGCGTCCGCTTCTCGTACTTGTTTCAGCGCTTCCTCTTGAACCGAAATTTTATCCCAGGCAACAGGATAAACAATATCATAAGAAGCATGCCCTTTTTCATCTAAATGAACTAACACTTCCCCTGTTTTCAGTTGTTCATCGGTTTGAATAAGTGAAGTATCCACCTCTTTTTGCGCAAGTATTGCAACCAATTCATCACCTAATTGATCTTTGCCTTTTCGTGAAATCAATTGCGTCATAATTCCCAACGATTGCAAACGAATAGCTACATTCATTGGTGCACCACCTGCTATTGGTCCCGTTGGCAAAATATCCCATAAAATTTCGCCAAAACAAACTACTTTATTCATTAGTTATCTTTTAAACTCTCTGCTAAATCTTCTAACGTTTTTCCTTTGGTTTCAGGCATTTTAAAATAAACCCAAGCCAATTGACCGATCATCATAACACAAAAAAAGCCAAAAACGGAAGCGGCCCCTACAACTTCTATTGTATAAGGCATAAATGCGGGAATTATTGCGGCCAAAACCCAATGCACGGAGGAACCAAATGATTGACCAGCAGCCCGTAATTTATTTGGGAAAATTTCTGAAATAAATACCCAAATCACTGCTCCTTGACCGATAGCATGGGCCGCAATAAACAAGAAAAAGAAAAGGGGAACGACCATTCCTTTCCATTCCAGTGCAAACGCTAAAGCAACCAAACCTAACGATATAATATAGCCAATTGACCCTAAAAACATCAACGTTTTTCGACCGAATTTATCGATTAATCCAACTCCGATAATGGTGAAAATCAAGTTGATTAAACCAATACCCATACTACTTAGAAAAGAAGCAGATTGTTCTAATCCGGCCAATTCAAAAATTCGAGGTGCATAATATAGAAAAGCATTGATTCCAGAAACTTGATTGAAAAAAGCAATAAAAAACGCCAATAACAAGGGTTTTCGGTAGGATTTCATGAAAATCGATTCCGATGTTGAACCTGTATTTTTTTCGTCATTTACGGATGCCATAAATTGTTGTTGATCAGCTGTTGGATCTATTTTCTTTAAAATCTCTAACGCTTGCGTTGCATCGTTTTTGTATTCTAATAACCAGCGCGGACTTTCGGGCACACCGACCACCATAATTGTATACAATAAGGCAGGAGCGGCTTGAATTCCTAACATCCAGCGCCAAGCATTTTCACCCAAATCTCTTAAAAAGTAATTGGATGCAAAAGCTACTAATATTCCAAATACAATATTGAATTGATATAAGGCGACTAATTGTCCACGTTTTTGTGCGGGAGCAATTTCAGAAACATAGGAGGGAGCTGCAATGGTTGAAACCCCAATTCCTAGTCCGCCGAAAAATCGAAATACAGCAAAGGTGATGGAATCATTGGCAAAACAAGTCCCTACTGCTGAAGCAAAGAAAAGTAACCCAATTGCAATTAAAGTTTTTTTACGTCCAAAACGATTGGTGGGCCAAGCCCCGAATAGCGCACCAACAACAGTTCCCCAGAGTGCAGAAGACATCACTACTAAGCCGTGGTACAAATTTGAACTTCCCCATAAAGCTTGTAATTGTTTATCCGCTCCCGAAATTACTACGGTATCAAATCCGAATAAGAAACCGGCAAGTGCAACAACAATTGACCAGTACAGTATTTTTTTATAATTCATACGTTATGTTTTAGTTTTTCCAAATGGAGGGTAATGATTTTATTTCTAAATTTTTAAGCATCGATGCAGATTCTGATTCAATTTTCATATCTGAATAGGGTTGGATAGGGAAATAAAGATTGGTCATGGAATAACTTCCGTCATTGATTAGAATTTCAATTGAAGCCGCATCCATGAGTAATTGCACCGAAGTTACGGTTTCAGCTATAGACATGGTTTGTAATTTTGGTCCGAAGACATCACTAAATCCAACCTGACCCGATTGCGATCGATCGACTGTGAGTACTCCAGATTGTAATGTTATCACAAATTGTTCGTTAGCACTATTGGATAATGTTATTTTAAAATCTTTAGCTGCTGTGCCAAAAGAAACTTCTGCAGCACTCAAATCCAATCGTTTACGTTCGAAAGGCAATTTTGCAATAATCGCCTTATACAATTCATTTTGATTGTCATGAATGACAGGTAAAAATGCTTGCTTGATAAAAAATTGATCATTCTTTTTTTCTAAAGTTAATGTTCGGGGTAATGTCATAGCGCTGCGCCAAACATCAGTGGGTACTTTAGTAGCATATTGCCAATTACTCATCCAACCCAATAGAATTCGTTGGTTGTTGGGAACATTGGCGAAAGTAACTGCTGCATAAAAATCGGTTCCATGGTCCATCCATAGTGAAGGTTGGGTTGGAGTAAATGTTTTTCCATCAAAATCACCAATGAAATAACGAGTTCCTGAACCTCCATTGGGACATTTATCCCCATGATTGACTATAAGAATCCACTTTGTAGTGCCGTCTTGAGTTTGTAAGGAGAACAAATCGGGACACTCCCAAACGCCTAAATTAACGAGGTCATTTTGGGGTTTAAAATCACTTTCTTTGTTCCAGTTTTTTAGATTTGAAGAAGAGAAAATTCGAATATGATCCCCAACAGCGAGTACCATATTCCATTGTCTCGTTTCTGAATTCCAAAAAACTTTAGGATCGCGAAAATCTTGTTCACCACTGTTATTCAACACTGGATTCCCTTCATACTTCACCCAAGTTTTCCCTTCGTCTAAACTGTAAGCCAGTCCTTGTGATTCCGTGTTTTTTCGTCCCGCTTTCCAGATTTCATCATTGTGGTAAGTGAATATTGCTACCATGGCATTTTTTCCGAAACCAGCCGTATTTTGGGAATCAATTACAGCACTTCCTGAAAAAATCCATCCCAATTTATCAGGATATAATGCGATCGGAAGCTGTTCCCAATGCATCAAATCGGTGCTCGTTGCATGTCCCCAATGCATGGGACCCCAAACAGTTCCTTCAGGATAATATTGATAAAATAAATGGTATTTTCCGTTAAAATAAACTAATCCATTAGGGTCATTCATCCAATGGGCTGGGGGAGTAAAGTGAAATTGCGGACGATAAATTTCGTCGTAATTTTGCGCATAAATCGATAATCCAGTAAAAAAGAGTGCAGCTAAAAGCGATTTCATGAATTAAATTTTGCTAAAAATAGCAAAAAATCAATTCTTTAACACTTATCGCAAACCTAATTTTGATTTTAATTTTAAAAACATCAAAGCGATGTTATAGGCATCATCGGTAGGGGAAACGTGTTCAGTAACGGGTAATTTATACTGTTGTGCCAATTCGTCAAGTGCAAAATTTTTATCCGAAATATCATGCAGCTTTTTGTACATGATTTCGATATCCAATGCTTCATTTCGAATACGTCCGCAACCTAATTTTTCCAAAACTTCATTCAACATTTCCACATCAAAATAGGTGCGATGACCAATTAATATGGCATTGTCTATAAATTTGACAAAATTTTCAATGGCAGCGGGTTCGGCTAACTTGGGTTGTAAACTTTCCATGCCAAAATCATGATTGAGCCCATTATCATGTAAATATTTGTACTGTGGAATGGCTATTTCAAAAACATCGCCTACAATCACTTGATCATTCACTATACCAATCGCACCAATGGAAAGAATGACATCTTTGCGCGGATTGAGTCCGGTAGTTTCCATAGAAAATGCGACATATCGATTTGATTTTTTATCAAATTTAGACAGGTAATCTTTCCAAAATTCAGGATAATCTTTGTTGATATTTTTGAGCCAATCCAGCATATTAGGAGAATTGAGTTAATTGATAGGTATCTTTGATTAGTTCTTCTAACTCACGCATTGGAGCTAATGCATTTTTCAATTTTTCTTTTTCTACTTTATTGATTTCGTCCAAATCCAAGTAATGCCCGTCGGAATCGTTTTTCAATCCTTCTTGGGTTCTAAATTTTGATAACTCTAAAAAGGCTTCCGCGCAATTCAAATAAATCTCAGCATGCTTTGGGTCGACAATGGCAAGGTGTTTATACCGGTGATAAGTACTATTTATTCCTTTAATAGAATTGCTCATTACAAACAAACGAGCGCTATCCACCAAAGGCATAATTCCTCTATTTTTAATATCAAATTTACCTTTGAATTCACCTTCTTCTTCTACATTAAATTTTTTGAAAAAGTTTAAAGGAGGAGGTTTACGCAAAGCATCATTACCCAAATAATCAAAGAATAAAACATTGTTTCGCGCATTTTTAAAGATGATTTCCGTTAGAGCATCTTCAATCTTTTGTTCGCCAACAGCCATTTCATAATCAAAGAAAACACTACTAATTTCGTTTGATTTTTCGCCTGGAGTATTCATCCAATTACTATACTGTTTAACCCAGTCTGTCAACGATTTACACCAAAGCATATTGCTTGCCATGTGGTTTTGAGGACAAGCGCGATAACCCACTTTTTCCAAGGTTCCGGTAGCTTTTTTGGCTAATCGAATAAAATAATCTTTGGTATCCCGGTATTTATCTGCGGGAACATCTTCAAAAATCAAAATACTGTCTTGATCTGTAAGCAATAATTGTTCTTTACGCCCCTGACTTCCAATACATAACCATGCATATTTGGCAGGAGGGGAGCCTAAATCCAAAATAGCCAATTCCACAGCGCGTTTCACTATGGCGAGTGTTATTTCACCCGCAATACTGCTAATATGGGTCAGCGGAATATTTCTATTTAAAGAGGACTGAATGATATCGGATAATTTTTCACGAACAACTTTTAATTCTTTAGCACCCGTTGCTTTTTTAATTTCTTTTAGCAAAACTCCTGGGTTATTGGCCTGAGCTACAACTAAATCATGTTCTGAAATAATTCCTCTAACTTCGGATTTATCTGTTCCATCAAGTGTGACACACAAATGGGTAACGCCATGTTTTAACATAACTAATTGCGCTTCAGCAACCGAAATATTTTCATTTACGGTTATCACAGGCGCATTCATTAGGGTTGGGATTAGAGACAAAACAGGAATGCGACCAGTAGCCACTTTAGATCTAAAATCTTTATCGGTAACAATTCCAACAGGATAACTATTTTCTGTGATTAAAGCACTGTCAAATAAATTATCAGTCATCAACTGAGCCACGTCACGAATGGTAGTGGTAGTGCTCACTTTTAATGGATTACGATTATATGATAAACTTTGAAAATAAAGCATATCCGACTGATTCTCATTGAAAGCAACAGTATCCGAAAGTAATCCTTTGGCTTGTTTATCAGCTTGGTTTTTTGAATTGGTTGCAAAGCTTTCCAATAAAAAATTTAAAACTTCTTGATTTTGGGATACATACGGCTTAAAAATTGCAATTGGGATTGCATAAACAATACAATCATCTTTTGCCTTAGAAGTCATTTGATAATTGTTTTTTGCAAAAAAGGGACGCAATCCAAAAATATCACCGGCATGGCATTTATTGAGTAGCATTTCGTCAGCATCTGAAACTACCATTAAATTCACAATTCCAGAGGCTACAACATAAAATGAATCATGTAGTGCATCATTAATTTGAAACAATGAATTGTTCTTTTCTAAATTAATTACACGAACAGATGAAGCAATTTTCACCAAATCCTCATAATTCAAAAAAGTAAACGGTTCATAGTCTTTTAAAAAATCAGCGACACGTTGGGCAATGGCATTACTCATAATCTGTTTTCTGTAAATAACGTTACAAAATTAAGAAACAATATGTGGGGAGTATGATAAAATAAAGCCAAATACAAACATCTTATAAACAATTCCAAATCGGAATATTCTATTTTACATAATATAAATTATAGTT
>JBDKGM010000041.1:0-17041 GCA_039798185.1 Bacteroidota bacterium
TGCACAATCATTGGCCGTTGATGAGTGACGGACAGTTTTTCCATGAAAGTATCGCTGTAGAAAAACCGAATTGGTTGTTGCGTTTTACCGAAGGCAAAAGTGGTGTTCAGTTTATGCACCGTATGTTGGCTTATGGGATAGTGACTTTGATACTAACTTTATATTTCCGCAGTAAAAAATATGCATTATCAACCCCTCAAAAACGGGGAATCAATGCCTTATTGCTCATTGTTTTCGTGCAAGTGGGCTTGGGAATATTTACGTTGCTATACAGCGTTCCTTTATGGTTGGGTGTTACGCATCAAGCTGTGGCGTTCTTTTTATTGGCAGCAATTACGTTTGTGGTGCATCGAATAAGTAAGTAATTGTTATGAATTTTAAATTTTAAATTCTAAATATGTGTCCTACCCAATTTATAATTTAAAATACAAAAATTTAAAATAACAAAACTATCCCAGCCACTCTTTAAACTCTCCTACCCGTTCACGAGCTACTATCACTTCCTCGGATTTGTAAGTGGGTAATATCACCTTAAGTCGGGAGTTGCTGTGCATTTGAATTTCGCGAATCGCAGCTAGCGGAATAATGAATTTGCGTGAGACACGAAAAAAAGCTTTCGGATCGAGTTCGGCTTCTACTTGTTCTACTGTTTGGTCCAATAAATAATCCCGGTTATCCAGAGTATGTAGGTAAGTGCCTTTATTTTCGCTATAGATACATTCAATTTCTTCCACAGCGATCATTTTCAATTGCTGACCCACTTTGATGGTAAAGCGTTTTTTGAACGTACGGTCCAATGGATTTACCAATAACTTACGTAAGATTTCAAAATCCAAAGCTGCTGAAGGAGAAACGGTAGCGTTACGCACATTGAACTTTTCAATAGCGGCTGCCAACTCATCGTCATCAATGGGTTTGAGCAAATAATCGATGCTATTTAATTTGAAAGCTTTGAGAGCATATTCATCGTAGGCGGTTGTAAAAATAATAGCGCTTTTAATATCTACGGCTTCAAAAATTTCAAACGACAAACCGTCAGAAAGTTGGATATCCAAAAAGATCAAATCGGGATGCGGATTGTTTTGAAACCATTGAATGGATTCTTCCACTCCGTGCAATAAATGCGTTACCGTATAGCCGAGTTTCTCTATTTTACGTTGGAGTAAGCGTGCGGCTGGCTTTTCGTCTTCGATGATTAATAAAGTCATGGGAGTTTCAGGTTTCAGGTTTAAAGTTTATCCGAAATTTCGGGATCAGGTTGGGCGCGGTTTATAGTTCACGCTATCTTTTTCTATTTTTCGTTCATTTTGCGTTCTTCTTCCATGAACTGACGTATTTTACGATCTTCCCAATTTTTCCCTAAAATAAATTCGGGGATAAAAACGGAAAGTGCATGGCCTAGCAAACCGATCCCCCAAAAGAAGGCAGTACTAAATACGCCAGGTTGGAAAAGTGTTTCGGTTTCAGGCAATTCTCGTGCGATGGAGATAATGATAAAAGCGTTAACCACCACATAAACGAAGGCATGGGTATATAAACCTTTTATTTTTTTAACGCGTTTAAGTGCGGCTTCGTAGGCAAATTGTTCTTCTGGTGTCATCATTACTCGTATTTTTTGCGTCTGCGTTGTTCTTCTTCCATGAATTGTTGAATTTTACGTTCTTCCCAACGTTTCCCGAAAAAGGGATGGTTATTGTACACGCGAGCTCCGTGGAAAAACACCCCGATTCCCCAACCTAAAGTGGGCCAAAAAAACCATAAATGTTCGGGTGAATGTTCTAAATTTAAATATAAAAAGAAAAGGTTAACGAGGACAAATACCATCAAATGGGAATAAAATCCGCGAATTTCTTTGACTTGCTCTTTGGCCCGTTGGTAACTGTTTTGATCGATTGGTGATTCCATATACTTTTAAATTAATTCCATTTATTGGAAGTGTTGTTGTTTTTTTTCATGAGTTCTTGAATTTTGCGTTCTTCCCATTTCTGACCGTAACCGAATGTTCCGATGGCGTGCATGGTGAGTCCGAAGCCCCAACCCATCATGGGAAACCAAAACCATTGATAGCCACCCGACCAAAGGTTGACAATGACCAACAGCGGAATTACGGTACAGTAAGCAATTAAATTGGCATAAAATTCTTTGAGTTTATGTACTTTTTCACTAGCTCTGAGGTAGGCTGACTTTTCATTAAAATCTTCTATAATTGTAGCGGTTTCTAGCGATTTCGTCAGTATTGGAATTTTTACAGAAAAGCTCGTCGTGGCATCCACTATTTGTACTTTTCGGTTGGTCAACAAGGCATATCGACTGATGATGTTTTGGAGTCCGACACCCTTGCGGTCTTGCAACACTTCTTTTTTCTGAAGGTTGTTTGTAATCACGAGATAATCCTTTTCCAATTGAATTTCGATATGCAATGGTTTTTGTTCGCTCACCACATTATGTTTGATACAATTTTCCAAAAGCAACTGTAGTGATAAGGGTACAACTTTTGCTTCTTCGGGTACTGAAGCCAACTCGGGTAATGCGAAGGTGATACTGTTTTCAAAACGCATTTTCAACAAATTCATATACGTTTTTGCAAAGGCCAACTCTTCGTGAACTGTGACAACTTCTTTATCTTTTTGTTCCAAAACATAACGATAGATTTTGGATAAGGAAGTCGTGAATTTTTGAGCGGTTTCAGGATTTTCTTCGATAAGCGAACTCAGTACATTCAAACTATTAAATAGAAAATGGGGATCGATTTGATTTTTTAAACTTTCAAAACGGGCGTTAGCAGAACCGGCGATAAACTGTTGTTCTTTGATTTTTCGTTCGCTTAACGCTTTGTAAAAATAAAAGGCGTGAATACAAAGCGTAACAATTAATGTGATGATGATTGAAACGAGGTAATTGGCAGGTGATTCTTTGGCTAAAAACATGTCTATCGATTTCCCTTCGATAAGTACATCTTGCCCCATGTGCAAGAGAAAAAGCATACCGATAGTCACTGTAAATGAAGCTAAAAATCCGACCACTAAACGTTTAGGAGTAAATCGATTTTTGGCAAATAGTCTATCCAACCCCATGAAAACTACTGCATTGGCATAGTACAAAGTCATTCCGTAGACCATGGTATAGATAAACATGGGTCGGATATCCTTCCATAGATCGAGTTTTGCGCCTAATAAAAGGTTGATCCCAAGCAAGACTAGAAAGATCGTAAGGGAAATCCAAAGGGCACGTGGGAATTCTTTGAGGAGTTTCATGGGAGGAACTATTTTTAAATTTCAGTTTATTTACACTTTGCTAATTGTTCTTGTGCACGGTCAGCACCCCAAGAAGGTGCAAACGGTTGTGATGGTTTTTCGGTAGCAAATAAAACAGTGGCGCGTTCTACATCTTTACACAAAGCTTTTACATCAGCACCGGTCCATTGCGCACCACCAATTTCAAATTCGGCTTTACCAAAAACGGCACGTGGATTTTTAGGATCCAATGCGATAGCTTTAGCATACAATTCCATTACGGTAGCTGAAAGACGCATCCCGTTGGTCATTGGGTCATAAGCAATCCAGGCGGTATGAATTAAGGCTTGAAGTACAATTAACTCCACATTTTTAGGGTCTTTTGCCATTTCGGTATCCAATACGGATTGCGCTTGGGTTAATAAGGCGTTAATACGTTCTCTATTTTTGGGATTAAAAGCCTCTGTTGTATTAATTAAAGCAATATAATAATTGGGTAACCAATTGTTTTTCTCTGCTGAAGCAATTCGTTCGAGAAGCGCTGTAGCTTCAGAAGGTTTGTCTTCTCCCCAAAGTTTCATGGCTTTTCCCATTCCTTGTTCGAATGGAGTTTGAGCGGCGATTAGTTGCACTAAAAAGAATGTAAAAGCGGTGATGATTGTTTTCATGATTTCTATTTTTAAGGTTTTTAAAATCGTTGGTTTTCTTTTGTGTTGTAATTCTGATTCAAAATTCGGAAGAAAACATTACCCTAAAAACTTAAAGATACTGAATTGTTGAAAAAGAGGGATGAATTGTCATTATGTTCCCTTTTAGATAGGATCAAGCTTTTTTGTTACATCCATTTCTGGAAGTAGAGGCTTAACTTTTTTGATAATTTCTTGTTCCAAAAAATACAAAACCCGTCGTTTTACAAAATGCCGGTGAACGACCAATCCAATGGAACGAACCGGTACCGGATTTTGGAAATTTCGCAAATACGATTGCTCGGTTTCAGGCATTGAATTCGCTGCCAAAAAGGGTACAAGTGTTGTGGCTTGATTCGCTCTCACAAATCGTACTAAACTATCAATGGAGCCTGCTTTGAAATTAAAATTCAAATGGGTATTGCAGTAATTTTTGTCTAAATCACAAAATTTTAAAATTTGCGTTCGCATACAATGCCCTTCTTCCATTAGCCAAATATCTGAAGGGTTCAAGGTCTCAACGGGTAATTCTTTGCTGTAGTTATTACTGTAATCCAATAGTTGAAAGGGCTCATTGTATAATGGAATTTCAATCAAATCGGGATCGTTAATTGGCAATGAAAGTATGCCAATATCTAATTCACGGGATTTGAGTAATCGAGTAATTTCAGCAGTAGTTTGCTCCCGTATCTCGATTTGCAATTGGGGAAATTTTTCCGCAAACGATTGTAAAAACAATGGTAAAAGAGAGGGCGCTACCGTAGGAATCACGGAGATTGTCAAATTCCCGTTTACTTCCCCTTTGAATTCTTTGGCCAACTCATTCAACACGCCAATTTGGGATTGGATGGCTTTGAGTTGTTCAATAATCACTTCGCCCTCTGCTGTAATTTCAACAGGTTTCTTTTTACGGTTAAAAATGGTAATACCCAATTCTTCTTCAAATTTGGAAACCATCGTACTTAACGTAGATTGGGTTGCAAAACATTTTTCGGCGGCCAATTCAAAATGCCGAATTTCTGCGACCGCTAGTATATACTCAAACTGACGTATGTTCATTGATTTTATCAATATTATGTTAGAAAATATCGTTTTTATCAATCAAATATACATTATAAATTTACATCTCAAACAAATACTAATACAAACCTATTTATGATGAAAAAAATTCCAATACTATTATTCGCTGCCTTTTCTAGCAGTGGATTTGCCCAAGATTCGGCAAAAAAAGATTTGTCGCAATGTCCGTTTCACAACGGTACGATGGATGCTGCAAAAACTGAAATTAAGGCTACTACAACAAACAACAGTGATTGGTGGCCGAGTCAGTTGAATCTTTCAGTATTACGTCAAAACTCCAATTTGACTAATCCAATGGATCCTAACTTTGATTACATCAAGGCGTTTCAATCGTTGGATTATTTGGCATTGAAGAAAGACATTCAAGCGGTTTTGACCCAATCGCAAGACTGGTGGCCTGCAGACTTTGGTAACTACGGCCCGCTATTTATCCGAATGGCATGGCACAGTGCAGGAACGTACCGCACGGGTGATGGTCGTGGTGGATCGAGTTCAGGACAGCAACGCTTTGCCCCTCAAAACAGTTGGCCCGATAATGCCAACCTAGACAAGGCCCGTCGTTTGTTATGGCCGATCAAGCAGAAATACGGTAACAAGATTTCATGGGCTGACTTAATGATTTTAACCGGTAATGTAGCCTTGGAATCCATGGGATTTAAAACGTTTGGCTTTTCTGGGGGTCGTGCTGATGTTTGGGAACCGGAATCGAATGTATATTGGGGTTCGGAGTCCAAATGGTTGGATAACAGCAAACGTTACCAAGACGGAAAATTAGAAAACCCGTTGGCAGCGGTTCAAATGGGATTAATTTATGTGAATCCAGAGGGACCGAATGGAAATCCTGATCCGGTATTAGCGGCAAAAGATATTCGCGAAACTTTTGGTCGTATGGGAATGAATGATGAAGAAACCGTAGCTTTAATTGCAGGTGGCCACACCTTTGGTAAAACCCACGGTGCGGGACCAGCAAGTCATGTGGGTCCAGAACCAGAAGCTGCCAGCATAGAAGCACAAGGCTTGGGATGGAACAGTACCTACAAAAGCGGAAAAGGTGCAGATGCCATTACTTCGGGATTGGAAGTAACTTGGACAACAACTCCAGCAAAATGGGGTCATGATTATTTTATGTTATTATTTGGTAATGAATGGGAACTGACTAAAAGTCCGGCTGGTGCGCATCAATGGGTCGCTAAAAATGGTGCGAACATTGTTCCCGATGCTTTTGATGCTACCAAAAAACACAAAGCGACCATGTTGACTACCGACTTGTCATTGCGTTTTGATCCGGTATATGAAAAAATATCACGTAATTTCTTGGACAATCCAAAAGCCTTTGAAGATGCCTTTGCACGTGCATGGTATAAATTAACCCACCGTGACATGGGACCAAAAACCCGTCATTTTGGACCCGAAGTTCCTAAAGAAGACTTGATTTGGCAAGATCCTATTCCGGTGGTCAATCATCCATTGGTCGATGCTAAAGACATTACTAATTTAAAAACAGCCATTGCAAATTCGGGTTTATCCACTCAAGAATTAGTAAGTACAGCTTGGGCTTCGGCATCGACCTTCCGCGGTTCTGACAAACGTGGTGGTGCAAATGGCGCACGTATTCGTCTGTTACCGCAACGCAATTGGGAATGTAATAATCCGCAGCAATTGAATAAAGTATTGGAAACCTTAGAAGGTATTCAAAAAAAGTTTCATGCTACCTCGGGAACGAAAAAAATCTCCATGGCTGATTTAATTGTTTTGGCTGGAAATGTAGGTGTGGAAAAAGCGGCCAAAGCGGCAGGGTATCCAGTAACTGTCCCTTTTACACCGGGTCGTATGGATGCGACTCAAGAGCAAACGGATGTAAATTCATTTGCAGTTTTGGAACCGATGGCTGATGGTTTCCGCAATTACAAGAAAACACAATATACGTTTACAACGGAAGAATTATTGGTAGATAAAGCGCAATTATTAACACTAACTGCGCCAGAAATGACGGTACTTGTTGGAGGAATGCGAGCAATTGGAGCTAATTATAATGGCACAAACACTGGTGTTTTCACGACAAAAACGGGGACCTTAACCAATGATTTCTTTGTAAACTTATTAGATATGAATACAGTTTGGAAAGCAAAAGATTCTGAAAAAGAAACCTTTGAAGGCCGTGATCGCAAAACAGATGCTGTGAAATGGACCGCTACACGTGCGGATTTGATTTTTGGTTCTCACTCTGAATTACGCGCATTGGCAGAGGTCTATGCCAGTAGTGATGCCAAAGAAAAAATGGTGAAAGACTTTGTGGCTGCTTGGAACAAAGTGATGAACTTGGACCGTTTTGATATTCAATATAAAAAATAATTTCTGCACTCTAAAGCAGCTAAGGGGATGTTTCGTTTTGGAACATCCCCTTTTCTTTTACAATCAATTCCAAATCTTCAACTCCTTTTTCCAAATAAAAAAAGTCTTAAATATATTCGGAGCAAAAAGTATTTGATAGCCAAATTGAGTGCTACCTATAAATTATTCAACTGACTCTCTTTTTTGTTGTCACTGATGGTCCAGAAGAAACCAATAAAGAAAAAGCGGTCGGCTGTGGGTTGGATAGTACGTCGGTTGTACACTCCGTTACTATCAGGCGTATTGGCGTATTCGTATCCAAAAACATTTTGAGTCCCCAACAGATTGGTCATGGAGAAATACAAGATTTTTTGGGAAGAAATGAGATAGGCCCAACTCAAACTTAAATTATTATACGGTTTGGTTCTTCCGTTCATGAATGCGATTTCATTAGGGTTGTTGAAAGGGCGACCCGTTGTAACACTATGAGTAATACTCAATTGGGATTTCCAATCATTGATCCAATATTTTCCAACCACCGAAAGACTGTGTTTGGCAATAAAATTGGGGGTAACTTTTGCGGTAAAATTGCGGTAATCACGCTGACTATCGATGTACGAATAGGAAATCCAATATTCGAGGTTTTTGACTGATTTCCCATCGCGCCAAAAGACATCCAAACCGCGTGCATAACCAGTTCCTGAGTTGGAATACATACTGTTGTATTGAGCAGCAGGTGTATCGTATTTAATAAGGTTTGTATATTCTTTATCATAGACTTCGACACGAAAAGTTTGTCGATCACGATTGAAGAGATAATTCAAAATGTAATGAGCGGCTTGTTCGCTATCAAGTTGATTTTCATATTTCAAATAATTGGCATTGGGTGCTTGGACAAATGTTCCATAAGCCAACGAAAATTGATGGTTTTTTGCCACTTTATAACCAAGAGAAATTCGGGGCGAAACACGAGACTCTGCAAGCATACTATTGTAGGAATAGCGAACCCCAGCTTTTGCAGCAAATTGTTTCGTAAAAATAATTTCTGCTTCAGAATACAACGCCGAGATGCTTGTGGAATAGCCACTTTTTGAAGTTAAAGATGCATTAGAAAAGTCTTCATTGAAATCAGTGATGAATTGATCACCACCCAAACTGACTTTAACGCGATCGGAAAAGGATTTGCGTAATTTCATTTTTAAGTGAAGTGCATTTTCTTGATTGTAAGCTTCACCTGAGTCCAAATGAATTTGATTTTGTCCATGACCGAACCCCATTCCTGTAGTGATTAACCAGCCATCACCAAAATTCCCTTTATATGAAGAGTTCAAATAAAAATTGTTGTTGGTTAAATCGACACTTGTTTTGTAAGGCGCGTTAATAGTTTCTTGGGTGAGATCAAAATTGGAATGATCAATAGCCGCATACAACTTGAACATGCCCGCTTCGAATTTATGGCGAAATACCGATTCTCCGGAGAAAGATTGGAACGGTTTATTCCATTGCACGTTTTGTGGAATTAATTTTTGATAGGGTTCTAAGTTAAGATATGCGGTATTGAAGGTCAGCGAATTTTTACCCCAAACTTGGGTATTGGCCAAACCTAAACCCACGGTCATGAAGGAAATATCGGTGCGTTCTTTTACCTCTTCTTCTTTCGAATTTAAAAGTAAAACACTGGATAATGCTTCACCGTATTCTGCCGAATAGCCCCCTGTTGAAAAAGACATTCCACTGAATAAAAAAGGTGAAAATCGGCCACGAGTTGGGACATTTTGAGTGGTCGCACCATAGGGTTGCGCTACCCTTATTCCGTCTATATAGGTTTGCGTTTCATCCGCTTCACCCCCACGCACAAAAAGGCGGCCGTCTTCAGCAACGGTTTGTGTTCCGGGTAAGGTTTGCAAAGCGGCGACAATATTTCCATTAGAGCCAGCGGTCGTTACAATATCCAAAGGTTTTAAAACAGAAACCCGTGCCCGTTCACCCGCATCATAGGTTCCCGCGGTGATCACAACGGTGTCGAGTGTATTGACACTTTCGCGTAAAGAAAAAATTTGAGGCGCATACGTTTCAATCGTAATGGGAGTTGAAACCGTTTCAAACGTTAACATAGAAATGACGATTACTTTTGCGCCCTTTTCTGTTGTTTCAAACGAAAATTTTCCATTCGCATCAGAAATAGCACCATCGTAAGTGCCTTCTAAATAAATATTTGCCCCTTGTAAGGGTTTGTTTTTTGCATCGGTAACTGTCCCTGAAATCGTTTTTTGGGCGAAAGTTAGCGTTGTAACAAAAAGGAATAAAAAAGTAGTTAAGGTTTTCATGTGTTCTATTTTCTGACACAAAGTTGCTTGTTTTTTGGAGGTTTAAAAAAAAGGATTGACCGAACTGTCAAAAAAACGGGATGAATTGTTGAAGGTTAATCGAAATACTTTTTTATATTTGACTTTGCAAACGTTAATCGTCTAAAAGTAAAGTTATGAAATTCGTAAAATTTATTATTGCTGCAGTTGCTTTTTTGGCTGTTCAAACTATTTCCGCTCAGTCGGTTACTTCAAAATGGACTCAATTACATGAGTACCATGAATTATTATCAAAAACATTTCACCCTGCAGAAAATGGAAATTTTACTGCGATCAAAAATTCGCATGATTATCTAGTGCAAAAGGCTGAGGCTTTGGATGTAACGACTATGCCATCGGATTTAAAAACACCAGCTGTTGTTGAAAATGTGGCTGTTTTAAAGAAATTAACTAAAAAGTTAAGTGAATTAATTACGAATAAAGCGCCAGATGTAGAAATCTTACGCATGTTTCAGAATGTACATGATGTGTTTCACAAGATTGAAAAAGAATGTGAACATCCTACAAAATAAAAATTTAACCCGACCTTGAGTCGGGTTCTTTTTTTAATTCAATTTACTGCCGTACTTTTGCAAAAATAATTTTTATGTCGAATGTTTATCTCGGGTTTCATTTTACTATTGCGCCCAAAGAACCTGCCACTGAAATCCTTATTGCAGAATTAGCAGAATTACCGTTTGAAAGTTTTGTTGAAAACGACAACGGTGTTTCAGCCTATATCCAAAAAGATCAGTATGTAGAGGGATCGCTAGCAGAGGTTTATATTTTACAATCACCCGAATTCACCATTCATTATACCGTTGAAGAAATCGATCAAGTGAATTGGAATGAAGAATGGGAGAAAAACTTTGACCCTATTGATGTAGATGGAATTTGTCATGTTCGCGCACCGTTTCATGAAAAAACAGCAGCACAATTTGATATTGTTATCGAACCTAAAATGAGTTTTGGCACAGGACATCATGAAACTACGCACATGATGATTCAGCATCTTTTAGGAATGAATGTTCAAGGTATGAAAGCCTTGGATATGGGATGTGGGACCGCTTTATTGGCGATACTTGCCGAATTAAAAGGAGCACAACCGATTGATGCCATTGATATAGACAACTGGTGTTATTTGAATTCTATTGAAAATGCAGAACGCAACGGTTGCCAACACATTACTGTTGAAGAAGGTGATGCCAATTTATTACCTGGTCGTTCCTATGATTTAATTATTGCCAATATCAATCGTAACATTTTATTAAACGATATGCAAACCTATGTGGATTGTTTACGTCCGAAGGGTACCTTATTGTTGAGTGGCTTTTACATTGATGATATTCCGTATTTGGATGCAGCATGTACTGAAAAGGGATTGGAATTTGTGAATAAATTAGACCGAAACAACTGGGCTTCACTTCACTATGTAAAAAAAGGATAATTGTATGAGTACCATTGAAAAAGTAAAAGAATCGGTTGCATTAGCCGAACAGTTGGATTTTGAAAATGAGATTATTTTATTCAATGATGACGTTAACACCTTTGATCACGTTATTGAAACTTTAATTCGCGTATGCGATCATAGCGCTTTGCAAGCAGAACAATGTGCGATATTAGTGCATTATAAAGGACAATGTGGTGTAAAATCAGGATCCTTTGAAGATTTGAAACCCATATGTTCTGCCCTATTGGATGCAGGATTAAGCGCAGAAATACAATAAAAAAAGTCCCAAATTTATGGGACTTTTTTTATAAATGTATTTTACCAATAGCGCAACTGACCATTGATTTTGCTTTATCTCCTAACGTATTTTGATCACCAACAACGGGATATCCGTTGAACTTGAGTACTTCTTGTGCATGATGTAGTGCCATTTCATCCAAATAGTCAAACGAAACCGAACTTTCTTCTACGTTTACGTAAACTTCACCGATATCTTCTAATTCCGATAGTTTTTTTGTGATGGTACGTGCACAACCGCCACATTTTAAATTTTGAATATAAACTTTCGTTTTCATCTTGTAAATTTTTGTCAAAATTACAATTGAAAAAGAGAACGTTATGTGACAAATGTCACCTTAGTGCGGCAAATAATCTTTGATGCATCCGTATAAAAAAGTACCCAATAAGGCACCCAACAAAACTAGGCTAACCGAGAGAAAACCCGCACCAATTAAAATAAAAATAGGTCCGGGACAGGCTCCCACCAAAGCCCAACCTAATCCGAAAAGCAAACCACCAATCCAATAACGAAAAGTTCCCTTTTCTTTTTCAGGAATAACAATGGTTGTTCCGTTTATATCTTTCAATTGTTTTCTTTTGATGATTTGGATTCCAATAACTCCAGTGGTAATGGCAACTCCAATTATTCCATACATGTGAAACGAGTCAAATTGGAACATTTCATAAATACGGTACCAGGAAACGGCTTCTGCTTTGGTTAATACAAGACCAAAAACAAAACCTACAATTAAAAATTTAATGTATTTCATGATTTAGAAAACTAAAGGTAAAATAAAATGTGCCATCAGTAAGCCGCCCACAAAAAATCCGATAACTGCTTTCAACGATTGACCTTGAAAAGCACTTAATCCAGTAATAGCGTGACCAGAAGTACAGCCACCGGCGTAACGTGAACCAAAACCAATAAGTAGTCCACCGGTAATTAAAATGACAATCATTTTAGGATCTGAGAAAACTTGATTACCAAAAAGAGCTTCTGGAAGCAGTTTATTCTGCGGTGCATCAATGTGCAACTTTTCTAATTTTTCTAGGGTTGAAGGATTAATTTGAACAACGGTTGCATCGGACAAGTAAACTTTTGCAACCCATCCTCCGAGCATTGCACCAACAACCACGACTAAATTCCAACGTTGACTTTTCCAATCCCAATCAAAAAAGGGTACTTTTTTTCCAACTCCGGTCATGGAACAAAGACTTCTCAAATTGGAAGACATTCCAAATCCTTTTCCAAAATAAATTAAAAAAAGCATGACCAGTCCGATGATAAAACCCGAGACTGCCCAATGCCATGTTCCCATTATGCTATCCATATTTTCCACATTTGAGACAAAAATAAAAATCGTGGTTTGATTATTGCATAGAAATTGTGAAATTTGACTAATATTTATTCGACATGAAAAAAATTCTTGCCTTTAGTTTTTTACTTACCACCTTGATGAGTTGTGGCGGAAGCCAATTGGTCATTCGCAATATCGATGAAACAGCTCGGAAATTACAAACAAAAAATGGCCATTTTGAAATCACGGAATATACTGACGAAGTGAAATATGGTTACACGATGGACTATCCTATTAATTTAGGATTTGACAATGAACGTAACAACCCGCGCAATGTGGATTATTTTTTTAAAGCATTAGCTGGTCCGAATGGAGAAGCGATTCAATGGAAAAAGATTGATACTTGTTGTCCATTTGCTAGTAAAAAAAGTAATACGGGAGC
This sequence comes from Bacteroidota bacterium, assembly GCA_039798185.1. Taxonomy (GTDB): domain Bacteria; phylum Bacteroidota; class Bacteroidia; order Flavobacteriales; family Flavobacteriaceae; genus Flavobacterium. The sequence continues at coordinate 13,145 of JBDKGM010000041.1, forward strand.
GGGCACATTGGAAATTTATGAAATCCGTTATGGTGATCAGACCCTACTCTTTTATATCAATTTGTATGAACGTAGTAAAATTGTGTGTCCAAAAGGATTGACAATAAAAAAAGATTAACTGACAATCACCTTCTTCCCTTCCTGAAGAAGGTTTTTTATTTCTTATATTTGTACATCAAAAATCAATTTCATGAATTTAAATAATCTACCGCAAATCAAACATACGAATAGCGGTAACTTCTTTATTTTGGCCGGACCTTGTGCCATAGAGGGTGAAGAAATGGCTCTACGCATTGCCGAACATCTTTCTAAAATATCTGACAAATACGAAATTCCTTTTGTTTTTAAGGGTTCTTTTAAAAAGGCAAACCGTTCACGAATCGACAGTTTTACAGGAATTGGCGATGAAAAAGCTTTAAAAATTTTACGCAAAGTATCTGAGACGTTCCATGTCCCGACCGTTACAGACATTCACACCAATGAAGATGCGATTAAAGCGGCGGAATATGTTGATATTCTTCAAATTCCAGCTTTTTTAGTACGCCAAACCGATTTAGTGGTTGCGGCAGCTGAAACAGGAAAAACGGTAAATTTGAAAAAAGGGCAATTTATGAGTCCGGAAAGCATGAAACATGCCACACAAAAAGTACTCGATTGTAACAATGAAAATGTTATGGTAACGGATCGTGGTAGTATGTTTGGGTACCAAGATTTAATCGTTGATTTTAGAGGCATTCCTACCATGAAGCAATTTGCCACTACTGTTTTAGATGTCACCCATTCCTTACAACAACCCAATCAAATGTCAGGAGTTACCGGAGGTCGCCCTGATATGATTGAAACGATAGCCAAAGCTGGAATAGTCGTGGGTGTTGACGGAATTTTTATCGAAACGCATTTTGACCCAGCCAATGCAAAAAGTGATGGTGCCAATATGTTGCACTTGGATTACTTTGATGGTTTAATGCAAAAGCTTACACTGATTCGAAAAACGATTAATCAATTTTAATAATGAAATTTTTAGTGCGAGGTATTCTTACCTCAAGTATTGCCCTATGTTCTTTGGCATCTTTTGCCCAAAATCAAGATCAAGCCCAACCTGAACGCTACACAAAACACAATAAAGGTAAGTTTTACCTTTTTTGGGGTGGAAATCGGGAATCGTATTCAAAATCGGATATTCATTTTGAAGGAGCGAATTATAATTTTACAGTTCATGACGCTACTGCGCATGACAAACCTAAAGGTTGGCATTGTGATTACATCAATCCGGGTAACATGACCATCCCACAAACGAATTTCAGGATGGGGTATTTTATTTCTGATCATTATAATATTTCATTGGGATTAGATCATATGAAATATGTAATGACCCAAGACCAAACAGCAATTGTAAATGGTTACATCAATTTACCTTCTAATGAAGTGGGTTCGATGTATAATGGAATTTACCAAAATGCTCCGGTTAATTTTGGAACAAACTTTACCGGTTTTGACGATACTACCCCTCCACCGTTTCTCACATTTGAACACACTGATGGTTTAAATTATGTTAACACTGAATTTTGTCGAGTTGATGACATCTCAGAATTATTTCATTTACCAAATACCGATAAATTTCAAGTTAGTATAACTGAAGGTGTCGGACTCGGTATATTGTATCCCAAAACGAATGCCCGTGTTTTAGGAAAATTGCGTCATGATGATTTTCATATTGCCGGTTATGGAGTTTCTGCGAAAGTGGGATTAAACTTTACCTTTTTTAAACACTTCTTTATTCAAACCGAATTAAAAGGTGGCTACATTGATATGCAGGATATTAGAACTACGCATAACTCAACTGATAAAGCCAGTCAACATTTCTTTTTCCTACAACGAATTATTGCTTTAGGCGGAATTTTTAGAATTTAACAGCCTAAATTAGTATTTTTTTATATTTTTGATAGCTAACAACATAAATACAAACAAACCCATCAATTATTAATTTTTATGAAAAAAATTACTTTATTGATCCTGTTTGCTTTCATGCATTTAACAGGATACTCCCAGTTTCCTACTCCTGGGGTTGAAGGTTTTGAGAATACGACCAATCCGGACGTAGCGACAAACCCTTCCGCTTGGACTTTAGGAACAGGAGCCACAGGTAACCAGTGGGCAGTTTTTGACAACGGTGTGGGTACAGCCCGTCGTTGGACAATTACCACATCAGCTGCCAATGTTTATGCCGGTACAAATTCGGCGTTCATGAATAATGAAAACATTGGTCAAGGGAACACCTCTGAGGACTACTTGGCTACCCCAAAAGTAACAGTACCTGCCAACGGTGAGTTGCATTTTTGGACACGTTCAACATTGACTGGCCCACAAGGTACCGAATACTTTGTTATGGTCAATCCGACTCCAAACGTTGCAGGTTCACAAACCAACATTGCGAGTTATACAGTAACTGCCGCGACGTATACTGAGGCAACTTTGTCTACAACATTCAATGTGTATGAAGAGAAAGTAGTTGATTTATCTGCTTATGCAGGTACAGAAGTTTACATTGCCTTCAAAATGCGCTTCACCCAGCCTACAACGGCATTAGGTGGAGACCGTTGGTTAATTGATTCGGTGAGTTTAGTGGAGCGTTGTTTAGTTCCAACCAATTTAACAGCTACTAGCATTACGCAGACTTCTGCCGTTTTAGGATGGACAGGTACTGCACCCCAATATGAAGTTGAAGTAGTACCTGCTACTGGAATCCCAACAGGATCAGGAGTAACGGTAAACACCAACTCGTATACGGCTACTAGTTTAACACCTTCGACACCTTATGTGTATTATGTTCGTGCCTTGTGTTCGCAAAGTAATAGTGCATGGGTAGGGCCGTTTAACTTTACTACGGCCACTCCGGGGTTAACGTGTAACTCGGCGATTGCTATTCCAACCTTACCGTATAGTACCAACGATAATACGGCTACGTATGCCGACACCAACGACACCAATCAAGGAGGCTCGTGTGGTTCGACAACCAACTATATGATTGGTAACGAAGTGTACTATTCGTATACGCCAACCACTACAGGAGCAATCAGTATTACAATGACTCCAGGCGCAGCCAATTCAGGTATTTTTGTATACCAGGGATGTAATAATGTGGGCGTAAACTGTGTGGCGGGTGTGGCGAATACCGGAAGTGGTGTTCGTGATATTCCTAGTTTGAACGTAACTGCGGGTCAGACCTATATTATTGTATTATCTTCTTCAGCGGCAACGCAGAGTTATTCATATAGTTTAATTATTCAACAATTGAACTGTGCACAGCCGGATGCTTTAACAGCAACTGGTATTAGCTTAACAGGCGCTACGTTATCTTGGGGTAACCCAGGAGGCGCGACTTCATGGGAATATGTGGTTCAAACTTCAGGTTCGGCGATTCCTTCAGGATCGGGAACTACAGTAACAACCAATTTAGGAACTCCTGTAACGGGATTAAACCCGGATACGGCTTATCAATACTGGGTTCGTGCCGATTGTGGTAACGGAACCTTCAGTGCTTGGGCAGGTCCGTATGTATTCAACACCTTAGTACCTCCTCCTGTTTGTGGTGGAACGTATACTGACGGTGGTGGTGCAGCAGCAAACTATGCCAATAATGCTGACCAAACCGTAACGATTTGTCCTCAAACAGTGGGCGATGTAGTTACTGTAACATTCACCAGTTTCAATGTAGAAGCTACGAATGATGGTTTATATATTTTCAACGGAAACTCTACTTCAGCTCCACAGATTGCAAGTGCTAATGGCGCAGGTGCAGTACCTGGGGGATTAGCTGGAGCGTATTGGGGAACTACGAATCCAGGTTCGTTTACTTCTTCAAGTCCTGATGGATGTTTAACCTTCCGTTTCAGAAGT
>JBDKGM010000042.1:0-62334 GCA_039798185.1 Bacteroidota bacterium
GCAATTACTCAATGACGGTCCGGTTACGATTTGTATGGATACAAAAAATAAAGAGTAAAAATCTTCAAAACTATTTGTTAAATTTTCGTAATATTTTATATTTGAGGAAATTTAAAATGTATGTATAAGCCTTTCTATCTATTAGCCTTGCTTTTTTGTAGTTATGGTTTCGCTCAATCTGAAGAAACTTTAAAAGCACAAAGTATTCCCGATTTGTTGAAAGAAAATGCGAATAGTGTGGTGCGTTTTGAGAAAATAGACGTCACTATTAATTCTGTAAAATCCTATACTATTTCGCATAAACGTGTAATAACCGTTTTAAATAAAAGAGGGGAAAATGATATAGATGCTTATTTATACTACAGTCCTTCAGAGAAAGTAAATGCATTACAATTGACGGTATACAATGCACAGGGTATAGAAATTAAAAAAATACGAAGAGGTGATTTCATCGACCAAAGTGTTTCAGATGGATATTCTATATTGACTGATAATCGCATATTGTTTGCAAATTATACACCGATTGAATATCCCTTAACATTTGTTTTTGAGTCTGAATTAAAATCAATTAATACCGCTTTTCTTCCGACTTGGATGCCAGTAGATAATTATTTTTCTTCGGTGGAATTTTCAGAAATAACTTACCGTATTCCCTCTGAACTTCGTTATCAAGTAAATGAAAAAAAGTTAAGTGAATTTGGAGTTCAAAAAGTTGAAAAAGAAGGTGTTTTAGCTTATCAAATCCAAAATATACGTGCTGAGAAACCCGAGGATTTTTCACCCAGTACGGATGACATATTACCATGTGTTCGCATTTCTGTAAATCCATTTTTTTTAGAAGGGATTGAAGGAAATGCAACAAATTGGGAAGGCTTTGGGAAATGGATGTATAATGGTTTATTAACTAAAACGGATGAACTAAGTCCTGAAACTATTGAGAAAGTAAAACAAATTACATCCGATTTAAAAGACCCAATCGCTAAGGCTCGTAAAGTATATGAATTTGTACAAGGGCGAACACGCTATATCAGTATTCAATTGGGAATTGGTGGGTGGCGTCCTATGCTTGCGAAAGACGTTGATCGTTTAGGGTATGGAGATTGTAAAGCCTTGACTAATTATACCCGTGCTTTGTTAAATGTAGTAGGTGTTGAATCCTATTACACTTTGATTTATGGAAGTTCAAATCGAAAAGACATAAAGCCTGATTTTGTTGCGATGCAAGGAAATCATGCTGTTTTAGCGCTGCCCGACGGAAAGGCGGGATATTATTTTTTAGAATGTACAAGTCAAGTCGCGCCCTTTGGCTTCCAAGCAAATTTTACAGATGACCGTTACGCACTAGTAATTAAGCCCAATGCCGGTGAGCTTGTAAAAACAGCTACATATAAAGAAATAAAGAGTTCTCAATTTGGTAAGGGGCATTTTCAAATTACTACAGAAGGTGATTTTAAAGGTAAATTGAAAATTGTGAGTACGGGTAGTCAATATGAAGGTGTGTATGAGTTGGTATCTAAATCTAAAGATAAAATAGATGAATATTATAAAAATTATTTCGATTGGATAAATAATTTGAAATTGGTGACCTATCATTTCAATGATGATAAAATTAAAATTGAATTCACCCAAGAGGTTGAAATTTCCGCACAAGGTTATGGGAAAAAATCAGGGAACATGCTTGTAGTAGGGATTAACCCTTTTAATCAGAGTACTTTTATTCCACAACGATATCGTGTTCGAAAAAATCCTATAGAAATAGAGCGCGGCTTTTATGATGAGGATGTGTTTGATTTTGATGTGCCCGAAGGACATAAAATTGATGCAATTCCAGAGAATGTCAAGCTAGAAAATGATTTTGGTTCTTATGAGTTGCAATTGCAGATAGTTGAGAATAAAATTACAGTTAAACGAACTTTACTTATAAAGGCTGGAATATTTCCTAAAGAGGAATATGAGAATTATAAAAAGTTTAGAGAACAGATTGCAAAAGCCGATAATTCAAAAATTGTATTTATAAAAAATTAATTTCCATGAAGCGTATTTATATTATTGTTTTAGCTCTTATATTCAACATTTCATTCTCTCAAAAAAGAGAGTTAGGTGAAGTGACCATAGATGAATTAAAAGAGAAATTCCATCCTAGTGATACTGCTGCTACCGCTGCTATTTTATTCATGAAAGGGAAAACTCAATTCACAGTTGTTGATGATGAATTCTTCGTGCAAACGGATGTTTTAGTGAAAATTAAAATTTACAAAAAAGAAGGTTATGAACATGCCAATATTGCTTTAGCGTATTATTCACCTTCAAGTGGGCAATCTGAAAGTGTGGATTTTAGTAAAGCAACAACCTACAATTTGGTTAATGGACAAATTGAGAAAACAAAAGTTAAATCAGAAAATATTTTTGTTGAACAAAAAACAAAGAATACAAAGATTAAAAAATTGACGATGCCTGCCGTAAAGGAAGGTTGTGTAATAGAATATAAATATTCAATTTTATCACCCTTCATTTCAAATATTCCGGATTGGTATTTTCAATATGATATACCTGTAAACTATAGTGAATACATTATTGATGTTCCCGAATATTACAAATACAATACGTATTCCAAAGGATCTTTACCTCTTGTTATTACCACTGAAATGATGAATAGAAATATTACTTTTAATGGGAATTCAAATGGAGTATCACGATTTCAATTTACGGATCATCGTACAACGTATAAAATTGAGAATGTACCGGCACTTAAGGACGAGAGTTTTGTAAATAACATTAATAACTATCGATCCTCATTGACCCATGAACATGCCTCAACTATGATGCCTCAAAGTACTTATCAATATTATGCAAAAACTTGGGAGGATGTTTGTAAAAAGATTTATGAAGATGAAGAGTTTGGACCTCAGATGCGAAAGACAGGATATTTTGATGATGATGTCAAGGTTCTAATGGCAGGTTTAAATTCTGATGAAGAAAAAATAGCAGCGTTACTAAATTATGTACAACAGCGAATAACATGGAATTCTAATTTTAGAATTTTTACTGAAAAAGGTGTTCGCAAAGCCTATGAAGACAAAACTGGAAATTACGCAGATATCAATTTGATGTTGGTTGGAATGCTTCGTTTTGTAGGGATTAATGCACATCCGATTTTAATAAGTACTCGGGCAAATGGTATTGCTCTTTTTCCAAGCTTTAGTGCATATAATGCGGTCATAGTTGGTGTTAAACGTGGAGATAAAATAATCCTTCTAGATGCAACTAGTAAAAATACTTTACCAGATATAATTCCTACCCGAGATTTGAATTGGTTTGGACGAATGCTTCTTGATGATGGTACTACTGAAATGGTAGATTTAATGCCGAAATTGACCTCTTTAAATCAGGAAAATTGTTTTGTTGAAATCAAAACAGATGGAAAGGCAATTGGAAAAGTAAGGGTCCAAAAATTAGATTATGAAGCGTTGCGTTTTCGTGAACAAAACAAACAATTATCTTATGATACGCAAATGGAACGTCTAGAGAAAAGTAATCCTGGGCTTTTAGTTTCTGATTTTGAATTGATTGAAACTTCACTACAAGAGGCATTAGTCGAGAAGTATTCTTTTGAGTATTCTAACGGCGTTGAAATTATTGGAAATAAAATGCTTATTAAACCATTGGTGCATTTAGGATTAGATGAAAATCCATTCAAACAAGAAAAGCGTGAGTGTCCTATAGATTTTTTATTCCCATTTAGAGATAAGCAGATGGTAGTAATGACTTTGCCTGAAGGATATGTTGTGGAAACATTACCCGAAAATATTGCTTTAGCTCTTGAAAACAATAATGGGAATTTTGCATTTTCAATAACAAGAAATGAAAACAAACTGATGATTTCGACCAATTTTGAAATAAAAACATCTATTATACCCACTGACGAATATGAGAGTCTAAAAGAGTTTTTCAAATTAATCATAGATAAGACCAATGAAAAAATTGTACTTAAAAAAGGTTAATTCTAATGAAATAAATTAAATTGGTAAAATTTTATATCAAAAATGGACTTAAAAAATGCCCAATTAGACGTCGATAACTGGATCAAAAATCACGGCGTTCGCTATTTCAACGAACTTACTAATATGGCGCAACTCACCGAAGAAGTAGGCGAGGTAGCACGTATTATTGCCCGTCGTTATGGCGAACAGTCGGAGAAAGAAAGCGATAAAAATAAAGATTTAGGGGAAGAACTCGCCGATGTGGTTTTTGTTGTGCTTTGTTTGGCCAATCAAACGGGCGTTGACCTGCAAGCCGCTTTTGATAAAAAAATGGACTTGAAAACAAAACGCGACCACGACCGTCATCATAATAATGAAAAGTTGAAGTAGTGATTAGTGTAATTCCAACTCATAATTCATAACTCATAACTCATAATTCATCACTCATCACCCCTTGAATTGGTTTCTATTAATTATCGCCGGTCTTTTTGAAGTCGGATTTGCAACCTGTCTTGGTAAAGCAAGAGAAGCGCAAGGTACTGCTGTGGTTTGGTGGTATGTTGGCTTTTTAGTTTGCTTAACTCTCAGCATGATTTTGTTGGTTAAAGTCACCAAAGAACTACCTATCGGTACAGCTTATGCGGTTTGGACAGGTATTGGAGCGGTGGGAAGTGTGTTAGTCGGTATCTTTGTGTTTAAAGAACCCGCCACCTTTTGGCGTGTATTCTTTTTAAGTACGTTAATTTTGTCTATTATCGGACTCAAATTTGTGGCGTCTCATGACTAATCACCTGGCTCATTCTACCTTTCTAAACGGAAAACAAATTACCATTACAGGTTCTAAATCAGAAACCAATCGCCTACTCTTGTTACAGGCGTTGTATCCGCATTTGAATTTGGAAAACACCTCCAATTCTGATGATTCGGAAGTCATGATTCAAGCACTTGAAAAGTCAAAAGACAGCAATTCAAATCCTCTATACATTGATGTGCATCATGCGGGTACTGCTATGCGTTTTCTAACGGCTTTTTTTGCCATACAAGATGGGAAAGAAGTGGTGATTACCGGTTCAACCCGCATGCAAGAACGCCCTATTCATGTTCTTGTCGAAGCCTTAAATCAGTTGGGCGCCACTATTACCTATGAAAAAAATCAGGGTTTTCCTCCTTTGCGTATTCAAGGAAAAAAGCTAACAACATCCCAAGTAACGCTACCCGCAGATGTGAGTAGTCAATATATTTCTGCTTTACTATTAGTTGCACCGAGTTTGGAAAAGGGGCTTCAATTGACATTGGAAGGGGAGATTACTTCTGTTCCTTATATAGAAATGACCCTTGCTTTATTGAATCAAATGGGTGTAACTACGTCCTTTGAAGGAAATCAAATTTCAGTGGCACCCTTTCAAATACAACTCACCAATACGAGTAGTCAATCCATTACGGTAGAGAGCGATTGGTCTTCTGCATCGTATTGGTACAGTATGATCGCACTTTCAAAAGCAGGGACACAAGTGACCTTGTCCAGCTACCATCCAAAAAGTTTACAAGGGGATCATGTCTTGGCCACACTGTATACCAAGTTAAGTGTAGAAACTGAATTTCTAGCCGATCATCAAATTCGCCTCACAAAAGTTGCCATGCCGCCTGTTTCTCATTTTGAAGCGAATTTAATCGGAGCTCCTGATATCGCACAAACCATTGCGGTAACGTGTTTCGGACTCGGTATTTCGTGCACTTTATCCGGCTTACATACGTTAAAAATTAAAGAAACCGACCGACTGGAAGCCTTAAAAAAGGAATTGACGAAATTGGGTGCTTATGTCACAGTTACAAACGAGCAGTTGAAAGTAAAAGCGAACGCCTCAATACTTCCGTCCATTTCGATACAAACCTATCAAGACCACAGAATGGCGATGGCCTTTGCACCCTTGGCTTTAAAAGTGCCGATTACTATTCTGGAAGCTGAGGTGGTTTCAAAATCCTATCCTTCTTTTTGGGAAGATTTACAGCAGGTAGGAATCCAAATGCAAATCACTGAAAAATAAATCCTATTTTACTTGACAACGCCCTCTCGCGGATAGTATATTTGCAGCCGTTTGCCACTCGGCATAACATGTAAACTAATACACTAAAAACGATGAAGTTATCCCATTTTAATTTTAACCTTCCCCAAGAGTTGTTAGCGGAATTTCCAGCAGAAAACCGCGATGAGTCACGCTTGATGGTGGTGCACCGTAGTACGGGTCAAATCGAACATAAGTTGTTTAAAGACATTATCAATTATTTTGATGACGGTGATGTGATGATTTTAAATAACACCAAAGTATTCCCAGCTCGTATGTACGGTAACAAAGAAAAAACAGGTGCACGCATCGAAGTTTTCTTGTTACGCGAATTAAATGCGGAACAACGTCTTTGGGATGTTTTAGTAGATCCAGCTCGTAAAATCCGTATCGGAAATAAATTGTATTTCGGGGATGACGATTCATTAGTAGCTGAAGTAATTGATAATACTACCTCTCGTGGTCGTACTTTACGTTTCTTATATGATGGATCCTACGAAGAGTTTCGTTATAAACTAAAAGAATTGGGTGAAACCCCAATCCCAAAATACATCAACCGCGAAGTAACCGAAGAAGATGCGGAGCGTTACCAAACCATTTATGCAAAAGAAGAAGGTGCTGTTGCAGCTCCAACGGCTGGTCTTCACTTTTCTAAACACTTATTGAAGCGTTTGGAAATCAAAGGAATCAACTTTGCAGAAGTTACCCTACACGTAGGTTTGGGAACATTCAATCCCGTTGAGGTAGAAGATTTATCCAAACATAAAATGGATTCGGAAGAGTTACGCATTACTCAGGAAGCATGTGATGTAGTCAACAAAGCCATCGAAAATAAAAAACGCGTTTGTTGTATTGGTACCACTTCAATGCGCGCTATTGAAAGTTCGGTTTCTTCCAACAGAACCTTAAATCCATACGATGGTTGGACCAATAAATTCATTTTCCCTCCCTACGATTTTAGTATTGCTAATTGTATGGTGACCAATTTCCACACACCCAAATCAACCTTATTAATGATGATTTCTGCGTTTTGTGGTCATGACTTAATGAAGAAAGCTTATGAAGAAGCGGTAAAAGAAAAATACCGTTTTTACTCGTATGGTGATGCGATGTTGATTATTTAATCAAAAATATTTTCAAATAAAAGGCTGTCAGTAATGATGGCCTTTTTTTAATGTGTCAATGAGTCAATGTGTCAATGAGTCAATGTGTCAATGTGTCAATGAGTCAATGTGTCAATGAGTCAATGTGTCAATGAGTCAATTTGTCGATGTGTCAAGGGTTCTGTAAACTCATAACTCATAATTCATAACTCATAACTCTTCAACCCTGTTTCAATTCTCATTCAAGATTACTACTTTTACCATCCAAACAAACTAACCCATGACATTTCAAAATACACGCGAGTTTGCACAACAACTCGACGCACAAGACGAATTACGTTCCTACCGTGATCAATTTATTTTCCCACAACATAAGGGTAAAAATGTGGTGTACTTTACCGGGAATTCCCTTGGGCTCCAACCCAAATCCGCTTCAAAATTTGTACAAGACGTGATGAACGATTGGGCAAATCTTGCAGTTGAAGGCCATTTTTATGCTGAAAAACCTTGGTGGGACTATCACGAGCGATTTGCTCAACCCTTAAGTAAAATAGTAGGTGCCTTACCCTCTGAAGTGACGGTAATGAATACCTTAACTGTGAATCTTCACCTGTTGATGGTTTCGTTTTATCGTCCAGACGGAAAGCGCTACAAAATTATTTGTGAAGAAAAAGCCTTTCCTTCCGATCAATATATGTTTCAATCGCAAGTACGTGTGCATGGCTATGATCCCAAAGTCGCTATTGTTGAAGTGAAACGTCGTGAAGGCGAGCACAACATTCGACATGAAGATATTATTGCCAAAATCAATGAAGTTGGCGATGAATTGGCTTTAGTACTTTGGGGCGGAGTGAACTATTACACTGGTCAGGTTTTTGATATGAAAGCCATCACCGAAGCAGGTCATGCCGTTGGTGCGTATGTGGGATTTGACTTGGCACATGCTGCCGGTAATATCCAATTGAACTTGCACGACTGGGATGTCGATTTTGCTGCATGGTGTAGTTATAAATACATGAACTCCGGACCTGGTAATGCTTCCGGATGTTTTGTAAACGAAAAACACCACCACACCAATCTTCCACGTTTTGCCGGTTGGTGGGGACATAACAAAGAACGCCGTTTTAAAATGGAACCCGAATTTGATCCCGTACACGGAGCAAACGGTTGGCAAGTAAGTAATCTGCCGATTTTATCTTTAGCACCGTATTTGGCATCGGTCGAACTCTTTGACGAAGTAGGGATGGAGCGTCTCATTCAAAAGCGCAATCAATTAACGGCTTACCTCGAATTTGTATTGCATGATATCGACAGTCAATTAGAAAGTGCCGATTTTGAAGTTATTACACCTCAAAATCCCGAAGAGCGCGCGTGTCAGTTGTCCGTTTATTTGCACGGTCAAGGACGCAATTTGTTTGATTACTTAATGCAAAATGGGGTAATCACCGATTGGCGCGAACCCAATGTGATTCGCCTTGCACCGGCACCGTTTTACTGTTCCTATGAAGATATGTATGAATTTGGTCAGATTCTGAAACAAGGAATTACCGAATTAAAAAAATAAGACAATCCGAAAGCCCTGAATTTACAGGGCTTTTTTTATGTATCTAAAAATCCTATAACAATTCGTGAAAATCTTGTAAAGCAATCGGTTGCTTGGTGCCGTTACTTTGTCCTGTAACTCAAAACTAACGAAAAATGAAAAAGATAATTGTAGCCATGTTAACCATCGGGATGGTGGTGGCTTGTAAAAATCCAGAACAAGTAAATAAAGAAGTGGAAGCTGCAAAAGTGGCCACAATTGATTCCATGAAACAAGCACAAGAGAAACAACGTATCATCGACTCGATGCAACAGATTAATGAATTGAATAAATCGGTAGAGAAAGAAGTGGTGACCCAACAAACTCCCGCTGCCCCAGCAACTCAACCCCGTAAAAAATGGAGTGGTGCTGCCAAAGGTGCCGTAATTGGCGCAGGTGTAGGTGCTGTAACAGGTGCTGTCGTAAGTAAGAAAAAAGGGGAAGGTGCTATCATCGGTGGTCTTGCAGGTGCTGGTGTTGGTGCTGGAACAGGAGCTATAATCGATGATTCGAAAAAGAAATAAAGATAATTTTCTTCTATCCGAAAAGAGGTAGACATCAGGGATGGTGTCTGCCTCTTTTTTTTTCAAAAATGAAACAAAAATGCAAAGGGGTTGACTAAATTTGTTGTAATTCCTTTTAGTATGAAAATCCTCAAGAAAATTCTATTCAGTATACTTGCCCTAATAGTCCTAATCGCTGTTGGTGGTTTTATCTATTATAAATCCAAAGCCCCACAATATGAAGGCGAAGTGGAATTGAGCGGATTAGCACAAGAAACCAAAGTCTACTTTGATGATTACGGAGTGCCGCATATTTATGCCCAAAATCAGAAAGATGCTTTGCATGCCCTAGGTTATGTACACGCCCAAGATCGATTGTGGCAAATGGAGATAATGCGTCGAATTGCTCCTGGCCGATTATCAGAATTGTTTGGGTCGAAAGCCTTAGAAAATGACCGATTTTTTGCAGGTATTGGGATTGATGAAAATTCAGCGCAAGCGGTTGCTCGTTTGGATAAAAAATCCGAAGCCTATCAATTGGCTCAAGCCTATATTGACGGCGTTAATCAATACATTGAAGAAGGAAAAACTCCCCTTGAATTTGATTTGGTTGGGGTGAAAAAAGAACCTTTTACCCTCAAAGACATGTACAACATCTTCGGATTCATGTCGTTCAGTTTTGCTATGGCGCAAAAAACGGATCCGCTACTCACGGAAATTCGCGATGAATGGGGAATGGACTACTTAGCAGATTTTGGATTGGACGGTTCCCTTGCAAAAACCCGTTTGAAATCATATGATGGAAAAACCAACGATTATGCTGCGATTTCAAAATCGGTTACAGCGCTTTTAGAACAATCACCCGTTCCACCTTTTATCGGGAGTAACAGTTGGGTAATTGGTGCTGAAAAAACCAAGAACAATAAAGTGATTTTTGCCAATGATCCCCACATTATGTTTTCCCAACCGGGTACTTGGTATGAAGCGCATATTTCCTGTCCGGGTTATGAAATGTATGGCTATTTTTTGGCAGGAACCCCCTTTCCTTTACTCGGTCATAACCGCGATTATGCGTATGGTTTGACCATGTTTGAAAACGATGATTTGGATTTGTTCCAAGAAGAAAATCACCCACAAAACGCTAATCAATATAAAACAGCAACGGGCTATGCTAACTATTCGGTTCGAACCAAAACCATCAAAGTAAAAGATACTTCCGATGTGCAACTCACCATTAAATCTACCCAGCATGGTCCCTTAATGAACGGTTTATTGAAAGGATTGAAGGCAAAAAATCCAGTGGCGATGTCGTGGATTTATACCCAACAACCCAATCATATTTTGGAAGCTGTATATGGTTTGAGCCATGCTAAAAGTATAGATGATTTTCATCAAAAGGTCGGACTCGTTCATGCGCCTGGCTTAAATGTCATGTATGGCGATGCGAAAAATAACATCGGTTGGATTACCTCTGGGAAATTATACAAAATGCCCGAAGGTGTGAATCCTAATTTTATTTTAAATGGTGCCAACGGGAAAGACGATCAGCGTACGTTTTTACCTTTTGAAGAAAATCCACATGCCATCAACCCCGATTGGCAGTATGTGTATTCGTCCAATAATCAACCCGAACCCATCAATGGTTATTTGTATCCAGGCTATTATTTGCCACAAGATCGGGCGAAACGCATTCAGTCGTTGCTCGAAACTAAAAGTAATTGGCAACGCGCCGATGTTGAGCGGATGATTAATGACCATACGTCGTTAATTTATCCTGATTTGGTGAAAAATTGGATGCAATGTGTATCCAATGAAGGATTAACACCCACTGAAAAAAGTGCTCTGGAAACCCTTCAACAATGGGAAGGAACCCATGCGGTGTATGATATAGCACCCACGATTTACAACAAATGGTTGTATTATTATTTGAAAAATACGTTCCAAGATGAGTTGGGCGAAGAACGTTTTTCATTATTTCTTGGAACCCATATTCTCAAACAAATGATTGCAGGACAAAGTGTCAATCCGAAGTCACCTTGGTGGGATAATGTGAAAACCAAAGGGATTAAAGAAACTCGAGATCAAATCGTAAATCGTTCGTTTCATGAAGCGATTAAAGCCTTAGAAAAGCAATTAGGACCCGAGTACACCAATTGGCGCTGGGGAAAAGTTCACACCTTGGAACACCAACATCCCTTAGGAAAAGTAGCGGCTTTACGTCCATTCTTCAATGTTGGGAAGTTTGAAGTGCCGGGAGGGAATGAAGTCATCAATAATTTATTGTTTTATTTGGCGGATGATGGGAAATATGCGGTTGGGGGCGGACCCTCCACGCGGCGAATTATCGATTTCTCGGATGTGGAAAATAGTGTGAGTGTATTGCCGACTGGACAGTCAGGGGTGCTTTCGAGTCCGCATTATGATGATCAAGCCGAATTATTTGTCAAAGGACGCTTCCGCAAAATGAAGTTAAACCGCAAAGAAATTGAGGAATCGTCGACATTGTTGGTGTTAAAACCCAAAGCCCTCTAATTCAACATTTATAATTCAACATTTATAATTTAAAATTCTGAATAATTTAAAATAGGTCTGGGTTTTCGATTATTTCGGAAGCCCTTTTTTTAATCGCATACAATTCTTCGGGTTGGATTTTTCCCAACAGATTCAGCATCATTGCCATCCGTTGGTTCTTGGCAAAATAGGCTTTTTTATCATCCAAAAAATTCCAATACAAACTGTTAAACGGACAGGATTGCTCGCCTGTACGGGATTTGACATCATAGTGACAACCCGTGCAATAATTACTCATTTTTTGAATATAACTCCCTGAAGAAACATAGGGTTTGGTAGCCAAAATTCCGCCGTCTGCATACTGGCTCATTCCGCGGGTATTCGGGAGTTCGACCCATTCCAAAGCATCCATATAGACGCCCAAATACCATGCATCTACCGCATCGGGATGCCGCTGGGTGAGGAGTGAAAAATTCCCAATGACCATCAACCGCTGTATGTGATGCGCATAGGCGTTTTGTAAACTTAATCCCAAGGCATGTTTCATGCAGTTCATTTTGGTTTTTCCGGTCCAATACATTTCAGGTAATGGATAGGTGTTGTCCAAGGCATTGCGTTGTGCATAGTCGGGCATGTGGTGCCAATAAATTCCGCGCACATACTCGCGCCAGCCGATAATTTGTCGCACAAATCCTTCCACTTGGGATAGGGTAATGGTATCTTGATTTTTATAAAAATGGAGGACTACCCGATCGATGACTTCCTTCGGACTTACCATTTTTGTATTCATCACAAAGGATAAACGCGAATGGAAAAGAAAAGCTTGTTCGGTATGCATCGCATCTTCGTAATCCCCGAAATGCGGCAGTAAATATTCGCAGAAATAATCCAATTGGGATAAGGCTTCTTTTCGGTTGATTGGCCAAGCAAAGAACTTGGGTTCAATTTCACCAAACGTTTGCACTTCGGCTTGTTCAAGTTCGTTAATCAGCGCTGTGGCATCTTTAGGAAAAACCGCCATGGGAGGCACAGGCACTTGATTTTTGTATTTCAAACGGTTGTCGTGATCAAAGTTCCATTGGTTGCCCAAGGGTTCGTTTCCCACCATCAACACCTTATGTTTTTTGCGCATCATGCGGTAAAAATGCTCCATCAAGAATTGTTTTTTACCGGCAAAAAACTGTCCTAGCTCCTCACGAGTCGTGTAAAAATGTTCGGAGTCAACCGCTTGATGCGAAATGGATAATTGGGCGCAAAACGTTTTCAATTGCTCGTCCAAGCGGTATTCATCAGGAAGTTGGTATTCGAAATGTTGTATGGAATAGGTCGTAATACAATGTTGGATAATCTCGGGGAGACTTTTTGTGGCGAACGCATCAGTAATACGAATGTAATGCATACGATGGCCATTACTCGCTAATTCTGCAGCAAAATCGCGCATCGCTAAAAAGAAACCTGTAACCTTTTGGATATGGTGGTTTACATAATCGGTTTCTTGGCGCATTTCAGCCATTAAATAGATAACGGATTCTTTTTTTTCCGTAAACCAAGAGTGCTTTGAATTCAATTGATCGCCTAAAATCAGGCGTAAGGTTACGTATTCCATAAATCTTGGTATTCGTTAGTAGGATCATACATTTCCGCTTGACGACGAATATTGAATTTTCGATCGCGGGGATCATTGCCTACGCCTGAATTATAGAGCCAGTTGCCATAATTGGAATGCACATCATAGTCGATTAATTGCGACTCAAACCAAGCCGCACCCGCACGCCAATCTTGTTCCCATTCTTTGGCCCAAAAACTCGCCACATTTTGGCGGCCCCGATTGCTCATAAACCCTGTGGCGGCCAATTCTTTCATATTGGCATTCACAAAAGTTTCGGGAGTTTTGCCTTGGGTCCATTTTTCAAATTTCCGTTCGTTAAATTCCCAGTCGTATTGTTGCTTAACGATACCATTTAACTGGAAAATTTTACGACCATGTTTTTTTGAAATATATCGAAAATAATCCCGCCAAATCAATTCGAAAATCAACCAATAGGTGTCTTCGTTTTTGCACACTTCCGCTTCATATTGTTGCACTTCCCAATAAATTTTGCGTGACGAAATACATCCGTTTGCGAGCCATGGAGAGAATTTCGAACTGTAATCCGCGCCTATTAATCCATTACGGGTTTGTTTGTATTGGGATAAATTTTCAGTGGTAAAAAAATAATCTTCCAATCGTGCCAAGGCTTTATTTTCGCCCCCTTTGAATGGAAATGCTGTTCGTTTGTCAATTTCTTGAGAAAGAATTCCGCACGATTCCATGGAAGGAATTTCTGGTGTTTCAAAATAATTAGATTCGGGCATGGATTTAGGTTCGATCAATGTCCTTATTTTCGAAAGCTTCTCACATTTTTTTCGAAATTCCGTGAAAATTTCAGGAACATCTTTGGCAGAACTGTACGGAATGTCATCTGGATGAAATAAAAATCCATCCTGAAGTTCGTGAAATTCGATATGCGGTACGTTTTGTTTTACTATTGCGGTCACAGCAACTTCTTCAGTGGTCCATTCCTCTTGAGAAAAAACGGCTTTGATACGATACGTATTGATTAATTCGAGGAGGTAGAGCTCAGGATGCCCATAATGCACAAAAAACGGGATATTTAAAGCCGCCAAGTTGCGTTTCAACTCGCGTAGACTTTGCCATAAAAATTGCGCACGAAAGGAGCCCGTTTTAGGAAACCCGTAACGGGTTGGTGCGAATTGGCGCGGGTCTATACAATACACACCGATGATTTGTGTTGCTTTTTGTGTCGCTTTCCATAATGCATACTGGTCTTCTGTGCGAAGATCATTGCGAAACCAAACTAAATGTTGCATGTTATTTTTTGTTTTTGCGGCAGCGGTCACTGCAATATTTTACGGAGTCCCAATTCTTTTCCCATTTTTTACGCCAACTAAAAGGCAAGCCACAAGTGACACAGGTCTTTTCGGGTAAAAAGGGTTTTTTATGACTCATGTTTTAGAATTGATTTAAGCGAATTACTAGGACGTGCATACGCAAATCGGTTGAGCAGTTGCGGTTCGGCATATCCATCCAAACCATTAATAGCCACAATGTTTCCTTGGTCTAATCGTATCCAATAATCGTCTTGTAAAAGTGCATCTTCCACATAAATGGCCTCGATAGCGGCAATCACATGTAACGTATTGTTTTCGTGAATCGGGTACTCATTGACATATTTACATAACAATTGAAGGGGCGAACCCGCTACAAAAGGAACTGAAACACCTTCTTTATACTCCGCTTCTAAACCTGTCATTTCAAATTCAGAGACCCCATAATCATAGGCGGCAGAGGTTTGATGCGCTTGTGCAATTTGATTGGCAGTAATAGCATTGACCGTAAAATATCCTGTTGTTTTGATATTGTTGTAAGTGTGTCGCGGAACAGAAGTTGGGCGCACTATAAAGCCCAATAACGCAGGGTCACTGCCCAAATGCGTAATACTTGAAAAAATAGCTACATTTTCAAAACCATCTTCCGATACTGTGGCAATTAAATTAGCCGACTTATAACCCATGCAACTGTTGATTAAATTGAGCCGCGGGACTTTGGCAAGTTGGCTGAATGCCGAACGTGTAATTGTTTTCATAGCTTTTTTTGTCAAAGATAGTTTTGTTTAATTAAAAAAAGAAAAGATTAAACAAATTTTAGGTTTTGACGTAATTTTTGCCTTACATTTCGGTTACGTTCAGATAATATTAAGTACTTTTGTCTAACTTTTTTATAATTACAATGCAAACGCCACAAAGAATTGCTATTGTAGGCTCCGGATTAGTGGGCACTTTATTAGCAATTTACCTCAAAAAACAAGGGCATACCGTACATGTTTACGACCGAAGTGCAGACATTCGCACCGTTGAATTCTCAGGTCGTTCCATAAATTTAGTAATGTCGGATCGCGGTTGGAAAGCACTCGCAGATATCGGTTTGGATGAGGAAATCAGGCGCATTGGAATCCCCGTTGATAAACGCGCAATTCACATGAAAGACGGCGCTTTGACCTACCAAAACTATGGTAAAGAAGGCGAAGCAATTTTTTCATTATCGCGTGGTGTGTTGAACCGTAAAATGATTGATTTGGCAGAAGCCGCAGGTGTGGAGTTCTTCTTTGAATACCGTATTTGGGATGTGACTTTAGCCGATGCAACTTTGCATATTGGTGAAACCGAAAAAGGGCCGTGGTCTGATTTGAAATACGATAAAGTGTTTGGTGCGGATGGTGCGTTTTCACGTATTCGCCATCGTATGCAACGTCAAAGTATGTTTGACTATTCCCAGGAATTCATGAAGATTGGCTACAAAGAATTGCATATTCCGGCCAATCCTGATGGTTCTCATAAAATCGATAAAAACTCCCTGCATATTTGGCCCCGCGGCAACTTTATGTTAATGGCACTAGCCAATTTGGACGGCACGTTCACGTGTACCTTATTCATGCCGTTTGAAGGCGAAAATTCCTTTGAACAGTTGAATAATGAAACGGCTTTGGTCAATTTCTTTGCCGAATATTTTCCTGATACCGCAGCAGTAATCCCCGATTTAGTGCGTGATTTCTTCAAAAATCCGACAAGTTATTTGGCTATTATGAAATGCTATCCGTGGACTTTTGAAGATAAAGTAGCTTTAATTGGCGATTCGGCGCATGCCATCGTACCGTTTTATGGACATGGAATGAACGCCGGTTTTGAAGATATTACGGTTTTAAATCAATTGATCGAAGAATTAGGTGACGATTGGCAAGCGATTTTTCGTACCTATGAAAAATCACGCAAACCCAATGCAGATGCGATTGCCGAACTCTCTCGACGAAATTTTGTCGAAATGAGCACCAAAACCGCCGATGCCCAATTTTTATTGCAAAAGAAAATCGAAAAATGGTTCTCCGATAAACATCCCGATAAATGGATGCCGCTTTACAGTCGGGTGACTTTTAGTCTACAACCGTATTCCGAGGCTTTAGCCATTGGGGATTACCAAAATGCCATCATGGAAGAGGTGATGAAAATGCCAAACATCGAAGAAAATTGGAACAGTCCCGAAGTGGAAGCCAAAATCATAGCGTTATTACAAAACGGATAATTTTTTGGGCGCGCCCCCGAATCAAGTGGAATTAAAATAGCCCGTTTGAGGAACGGGGTCGGGTCGTTCACTTCAATCTTGGCTCCGTTTCACTCCGCCAAGGATTTCCGTTTCCACCCCTCGCGCAGTACAAACCCGTTATTCTTCGCGATGCACTTTGGTAAAGTCAAATGCAGGTCGGCATACCGATAAGTATTCACAAGGTTCATCAAACGGATTGGAATACTGTACCCGCGTATTTTCTGCTATACGTATGGACTGACCCCCTTCTAAAATAATTGTTTCATCTTCAATAATGAATTGCTTTTTCCCCGAAATAATATACGTGTATTCTTCAAATTCAGGCGTTTGAAAAGGTTCGCTCCAATGCGGTGGCGCAATCATATGCGCAATGGAAATCGCTTCATTTTGCGTTGCCACACGACCGTGGTGTTCCTCAATTAGTTTGCCATCGGTGGTCGGAACCACAAAAGGCGCCGTTTGAATCTGATAGTTTTTCATTAGTCTTTTACTATTTTATGAACAGCCGAACCTGAAGCAGTCCGAACCTTCACAAAGTAAACTCCTTTTGCAAACTTTTCAAAATTGAATTTCCCATCCATTCCATTTACGAACTGAATTTCCAAAATGCGTCCTTGAAAATCCAAAATTTGAATCGAATCAATCTTTTGTTTCGCTTGAACATGCAACATGTTTTGAATTGGATTCGGATAAATAGTTACACCTTCAAGGGCAACTTCATGTATTCCCAAATTGGTAAATGTAGTTTGTGCTGTATTGGTCACAATCGGGAAGTTGTAGTCAAAATAAATGGAAGCCGTATTGTTGACGGTACTACCGTTGGTCAAATTTGTTTTGGTCTTGATTTTGAAAATCACATAGCCATGACTGCCCGGTTCATCTACTTGTTCCCCCGGAAGCATAATGTTCGGGAAGATAAATTCGACTTGGTTGCCATTGACAATGCGCGAACTTGAATCGTGGGATGTGCTGATAATCTGTAAAGTTGCGATATCAAATTTGGTAGTATCGATGATGTCTTTGATGACTACATTTTCAGCAGGCGCATTGCCTGTATTTTGGAAACGAATCTGGTAATGCAAATAGTCCCCAATTTTGGTTGTGGAAACAGCGCTACCTTCCAAGCAAGTTTTGTCATTTGGGTCGTAAGAACCCGTAACCGTTTCTGAGTATGATGTGCTGTTATCCGTAACTGTTTCATCTCCTGCAATTGGTGAAATTTGAGCAGTGAAGTTCAGAATATCTCCAATATTTACGGGAGGTGTTTCCATTGGTCCGTTACAATTTAAAATCAATACAATAGATCTTGATTCAAAAGGCATCAAGTTTGAGTAATTCCAACTTAAGTTACCCAAAGCTGTAGTTGTAGGCGCAATAGAAGCATTCAAAAAGTCCAAAACGGCATCGTCATAAGTAAACTGTATCGTACCAGAAAGTAATTGATTGCCTTTATTTTTATACGTCAATAAATAGTTCGCATTAAAACCAGGTCGCGCAGGTGTTACCGGACTAATAATTACCTCCACATCAGGATGGATACCGTTTGGAGAGAGACAAAAATCTAATGTTTGAGTAGAGTCATTTAATAATGGGAAATTAGCCGAACTAGTTAGCGGACTTAATGTAAAAAGTGAATTTCCTAATTGGGGTGTGATTTGAAATGTTCCCGTATTGACAAAAAAGGTATAATTTCCAGATTGATTGCTAAAAGCAGTATTTTCTGTAGTTCCATCATTGATTTTTATTGGAACTAATGTGGCTAAACTATCCCCAGAATCACAACCATTACTATTAAAATCATAGTGCAATTGCCCTGTAATTGTATTGTAATTTCCACCAGGTGTGAAGGAACAATACGAATTAACAACAACATTTTGTGATATAGTCATGTTAAGTTCCCCTAAAATAGTTGTGATGTCAGCATCATCAGCACAAACATAAATTAAATTAGGCAGGTTCATGAGCGTGTAAATATGCCCATCGGTGATCCCATTTTTTAAATACAAATATTGAAGATTGGATAGATTATAAATATCTACAGTAAACAATGGTGATTGGTTTTGTGAATTTAAAGTAGTTAAATCCAAGTTAGCGATATTGTTGCAATTAAATAAGCGCAGATTGTCTAGTAAAAAGTTATTGGATACATCTAAATTGGAAATATTTACGTTGTCAAGAGTTAGTGATTCTAACTGATTTAAATTAGAAATATCAAGAGAGTTAATAGGATTGTTGGTGATATTTAATTCGTTCAAATTACTATTTGTAGAAAAATCTAAAGAGGCTAGCTGATTATTGTAGCATGTTAATTTATGTAAATTCACTAAAGGGGTCAGATTGATAGCGGTTAATGGTGTAAAATAGGCATCCAAATCTTCCAAAAGTGTTTGTGAAGAGAGGTCAATTTGGCTGATTGCAGTTTGGTAAATGTAAAGTTTCGTTAATAATGTATTAGTGCTGAGATTTAAATTACTAATTGGACAACTATCTACATACAGTTCTAAAAGTTGTGTTTGCGAACTAAGGTCTAATTGTGTAAGTCCTGCAGATTTTATACTTAAATACGTTAAAGCAGCATTTGAATTTAAATTTAAACTTGTCAATGCATTTGATCCACTTGAGTTGTATAGGGTAAAAGTCCCTAATTGAGTTAAGTTGGAGGTATCCAATTGGCCTATGCTACAATTGAATAAAGTCATTTGATTAATTGCATTTGAACCATTAACTACAATTTGATTTAAATTGGCACAATGATAAACGCTAACAGTTGTAAGCTCCGGTTTGTTAGACAGATCCAGTTGGGTGATGTTATTATTTTCTGACATATGAAAACCAATGAGATGTGGTAAGTTAGTCAGATTTAGATTACTCAATTGAGAACATTCATTTAGATACAAATAATTCAAATTAACATTGGTCTGAATATCCAATTGTGTCATGTTAGATTGTGTGATATCTAAACGTTTTAGTTGTTGAAGATTCGTGGTGTTGATCGTATTTAAGCCAAATGAACTGAAAGTATTTAAACGTATGTTTTCACAATTCTGTAAAGCAGTAAAGTCAATGGTATTAATATTTGACCCTATAATATCAATAGTTAATAGACCTGTAAGTGCGGGTAGTTGAAATGCGTTTTGAGTGCTTGAATAGGCAAAATTTATTGACATTATTTTCAAATTTGTCATACCTACCAAGGGACTTAAACTCGTAGAGACTTCATATTGATTGATGGTAAGATTTTCAACATTGTCAAAGTATTCCAAGCCTGTTAAATCAGTAGTTGAAGTTGCTGTTACATACAGACTTATTGTCTGAAGAGCTTCGTTAACACTTATCTCATTATCACTGTTGATGTCATATTGCAATAACTGGGTTTTTAAATTCGCATCCGCGAAAAAAATGTTTTGCGCATATTCAGCTTGAGAAATGAAAAATAATAGGAGTAGGGTAATTTTTTTCATAAGGCATTGATTTATAATCATCAAATGTAGAAAAAAATTACTAGCGATTCATTCTCAAAGTTTCAAAACATACTTTTAAATATTCATTACTGCATTTGATTGAGTATTTTACTTTTTAAAAATAAAATACACCGCCAAAATCAAAAAGGTAAAGCCCACAAAATGATTCCATTTCAAACTTTCATTTTTGAAAAACAATAAAGAAAACAAGACAAAGACTACCAGTGTGATGACTTCTTGAATGATTTTTAATTGGAGTAAGGTAAACGGTCCACCATTGCCTTCGTAACCCATTTTGTTGGCGGGAACTTGAAAACAATACTCAAAAAAAGCCATACCCCAACTGATCAATACTAATGTGATTAGTCCAACGTTTTCAAACCATTTTAATTCCTTAAATTTTAAATGTCCATACCAAGCTAAGGTCATGAAAATGTTGGATAACACTAATAAACTAATAGTAATAAAACGCTGCATTACTTTAAAAGTTTAGATAATACCCCAAAAACACCCCGAATAAAACTCGGACTAGTAACCACTTTTGCAACGGATTTGCCTAGGGTTTCTCCAAGAGATGGCTCGGAATCCGTGTTTTTTTCTGCTTGTGGTGCAGTGTAGGCCGATTCAATTTTCTGAGTGAGTAGTTCATAGGCGCTTTCACGATCAATCGACTCGTTGTATTTCTTGACCAATTTAGATTGTTGGTTAATGGTATCGATTTCGTTGGGTTCTAAAATATTCATCCTACTTTCAGGCGCTCGCATTACTGTGGCGGCAAGGGGAGTAGGAATGCCTTTTTCGTTTAAAGCGGTTACCAATGCTTCGCCAATACCGAGGGAAGTCAGCAATTCTTCCGTATTATAAAATTCAGTTTCAGGATAATTTTCAGCCGTTTCTTGGATTGCTTTGCGGTCATTGGCGGTAAATGCACGCAAGGCATGCTGTATTTTTAAACCCAATTGTGCCAAAATTCCCTTGGGAATATCCATCGGATTTTGAGTGATAAAATAAATCCCGATTCCTTTGGAGCGAATTAATTTGATAATCGTTTCAATTTGATCCAAAAGTGCTTTACTCGCTTCATCAAACAATAAATGCGCTTCATCAATAAAAACTACGAGTTCAGGCTGTTCCACATCACCGCGTTCGGGCATTTTTTGATAAATTTCAGCAAGTAAACTCAGCATAAAAGTCGAAAACAACTT
The DNA here is from genome assembly GCA_039798185.1 of Bacteroidota bacterium. GTDB lineage: Bacteria > Bacteroidota > Bacteroidia > Flavobacteriales > Flavobacteriaceae > Flavobacterium. Next base: position 21,567 of record JBDKGM010000042.1, read on the forward strand.
GGGTTTGTCCTGAATGTCTGTAAGCCGAATAATATTGATATAGCCTTTGCCATTTTCATCAATTCGCATGAAATCGTCAATGTCAAAGGAAAGTTCGCCAAAGAATAGATCGCCACCTTGTTGTTCCAATTCAATGATTTTTCGCAAAATAGTTCCTGTTGTAGCAGTTGAAATTTTTCCATAAGCTTCAGTAATACTATCTTTTCCTTCTTCGGTGATGTAATTAAGAACTTTTTTAATGTCTTTTAAATCCAATAAAGGCATTTTTTGATCGTCACAAAATTTAAAAATCACAGCCATCACGCCCGCTTGTGTGTCATTAAGTGAGAGAATTCTAGAAAATAATACAGGGCCAAATTCAGATACTGTAGCACGTAATCGCACACCATCTTGTGAAGAAAGGCTCATCAATTCTACCGGAAATCCTTTTGGTGAAAAGGGAATCCCCATTTTTTCATGACGTTCCGTAATGAATGGTTGTTCGGTGCCTGGTTTCGCAATTCCTGAGAAATCACCTTTAATATCCATCATCAAAACGGGTATTCCTTGATTCGAAAGTTGTTCAGAGAGCACCTGAATCGTTTTGGTTTTTCCCGTACCCGTGGCACCTGCAATTAAACCGTGACGATTCAGGGTGCGTAACGGGATTTCAATTTTAGCATCAGGGAAAATAGTGCTATTCCATTGGCCTGCACCGAGCAAAAGTGTGCCGCCTTTTGAGGAGTAACCTTCTTGAATTGAAGTGATAAATGTGGAGGATGTTTGCATGATTAGTTGCGGTTGGATCAAAGTGCTAATTTACTATTTTAAAATAGAGCATAGGTATCCCAATTTTTATAAATTTTTAAATTTTAATCCAACCTTTTTATCAAAAAAAGTCTCTTTTAAATAATAAAGGCTAATGACTAATCGTTTTAACAATGTTAACTTATAGTTAAGCAGTATATTATTAGCATAAAAATTAGTGAATCAATAGAAAAATGCCTTGTTTGGTCAAGTTTTTCATAAGCAAGGGGTTATTTAGAAAGAATGTTATAAAAGACCAAAAAAGTTTTTTTTTTTGAACTAAAAAATTAAATTTGCTCCAATTCAAGTTTATTTACAACTAATAGCTTATAAATTATTAAAAACTTAAAAATTTTTAAAAAATGGCAAACGCAAAAAACGCAAATGGGTCAAACGGCGGTAACTACTTTTCCGCAATTGTAATTGTATTATGTATTTTCGTAGGATGGATCGTATGGAACTTCATCATGGGTGCGGGTTCTAACTTCGAAGGTGGAACCAATGAGGGTCACCCACTACCCGGTAATTATTTAGCAATGGTTTATAAGGGAGGTCCAATCGTACCTGTACTTATGGGATTATTGTTAATGGTAGTTACTTTTTCTTTCGAAAGATTTTTCGTAATTTCTAAAGCAGCAGGAAAAGGAAACTTAGATTCTTATTTGAAGCAAGTTCAAGCGAGCATTGCACAAGGAAATATTGATGATGCCATTGCAGCATGTGACAAACAACAAGGTTCAGTAGCCAATGCTATTCGTGCAGCTTTGGTAAAATATAATGATGTTAAAAAAGAAGGGTTTAGCTCTGAAGAAGCGGCTGAAATGATTCACAAAGAAATCGAAGAAGCAACTTCATTAGAAATGCCAATGTTAGAGAAAAACATGACGATTTTATCAACATTAGTATCTTTAGGAACATTAGCAGGTCTTTTAGGAACTGTAACGGGTATGATTAAAGCGTTCGGTGCATTAGCAACTGCAGGTACTCCTGACCAAGCGATGTTGGCAAACGGTATTTCTGAAGCATTGATCAATACAGCTACAGGTATCTCAACTTCTGCTTTAGCAATTGTAACTTACAACTTGTTTACTTCTAAAATTGATACACTTACGTATTCTATTGACGAAGCAGGTACTGCTATCGTTAATCAATACCGTAGAATGAAAGGAAGCTTAAAATAATTTTTAGCGTAACCAAATAATCAAAAAGAAGTAATTATGGCAAAAGTTAAAATGTCCAAAAAAGCGGCGTCTATTGATATGACGGCGATGTGTGACGTTGCGTTCCTTTTGCTTACGTTCTTTATCCTTACGGCTACCGCTAAAAATCCGGAACCGCTTCCCGTAGAAACGCCAAATTCTACCGTACAATCTAAATTGCCAGAAGACAACTTGGCAGTGATTACTATCGGTGATGGAGACAAAGTGTTTTACGGAATCAAAGGAAGAGAAGTTCGCAAAAGAACTCTTGAATTGATGGGTGACATGTACAATATTCAATTTACGGACAAAGAGAAAGATGAGTTCGCGTTGATTGAAGAATTCGGTGCTCCAATTGAAGCATTGAAACAAGTTATCGCAATGAAAGGAGCAGATCGTAACAAAAAAGGAGTCCAGCCTGGAATTCCTCACGACACCCTTAATGATAATAAGGATAATCAGTTGAAAGACTGGATTTATACATCACGTCAAGCAAATATTGATGTTCAACAAGAACAATTGAATTTTGCAATTAAAGGCGATGCGAAAGAGCAATATCCAAAAGTGAAACAAATTATGGATGAGCTTCAGAAACAAAAGGTGAATAGCTTTAGCTTAGTAACCGGTTTAAGAGGTAAAAACTATTAATCCCAAGAAGAAATGGCTGAATTAAATACCAACGACGGTGGTGGCAAGAAAGGCGGGGGGAAGGTTCGCAGTAAAAAACAAAATTCCAAAGTAGACCTTACGGCTATGGTGGACTTAGCGTTCCTTTTGATCACGTTCTTTATGTTGACAACCACCTTGTCGAAACCTCAGGCAATGGATTTGGGGTTGCCGGATAAAAATACCGAAGATCAACCTGAAACTAAAATCAAAGTAGACCAACGTCGTACGATGACTATAATTTTGGGCGCTAATGATAAAATCGAATGGTTTCATGGGTTGTTAGAAGCTCCTGAACCAGGCGGAAAGCCTACAGTGACTACTCATGGTCGTGAAGGTATCCGTAAAGAAATATTAAAACGCGTGGCTTCTGTTCCTCAAGTAACAGGAAATAAGGATAAAGGATTGATTGTAATTATCAAGCCATCTGCTAAGGCTTCTTATAAAAACTTAGTGGATATCTTAGATGAAATGGCAATCTGTTCGGTTCCTACCTATGCCATCGTAAATGATTTTTCTCCAGAAGAAAAAGCATTAACAGAAAAGTTAAATAAGTAATAACCACTCTTGAAGTACAAAATTTATAACGTATGAAACTAGATTTGTTAAAAAAACAATGGTTGGATATCGTTTTCGAAGGACGTAACAAGAGTTATGGTGCTTACGATTTACGTATGAAAGACGGAAATACCAATGTTAAAGCTTTTATCATTGGTGCCGTAATCTTCTCTTTGGCAGTAGCAACTCCAATAATCGCTGATTTTATTAGTTCTGCAACAGCAGATGATAGTGCGACAATGGATACTAAAATTAGAACAGTAAAATTGCCACCCAAAGAAGAAAAACCAAAAGAGAATCTTCCACCACCTCCACCGCCACCACCAAAAGTGGATCAAGTGAAGTTTGTGAAGCCTGAAGTTGCAAAAACAGAAGATGTAACGGAAGAGCCACCAAAAATGGAAGAAATCAAGGATAAAAACTTGGGTAAAGAGGATATCAAAGGAGATCCGAATGCAGTTCCTACTGTTGAACCTCCAGGAAACGGTCCTGCACAACAAGAAGTTGTAGAAGATAATACAGTTTATAGTTCTGCTGGTATCGAGGTTAAGCCTGATTTCCCGGGTGGTATCGCAAAGTTTTACAGTTTTATTCAGAAAAACTATATAGCTCCGGATGAACCTGGATTAAAAGGTCAGGTTTTCGTTTCCTTCGTAGTGGAAAAAGACGGTTCTTTGACAGATATTAAGATTTTACGAGATATCGGTTATGGAACAGGTAAAGAAGCAGAACGCGTATTGCGCAAAAGTCCACGTTGGACACCTGCTGAACAAAACGGTAAAAAAGTAAGATGTTCGTACCAGATTCCAATAAAAATTGAAACTCCGGAAGAATAATTTATGCTTGATACATTTAGATCAAACTATAAGAAGAAATCGCTTAAAGGGCGATTTCTTCTATTTATAGGAATTTTGTTCTTTTTGATTTATTTAACATTAGGGTTAATGATCATGTTTTGGGAAAAAATTCCATTGCGCATGGAACAAAATTATAGGTATGCTTTCGGCGGACTATTAATTGTTTATGCGTTTTTCAGATTTATTCGCTATTTAAGTCCAAGTTCCAATGAAGAAGAATAAAAAGACTTCTTTTAAAAATGTATATACTGTTACCTTCTTTTTGGTAATGGGTGCTGTTGGTTTGTTTTTTTCTTGTAAACAAAATAATGCCGAATCAAAAGATACCATACTTAGAGGAAATGCAACAGTTTATGTAGACGAATCGTTACTTCCTATTGTAGCGGATCAAGAATTGGTTTTTGAAACTACTTATGAGGCGAATTTGGATATTCAATCGCTTTCTGAAAAAGAAGTAGTTAAAAAATTAGCGGAAAAAAAAGCGGGAATAGCTATTTTGTCTCGCAAGTTAAATGCAACCGAAAATAAGTTCTTTAAAGCACACAAAATTGTTCCTCGTGAGACCCCTTTTGCATTAGATGCTTTAGCGCTAATCCGAAATAATAAAGAAAAAGACACTACAATTGTTTTACAAGATGTTTTGGATTTTTTAAAAGGGAAAAATACGAAGTTCAAAGGATTGGTTTTTGATAATCCTAATTCGGCAAGTGTGCGCTATATGATGGAATTGGCACAAATTACAGAATTGCCTCAAGAAGGGGTATATTCGCTTAAAAATAGTAAAGAAGTAATTCAGTACGTTGCCGAACATGAAGGTTTAATCGGAGTAGTTGGAAGCAATTGGTTGTTCGAACCTGCAGCTGATTTGAAACCTTTTGTTGAACAAGTACACGAATTAGCCATAAAAGGCGTTAATGGAACGTATGTATATCCAACACAAGAAGCAATAGGTACCAATAAATACCCTTTGGCACGTGTTTTGTATATCATCAATTGTCAGGGTTATGAAGGACTCGGAATTGGTTTCGCATCTTTCATAGCTGGCGATAAAGGACAACGAATTGTTTTGAAGTCTGGAATCGCACCGGTTCGGGAACCCGGTCGCAAAATCGTAACCCGCAAACAAATCGAAAAAATACCTAATTAAAATTTGAATACAATGAGCAAGATTAAGTTTTTCAGCGTTGCATTTCTTACCGCAAGTGCGTTAGTGCAAGCTCAAGATTTAGAGCAAGCCAAGAAAGCAATAGATGCTGAACAATATGATAAGGCAAAGTCAATTTTGAAATCTATCATAAAAACCAAACCTGCAGACGGTAAAGCGGCATTCTTTTTAGGAAACGTTTACTTAAAACAGAATATTGGTGATTCAGCAAAAATTACATTTGATAAAGGGCTTACAGCTTCAGAAGGGGGTAAGTTTAACAATATTGGATTAGGACAAATCGATCTTGAATCCGGTAATCAAGCAGCTGCAAAAGCTAAATTTGATTTGGCAACACAAGGGATGCGAAAAAAGGATGTAGAAGAATATGTCTACATTGCGCAAGCCTACATGAATGCAGATACTCCAGATTATCAAGCTGCATTAGCCATTTTGGAAAAAGCTAAATTGGCTAATCCTAATGATCCATTTGTGAAATTGGCTATGGGTGATGCCTATTACGGTATGAAAAATCAAAATGATGCCTACAGTGCCTATCGCGATGCGTATGCTACTGATAATTCAATTATCCGCGCTAAAATGCAATTAGGAGTATTGTTGAAAGGAGCAAAAGCCTATGTGGAAGCTGTAAAAGCATATGATGAAGTTATTGCGATTAATCCTAACTACGGTCCGGTTTATCGTGAATTAGCAGAAACCTATTATTTGTGGGCTAATAACAAACCACAAACCTATAAAGAGAATATTGCAAAAGCTTTATCGAACTACGAAAAGTATATGTCTATGACCGATTATTCATTGTCTTCTCGTATGCGTCATGCGGATTTCTTGATTTTAGCAAGAGATTATAAAGCACTTGAAGCGGAAGCACAAGAAATGAAAAAATTGGATAAAGTGAATCCACGTATCTTACGTTACTTAGGTTATGCAGCCTACGAAAACGGAAATACTGATGAGTCAATCAATGCATTGACAGAATATTTAGCAAAAGGGACTAAAATAATCGGTGGGGATTATTACTTCCTTGGATTGGCTAAAATTAAAAAGTCAATTGGTGCAGATGGAAAAACAGTAGATCCAACATTGTTTGCGGACGGTATGAGCAACTTGAAAAAAGGAGTGGAAATGGATATGAACTTAGCCAATGGATTAAATGAAATTGGAAAAGCTTATTTTACTCAAAAGTTGTATGGTGTAGCCGCTGGAATTTTTGAAGCAGCAATCCTAAATACTACGTCAAAAAACTTTTTTGAAGACAATATCTATTACGGATTGTGTGTGCATACTGTAAACCGTGGAAAAGATGCTAAAACAGCGGATATGGTAGCCTTAGCTAATGCCGATAAAGCAATGGACAATGTTATTGCAGCAAAACCTGAATATGCTGAAGCGTATTTGTACAAAGCTCGATTAAACAGTGTTATGGCTAAAGACGATGTTATGACAGCACAATATCAAAAATATGTTGATTTAGTAAGTGCTAAAGGTCCTGAAGAAGTGACTAAGAACAAAGCTAAAATCACTGAGTCTTATAACAATATGGCTTCCTATTTTGCCAATACGGACAAAGTAAAAGCTAAAGAATTGTTGAATAAAACCTTAGCTTTAGACCCAACCAATGCGTATGCAACAGAATCGTTAAAAGTATTGAAATAAGATAAATGCTTGAGAAACAAGAACCCGGATTTATTCCGGGTTTTTTTATTAAGTTAAAGTTTTAATTTCTAAAAACGGATTTACAATATTTATTGTTATTCGTAGTTTTTCTACTAACTAACCATTATTTTATTTTATGCCAAAAATACTTTTTACAGCTATTTTTTTACTTGCATGTTCTTTACTTTCTGCTCAAAAAACCATTCAAGTCAATGGAAAAATTATCGATGAGGAATCCAAAGTTCCTATCGAATCCGCCACAGTGTATCTCACCAATCCAAAAGATTCTACCGTTGTTGAATACACAATTACTAACAAAATAGGTGCGTTTGTTTTTAATTTAAAAAAAAGAACGGAACCTATCGTACTTAAAGTTTCCTTTGTTACTTACCAAGATCATAAGGTGGAATTAAAGGAAATTACTAAAGATATCGACTTAGGTACGATTTCATTAAAGTCAGCTATAAACACGCTCGATGAAGTAGTGGTAAAAAATGAAACGCCACCTATCCGAATTAAAAAGGACACCTTGGAGTTTAACGCCGCTTCGTTTAAAGTTCGACCCGATGCTAATGTCGAATCCCTTTTGAAACAATTGCCTGGCGTTGAAATTGATGCCGAAGGTAAAATTACAGTGAACGGAAAAGAAGTGAATCAGATCTTGGTGAATGGAAAACCTTTTTTTGATAAAGATGGTAAAGTAGCATTGCAAAATCTACCGTCCAATATCATTAATAAAGTTCAAGTTACCGATACCAAAACCAAAGAAGAACAAAAGACGGGTTCTGTTGCAGCCTCCAATAATGCTAGTATCAATCTAACTATTGACGAAAAAAAGAACAAAGGCTGGTTTGGGAAAGTCATGGCTGGAGGAGGCTCAGATAAACGTTACGAAAGCAGTACTTTGATTAATTACTTCAATAATAAGCGAAAAATTAGCGTCTTGGCTTCATCGAATAATATCAATGCCACTGGTTTTTCGATGGATGAAATTTTTGACAATATGGGTGGCGGTAGAAACACTTCCATTTGGATGAGTGATAATGGAGGTTTTTCCATAAATGGTCGTCGTTTTGGAGGTAATAACGGAATCACACATTCCAATTTAGCTGGGGTAAACTACGCTGATGAATGGTTAAAAAATAGTCCGATTGCGTTGAGTTATTTCTTTAATGATTTACAAACGCGCAATGAAAACCGTACAAAGCAAATCAACTTTTTGCCGTCAGGGAATTATGAAACGGAATCGTGGTCCAATTATAAAAACGCCGCGACAGCACATAACGCAACTGGAGAGTTGGAGTTTGTTATTGATTCTACGTCAAGTATTATCATCGAACCCAAATGGACCCGTTCCATTGGACAAAATACGTCCAATTCCCGTCAACAATCCCGCGATGAGTTAAGTCAGTTATTGAACGAAAGTATATCCGCTAATTATTCTGAAAACACAGCGGATAGTTTTGGAAATACTGCAACTTGGTCAAAATCATTTAAGCGCAAACGCCGCTATTTAAGTATGGTTTTTTCAAATGAACACCAAAAGGAAAACAGCACGAATTTCATCAATTCTCAAACTGTTTTTTATCAAAATACCCAACCCGATGATCTTCGGAATCAGCGAAATGGAACGTATAATCAATCCAATTCCTATTCGTATGATGTCAATTATTATGAGCCCGTAGGGGATTCCCTTCGCGTCAAAGCTTCGGTTTATCAGGAATTTGCAAATCAAAAAAACGGACGAAGTTCATTTGAATTTGATGCCACGACACAAGATTACTCCGATGCCAATCCAACCCTTAACAATGCTTTTGCTTCTAAACGACAAGTTTTTCGTCCTTCTGTAGGTATAAGTATGGGTAAAGAAAAGTTCAATTGGGAAATTACTACAGGTCCACAATGGTCCAAAATTGATGCAGAAGTTGCGTATTTAGGCAGTCGTACACAACTTCAAAAACAGTTTTTTGTTCCTTTTATGGATGCGAGTTTAAGTTACCAATTTACCAAATCGAAAAGCATTTGGATTAGTTATCAGTTTGATAATGATCTCCCAACCTCCAATCAATTATTGCCTGTAGAAGATTTAGGCAATCCTTTAAATACTTTTATTGGGAATGAAAATTTGGACGCGACACGCCAACATAATTTTTATATTTCCTTCCGGGATTATGATTACACAACGCGTTCGGGCTATGGTTTATTTACAGGAGGGAATTTTTATGCCAATCAAATCGTGTCTGCAACTTCGTATGATGCCAATAGAAAACGTACCACTACCTATACCAATGTAGATGGAACATACAATTCATGGCTTACCCTTTATTGGAACAAAACCATAAAAAAGGAAAACCATAAGTTTCGCTATGAATTGCGCATGTCTTCCAATATGAGTAAAAACAAAGGGATTACGGATGCCAATCTTTATGAAGCGTTATCCATTTCGTTTACACCGAGAGTAAGTTTTACATATGAATATGGAGATAAAGTAGTGGTGAGTCCGAGCTACCAATTTACACGAAATATAACAGATTATACCAATTATGTTGTGGGTTCAGCAACCAATTATTTGCATCGTTTAAATGTACAAACCACAGTATATTGGCCTAAAAATTGGGTGTTTGGTAATGATTTTGGCTATACCTATAACTCCAATATCGCTGACGGATTTAAGAAAGATTTTTACTTATGGAATACGAGTTTGGCCTATAGTTTTTATAACAAAAAATTTACCGCCAAAGTCAAGGTTTATGATATGTTAAATCAAAACCAGAATGCAACTCGAACCATCACAGCAACTACCATTCGTGATGAACAAAATGTAGTTTTAAAACGCTATGTGATGTTTTCTCTAACCTATAAACTGGATAAGTTTGGTAAAGGAGAAAAGAAAGAAGGAAGTCGTTTTATGATGTTTTAAAATAAAAAAGCGGAATTTATATTCCGCTTTTTTTATTTACAGTTTGAATTAAGTATTGATTTAGCTTCTTCGAAACCTAAACTTATTGCTTTTTTCAAATCATTACAGTAATCCCTTTTTGATTTTGTATTAATAATATAGATTGCTCTATTGTAAAAATATTGGCCATTAGAAGGTGCTAAACTACAGAGTAAATCAAAATCATTTAATGCATTTTGACCTAAAGCCGATTTGCAAAATGCTCGATTTTCAAGTGCCAATAAATTATTTTTTTCAATAGTTAGAACTTCTTCGAAATAAGAGATAGCAACTTTTGCATTGTTTGTTTTCAATAATAGAATCCCTTTGTAAATTAAAGCGTTGATGTTTTTTGGCTTTCGTTCAAGACAAAAATTTATGTCTTCTTCCGCTTTGTTAAAATTATCGATTTGTAAAAAAACAAACCCTCTGTTTTCGTGACCTATGAAAGAATCTGGTTTACGTTCAATAAATGAATTAAAGTAATCAATTGCTTTCTTATAAAGAAATTTTTTTGAAGCAATCATTCCTAAGTACAGCAATGGCTCATCTGCATTGGGATTGATTTCCAAACTGGTTTGCATGTCATTTTCAGCCTCATTTAGATTTCCTAAAGTAAAGTAATATGATCCTCTTAAGAAGTAATTATCATACGTGTTTTCCTTTTCTATAGCATGAGTAAGTTCTTGAATGCTTCGTTGTAATTCAATTTTTTTATCGAGTTCCTGTCCAATACAGAAGTTAAAAAGAAGGGAAAACAATAAAAAATGAAGAAAAAAGTGTGTTTTGTTAAATGATGGCATTGGAAAAATATAATTCAGTTCAATTCTAAATGAAATTTAAGTTTATAAGGTATGTATTATAAGTCATTCCTAGTGCAATAATCTGATGTTTTTTAGTAATAACTTGGGACATTTTAAAGCAAATTCTCAAATGTTCTCTTTTTACTGATTACTGAACACTGTCAACTCAACACTGCCAACTGTTCACCGAACACTGCAATACTACCAACTCCCGCTCGCGCCGCCACCGCCAAAGCCGCCACCGCCGCCGAAACCGCCCCATCCGCCACCGGATGAACCGCCACCGCCCCAGCTGCTTCCGCCACCACTGCGTCCTAGACTGCTTAAGATGATAATGCTGGCTAAGTCGGAACCCGAAAAGCCATTGCCGCCTCGACCGCCACCACCTTTTTTGTTTTTAGAGGCAATAGCGATTATTACGATGAATACAATAAGCAGTAAAAAGAAGATTCCAGCACCCAAAGCAATTCCCTTGTTCTTTTTGCCCTCATTTTTATATTCTCCTTTTAATACTTTGAAAATAGCGTTCGTACCCGATTCAATTCCGCCATAATAATCTCCGGCTTTAAAATAGGGTTTAATGTCGTTTTCAATGATGCGTCGACTCATGGCATCGGTCAATAGATGTTCGGTCCCGTAGCCCGCAGCAATATTCATTTTGCGGTCTTCCAAGGCAACAAGTAGCACAACGCCATTGTCTTTTCCTTTTTGTCCAATTTTCCATTTATGCCCCAAATCAGTAGCGTATCGAGCAACATCTTCACCATGTGTTGTATTGACAACCATCACAAAGATTTCGGTCGAAGTGCTGTCGGAATAGACTTTTAGTTTTTGATACAATTCCTCCAATTGCGATTTGGACAGGGTTTGTGTGCTGTCAATAATCGGAGGGATAAACGAAGGTTTTTCCGGGATTTCTGTTTGTGCAAACCCCAATTGATGCAGCAATAGAAAAACCATCAAAAGGAGCATTTGCGCTAATTTAAATACGATCTTGATCATCCTTTTGAAATTTCATTACTCAATTCATCAATATCATCCGCTTGATACGGGAAGTAACTTTTCAATTGTTCACCAGCTCTTCGAATTCCTTCACATAAGGCTTTGCAATTTTCTCCCTGACGGAAATACGATTGCATTAGTTCTTTAGTGGCATCCCAAAAGTTAGCCCCTACTTTTTCATGAATACCTTGGTCACCACAAATCGTAAACTGTCGACTTTCCACAGCGATATAAATCAATACACCATTGCGTTGGGCCGTGGCATCCATTTTTAATTGATAAAAAACCTCCAAAGCACGCTCCATCGCGTCTTTATCCAAGGTTTGTTCCAAATGTACACGGATTTCTCCCGAAGTCGCTTTTTCTGCGTCTTGAATCGCAGCCACTACTGCTTTTTCTTCTTCGGGAGTTAAAAATTGTGCTACCGTTGACATGCGTCAAACTTATTTTTTGTCGTTGAAATCAAAGTTCACATCCGGTGCTTTTTCTGCACCTTCTTCTGCTTTGAAACGCGCCATTTCTTTGAAGCCAAATAACTTAGCGAAAAGCACGGTAGGGAAGGTTTTTGACGATTTGTCGTAAACATTAACCGATTCATTGTATCGATCACGCGCAACATTAATGCGGTTTTCAGTTCCTTCCAATTGGGATTGTAATTCCAAAAAGTTTTGGTTAGCTTTCAAATCAGGGTATTTCTCTACGCTCACCAATAAACGAGAAAGTGTGCTCGAAACTCCTGCTTGAGCTTGTTGGAATTGAGCCAATTGATCGGGAGAAATGTTACTAGGATCAATGGTTACAGCAGTAGCTTTGGCACGCGCATTTACTACAGCTTCTAATGTCGATTTCTCAAAATCAGCAGCACCTTTTACCGTTTTTACTAAATTACCAATTAAGTCATTTCTGCGTTGGTACGCACTTTCTACATTCGACCAAGCGGTTTTTGCGTCAGCTTCTTTGCCAACTAATCCGTTATACGATCCAATCCCGAAAAGGATTAACACTACTAGGATTATCGGAACAATCCATTTTTTCATATTTGTCATGGTTTTATTTTTTTGATTTATTTCAATTAGACGATCTTCTTGATTTCTTGTTACGCAGTTTGTACAAAACGTTTTCTGCCTGCTATTATGTAAAGTAATCCAACGATTGAGCCCATGAAAATTAAGCCCAAAATCCAGATGAATTTGTTTACCCCTTCATTTTTAGTATTTGAAATTTCGATTATCGCTTTGATTAGGAAAGTTGCATAACTAATAGCTCCTAAAGCCATTACCTTTGCTGCATGTTCAATACCATTCAATACCATATAAATGCCTATCATGGAAAAAATAAAAGAACCTACATAGGCAATCACAACTAAATTTTTCATCTTATAATCCGTTTTTAATTTTGGTTAATTCTGATTTTACACCTTCCAATTTGGCAATAATGTCAAACTTGTCCAGTGTCTTTTTTTGGTTGTCTTTCAAATGCGTTTTGGCGCCTTCCAAGGTAAAACCGCGTTCTTTCACCAAATGGTAAATCAATTGCAGGTTTTTGACATCTTCCTGCGTAAACATGCGGTTTCCTTTTGCATTTTTCTTGGGTTTTAAAATGTCAAATTCCTTATCCCAAAAACGGATCAATGAAGCATTCACCCCAAAAGCCTTGGCTACCTCACCAATGCTGAAATACAATTTGTCTTTTGATAATTCAATATGCATACTGCGTTTATTTTTGTACCCAACTTAGTCGAGTGATTGGTTTTCTTGGTTTGCAATTTTCGAAATCACCACATATTCTGCCGCCGAAATATTGCCGTAATAAAAATTAATCGGATTCACCGGTTTACCACCCTTGTGGACTTCATAATGCAAATGCGGGGCTTCACTCCGTCCCGTACTTCCTACGAAGCCAATGACATCTCCGCGCTTCACCCGTTGACCGGGTCTCACTTTATATTTGCTCAAATGGGCATACAAGGTCAGGTAGCCATAACCGTGACTGATTTCAATATGGTTTCCAAATCCCGACAAACTATTGTCTGCTCTTTTCACCACTCCGTCGCCCGTTGCATAAATCGGCGTACCTGTTCGCGCCGTAAAGTCCATGCCTTCATGCATTTTTCGAGCTTTGGTAAACGGGTCACTGCGGTAACCAAATCCAGAAGCCATATGCTTTAAATCTTCATTCTTTACAGGTTGTATGGCCGGAATAGAGGCCAGTAATTTGTCTTTGGCTTTCGCTAATTTTAAAATGGCATCCAACGATTGGGATTGGATAGCTAATGCCTTACTAATCTCGTCCACTTTTTTGTGGGTTGTAATTACTAAATCGGAGTTGTTAAATCCTTCCAATTCACGGTAACGATCTTGTGTGATGATTCCCGCTCTTCGTTTTTCGATAGCAATCGGATTAGCATTGAAATACACCCGATACAGATTGTTATCCCGATCTTCAATAGAAGCTAAAACCCCATCCAATTGCTCAATTTTTTTATTCAAAATCGAGTAGCTGATTTTCATGTTGTCGATTTCTCTCCGTAATATTTTGTCTTTTGGTGTTTCAAAATAAGAGGTGTTCATCAAGATCACAAAACTCAAAAATCCAAACAATGCCGATGCCGCTAGAAACAGTAAAACATACCCAACTTTGGTACGTTTTTTTGACTTTATCTTGCGATAGGCCAAACTCTCTGAATCATAATAATATTTTACTTTCTTCGACATCAGGTAATTTACTATTTTTGTGCCGACTATTGGCAGACGGTGGTTATACGAACAAATCTAAGAAATGTTTCGCACATACCTGAAATTTGTTCGGCTTGCAGTACGTAATGACTGATTTTCAGGGATATGAATCCTGATAATTTTTCAACTTCCGTACGACTACCTCCCGTTGCTTTGGCTGTTTGTTTCCATAAGTTTCAACAGGAACGGATCAGCGCACACAAAGACGTCAGGTCACCAAACAATGTTAAAAAACCAACTTTATACCACATTCCATGAAATCTCAGGACATTCGTAAAGCGTATCTCCAATTTTTTGAAAGCAAGAACCACTTGATTGTGCCTTCTGCCCCCATTGTCCTTAAAGACGATCCCACGTTGATGTTTAACAACTCAGGGATGGCACAGTTCAAAGAATTCTTTTTAGGAAATGGAACGCCTAAAAGTCCGCGTATCGCCGATACCCAAAAATGTTTACGCGTTTCCGGAAAACATAATGACTTGGAAGATGTAGGTTTTGATACCTACCACCACACCATGTTTGAAATGTTGGGGAACTGGTCATTTGGGGATTATTTCAAAAAAGAAGCGCTCGCTTGGGCTTGGGAATTTTTGACTGAAGTCTTGAAATTGGATAAAGACCGTTTGTATGTTTCTGTTTTTGAAGGAAACCCAGCAGAGAATGTGCCTTTTGACCAAGAAGCCTTCGATATTTGGAAACAATACGTTGCTGAAGATCGCATTATCTTAGGGAATAAAAAAGATAATTTTTGGGAAATGGGAGATCAAGGGCCGTGTGGACCTTGTTCAGAAATTCATATCGATCTTCGTACCGACGCCGAACGCGCTGCCGTTTCGGGTCGTAGTTTAGTCAACGCCGATCATCCACAAGTGGTGGAGATTTGGAATAACGTTTTTATGGAATTCAATCGTAAAGCCGATGGTTCCCTAGAAAAATTACCTGCGCAACACGTTGATACCGGAATGGGCTTTGAACGTTTGTGTATGGCGATGCAAGGCGTTACCTCCAACTACGATACCGATGTGTTTACGCCATTGATTCATAAAGTGGAAAACATTACCGGATTAAAATATACCTCCAACGACATCCAATCGATTAGTGAGGAACAAAATAAAATTAATATTGCGATGCGTGTGATTGTCGATCACGTGCGTGCCGTTGCGTTTGCCATCGCGGACGGACAATTACCATCCAATACAGGTGCAGGCTATGTGATTCGCCGAATTTTACGTCGCGCGATTCGTTATGGCTTTACCTTTTTAAATCAAAAAGAAGCCTTTATTCACCAATTGGTTGCTGTATTAGCAGAGCAAATGGGCGAATTCTTCCCTGAAATCCGTTCACAACAAAATTTAGTAACCAATGTAATCAAAGAAGAAGAGGCCTCATTTTTACGCACACTCGAACAAGGATTACAGTTGTTGGATAAAGTGGTAGCCGAAACTTCGGGTAAAGAAGTAAAAGGCGAGAAAGTATTTGAATTGTATGACACTTTCGGATTCCCAAAGGATTTAACGGCTTTGATTTTAAAAGAAAAAGGCTATTCTTTTAATGAAACCGAATTTGAAACCGAATTGGCTAAACAGAAAGCGCGTTCACGTGCCGCTTCTGAAGTGACTACGGATGACTGGAAGGTTTTGGTTGAAGGTAATGTTGAATCTTTTGTGGGGTATGACCAAACCGAGAACGAAGTACAAATTACGCGTATTCGTAAGGTGGATTCTAAAAAAGATGGCGTTTTATACCAAATCGTTTTGGATGCCACTCCATTTTATCCTGAAGGCGGTGGACAAGTAGGAGACAAAGGTTCACTCGTTTCTGCCAACGAAGTCATCGAAATCATTGATACTAAAAAAGAGAATAATCTTATTTTACATTTCACGAAACAATTACCCGAAAATGTAACTACTTCGTTTGTCGCTAAGGTGAATACGGATTTGCGCACCGCAACGTCCAAAAATCACTCGGCTACACATTTAATGCACTTGGCTTTGCGTACTCTCTTAGGAACGCATGTCGAGCAAAAAGGGTCGTTAGTGAATCCGAACTATTTGCGTTTCGACTTTTCGCATTTTGCCAAAGTAACCGAAGACGAATTACGTCAGGTGGAAGCTTTTGTGAATGCCCGTATTGAAGAACAATTGGCTTTGGTGGAATACCGCAATCTCCCTATTCAAGAAGCGCTTGAAAAAGGAGCAATGGCCTTATTTGGAGAAAAATATGGTGATGCTGTTCGTATGATCGAATTTGGCGAAAGCCGCGAGTTGTGTGGTGGAATCCATGTGAAAAATACCGCTGATATTTGGCATTTCAAAATTGTATCCGAAGGAGCAGTAGCCGCTGGTATTCGTCGTATAGAAGCCATTACGGGAACGGCTGTAGCCGAATTCTTTGCACAACAAGAAGCTGCTTTGGCACAAATCAAAGAAACCTTGAAAAATCCACAAGACACCTTAAAAGCGGTGGTGACTTTACAAGACGAAAATGCCAAACTGAAAAAACAAATCGAACAGTTATTAAAAGATAAAGCTAAAAACCTAAAAGGAGAATTGGTTGCTCAATTACAAAATGTTAATGGGGTTCAGTTTTTAGCAACTGCGATTGATTTAGATGCCAATGGTGCTAAAGATTTAGCCTATGAGCTGGGTCAGAATACAACCGACTTATTCCTAGTGTTCGCAACGGTAACGGAGGACAAACCGATGTTAACCTGTTATATTTCCAAAGAATTAGTGGATAGCAAAGGGTTGAATGCAGGTCAAGTAGTTCGTGAATTAGGGAAATACATCCAAGGCGGCGGCGGCGGTCAACCGTTCTTTGCTACGGCAGGAGGTAAAAATCCAGCAGGTGTGTCCGAAGCCCTTTCCAAAGCAATCGATTTTATAAAATAAACTAAGCCTCCCAGAATGGGAGGTTTTTTTTAGGCCTGAATTTGTATTTTTGAAAAAAGAAAGCATGCAACTCCAAACCATTGTTCCCATACAATCCCTCCCACAACCCATTGATTACCATTCAAAAATTGTTTGTTTGGGATCCTGTTTTGCCGAACACATGAGTGTGCAATTAACCGATCATGGGTTTGCTACAGTTACCAATCCGTTTGGAATTATATTTAACGCCCTGTCGATTCAACGACTAGTAACGCGCATTGTACACAATCAGAAGTTCACGGAAGATGCTATTTTTTTGCATAACGAACTGTATCAATCCTATGAAATTCATTCTGAATTAAGTACAACCCAACCTGATTTGTATCTTTCTGAAATCAATAATCGATTAGAAACAACCCGCGAGGCAATTCGTTCAGCTACACACCTAATACTTACTTTAGGAACGTCTTGGGTGTACACGCATCAAGGGGAAGTGGTCGCCAATTGTCATAAAGTTCCCAATTTTCAATTTGAAAAAAAGCTCATTAGTGCGATAGAAAATGAGCAAGCACTTTTCAATTGTATCGAACTGGTTCGGCAACTTAATCCGACAATTCAATTTATTTTTACCGTTTCTCCGGTGCGGCATTCGAAAGATGGATTTTTAGAAAACCACCTAAGCAAAGGCAATTTGTTGCAAGCGATTTACAACCTAAAACAAAAAGACAGCGAATTGTATTATTTTCCTGCCTATGAAATCGTAATGGATGAATTGCGGGATTACCGCTTTTTTGCTGCTGATCTCATTCATCCCAATGTGCTGGCAATCGCTTATGTTTGGGAACGTTTTAAAACATACGGAATCAGCAATGAGAGTTATCCTATTATGAAAGAGGTAGTCGATTTAAAACGGGCTTTGCAACATCGTCCGCAACATGAAAATACCCAAGCCTGGGCACAATTTCAGCAACAATTAACACAAAAAATAGCCAACTTTAATCAACGTTTTCCTCATATTCTTTTGGAGAGCAACTAGTTAAAATACGATTTTTTACGTATTTCCTTACGTAATTAAGCTGCCTAAGTTTGCCTTGTAACCTAACCCTATACACGGCATGCGAATCGTTAAAATTATTTTCGGACTTACCTTTTTACTTTTAATTGCGCCGACACTTCAGGCTCAAAAACCCCTACTTACCGATGAAGAGCAAGTTGCCGAAATGGTGACTAAAGAAGTCGATGCGGTTTTCCACGACGAGGATTTTACCAAAAAGAAGAATAAAAAATTTCCCAACGCCAAAGGCACGATGGTCGTCGATATCAGTGTCATTCAAAATGGTAAAGTCTCCACATTCTTCAAAGTGGATAGCGATATCACGGATATGGATTTTATCAGTTTTATCTCCAAATATATTTTGGAACACAAATTCAAGTTCAAACTCGAAAAACAACAGCGGTACAAAATCCGCTACACAATAACCTTTTAAAATCAACCTCTAATCAAACAACAATGAAAAAACTAGCACTCAGTGTGTTTGCCCTGCTCGTAATGGGAAACACAAATAGTCATGCCCAATTAGGGAAACTTTTTGGAAAAAGTTCGGCCGGAAAAAAATCCGGAAGTTTCGCCACCGTTTGGGAATCTGAATTTGAAAATCGAGCTACTCGTTTAGCCGTAAATAACGGTGACGGCTCTTACATTTTAGGAACTGATGATAACTCAGCAACGGTTTTAGATGCATCTGGAAAAGTAATCTGGAGTGGTGATTATAAAAAAATTACCACCAATAAAACCAACAATAGCGAATACCAATATGTGATTTGGAAAGAAAAAGGAGGCTATCTGTTTTTGTTTGATGAACGAAAATTAGGCACCGATCGTGTGGCGGTAATTGATGTCGCCACAGGGAAAGAACTTTGGAATTCAGAAGAATACCAAAATTTAATGCCTAAAGGAACCAAGTCGGAAGACGGTGCCGATCAAGGGGAATTGGAAACGGTAAAATACATCACGGAATTAGATGCATTCCTGATTTCACAACGCAATTCCGTAATATTAGTGAAAGCGAAAACCGGGGAGAAAATTTGGGAAACCAACCGCTATAAAGGTGGGGTGGGGAAATATATCTACGATCCCAAACGCAATGAAATCATCATGGTCAATTTCAAACCCACCGCTTTAGGAGCATTGTTTGCCGGATTTAAAAATCAAATGGTGAAAATCAATGCGGCAAATGGTGAGATTTTATGGGATGCCACATTTTTTGGAACGGTTGAAAAAGAATTGGTTACTCGTCGCGCCATTTTAGACTTATGGATCAAAGGCGACAAAGTATATATGTATTTAAACGGACTTCAAGTGTATGATATCAATACCGGACAAAAATTATGGGAAGCCGTTTATGAAAATGATATGGATGGAGGAAAAGGCTTGTTTTCCAATTCTGCCAACAAAAAATACTACCGCACTATTGCTGATCCTGTTTTTACTGATGACGCAGTGTATTTAGTGATGTTGGGAACCCGTGATCGAACTAAATATGTGGAAAAACACGATTTAAATTCGGGGAAATTGTTGTGGGCTTCAGAAAAAATTACAGGAGCATTTAGTATGCCTAATTTATACAAATCAGGAAACCGTATACTCTTACAAATCGGCGGAAAAGTGCAAGTGCAAGAATTGCGATGGGAAACCCAAAGTAGTGCCATGGGTGGAAGTTACAAACAGTTAGTGCCCTACATCTATTGGGATTATAAAGCACAGAAAAATGGGGTTTTAGCTATAGATGATACCAATGGACAAACGGCTTGGCGCTCAGAACGATTTGACAAACGTATTACCGATATTATTGTAGATCAAGATGGGAAAACGGCTTTTGTTGGAGATGGTGACGAATTCTATGGCTACGATATTGTATCCGGGTCGCAATTATTTGATGTAAAACATAATGACGCCAAAGTGGGTCGTGCCTCCGATGTTATTGATTTTGGTGAAAATGTAGTAGTACTTTCGGAAAAAGGTTTGGCTTCTTACCGCAAAAAAGACGGTTCACGTGTTTATGCCACAGAGAAAATACGCGGAGTTGATTTCTTCTACGACATCAGTGGGAATTATTATTTAAGAGATCAACGCAACAGTAAAAATATCATCTACGGAATCAACATGGAAAATGGAGATACCAAAGGTTCCGTGCAATCCAAAGGTAAAGGCGGAAGCCCACAATACGGAAGCGGTATAGATATTACCGAAGATGGCGAGTTCATCTTTGCCTTTAAAGGAAGAAAAGTAGAAAAAATCAAAGTAAATAATTAGAGGTTATATTGCTTTGTTCTGGGCTGTGACCTTCGCGTTGCAGCCCTTTTTTTAATTCAAATCAAGATGAAAAAAATAGGAATAATAGTACTGTTGTTTAGTCTGTCACTACAAGCACAAGATATTCAGTTTGCCTCAAAGCTTATCAAGTATTCCAGTGATTTAGGAGGAAAACAATTCGGGATTAAACGACTCTTAGGGAAGCCAGACGTTTTTCCACAAGGCGGATTTAGTGCCAATGCGTGGATGCCAAAGAATGCCTTGGACGGGAGAGAGGTAGTAAGTGTTGGTTTTGAAAAAGCACAATCGGTAAAACAAATTGCCATTTTTGAAAATCTAAATGCTGGTTGTGTGGTCGCAGTTGCGGTTTCAACAGATGGAGAACACTTTCATTCGGTTTGGAGTCGAAGACCGGATTATAAAACTACAGTTTATCGGCGAACATTGGGAAGTGATCGTGCCTTTTATTTTGGTCGGAAAAGAAGAAAAATTGGAGAAATCCCCGAAATAATCAATCCTGGTGTCGAGCGAATTATGCTTGAAAATTCAGAACCCAATGTTATCGCTGTAAAAATCGAATTCAATTTTGCCTTATTGCCGGGTGCCAAGCAAATTGATGCAATCGGAATTTCAAGTAGCGACCAACCTCTGGAAGCAAAAATCTATACGTGCTCAGGAGCTGAACAATTAGAACAAAAACCAACACTTCAGGCAGTTAATGTGAGTATTCCTTGTGTGTATAATGGCCAACTGTTGTATGCCACTTCGTATGAAAATGAACAAGAAGCCGTATGTTCTTTTCTTTTAATAGCGGGGAAATTAGGGACAAAACAAGTGGAACCGCAATTCTCAGGGAAAAACGATTATAATTTTGTCGAATTTATCTCGGATTCACTTATTTTAAAAGGAGGCGTACCTTACCAAAGGGGCACGCAAGAATCCGGTTATGAACTGTTTCATAAAACAGGTAATATTTGGGTTTCCAATGGCCCTGTTCGGATTATGGCTTACAGTAATTTTGATTCCTTTTCCGATGCCACAATGACTTCGGATGGTCAAACCTTAATTCTCGCAATTGAATCCGATTTTACACAAGGCGGTACCGATATGTATTGTACGCACCGCAAACCTGACGGGTCCTACGGCATGTTGCAATCCTTAGGGAAAATGATCAATTCAGCAGCAGATGAATCTTCACCCCAATTACTTTCCGATCACAAAACCTTACTGTTCGCGTCTAACGGATTCAGTGGCTATGGGAGTCACGATCTATATGTCTCATACCGTTTAGATGATACCTGGAAAAATTGGAGCGAACCCCAGAATTTAGGACAGATAATCAATTCAAAGGAATACGAAATTCAACCGTTTTACGATGAAGTCAATCAGGTACTGTGGTTCGCCGTTTCTTCAGAAGAAGGTGTGCTTTTAAAATCGATTCCGCTTCCAAGAAAAATGATAACGCCGCATTAAATACGTATTTTATCGTATTGTGATTGATGGAATAAGGTCCGAACTTTGAACCTGTAATACCTGTTTTATGACTCTTTTTTTGTGCGGTATCGTGTTGGTGTTAATTGGTGTAGTTATTCGTTTGATCTATACTATTCAGCGCTTGAAAGTTCACCATACACGTCAAATGGTCACTTTTCACGAAGCAATCAAACGTTTAAATCTCCATTCAAAAAATCTTCAAAGCCGCATTCATGTGAATTCGATACACCGCATTGATTTCAAGCCCATAAGTGATGAAATAGTGACCTTACAAAAAATGGTCTTTCAACAGTTACTACAAAAAGAATAAAGTATAGAAACAAACAGAAAAGGTTCTTGATACATTTTGTCAAGAACCCTTTTCTATTGGTAAAAAAATGATGGATTCCATTACATCTAATTGTTAAAATACGTAAATTTGAGTAAGGTCTTTCTTATTTTTTGAAAGACGCATAAAACCCTAACCAAACATGATTCAAAAACGGATTTCCATAGGATGGAGCCCATTTTGTCTTGTATTTTTCCTTTTTTTAGGAATTCAAATGCAAGCGCAAGATGTAAATGCTGTCATCGATAAACTCAAAACGGAATTACAAGCCAAACCCGATACCAAGCGGACTGCGGTTATTTACTCGGATTTAACTTGGTATTATTCGAATGTTTCCACCGACTCCGCACTGGTTTATGGCGGAAAAGCGCTTCGGGAAGCTCAGAAATTAGGCGATTCAACTTTAATAGCTCAAGTCTACAGTGATGTTGGTGCCGTTTATTTTAGAAAAGGAAACTTTCAAGAATCCAAAGAAAATTATGTCAAATGTTTGAAAATTCGGAAAGCGCGTAAGGACGCTAAAGGCATTGCCAAAGTCCAAAATAATCTGGGAAATATTTATGAGCGCACCTTCGAATATAAAAAATCGATGGAGTCGTTTTTGGAGGCTTTGGCCTATTTTGAATCCATTAACGATCAAAAAAATACCTTAACCATTAAAGGAAATATCGGCTTAGTGCTTTTGAAATTAAAAGATTATCCCAAAGCTAAAAAATACATTCAAGAAGAAATAGACTTTGAAACCAAGAATGCTTCAAACGAAGGACTTTGTGTTTCGTGCACCAATATGGGGAATGTATTGTTGAAAATGAAAGATACTGTTGGGGCATTGAAATATTATGAAAAGGCATTGAAAGCCTGCCAAGCAGTAGGGAATAACAAAGGCATTTCTACTGCATTAAGCAATATTGGGAGTGTCAAAGCCGATCAAAAAAAATCCAAAGAAGCGTTGGCATTGTACCAAAAATCCCTAGAAGTTCGCCATCGGTTGAACTCTGATTTGGATGAAGCAGTTTCCCAACTTAAAGTGGCCAAAGAAGAAGTCGCTCAAGGAAAATATAAAGAAGCAAAATTCATTCTTAAATCGGTTGAGCCCCTTTTTGAAAAACAACAATTTAAAGACCATGCCTTGCAAACTTATCAGTTGTTGGCAGCCGTTTATGCTCATGAAAATTTAGGGGATAGCGTAATTTATTATACCGAAAAATATACCGATGCCAAAGATGAAGCCCTGGAAAATTTCACCTTAAAAGCAACCAATGAATTGGAAGCTAAATACCAAAATGAAAAGAAAGAAAAGGAGCTTTTGCAACAAGAAATTGAAAACCGCAAGAAAACAACCTGGTTGATTATTTTAACGTTAATTACACTTTTTATCGGATTAATAGGCTATTTGATTTACCGACAACAGCGCTTAAAAAACACCCAGCAACAGCAAGAATTTGAGTTGCGCACGGCCATGGCGCAAATTGAGACCCAAAACCAATTGCACGAACAACGGTTGGCGATTTCTAGAGACTTGCATGATAATATTGGTGCCCAACTTACTTTTATCATTTCCACAGTTGAAAATTTAAAGTTCGGTTTTCCCTCCGTTGATGAACCACTCAAGAAACAACTGACCAAGATTAGCGATTTTAGCAAACAAACCATTCAAGAATTACGGGATACCATTTGGGCAATGAACAACGATAACTTCACCATGGAAGAATTGCGTTCACGTTTGATGAATTTTCTTGAAAAAGCACAATTGGCACAAGATCAAGTGCAACTTCATTTTACCATTGAACCAGCATTGAATGCGGTGCAATTAACCTCATTAGAAGGGATTAATTTTTACCGTTCCATTCAGGAAGCGGTGAATAATGCGTTAAAATATGCTGCGGCACATACCATTGACGTTCAGGCTTTTTACGATGAAAAAGGCATTCACGTGCGCATCACCGATGATGGTGTCGGTTTTTCAGAAGAAACAATCGTACACGGAAATGGATTGTATAATATGAAAAAACGGATGGAAGAAGTCGGCGGAACCTTCACTATTCAATCGGAACCGAAGCAAGGAACTCAAATTCAACTGACCCTAAACAAAAGCCTATGATACGCGTAGCCATAGTTGACGATAATACATTTTTACAAAAAGCAATTCTCGATAAATTGTCTTTTTTTGAAGATATCGAAGTCAAATTTCGAGCTTTTGATGGTGTTGAATTGTTGGAGAAATTAGAGAAAAATCACCACCTCGATCTCATTTTGATGGATATAGAAATGCCCAAGATGAACGGTATTGAGGCAACGGAAGCCGTTAAAAATCGCTATCCCCAACTCAAAATCATTATGCTTACCGTGTTTGATAACGATGAAAATATTTTCAAATCCATAAAAGCCGGTGCTGATGGGTATTTTTTAAAAGAAGTCAATCCACAAGAATTGTATAATGGCATCATCGAAACTCTGAATGGTGGAGCAGCCATGACGCCTTCTATAGCAATGAAAACATTGAAGTTGTTGCGCGAACCCGTTTCGTTTGATGAATCCATAAATCGCGAAGAGATCACGCTAACATCGCGCGAAATCGAGGTTTTGGAACAATTGAGCAAAGGCTTAAAATACAATGCAATTGCAGAAAATCTCTTTCTTTCGGCTGGGACAATTCGCAAACATGTGGAGAATATTTATACCAAATTGCAAGTCCATAATAAACTTGAAGCCATTCAAAAGGCGAAGTCGAATAAATTGATTTAATTACGTATTTTATCGTATTTACTCAAGTTTTAAAAGGGATTAGTTTTGATACAACCAAAATTATATTCCATGAAAACAGTTTCAATTACAGCTTATTTGTTTGTTGTACTTTCCTTTTTTACATCGTGTTCCTCAGGAGATGAGTCGAATGATTCTTCAAATTCCAATAATGAAATCGCAGAAGCCAAATCGTTTTATGCTTCAAATGGCGGAACATTCAAATTCCGATTGTACAATTTTGTCCCTACTGAAGGTGATCACAACAATTACAATTATCACACAGCTGAGATTTATAAAATCATTGATGATAATGGCATTTTTTCCACCTTTGCCAAATATACAGTGCCTTCAATTAATTTAGTAAGCTATGGCGCGGTATTGAATTGTCAAGGGGATTACAATACCACTGAGAGCACCAATAAAGTGGGATTCCAAAATGCCTCTGCGTTTGATGATTTTGAAATTGATACCAATTACACCCGATTGATTTCCTATAATTCAACCAGTGGGAGCCATGGTTCGTATGGGTTTGTTGGGACTCGAATTTATGTACACAGTCCGACATTTTTTTCAGGTGCCATTTCGGCGAGTTCCAATCAAGGGTATATGCATACCATTAATCACAGTAATTTCATGTTGAGTATGGGATTGAATTCCAATTATGGGAAACCAACATTCTACCAATACATTCCTACTACGTATAATTGGGTAGGTACCGTAGTTCCAGCGATGGATTATGTGCAAGGAAGTGGCGTGAATATCCCAACTACCAATGACGCTTCAAAGGTTGGGAATACAGATAAAGTGTATTGGGCATGGTTGAGTTATACCAATACAGCCGCCAATGGGAAAATTAATATTATCAGTTATAACGGGTCGTCATTTAGTAATGTAACTTCCTTGGACGGTATTGGTAGCATTGGTCCCAATCTTTCTACCTACAGTATAAATTCGATTACACTCTATAAAAACCCCGATAATTTGAACAATCCCTACATGGTTGTGCGTCGTTATAATTCAGATATAATCGATATCTATAAATTTACAGGGTCTGCGATTGAAGTTGTGAAAACAGGAGTGAGTTTGCCCTCTTCAATTACACTGTTACCTGGAGATACTATCCGTGTGATTAAGGATTTGGTTTTTTCGGGAAATTCGGTTTACCTCATTTCCGGTAGAGATAAAAATTTATACAAATTAGTGGGAACCAATTTTGAAATCATCAAACCCAATTTAACAGTTGGTGACGATCGAATTTCGGCTCTTGAGTCAACTCCCGGCGGTGTACTTGTATCTATTGTAAAAACCATTCCATCTACACCGCTCACCAAGATTGTTTCAGATGTAGTTTATGTTGCCAATTAATTTATAATGGTTAGCCGATTTCTAAATCCATTTTCATGAAAAAAGTCATCTCAATTTTATTGCTCCTTTTTTGCTCAATTAGTTTTGGACAAGATATTAATGCCAGAGAACTATTTCCAGAATTATTTAAAATGAAGCTGCCTGTAAAGATTCCCTTCACTCAATCTATACCTGAAGACCAAGTCTTCTTTAAAAAAGGGAAGTTGAAAAATCAAACAGTTAATGCGAACAATCAAGAAATTTACGAAGTATCGTTAAAAAACGATATCCAATTTAAAGGTGAAGTAAACAAACGGTATTCAGACGGTGCTTATTCTTTTCGAAATGGGAAAGTTAGCTTTGCTAATGGCGATAGTTATGAAGGTGATTTTTTTGAAGGGAGACCCGTGAATGGGATATACAACTTTGCAACGGGCGATAAATTGATTATTTCTTCTTTTAAAATTTATGATAGTCCCTCGAGTTATGCTGGTATGAAAGTACCCAAAGATTTTAAATTTATCTTTCAAAATGGTTCGGTGTTGGATATTAAATCATCAGATGAATTTGAGTTTACAGCAACAGATGGAACCCTAATCAAATCCAAATTTGACAAAAGTTATCAAATCGTGGGTGCAACCTATTACCGAACAAAGGAAGGATATGAATACTTCGGTGAACGATCTGAATTTAGTCCAGTTGGAAAGTGGGAAATTTCTAATCAGTTGGGAAAATTTACCGTCGAATTTAGTTATGGCTTTGGAAATACGGTAGATGGATTTATTCCCATCAAAAATACAAATGGCGAAATTGAATGGTGTGAATACAAACAAAGCAAGTGGGTAAGAAAAGCGAAACTTTTAGCGCCTAATGTGTATTGCTTGTCAGGGGATTGTCAAAATGGACCGTCAATAGTAATGGTAAATAAAGACCCTGAGTTTGGTTTGGGATATGAATTAGCTGGAACATTTAAAGATGGAAATCCATCAGGTGAATTTACGGCTAATGGGAAAGATATTTACGGAAAAAAATACACTCTTGTGGGGCCAGTTAAAAATTATTTATTTCATGGTAAATGCACCAAAGCTTATGTAGAATATGCCGTTGCATTTATTGGAGATTATGAGAATGGAATTCCCGTGAAAGGAAATTTCACCATCGATAATAAACTCATTGAAATGAAGAGTTTTAAACAAGGAAAATACAGAGGGAAACAAATTTTTCCAAGGAGTAATGAATACACTTCAAACTCAAGATATTATGAAGGCGAATTTAATAGTTTAGGGCAAATTAGCGGAAAAGGAACCGTTTATTTTGAATCGGGTTATACCTTAGAAGCATCCGATTGGAACAATGGTAAATCTTCAAATTGTTATTTTACTAGACCTGATAAATACAGTGAAAGTGATTTTTATTGCGATGCCTATGGAGGAACGTATTTTAGAAGTTTGGGCAACCAAAAAGAAATGGACTATTACGCTGCCAAAAGAGCCCAAGAGGAACAAGCCCGTCAACAGGAAGTTGCCCATCAAACCCAGCACGAAACCCAATGTGGTAAATGCGAAGGCTCAGGTGTAGTCAAAATCCAATGTCCCATGTGTAAGGGGGCGGGTTATCGCAAAGATCAAGTGACTTACGATCGATATACTGGAAAAACTGGTGGACCAGCAACCTGTAGTCATTGCGGAGGGTCGGGTAGGTATGTGGTTATGTCATGTACGAGTTGTAGCGGAAAAGGATATGTGAAGAAATAAAAATTAACCACTGCGAATCAACTTCTCGGTGGTTTTTAATGCACTTTGAGACATATTCGAAACCATAAGAGTGAAAGTATTTTCGCGCTATTTTACGGACGGATTTCAAAAATACGCTTCTTGGCGTATTGAAACGGACACTTTTTAAAGTCAACTTTGGATTTGGAAAAAGTTTACTGTAATTTCATATTTTATGTCTAGTCCAAAAAAAGCTAAAAAGCAACAAGATAATTTGGAAATTGTTCAAAATGAACTCGAAAAAACCGAAGATCAACTGAGAGCAATTCAGAATCAGTTGGTCGAATTAATCCACGAACTTCAATTGCCCGATGAGGAAAACTAAGTTTTTTTTATTCTTGTGCTTCGGAATAAGTGTCCTCTTTTTTTCATGTGAACTGAAAAAGGAGGCGAATGCTGTTTTTAGTGCCAAAACGAGCCAACTCTTTAATGAAGCCATGCAACTGCGCTACAAGAATGTAGTGGACATGGAGCAAAAAGTCAAACAACTCAATTCCCTGACAAAAAATAAAACAGATGCCGTACTCACTGAGATTGCATGGACATACTATAGCCAACGCGTTGGCAATGAAAGGACTTTATTTGAACACGCTTCCAAAGCAAAGTCGCTTTTAAAAAGTGTCCCCAACGATTCACTTTCCTATTACATCCAAGCCGCTTTCGGTAATTATTATAAAAACAATGGCGATTATGTACAAGCTTTACGGTTTTTATATCAGGCAAAACAACAAGCCATCCAACTAAAAAGCACTGATAAAGAAGCTAGCTGTTGGGCAAATATTGGGCAAGTTTTTTATCAAAAAAACGAGCTCGATAAAGCCATTGCATTTTCTAAAAAAGCCACTGCATTCACGCCCATTTCCAACAATGCGGCGGCCTATCTCATTGCATTACACACCTTAGCCAATATCGAAGGGATGTCGGGCCGATTTGATGCTGCACTTACTTATGACGCAAAAGGAATCGCACTTTGTAAACAATTCGGGTTGCAACAATTAACCGTCACTTTCCTGGATAACCAAGCCAATTGCTATTTGTATTCGGGTCAGTTGGCCAAAGCCCACCAATCGTTTCACCAATGTCTGGCATTGGATCTTCAAAATAAGCAGCAAAAACAAATTGCGGATACCTACACCAATTTGGCACAATTGGCCGCTTTTCAGGGACAGAGGGATAGTTTGTTGTATTATACCAACCGGAGCTTTGCAATCGCTGAAAAAGTACACTACAAACCCGGTTACTTAAAGAATTACAGTGCACTTCGGGATTATTATAAAATGGAGAAAAACTTCCCTAAAGCATTTGAATTTCAAGAAAAATACCAGCAAGTCTACCAAGAGTTGATGAATGAAAAACGGGAAAACGCACAGATAGCCTATCGCATTTTGCACGATACTGAAGCCAAAGAAAATGCACTTTTAGCCAAAGAAGTCGAAGTGCAAAGTGGTCGGATTGTGATTATCATAATCACCGTTTTATTTTTGGTAGCCATAAGTTTAGGATACTTTTTGTTTCAAAAAAATAAACGTCAGCAGAAACAGTTTCTATGGGAACAACACGTTAAGGAAATCGAAACGACCAATCGTTTGAATGCTCAAAAAATTGAAATCTCAAGAGAATTACACGATAATATCGGTTCGCAACTTACGTTCATTAATGCAATCATACAAGGGTTGCAAAAAACC
Organism: Bacteroidota bacterium; assembly: GCA_039798185.1. GTDB lineage: Bacteria > Bacteroidota > Bacteroidia > Flavobacteriales > Flavobacteriaceae > Flavobacterium. Next base: position 51,483 of record JBDKGM010000042.1, read on the forward strand.
GCTTTATTTCAAGAAGAAAAAACCAAACAGAAATTGCAAACCATTGCCGATTTTACCCAAACTACGATTTCAGAATTACGTGATACCATTTGGATCTTGAATCCTAAAAATCAGACGTTGGACGAACTCAAAATACGTATGGTTAATTTTATTAATAAAGCCCGTGAGGCATCTGAGACCATTCAGTTTGAATTTGACTTTTATCCCGATGCATCTATGAAATTAACCACACGGCAAACAATGGTTCACTTTCGGGTGTTTCAAGAAGCCGTGAATAATGCCATTAAACATGCGCAAGCGACTACCATAGAATTAAAATGGTTTTCAGAGGCACAACAATCGGTTTTAACCATTCAGGATAATGGAATTGGTTTGGATTGGGAAATCGCCAAAACACAATCCCAAGGACTACAGACCATGCAGCAACGGGTGACCGAAGTCGGAGGTACGTTTGTCCTAGATTCTGAACCCAACAAAGGAACACTACTCACCATTAAATTACCAATAGCATGATTCGTGTAGCCTTAGTCGATGATAAGTTTTTCTTACTCAAAGCCCTAGAAGAGAAGTTGGATTTCCCTGATATCCAAATCAAAGTAGCCTGTTCCAACGGCTTGGAAATGGTGCATTATTTAGAAAAAAACAACAATATCGATTTGATTTTAATGGATATTGAAATGCCTGTGATGAACGGAATCGAGGCAACTGCAGCGATAAAAGCGAAATGGCCCCATATTAAAATTGTAATGATCACCGTTTTTGATACCGATGAGGTTATTTTTAATGCAATTCGTTCGGGAGCCGATGGGTATTTACTCAAAGAAACCAATGGTGAGAAAATTCGCGAAGCAATCCAAGATACGCTTCAAGGAGGCGCTGCAATGTCACCATCTATAGCCATGAAAACCTTGCGTATTCTCAAAAATCCCGATGCCGTTTTGGTTACCCAAGCAACAGAAACCATTCAGCTTTCGGAACGTGAAATCGAAGTATTAGAACAAATTTCAAAAGGTTTGAAAAACAAAGCCATCGCCGAAAATCTCTTTATTTCAGCGGCCACAGTCAAAAAGCATATCGAAAATATTTACCGCAAATTACAAGCCCACAATCGGGTCGAACTGGTACAAAAAGCCCGTGATAACAAGTTGATTTAATACGCTGTTTGGCGTATGGTGGCGCTTTATTTTTAGTTGGATTTTTATCAAAAAAAGATGAAACATCAATTTTTCATTGTATTCGTAGTGGGTCTTCAATCCTGTTTTGCCCAATTTGGCGATGCCTATCATGCGGCAAACAACGCCGAGATTTACCGTCAACAGTCCCGTGATTTGCAAAATACACTCAACACGATTCGTACCAATATGTACAGTAAATCGGCAACGCCTACCTATACCAACAACGGGACCACAACCATTGCTGAAGAATTGAAAGAGATTTACAAATCCATTGAGTGGATATGGGACAAGCAAAAGAGTAACGAGTATTGGGAAAAGAAACGAGTTGAAGAAGCAAAAGAACAAGCTGCACGTGATGATGCATTCCGGGTGCTATATGCCCAGCGGTTTAATGAGTGGTATGCAAAACTCCTCGAACTGAATTATCAAGATTTAACTGCCATTGAGTTTGCCAATTTTCATGTGGTGGAAAGTGCGGAAATGGGTGAATATCAAGATTTCTTCGTCTCTGGGATGACGCAAAAAATGTTTGATGCGGTGCTAGCCTACAATGACTATTTTTCCAAAAAAGGGGCAGCCACTCCCGATGAGAAAGTGCAACTACTCTACAAAGCCCGCATCATGGGAGCGATGCTCATGCCTGAAATCGTTTCATTGCAAAAGGGTGCCAAAGACAACACGGAACGTGAGAAATTTGAGAAATTGGAATTGCAGATTTGGCCTTACGTATTTGGTGCTTTTCGAAAAAAAGGTCTCAAGTTTGATCGAGGGGCAGCCGAATATACACCCACACAATACGATGAAGCTCGCCCAGAAAAACAAGAACTCATGTTGTTTCGTTTTCTGGAATTGATTGATAAATATGAGGAAGAGGGAAAAGTCGCCGCAGGAAATTGCCGGTACGGGTACAATCCATTATTGTTGCTGTTTAAAAAGATTATCAACGATTCAAATTATACGGTCGAATTCAAAATCAAATTAGCCGACGCCATTTTTGCAACTCCCATCAATCATCAAGTTGAGGCCGGACCCAAGAGTAGTCGTACGCCGGATGATGAGAAAATGATTTATGCCTTGTATTGGCCAGTATTACAATGGGCTTCTGAAACCCGAAAATCATATCTAGCTACCTTGTCGGAAGAAAAATGGGACTATATCTTAAAGAATTCAACCATTTCCAAAAAAGCCTTCAAGGAGTTAATCATTCGCTACTATGGCCCTGACTTTTATAAATTCCATTACAAAAATCTGTAAAATGAAAAATTGGATACTTGCACTTGTTCTCTTTTTGTGTGGAAAAGCAATAGCACAAGAGTGTTCGCGCATCGAAGTGAAATTTAATAATTATTACAAAATTAAATTAGACGGGAAAACGCTTTTTGAAAAAATTACCTATGTCAAATCGTTTGAGTCCGATGGAAAAAAATACTATATTCTAACCCAAAATGGGAGTAATTATAAAGCCATTATCGATTGTGACGGTCAAGTGCTCGTGCCTTTTGAAAGCCATGTGGATGAGGTACTACTCGAGGATACCGTATGGAATTTCTTTGTTTTTTTGCTTACCGAGGATGAAATACGAATCCTTGATAAAAATGTGAAACCCATTGAAGGGGCTGTGTTTTCTCGTAATGAAGTTAAAATAAAACAACCCTTTTATTCCAAATACAAAAGCATTGCCTTTGAAATTAATTATAAAGGAGACAACTATTATGTGGACCATCAACTGAAACGGTTGCCCTTTCCAGTCTTTAAACAGTTCAATGGTAATTTTTTGAAAAACGATACGACTTCATTATTCCTGGTAACCGCCCAAAACCAGTCCAATGAAACTGTCTATGGAATTTTTAATGCTTTTAGCGGCGAATTTTTAGTTCCCTTACAAAAAGAAGAAATCAACGTCTGTTATGACGGTTTTGGTTGCGCTGTTAAAAATGCCAATGGGAAGTATGCTTTTGTAAATTGCAATACAGGAGCAATCTCGCCACCCATTTTTGATGCCTTATATCCAAGCAAAGAAGCCACGCGTTTATTCTATTATTACGTTCCCTATTACAAAATTGCCGAAGTAAAACGCAACGGGAAAGTCGCATTACTCGATGTCGAAAAAGCCACTCCTATACCGCTACCCGATTTTGATAAGGCTAGTTATACCAATGAAGTTGCTCTTATTCTTGAAAAAAATAACAAATGGGCATTATACAGTCCGAAAGGCGAATCGATACTCAATTTTGAAGAAGGATACGAAGAAATAAAGCTCGCTTTCCAAAATGACGGACTCTTTCCCGTTAAGAAGAATGGGAAATGGGGCTGTTTTGATGCTCTTGAAAAACGATTAATTGTGGATTGCATCTATGACGCAATGGAATCTCCGCGCGATCGAACAGTCAAAGTAGGGGTAAACGGTCAAACCCAAACGATAAAATTATGAAGTGGTTTTCTTGTATTTTAGTGTGTATAGCTAGTTTTGTAAGGGCACAAGAACCCTATCGCTGTGCTGATTTTCATTTCCCACCCACAACACAAAAAGTCGTAAAAACAGAGTCCGAAATCAACCGGGTTACGGGAGAAAAAAAGGAAATTAAAAAAGTGACTTATTTTTTTGAAAAACAACGTTTACAAAAGCGAATTACACTGGAAAATGAGCAAGAAATCACAGAGCTTTTTCAGTATAACGACAGTGTTTTAATCGGTTATACCAAAAATTATCCCGATATAAAAAGTGAAGAAAAGTACCATTATTCAAAAACAGGTAAACTTCAAAAAATACTCCTGCTTGATGACGGTAAAATCACAGCACAAATACAGCTAACGTATGACAAAAACGGAAATCTGAGTCAGAAGCTCACTTTCGCCGATGACAAAACTCTAGTGCGTAAAGAAACGTTTTCAGCGTATACTTCACCGTCAACATATACCCAGAAAGTTTGGGTGAAAGAGGGTAAGAAATGGCTCGTGGACGAAGTATATCAATTTGAAAACGGCAACCTAATGCGATCGACACACAATAAGTTGGGCGAACCCTATACCTTAATCAAAACCTATGATACCCATCATAATATATTAAAAGATGAAAAATTCGAAACCCAAGATCCAGTACTTTATCATACAAAATACGACGATCAAGGGCGGATGCTTTCGGTTTCAATTGTGTCAAATGATGCCGTGTATTATGTGGGGGTTGAATATGATTATCAACCTCTTTTAACTAAAAACTAAACGATTATGGAATTAAAAAAAATTTTCTTTCTGCTGCTGTGTTGTAGTTGTATCACATACGCACAACTTTCACCTCAATTCCCACAAGAGCTTGATGCGCTGATCAAAGCCAATTTCGCACAAGTAAAAGGAAAATCAAAAGGTTATGATAAAACACTCAAAGGCGAAGTGTTTTCAACCGATTATAAAATCACCGACTTTAAAATAAAAGCGGTTGAGGTGAGTTTTACCGAAAATTTCATCCTTGCTGAATATACCCAAAAAGGGGATGATGCGCTGATGGATGACCTCTTCAATAAAACCATGACATTGCCTTACAATCGCTATGATAGCAAAAACAATCCGCTACTTTTATCGGATGCTGATAAGGAAAAGGGTGTGATTCGCAAGATTGAAATTCGTAAGCGTTTTGGCTCCAATTCAGGAACCGCCAACCTTCTTGCGGAAATTACGTTAGATAATGTAGGTAAAATTGTAATCCGTTTCACCACCAAATACTAAATCAAATACGCCGTTTGGCGAATGGTTTTGCACAGATTTCGGTTTCATCTTTGTATCATAAAATAGTTCAATGATGAAACACGGTTTACTCACTTTTTTTGGTTTGATGGCCACAGCACTTTTTGCACAAAATCCAATGGTAACGCCCGGCGCAAGCGGAATCGCAAAGCCTGTAGGCTTCACCGTTCTCAATGGGAAACAAATCTTTGCTGGTTTGTCACCCACTAGTGGAAGGGAGTTGTTTGTGTATGACGGAACAACCACGACCTTACTCAGAGAAATTGCTTTTTCAGGCACTTATTTATACAGTCATGCGCTCGATGTGGCCATGGAAGATCCTGTTGAGTTTCGCAATCGTACGTGTATTTACAACAACAAATTGTACTTTCCAGCCAGTGATAATCCCTTTAGCGAAACCGCCAATTCGCTTTGGTGTACCGATGGAACAACGGCTGGAACCGTAAAAGTTTTTGACTATACCGCTGCCGGTTGTAACAGTCTCAAGTACTTTACCGTTTTTAATGGGAAAATGTATTTCATTGGTGCCAATACAACCTACGCTCAAGAAATTTGGTCGTCAGACGGAACCTTGGCAGGAACCGCATTGTTAAAGGATATCAACCCTGGATTTAATCCCGCGTTTTCCTCATTGTACAATCCAAATTTTAAAGAGTTTAATGGAAAATTATACTTCGTAGCCAATGATGGAACTACTGGGTTCGAACTCTATGCTACCGACGGAACGACAGCTGGAACGCAAAAAGTCGTCGATTTAAGTAATCTATACACTACCTCCGAACGCGGGGCTTTCTACCATGGTGGTGTTTATCTGTATTACCCTTTTCAAATATTCAATAATAGACTATGGTTTGTTTGTCGACCCAATAATACCAACACAACCGATTTTTCAAATTATGCGATTTATAGCACCGATGGGACTGAATCGGGGACGCAACTCTTTACCTTGCCCAATACAACCCTGAACCAAAACTTCGTCAACCATTTTGCCTATGGACAGGGACTAACAGTTGCGAATAATACGCTGTATTTTTACGCTAAAAACCGACTTGAAGCCGCTCAACAAGGAATTTGGAAAATGGACACCGCTGGAAATGTAACTTTTTTGCAACCCATGTCTTATTATTATGGTGATACAGGAACATCCGATGCTACCGTATTGAATACGATGCGCGAATACAATGGCGCACTCTATTTTCAAGGATCGGATGGTGCTTCTAGTTCAAATCAAAGTCAGCTGGTGCTCTGGAAACTCGATATTTCAACCAATACGTTGTCCATTATTCAAGGCTTACAGCCCAATCAAGTCAGTCATTTTGATAATTCATTTGGTTTGGGATTGGTGTCCATTGTGTACAACAACGAACTCTATTTTGTCAAAACAAATACGGGATTCTTAGCCAAAACCAACGGCACCGCAGCGGGTACAGTGAATGTGGCTCGACAAATACCCACAACCGTGAATGCCACCCAAGCCATGAGCACCATTCCCAAAGAACTGGAAGTTTTCAACAATAGTATCTTCTTTAAAGCCGCTTTCCAATTGGGAGCTACTGCAGAATTATGGATGTTGACCGATCCGAATCTATCGGTGGGAACTACTTCAAATTCAAAATTTAAAGTGTACCCGAATCCATTTGAAAATGAACTTACGGTCCACCAACTCGACGAAAATGCAGTGGTTGAACTCTATACGTTAGACGGACGTTTCGTGCTCCAGCAATTCCTGACGGTAGATCAATCAAAGTTGAGTTTGGAAGGGTTACCCCCGGGTTGCTATTTGCTGAAAGTAAATACTGCCACCCAACAGGAAGTGATTAAAGTTTTTAAAAAATAAAAAAAAGTCCCGATTCATTCGGGACTTTTCTGTTTTAAGCCAATTCTCGATTTAAACGTTCCCAGCCACCGCCGTTCATCACCTCAACACCTTGTGCCTTCAATAGTGAAGCAGCTTGTGCACTGCGCATACCACTACGGCAACACACAATGACGGGTTGGTTTAATTTTTTTATTTCGGCTACTTTTCCGTTGATTACTTGTAGCGGAATGTTTTTCGAACCTTGAATATGACCCGAAGCAAACTCTTCATAGGTGCGTACGTCGATTACAACTGCACCTTTTGCCATAAATTCTTTAGCGCTTTCTGATTTACCGCCAAATCCTAACATATTTAATAGTCCCATAGTGTTATTTTTGTTCAAAGGTAACGGACAACAAACAAGCAAAACGTAACTCAAGTTACCAAACCCAAATTTATGTACATTTGACTCCCATGAAACCCATCGATCGCAAAACCGAAATTATTAATGTAGCTGCCCGACTTTTTAAAGAGAAAGGATACAGCGCGGTAACCGTTCGCGATATTGCCCAAGCTCTAAATATTAAAGCGGCGAGTTTGTACAATCATATTACTTCCAAACAGGAGATTTTAGTATTGATTGTCATTACCATCGCCGAAGAATTTACCGAAGTCATGGAAGCCGTGCGCCAAAGTGAAACCACCGCAATCGCTAAAATCGATCGTATTATTCAATTGCATATCGATATCACCCTCCGCAATCCCGATGCACTCGCATGTTTAAATAACGACTGGATGCATTTGGAAAAGGAAGACGACCTCAAATATTTCCTGAAAATGCGCACCGATTACGAAGAGAATTTTCGTCAAATAGTGAAAGAAGGAATTCAAAATTCCGAAATCCAAACCCATAATCCCGAAGTAATTATTTTCTCTATTTTATCCACACTTCGTACACTCTACATTTGGTACAACAAAACCAAAAGTCTCAGTGAAACCTCCTTGCGCAACGATATGCGAACCGTACTTCTCAACGGAATAACCCTCAACGCACGTTAAAAATTTACAACGATTTCGTAACCCATTAAAAAAATCATTAAATTTGTATCGTAAACTAACAATTGTTAGTTAAATAAGAAACGCAAATTATGGTTCAGTTTTACAAGGTAAAAGTTGCCGATATTTACAAGGAAACCAAAGATTGTTCTGTGGTGACCTTGGACATTCCTGCCGAAATCCAACCGGCTTTTCAGTTTAAACAAGGTCAACACCTGACGTTCAAAACCCAGTTAGAAGGTAAAGAAGTGCGTCGCTCATACTCGCTTTGTTCCGCACCCCACGAGCATAAATGGCAAGTGGCTGTCAAACAAATTCCTGGAGGCTTGTTTTCTACCTATGTCAACGAACAGTTGCAACCCGGTGACGAAATCGAAGTGATGGCACCCGATGGGAAGTTTTATGTAGAAACACAACAAGAAGTGGCCAAAAATTATATCGCATTTGCCGCAGGAAGTGGAATTACACCCATGTTGTCGATTATCAAAACGCACTTGGCCAGCGAACCCAACAGCACATTTAAGCTGTTTTACCTGAATCGTAGTGTAAAATCCATTATCTTTAAAGAAGAAATTGAACAATTGAAAAACACCTATTTCAATCGTTTTGAGATTTTTCATTTCTTGACCAAAGAACACCGCCATGCCGAATTGTTCAACGGTCGTTTTACCCAAGAAAAAATTAAAACCCTAACCGAAAGAATCATCGATATTCCCAACACACACGATTGCTTCTTGTGTGGACCCGAAGAGATGATTCACTTGTTACGTGACGAACTCACGGCGGCGGGTTTGCCGAAAGAATATATTCATTTCGAATTGTTTAACACCGGAATCTCCGAAGCCGACAAAGCGCGCATCAGCAAAATTGTCGAGAAAAAAGTCGAAGGTACCGAAGTGACCATCATCGATGGCGGTAAAGAATTCCACTTTGTGATGGGTGATGATTTTGACAATATTCTCGACGGAGCTATTGCAGCTGGTGCCGATTTACCTTATGCATGTAAAGGAGGGGTGTGTAGCACCTGCCGTTGTATCGTCAAAGAGGGATCGGTCGAAATGAAATTGAATTATTCCTTGGAAGAAGACGAATTGGCCAAAAACTACACGTTGAGTTGCCAAGCCGTGCCTACATCCAAGAAAGTAGTGGTCGATTTCGGAGTGTAGTGAATTAAGGAGCTGACGTTTCGCTATTTGTGGGATGTATCTTCCCGCTTTCGCCTTTATCTCTCCGCTCCGCTACGAGGATACCGGCTCTATCGGGGCTAAATAAAAATACTAAATTTCAAAACATAAAATCCTAAAAAGGGATACCATAAAACAAAAAAAAACGATGTGCCTTCGGGATCATCAAGTTGTCTAACGAAAAGGATTCAACGATGTCAGAAAGAGAGATCAAAAACTTAGAAGAATTATTCCAACGTCGTATCGATAACGACGAGAAAATTGAACCCAAAGATTGGATGCCGGAGAAATACCGTCAAACGCACATTCGTCAAATTTCACAACATGCCCATTCCGAAATCGTGGGGATGTTGCCCGAAGCCAATTGGATTACCCGCGCACCATCCTTGCGTCGTAAAGTAGCCCTTTTGGCGAAAATCCAAGATGAAGGCGGACACGGTTTGTACTTGTACAGCGCCGCTGAAACCCTAGGGATTTCCCGTGATGAAATGTATGAACAATTGCATACGGGTAAAGCCAAATATTCCAGCATTTTCAATTATCCATCGCTAACATGGGCCGATATCGGTGCCATCGGTTGGTTGGTTGACGGTGCAGCTATCATGAATCAAGTAGCGTTAATGGGAACGTCTTACGGACCCTATTCCCGTGCGATGATTCGCATCTGTAAAGAAGAAAGTTTTCACCAACGCCAAGGCTACGAAATCTTATTAACGATGTCCAAAGGAACGCAAGAACAGAAGGATATGGTGCAAGATGCCTTAAATCGCTGGTGGTGGCCGTCTTTAATGATGTTCGGACCCCGCGATGCCGAATCACCCAACACCGAACAATCGGTGAAATGGAAATTGAAACGTAAAACCAACGACGAACTCCGTCAGCAGTTTGTAGACCAAACGGTACCGCAAGCCGAAATCTTAGGAGCTAAAATTCCAGATGCACACCTAAAATGGAACGAAGACCGTAAACACTACGACTTCGGAGAAATCGATTGGGAAGAGTTCTGGCAAGTCGTCAACGGACACGGGAAATGCAACAAATTGCGTTTGGAAGCCCGTCGTTCGGCTTGGGAAAAAGGAACCTGGGTGCGCGACGCGGCCATGGCCTATGCCGAAAAACAAACCCAACGCAACCTCGAAAAAGCAGTGTAACAATCGAATTGTCAACCATTGCGTTTTAGAAAAGGCCGTCAGGCCCAAAATTTAAAATTTAAAATATATAATTTACAATAGCATGAACAACTGGCCACTTTGGGAAGTCTTTATCCGTAGCAAAAACGGATTAGAACACCGTCACTGCGGTTCCCTACACGCAACCGATGCTACGATGGCTTTAGAAAACGCTCGTGATGTCTATACCCGCCGCGGCGAAGGTGTAAGTATCTGGGTCGTACCCTCAAGTCAAATTACAGCTTCCAATCCAGAGCAAAACGGAGAGACCTTCGAACCGGCTTTGGATAAAGTATACCGTCATCCCACATTCTATGAATTGCCGGATGAGCTAAAGCATATGTAGAAAGTCGTAAGTTGTAAGTCGGAAAGTAATAAGTCATTAGTGCTTGATGAATAGATTTTTCGATGCGATAATTACTGAATGTGAATGGATTTACTAAATGCTATTTTAGAAAAAATGGAAAGGATAATGAAGAGGAGTTATTATAAAAAGTATGAAGTTTTATCAATTCGAAGAGATTTTGGCTTGGCAAAAAGCACAAGATTTAGCAGTATTAATTTATAAAGAATTTTCGAATGTAAAAGATTTTGGTTATAAAAATCAAATTCAAAATGCAGTCGTTTCAATTTAGAACAATATTTCATAAGGTTTTGATCGAATGAGTGATAAAGAATTTGTTAGATTTATTTAAATCAGTTTATGCTCTTGTAGTGTAGTGAAATCAATTC
>JBDKGM010000043.1:0-7251 GCA_039798185.1 Bacteroidota bacterium
TCTTGATTGAGAATGAGAATAAAGAGGAAATCTTTATTTCAGAACATGAGAAATCGCAATTGGAAATTGTTTCCACGGATTGGCGTCCTGTTGCTGAGGTGATTTATGCCAAAGTAAAAGGTGTGCAAAAGGAAAATCAAATCGTCGATTTGGAGCAATTCATTGCTGTAAAAGGTATTAAAGCGCTCGGAAATCAATTGACGGCAGATAAATTGAAACAAGTGAATTTATTGGATCCATTGCCGTATGAAGAACCCGAGGAAGAGCCCGAAGTGATGGCTTCAACGGAAGGAGAAGAAGGCGATGGCCCAGATATTCCCACCGAATTGGACGATGATGGGCAAATTACGTTGTCCTTAGAATAATAAAGAAACCTGCTGGAATGAGCAGGTTTTTTTGGTTCTAGTAGCGAACGTACTTCAAATTTTCATGTGGTTTTCATTAACATACCAATTTTTGGTATATTTGATAAAAAGAAACGATATGGCAAAAAACACTTCCATATTATTAGGTGATTATTTTGAGAATTTTGTAAACGAAGAGATTGCCTCAGGACGCTACAGTTCGGTGAGTGAAGTGGTGCGTTCAGCACTCCGATTACTCGAAGTTGAAGAACAAAAAATCAAAAAATTACGAGCAGAAATAGAATTAGGTGAAGCAAGCGGGATGATCGCTGAATTTGATGCGGAAGCACATTTGGCAAAGCTTCAAAAGAAACATCAATGAAAACCACATTTCGCATTAGTGCTAAAGCACGTGAAGATATTGATGAAATTTGGCTCTATACATATGAAAATTGGTCGCTAAATCAGGCCAATTATTATTACCGTTTGTTGTTTCAGGAAATCAATGCTATAGTTAGTGATATAAATTGCGGGAAAGACATTGGGTTCATAAAACCAGGTTACCGTCAATTTAAAGTGAAATCCCATTTGATTGTTTATCGTGTTGCTGAAGATGGAATTGTAGAAGTTATCCGTGTTTTGCACCAAATGATGGATATTTCCAATCAAATTTGATAAGCGCACCCAACCCGCGTTAGGGATGGGAGCAAGGTACCCTGCCGTAGCCGAAGGCAGGCCGGTACCGCGGACAGCCCGGCGGGAACCGCAACGCCCAAAAAAAAGCACCCCGAAAGGTGCTTCTGTATTAATTGGTGATGTCGGTATCTTTTAGTTTTTCGTCCTTTATTTTGTTGTTGTGTAACTGTACAGGCTTGCTCGACTTTTTCATTTTTAAGTTCAAGAACTCCACAAACAAGGAGAAGAAAATCGAGAAGTACAAATAGCCTTTTGGGATACTGTGGACTTCATTCTCTCCCAAGAATTTGAATCCGGCGAGGTGTGAACCTTCCGCTAACAGCATCACTCCAATCAAGATTAAGAACGATAAACCCAGAATTTGAATCGTAGGATGTTCGTTAACAAACTTGGATACGGGTCCGGCGAAAATCATCATAATGATGATCGAAATCACGACCGATAGAATCATAATAATCAAAGCCGCTTCGCCAAAACCTTTGGGTGCGGGTTCGCTACTTACCAAGCCCACAGCTGTCAAGATACTGTCAAACGAGAACACAATATTCAACAAGGCAATTTGGATAATCGCGGATGATAAACTGTTGGATGCTTTTCCGGTTTCCCCTTCTTCGGCTCCTTCGAGTTTATGGTGAATTTCGGTCACCGATTTGTATAAAAGGAACAAACCACCTCCGAAAATAATCAAACTTTGTCCGGTTACATGACCCGACAAAAAGCCCCAATCAAAATCGTAGATACTTTTCTTTAAGCCCATAACCCACGTAATTCCGAACAACAGAATAATACGGAACAACATCGCCAACAGCAATCCGATGCGACGGGCTTTGGGTTGTTCTTCGGCTTTTAGTTTGCCTGAAACGATGGAAAGAAAGACAATGTTGTCAATCCCCAAGATAATTTCTAAAAAGGTTAACGTTAGTAAAGCGACGAGTGCATTGGTTGAAAATAAAACTTCCATGGTATTTTGTCGAATAGTTTAAAGTCGGTTTAACGGTTATTGGTCCAATTTTGTTACAGTTCCCGTCTGTTTTTTTACATCGCCCACAAACGAATATTCCATAAGGTATTGATTGTCTTTGGTTTCGACAATACGCATACTGATGGCTTTTTTCTCGTCGCGGTTACGCGGATGTTTTTTCTGAATAATAAGTTCGCAATCGTTCACCCAACGCACATTGGCAGTATCGGTGCGACCGTGGTAGGTTTCCATCTGACTGTCTGCCGTGCGTATAAAACGCGTGGTGTCGGCTTTACCGTTGATGGTTTGAACAAATTCAAACGAACCCGTTTTAAAATCGGTGCAATTGCATTCCGGCATTTTTTGGCAGGCCGAAACAGTGAGGATGAGTAAAAGAATACCAGTAATTTTTTTCATAATTTTTTGAAGCTATTCCTGCTGTCCGCTGTATCTCACTCCGTAAACTCCGTGAGGATGCCGCTTCCATCAGGGCTAGGGGTTAAAGGTTCAATGCATGTATTGTGAACGAGATGGGAATTATCATTTTGAAAGACAATGTTTACGACTGCAATTCCCTTATCGGGGATTTCCATCGAAAAGCGCTTTCATTAGGGTTTGTAATCCTTTAAACGCAAGAACCACTGAGGTGATACAAATGACACAACCTAAAACGAGTATTACATAATGCCAGTTGGTATGTTTGTTCATCAGGGCATTATAAAACACACTAGGTCCCAAGAACATTAAGGGTAATGCCCCGAAGAGGTATTTTAAGCCTTTGGCTAAGAGGTTTTTGTTGGTACTCATTTTATGATAATTATGAGTTATGAATTATGAGTTATGAGTTTGGAACCCAATATTTCTCATTTAAAATTTATGATTTTCAACAGCTTTACGCACGCTACCATGAGTCAACAGCAATTGGTTGGCGGTTTCATAATCGACGCTAATTTCGTCCATAATCATGCGCGTACCGCGGTCAACGAGTTTGGCGTTGCTCAGTTGCATGTCGACCATTTTGTTTCCTTTGACGCGTCCCAATTGAATCATGGTTGCGGTTGAGAGCATGTTGAGCACCAACTTTTGAGCGGTGCCTGCTTTCATGCGACTGCTACCGGTTACAAATTCGGGACCGACCACCACTTCCACCGGAAATTGGGCTACTTGCGCCAACGGACTTCCGGCATTGCACGTGATGCTTCCCGTAACTATACCTTTGGCATTACAAGCTTCTAATCCTGAAATCACATAGGGTGTAGTACCTGAGGCAGCGATGCCCACCACCACATCCTCCGATCCGATGCCTGCAGCTTCTAGATCCAACCACGCTTGGGTCGTACTGTCTTCAGCGTTTTCTACGGCACGACGGATGGCTTGATCGCCTCCCGCAATGATGCCGTTAACCAATTCGTGCGGCACGCCAAAAGTAGGTGGACATTCCGAAGCATCGACAATCCCTAATCGTCCTGAGGTACCCGCTCCGATATAAAACAAACGCCCACCATTTTTGAGTTGGGCAACCGTTTGTGAAACTAATGCTTCAATTTGCGGCAATGCTTTCTCAACAGCAAGTGGAACCGTTTTGTCTTCGTTATTGATGTTCGTGAGCAATTCGTGCACAGCCATTTGTTCCAAATGCTCGTACTTAGACGACTGCTCCGTAGTTTTGGTAAATCCCATTGTTATTTACAGGTATGGTAGGTGATGATTTTTTGTACGTCGTACACATTCACCGATTTATTGAATTGTTTTACGATACTTGCATTCGCTTCACTGGAAACCCAAATTTTTAATTCAGCATCCAAGTCAAAGGTGCCCGCACTTTCAATGCTGAAACGGGTAATGCTTTTGTAGGGGATGGACTTGTATTCGATTTTACTGCCCGTCAACCCTTGTTTTTCCACTAAAATAATGCGTTTGTTGGTGAATAAAAACGTATCGCGAATGAGTTTGAATCCGATTTCGATCGTTTCCCCATCCACCATTAATTTGCCATATTCTTGTTGTAAGCTTTCTAAACTCGCTTCTCCGGCATTGCCTAGTAAGGCTGAAAATAGTCCCATGGGTTATTTTTTGAAATAAAGCATAAAAATACGGAATCTGCCCTGAAACCCAAGCCGATTTCACAGAAACTTATTCACGAAACGAATGGAAGTTTTTATAAGAATAAGGCGAATACAATCCCCAGTATAATGACCGAGATTTTGGCAATATTAAATTTGTGTCCTTCGCTACTTTCAAAGATAATCGTTGAAGAAATATGAAATAAAATACCAATGACTACAGCTGTGATTTCGCTATAATAAGTCCCTAAACTGGGTAAGGAATCGGATAACCAGGTTCCCAATGGTGTCATTAAGGCAAATCCAACCATGAATAGGGCTAGGGTATTTTTTGAAAGTCCTGCTTTGAGAAAGAAAAGGGTAAGAATCATCGCAATAGGGAAGTGGTGTACCGCAATTCCTAAGGCCAAATGATGGTGATGGCCTACAGGGAATCCCTCTAATAAAGCATGTAAACAAAGGCTGATGAACAATGACCATGGCATTTTGTGAATGTGACCATGTCCGTGTACATGCCCATGTTCCGCACCTTGCGAGAAAAATTCCAATATAATCTGAAAGATAATCCCCACCATGATGTAAACACCGATATGTTTTACTTCGTTGTGTTCATATACTTCGGGTAAGAGGTTTATTACCGTTAATGACAATAAAAACGAACCACTGAATGCCAACAATAACTTTAATTGTTTCTTTTCTTTAGGTTGCAACCAAAGTGCCGTCCCAAAGCCGAGTAAAACAGAAAGTAAAGGGAGGATGTAGTTCATTTTTTAGTTTAAAGTTTATTCCGCTTCGCTCCATCAGTCGGCTAAAGCCTCGTGTCAGGTTTAAAGTTTCAGGTTGATGTAAGCGATAAAAAAGTGTAATGGGTGTAGAGCAGTTTATTAGTTCTAAACCATTTTTTCTTTTCTCCTACTTCTTTTTTCTTTCTTCTATTTAAAAATCATAATCAAACGTTCACTCGTTTTTTTATAGAATTTTTTCAATTTATAATCGCCAAAAATATCCAATAAATAAATACCTGCGCGTTCCATCATGGCTTGAAAATCTTCCAGGCGCAGGGCTCGTACTTTTTCATAATAACAAAAGTCTTGTCCTTGATCGTGGAATCGGATTTCTTTAATGATGTATTTTTCGTCGGTGTAGCGTTTGATATGAAAGGTAATACCGTCCACTGTTTTTTCTTCTTCAGGTACCAAATCTTCAATAACTTGCTCCACATTCATAAAGTCGATTACTCCAAATCCGTATTCGCTTAAGCTATCATGAATCGCCAAAAGGGTTTTGTAGTTGTCTTCATCTTCATCAAAGTATCCAAAACTCGTAAACAAATTGAAAACGGCATCAAATTTCGCTTCAAAAGGTTCGCGCATATCGTGCACTTCAAAACGAAGGTGTAGGTTTTCATTCTTCGAAGCTTCAGCAATACTGTTTGCCGATAAATCAGCTCCCGTTACATCATACCCCAACTGACTCAAATAAATCGAATGGCGTCCACGTCCACAGGCTAAGTCCAGGACTTTTGCTTTTTCAGGCAAATTCAAATACTGCGTCAAATTGTCCATAAACAATTGCGCTTCACGGTAATTACGTTCTTTGTATAAAATGTGGTAATAGGGTGTGTCAAACCAAGAGGCATACCATTGGCTGTCTTCGGTGGTTGGAGTTTGTGTATTCAAATCGGACATTTATTCGCTTCAAATCAATTTCAACGTGCAAATTTAGTGTATTTTTGCCCATCAAAACCAAATAAACCCATTTTTGCCGGAATCCATTTTAGGTTGAAATGCAAATCGGTAGAACATCCGTATGGAAAATTTTAAAATGATAGCCAAAACCCTTTTCGGGTTTGAAGAATTACTCGCAAAGGAATTGCGTGATTTAGGAGCACAAGACGTTCAAATCGGTACGCGTGCCGTAAGCTTTGCTGGTGATAAAGGATTCATGTACAAAGCCAATTTGGCCTTGCGTACCGCGCTTAAAATCCTTAAACCCATTCATCAGTTTCGTGCGTTTAATGAACAAGCATTGTATAAAGGCATTCAAGATATCAATTGGAGTCAGTATTTAAATACCAACCAAACCTTTGTGGTGGATGTGACCTTACATTCCGAGAATTTCAAGCATTCGCAGTTTGTGGCTTTAAAAACCAAAGACGCCATTGTGGATCAGTTTCGCGAACAAGCAGGTGCCCGCCCGAGTATTGATAAAGATCATCCCGATTTGCGGATTAATGTACATATTGATCGGGAACAGGTTTCGGTTGCACTGGATACTTCCGGGGCTTCACTTCACCACCGTGGATACCGCCGTGTAACCAATATCGCACCAATTAATGAAGTGTTGGCAGCTGGAATGTTATTGTTGTCAGGATGGAAAGGGGAATCGGATTTTATGGATCCTATGTGTGGTTCAGGAACACTTTTAGTGGAAGCTGCGATGATTGCTTGTAATATTCCGGCCAATATCAACCGAAAGGAATTTGCTTTTGAAAAATGGTCTGATTGGGATAATGACTTATTTGATACCATCATCGATAGTTTGATGAAGAAGACCCGCGAGTTTCATTATACCATTAAAGGCTTTGATAAAGCGCCAAGTGCGGTGGCCAAGGCGCGTGAGAATGTACAAAATGCCAATTTGGATGAGTACGTTCGCATTGAGCAAGCCAACTTTTTTGAAACCGAGAAAGAAACCCAAGGTCCGCTACAAATGGTATTTAATCCACCGTATGGTGAACGTCTCGAAATTCAATTGGAGCGTTTTTACCGCGAACTAGGGGATACATTAAAGCAAAGCTATCCTGGAACCGATGCTTGGTTTATTACGGCTAATTTAGAAGGACTGAAGCATGTAGGGCTGAAGCCTTCACGCAAAATAAAATTGTTTAATGGTAGTTTGGAATCCCGTTTAGTGAAATACGAATTGTATGCGGGAAGTCGACGAACCAAATTCCAAAACGCTAACGATCATGAATAAGAAAACAAAAGCCTTACTTTTTAATTTGATTTGTTTTGCCGTACTTTTTGTAGGTGCCCGATTTTTAGTCAGTAAATACTTTTGGTACCAAGGAATTTGGATTTCTTTGGCCGCTTTTGTAATTACGTTATTGTTGTCTCCAAAATTTCAAGCAGTAAAAACGGCACAAGGCGAAAAGTTGTTTATGAGTTGGTTGTTTCTAAAAGGG
>JBDKGM010000044.1:0-11055 GCA_039798185.1 Bacteroidota bacterium
TTTTCTGTTTTTCTTCAGAAATCATTTTGCTAAAAAGTTTAAAAACCGTCAAAATTCATCCGAGTCCTAAATGAATATACTCGTAATCATCATCTGCCTACTTTTATGCGCTTTTTTTTCAGGGATGGAGATTGCTTATGTTTCTTCCAATAAAATCTATTTAGAAATTGAGAAAAAACAAGATACTTTTTTGTCTCGTGTTCTCACTAAAATTACTGAAAAACCTTCCAAGTTTATCGCCACAATGCTCGTAGGGAATAATATTTCACTGGTAGTATATGGGTTTTTTATGGGTGATTTAATCACACACAAAATCTTTGAATTCGGCTATAAATTTGACGATCTTACCAATATTTTAATTCAATCCTTACTCTCTACGGGGATTGTCTTAATTACATCCGAATTTTTACCCAAAGTTTTTTTTCAAATCTATGCCAATAGTGTCATGAAATTCTTTGCGGTGCCTAGTTATATCTTTTACAATTTATTCAACTTTATTTCTTCATTTATCATTTGGATTTCCGATTTCCTTCTGAAAAAATTCTTCAAAACGGAAGGTGATTATGTGCCTTCTTTTTTTAGTAAAATCGAACTAGGAAACTACATTAGCGAGCAAATGAACGCCAAAGATGAGAATGAAGAAGTCGATTCTGAAATTCAAATTTTTCAAAATGCATTAGAATTCGCTGGGGTAAAAGCCCGCGATATTATGACGCCTCGCACAGAGTTGGTTGCTATTGATGTCTACGATTCTGTTACTGAGTTGCGCGAACTTTTTGTGCAAACCGGATATTCTAAAATTTTAGTGTACCAAAACACGTTAGATGATATTTTGGGATATGTGCATTCTTTTGAATTGTTTAAAAAACCGCGAACTATCAAATCAGTGATGATTCCCGTTGAGTTTGTACCTGAAACCATTTTCATAAAAGATGTGTTGAATCAATTGACCAAAAAGCGAAAATCCGTAGCTGTCGTCTTGGATGAATATGGCGGAACTTCGGGTATTATAACTGTTGAGGATATTATCGAAGAGTTGTTTGGCGAAATCGAAGACGAGCATGATGATGATGGAGCCGAGATCGAAGAGGAAATTGCAGCGGGAGAGTTCCGATTTTCAGCCCGTTTGGAAGTGGCTTATTTGAATGAAACCTACAAGTTGAATTTACCAGAAAATGATTCGTACAGTACACTCGGCGGACTCATAGTCGATCATTCTGAAGAAATCCCGCAAAAGGATGATTTGCTTACCATTGAAGGCTTTCAAGTCAAAATTGAGTCCGCAACGAATCGCAAAATTGAAGTCGTTCGATTGACCTTACTTCATCGGGATTAAAAATTTTAACTTTTTGTGTAAAATATACTTCTATCATGATAATTATTTCATAGATAATTGTATTTTCGCAGACTGAAATAAAAAATAATAGTAATAAAATGGCAGTTTTACAGAAAATTAGAAATCGTTCAGGGTTGCTTTTACTGATCATCGGTTTTGCACTTTTAGCCTTTGTTGTACAAGATTTATTTACAAAGGGATTGAAAAGTCAATCACATGATGTAGGAAGCGTAAATGGAAAAGATATTGCATTTGAAGATTTCAAAGTTAAAGTAGTCAATCTTGAAAAGAGTGGACAAGGTGGTCAAATGACGCAAACTCAAGCGGTAAATCAAACTTGGGAAATTGAAGTAAACAAAGCCCTTTTGGTTGATCAATTTGATAAAGCAGGAATCCGTGTAGGTGAAGCTTACAAATTGGATACGTTCAAAAAAGACCCAAATATTGGTTCCAATCCGATGTTCCAAACCAATGGAAAGTTTGATTTAAATAAGTTTAAAGATTTCTTTAAAAACAATCCAGAACAAGCAAAAATGTTTGAGGATCGTGAAAAAGATATGGTATTAAACGGCCAATATCAAATTTATAATACCTTGGTGAAAGCAGGGATGTATACTACAACTGCGGAAGGTAAATTCAAATATGCTTTAGAACAAGATAAAGTAAACTTTGATTATGTTGGAATCATGTATTCTTCAGTAAAAGATAGCGAAGTAAAAGTTACCGATGAGGATATTACAGCTTACATGAAAAAACATGAAAAACGTTTCAAAGCTGAAGAAACTCGCGAAATTGAATTTGTATTAGTAGAAGATAAACCATCTACGAAAGACCAAGATGAAGTGAAAGAAAAATTAGTTTCTCTTTTGAATTCACGCGTAGAGTACAACAAAACTACAGGTAAGAATGATACGTTGCCAGGTTTCAAAAACGCGGCTAATGTGGCAGAGTTTGTTGGTGAAAATTCTGATTTACCTTACGATACTACTTATGTGTCAAAGCAACAATTGCCTGCCGATGTAGCCGATGCGTTGTTTAACTTACCAAGTGGTGAAATTTACGGACCTTATATCAACAATAAATATTTCTGTTTAAGTAAAATGATGGGGCGTAAAGCCAATGATAAAGCGAAAGCTAGTCACATCTTAATTAGCTGGGAAGGTGTTGATCGTGTTCAGAAGAAAGAGAAAAGAACAAAAGAAGAAGCAAAAGCTAAAGCGGAAAGTTTATTAGCGCAAGCCAAAGCGAATCCAGGTTCATTCATGATGTTGGCTTTAACAAATTCGGATGATTCTTCTGCACAACAAGGTGGTGATTTAGGATATTTTGGACAAGGTCAAATGGTTAAGCCTTTTAATGACTTCGTATTCAATAACCCAGTAGGTACTATCGGTTTAGTAGAATCTGAATTTGGTTACCACATTATCAATGTTACAGATAAACAAGATGCAATTCGTTTAGCAACTATCGCTCACAAAATTCAACCTTCTGACGCTACTACAAATGAGGCTTACACCAAAGCAACTCAATTTGAAATGGATGCCGCGGGTAAAGATTTTGCTGCTGTAGCTAAAAAAGCAAACTTGAAAGTTGAGTCAACCCGTGCTAAAGCAATGGATGAAGCAGTTGGTGCTGCTGGAAATCAACGTCAAATTGTAAAATGGGCATATACTGACGATACGAATGTTGGTGACATCAAACGTTTTGAAGTAGTAAATGTAGGTCATGTTATTGCGCGTTTGAAAAAAATTAATCCAAAAGGATTGACGTCAGTTGAAGAAGTACGTCCATCAGTAGAAGGAATTATTAAAAACGAGAAAAAAGCTCAAATTATCTTAGCTAAAGTAAAAGGTGGTTCATTAGAATCTATTGCTGCAGCTAATAAAGTGACTGTTCAAAATATCGCAGCAGCTTCTATTGAAAGCCCAATGTTGCCTAACGTAGGTATGGAACCTAAAGTGGTAGGTGCAGCATTTGGAACACCAGCAAATAAAGTTTCAGCTCCAATTGAAGGTATTTCAGGGGTATTTGTTGTAAAAACTAAATCAGTTACTAAAGCACCAAAAATCGCTAAGTACGATGATTATGTGAACAAATTGAAACAACAAGCGGCTCAAAATACAGGTCGCGTGATTTCAACATTGAAAAACGCAGCAGACATTGAAGATAATCGCTTAGATTTTTATTAATCGATAGCGTTTCAATAAATAAAAAATCCCGATTTATATCGGGATTTTTTATTTTAGGTTAATATCATTTCTGAATAGGGAAGCACAACGGGATACCCTTTGGATTCAAAATAAGTGGTAGGATCATCTTTGGAAATTGCCAACACAAAGTCGCCACCCCAAGCGCCTAAACTTTTGATAACACCATCAAAATCTTCAAACAGCGCTTCTTGAATAGTCATTTCTTCTAAGACATCGCTTAGAATGATTTCATGGTCACGAAGCGCTAATGCAAATTCTTTGGGTTCTCTTGCCGCTAACACACGATTTGTTATCGAATTGATGTGTTCTACCGTTTTTCCAATCTCACCTTGTTTATCTAAGTAGGCAGCAATGGCTGCTTTCGAACTCTTTTTTTGATTCAAATAAACAAAGTAAATTTTGCTGCTAAATTCAGGTGAAAAAGCAACAGGTTCTACGAGCGGTAACTCGTTCTGTAATTGGTAAACAATAGGCTCGTTATATTGCGCACAGGCCACATCATATCCGCTGCCACCAAAACTACGACGCAATAAAGTAAATGCATCGACATTGGTCCATTGTGCAATATTGTTGATTAAAGTTGAAGAAGTGCCCAATCCCCAATTTTTCGGAAAAGTAAGCGCTGTTTCAATACTATATCCCTTGCTTTCTTCTATAAAGTTAGCATTGAGCATATAGGCCTCATGCAAAATTTCAATTAATGTATTTTTAATCGAGTGAATTGCATCAAAACGTTCTTTTCTTCGAATAGATTCAAATGAGATAGTCGCTTCAAACCAAATACTTGTGTCATGGTCAAAACTCTTCCATTGGATGCAATCTCCAGTTCCGGGCATACAGTGTAAACTTTGACCAAAACGCGTAGGTAAAGCAAGCGCTTTGGCACCGTCCAACACCACGTATTCACCAGTAATTAGCAGTTTTCCATTGCTGTAAAAAGACTGTTTCATGCGCGTCAAATCCGTTTAACTACGTAATTTTTCAATCATTTCAACCACTGATGCATGGGTAACCGTTTGGTCTGCAAAATGCGATAAAACTACTTTGCGCTCTTCAGCAGTAGCTTGAAATTGATTCAAAATGTTATTTAAATGCATTTTCATATGACCTTCTTGAATCCCAGTAGTTGTTAGCGAACGTAAGGCGGCAAAGTTTTGAGCCAAACCTGTAGCAGCAACTACTTGCATTAACTCTTGTGCCGAGGGTTTGCCTAAGATTTCCAATGCAATTTTCACTAAAGGATGCAACGAGGTGAGTCCGCCCACAGTTCCCAAGGCAAGAGGAATATCCATCCAGAAAGTAAAAATACCGTCTTCAATTTTTGCATGGGATAAGCTGCTGTATTTTCCATCACGGGCAGCGTAAGCATGAACGCCTGCTTCAACCGCTCTAAAATCGTTCCCCGTAGCTAAAACCACAGCGTCAATTCCATTCATAATTCCCTTGTTGTGAGTAACAGCACGAAACGTTTCGATTTCAGCGATTTTGACAGCTTGCACAAATTTTTCTGCAAAAGCCTGTGGGTCTTCAATTTTCTTTTCCGCCAAATCTTCAACGGGACAAGAAACTTCGGCACGTACCACACAATTGGGTACATAATTCGAAAGAATACTCATCACCACCGTAATGTTTTGCTCATCCATTGTGAAAGTAGGCTCACTTGCTGCAGCTTCACGTAAGGTCTTAGCAAACTGCTCCAAACACGAATTGATGAAGTTAGCTCCCATGCTATCTTTCGTGTCAAAAGTGGCATGGAGTTGAAAATAGTTGGCTAACTCATTGGTTTTGTCGCGTAATTCTAGATCAAGAATCCCTCCACCTCGCTTGTTCATATTGCGGGTAATCGGTTCTGTATCGGCAATCAATTGGGGTTTTATTTTTTGAAAAAATGAATTCAGTTTCTCAAAAGTGCCTTGAAATAAAAAGTGAACTTGCCCAATTTTTTCAGTTGCAATCACCGAAGTTTTGAATCCGCCACGGGTACTCCAAAATTTAGCCGATTTTGCAGCAGCAGCGACAACCGAACTTTCTTCAATAACCATGGGAACGGAATAATACCGCCCGTTGATATTGAAGTTTGGCGCAATTCCCATTGGTAAATAAAAATTGGAAATCGTATTTTCGATGAACTCATCGTGGAGTTGCTGCAGTTTTGTGTCTTGGTTCCAATATTGTTTTAGGATGTTCTCCGCTTCATTGGGTGTATGGAAGTAGGTTTGGGCAATCCATTGGATTTTTTCTTCTTTGGATAATTTCGAAAATCCAGATACGGCTTGATTCATTTTCAGTAGATTATCAATTTGCCCTACAAAGATACAGCTTCAATCATCAGATTAAAGTAATTTTAAGGAAATAAAAAGCCTTGTTGAAGTGCATTTTGGCTAAAAAAAGACGGTGGTTTGCTTTTTTTTCATTAAAATTGGACTCGTTAACAAACCACTTTTTAGAATATGATAAAAAGAAGCTTAATCGCCTTGTTTTTAGCTGTTGGAGTCACAGTTTCTGCACAGTCTAAACTATCTGTTGAAGAGATTTATATGGGGATGTTTCGTTCCAAAGGAATGGACGAATTACAAGCCTTAAAAAATACCAACCAATATACGGTATTGAATGCCGACCGCGGTTCAAGAAGCCAGCAAATCGATTTGTACGATTATGCGACATTGAAAAAAGTAAGTACACTTTTGGATACAAAAAACTTCAAAGAACTTGCTGATGGTATCGATAGCTATACCTTCAGCGCTGATGAAAAGCAAATTTTAATTGCCAATAATTCCAACCCCATTTACCGTCATTCCTTTACCGCTGATTATTATTTGTATGATGTAACCGCAAAAACATTACGCAAAGTGTTGGAGCAAGCGCAAGAACCACTTTTTTCACCGGATGGATCGAAAATCGCTTACGCTAAAGCCAATAATTTATTTGTAATGGATGTGGCTTCTGGAAATTCTACAGCACTGACCAAAGACGGCGAGAAAAATGCAATTATCAACGGAATCACAGATTGGGTTTACGAAGAAGAATTCGCTTTCGTTCGTGCTTTTGATTGGAGTGCAGATAGTAAGAAAATTGCTTTTATTCGTTTCGATGAACGTCAAGTGCCTGAATTTTCAATGGATATTTACCAAAAAGAATTATATCCAACGCAAGAAAAATTTAAATATCCAAAAGCAGGAGAAAAAAATGCATTGGTTTCTTTACACCTAGTCGATGTAGCCACCAATGCTAAAAAAGAAGTAGATCTTTCAAAATATACTGATTTTTACATCGCGCGCATGCGTTGGACAAACGATGCCAATGTGTTGTGTGCCCAAGTTTTGAATCGCCATCAAAATAATTTGGATTTAGTATTCATTGATGGAACTACTGCCGCTTCAAAAGTGGTTTTGAATGAAAAAGACAATGCTTATGTGGATGTGACCGATAACTTAACATTCCTAAAAGACAATAGTTTTATCTGGACTTCAGAAAAAGACGGTTGGAATCATATTTACTTGTATGACAAAACCGGGAAATTAAAAAATCAAGTGACAAAAGGCGCTTGGGAAGTAACGGCTTACTATGGATTTGATGAGAAAACCAAAACTATTTTCTACCAATCTACCGAAAATGGTTCCATAATTCGTGATGTGTACCGTATTGGTTTGGATGGCAAAAAGAAGGTAAAACTCAGTAAGCAAGTAGGAACGAATGCAGCGACATTCAGTCCGAATTTTGAGTTCTTTATCAATACGTATTCCTCAGCAACCGTTCCGCCAATGTACTCGTTAAACAGTGCCAAAGACGGTGTGCAAGTACAAATGATTGTTGAAAATTCAGCGTTGACAGAGCGTTTGAAAAAATATGATCTGCCAACCAAAGAGTTTTTTGTATTAACAACTGAAAAAGGGCACCAACTCAATGCTTGGATGATTAAACCCAAAGATTTTGATGCCTCTAAAAAATATCCTGTTTTCATGTACCAATATTCAGGTCCTGGTTCACAACAAGTAGCCAACGATTGGTTAGATACCAACGATTATTGGTTTATGATGTTGGCACAACAAGGTTTTATTACGGTTTGTGTTGATGGTCGTGGCACCGGATTCAAAGGAGCGGCCTTCAAAAAATGTACGCAAAAAGAATTGGGTAAGTTTGAAGTAGAAGACCAAATCGATGCGGCCAAAGTTTTGGGAACGTATGCTTATGTCGATAAATCGCGAATTGGTATCTTCGGTTGGTCGTTTGGCGGATTCATGGCAAGTAATTGCTTGTTCAAAGGCGCCGATGTCTTCAAAATGGCGATTGCAGTGGCTCCAGTCACCAACTGGCGTTTCTACGACTCGATTTATACAGAACGCTATATGCAAACTCCTCAAGAGAATGCAAGTGGTTACGATGATAATTCTCCGATCAATCATGTGAGTAAGTTAAAAGGAAGCTTTTTATTAATTCATGGAACTGCAGATGACAATGTGCATGTGCAAAACTCAATGCAAATGATTGAAGCCTTAGTACAAGCCAACAAACAATTTGATTGGGCGATTTACCCAGACAAAAACCATGGTATTTATGGTGGAAAAACCCGAATTCAATTGTTCAATAAAATGACCAATTTCATTAAAGAAAAACTATAATTCTAAATAAACTAAAACCAATATTATGAGTGAAGCAGCAGTAAAAAAGAGCCATCCTAAAGGGCTTTGGGTGCTATTCGGAACGGAAATGTGGGAGCGTTTCAATTTCTACGGAATGCGAGCGATTCTTACTTTGTTTATGGTTAATTCCTTATTAATCAAAGAAGCCGACGCCGCAATTATTTATGGGGGATTCCTTGCGTTATGTTATTTAACTCCGTTACTTGGAGGTTTTATATCAGACAAATATATCGGAAACCGTTACAGTATTATGTTCGGAGGTTCATTGATGGCAATAGGTCAGTTCTTGTTGTTCATTAGTGCTTCCACTTTTGACTCTAGCATCGGAACTGCTAAAGCATTCATGTGGTCGGCTTTATTCATCATCATTTTCGGTAATGGATTTTTTAAACCGAATATCTCTTCAATGGTAGGAAGTTTATATCCAAAACAAGAGAAAGACAAACTGGATTCAGCATTTACTATTTTCTATATGGGGATCAATATTGGTGCCTTCTTAGGTCAATTTATTTGTCCTTGGGTAGGGGATGTGAAAGATGCAGACACTGGCGTGCGTGATATTTTTGCTTTCAAATGGGGCTTCTTAGCCGCTTCAATCGCAATGGTGATCGGAACAATTACGTTCTTTTTATTGAAAAACAAATACGTTGTAACACCTGAAGGTCGTCCTATTGGTGGATTACCTAAAAACAATGATGCGGGTGATTTTGAAGAAGGAGAAACACAAACTGCACATTTCAAAAGTTCTGCAATGGGTATTGCCGTTGTGATTTTTGCATCGTTATTCTTTGTGTTCCGTTATTTGTTGGTGGGTGAATTTGGTTTTTCAGATGTTGAGATGGGGCAGTTAATCAAAGGTATTATCTATCCATTTATCTATTCTGCAGGGATCTCATTAGCTTATTTGATTATGAGTTCTGCTGAAACCAAAGTAGAACGTCAACGTATTTGGGTAATTTACATTGTTTCGTTCTTTATCATTTTCTTTTGGGCTGCTTTCGAACAAGCAGGATCTTCATTAACATTTATCGCCGATAACCAAACCGATCGTAATATATTTGGTTGGAACATGCCGCCTTCTATGGTACAAATCTTCAATGGTGTATTCGTAGTGATGATGGCCTTACCTTTCAGTTTATTGTGGGATAAATTACGTGCTGCGGGTAAAGAGCCTGTATCTCCTTTGAAACAAGCATTTGGATTGGCTTTCATTGCATTAAGTTATTTCATCATCGCACACAATGTAAAAGACCTTGGAAATTCAGGTTTATTAGCCATCAAATGGTTGATGTTGTTGTATTTTATTCAAACCTTAGGGGAATTGTGTTTATCTCCAATCGGACTTTCATTGGTAGGTAAATTAGCGCCAAAACGTTTTGCTTCTTTATTGTATGGTGTATTCTTCATTTCGAATGCAGCAGGGTATGCTTTGGCAGGTTCTTTGGGAGCGATTATCCCAGCTACTGGTGATAAATTTGAAAAAGCGGAAAAATTAGGCTTCAATTTACAAGATGTTTTGGATAAAAAAGTAACCTTAACACCGGATCAAATTGCCCTTTTTGAAAAAGAACAATTACCAATTTCAAATACTTCATTTGCAGGATTCGAAATTCATAATCTATACGAATTCTTTATGGTGTTTGTGGTATTATGTGGTATCGCTGCTATTATTTTAGCTTTGTTATCTCCAAGATTGAAGAAAATGATGCACGGTATCAAATAATTCGATTCCAAAATATTTTTATATCTTTCAAACCTACAAGTCGAACTTGTAGGTTTTGTTTTTTAATACAATCAACTATGTGGAAAAGTCATCCTAAGGCGCTGCCTTATTTGTTTTTGTCGGAAATGTGGGAACGTTTCGGCTATTATCTCATGATCGGGATTTTTACGCTGTATCTTAAAGATGTAGAAGCCGGATTTAAAATGACCGAAAAAGAATCCTCAGATTTATATGGAACATTTATCGCCTTGGTGTTTTTAACGCCTTTTGTAGGTGGGTTAATCGCCGATCGTTATTGGGGCTATAAAAAGTCAATCGTATTGGGCGGACTCATGATGGGGGCGGGCTATATGATGATGGGAATTCACAGTTTACCCATGTTGTATTTGGCAATGACTTTAGTGATTTTAGGCAACGGATTCTTCAAACCCAATATCTCAACATTACTAGGAAATTTCTATAACGACGAGCAATACAAAGACAAAAAGGACGAAGGCTACAACATTTTCTATATGGGAATCAATGTCGGGGCTTTCATCTGTAATTTCTTTGGCGCGGCTTTCAAAATTCTTTTTGGTTGGCAGTATGCCTTCATGGCGGCTGGAGTAGGAATGATTATTGGAGTTTTAGTGTTTTTAATGGGTTCCAAACATTATGGGGATAAAGTGGCCAAAAAAGGAGAACAACCCGGCGATATGCCGTTCAGTAAAATTGTACTGTATATCCTGTTACCCTCTGTAGTTTTTGGAATTATTGGATGGATGTTGAAAGGCACTTATTCCGATACCAATACCGATAGTTACATCTTTGGTTCCGATAGTACCGATGCCTTTATTTTTGCTTGTATTCCTGTGATTTTCTTTTACGGAAGTTTGTATTTCAAAGCCAAAGCCGAAGAAAAACGTCCGATAGGAGCTTTGTTATCCATTTTTGCGGTAGTTATTTTGTTTTGGGCGGTTTTCAAACTCAATGGATCGGCCTTAAATAATTGGGGTGATAAATACACTGACCGCGAATTAACCGGAACGGCACAACAAATTGGATCGAAACTAGTACTTGTCGACACATTACATTACAAAAAGGACAGTGTTGCACTTTATGATGAATATTTCCGAATTCAAAAGAAAGACGGAGAAGTGGTTAAAA
>JBDKGM010000045.1:0-21998 GCA_039798185.1 Bacteroidota bacterium
AAAGTATCTCGTTTACATTTTTTACAAAAAAATTAATTATTGAACTAATACCTTGAATTCCATCAGGAATTTTAGTTTGCCCCGATTTATTAATTCCTTCACAAAAAAGTTTTAAAAAAAGTGGGTTTTGAAACTCAGGATGTAAAAGAGGAACATTAGGAAGTTGAATGTTGTAATTTGTGAAAAATAATTTACTTGCTTCGTATTCATTATTCCTAAACCCATATATTCTGTGTTCAATTACATTCAACCCTTTTATTTCATCCTTTGGGAAAATTAAGTTTTTGTATGATGAACGTATACTAAAAACGAGACCTAAATATTCATACTTTTTAACTTCCTTTATAAAACCCTTAGCATTGTCGTACCAAAAATATTTTCCTCTGCCTTCATTAATAGCATCAATAAATATTACAATTCTTTTTTTAGATTGTTTTGCTCTTTCATTGACAATGTTTAAGAAATTTTCAGATGTGGTGTTTATTTGTAGTCTTTTAAATATCTGAATCCAAGGATTTTCATCTGTTGTAAAATGTTGTCCGAGAAGAAAAATGCTTTCATAATTATTTTGCATTCTTTTTGAAATAATATCTCCAAGCATGTGTGACTTACCAATACCGGCTTCTCCATCTAAAACCAAATAAGGATTATTAGCTAAATCACAATTAGTTTCATTAATGAAGTTTCTGAAATCATATATGGAATTTTCAAATTCCCTAATGTTTCTCAACTCATATCCAAACTTGTGATAATAATTATATTCTTTTTTTTCTTCTTGTATTTTTCTTTCTTCGTCTCTGTAAAACTGTTGTACTTTTTGGGTGTTACTATCTATAGAGTCTAGAACCGATTCAATTTTATTGAAAGGAATTTCTAAATTACTTTCAAAGTCAATTTGAGAATAAAGTTTAAAAAGATCATCAAAGTTCTTTTCCAATAATTGAATATGTTCTTTTGTTTCTTCTTTATCATTTAAAATCTTTTTACCTTTTATGAGTAAATCATCAAATTGTTTGGTGATTGTTTTTTTGAAGTCAAGGGTTCTACCTAATCCATCAAATATTTTAGAAATTTCAAGTTCAAAATTTAATTCAGGAGTATATCGTTTTCCTAAATCAAGTATTGATAGTTCGCATTGATTTTTGAACCAATTATCATCAGGACTAAAAATAAGTGCTGATTGTATTGATGTCACTTTTGAATCAACGATATCTATTTTATTTTCTATTCTCTTTAAATCTTCGGAAAATTCATAAATTTTTTCTTTATAGTTTTCATCAATAAAAAGAGACTTCAGCTTTTTGTTTTCTTTTATTTTTGATGTAAACAAAGTGTAGAAATGATTTAATTCCTCAATGGTTGGTATAATTATATTTGGATTTTCATTGAATTTTTGAATTATGATATTGTAATTAAGTGTTTGATTTTTAAACAATAGATACTTGTTTAATTCTTCAAACAAGATTTGAGATTGGAAAAAATGAAATTTATTATCATTTCTTGTATTAGGATAAGATTTACGGTATTCCTCAATTGTTTGATTAATAATTAGAACTAGTTGATTTTTATATTTTGTTTCTGGGAAAAATAATTTTTTAAGTCTACCATAACCTTCTTCTTTCAAGAATTGGTCAACAAACTTTAAAGCGACATATGTAATAACTGTGATTGATACTGGTTCCATTATAATATTAATTCATTTATTATTTTTTGTCCGTTCGTTTTCTACAATGACGCCCGACAGTTAGATAAGTCTGAAATTTAATTCTTATTTCCCCCGCAATATAAAAATTATACGACAAACGTCTTTAGGGTTTTTCCTATTTTTTGGGGGTATTTTCCCTAGGTGTAAAATTGATATAAGTTGGGGGATTGATTGTACGGAAAACCGTAACCGGTAGAAAAGGGGTTTTTTAACCGCAAAGACGCTAAGGTTGCGCAAAGTTCGCTAAGTGTTATGATGATTTTAAGTTAACTAAGTTTACGGCCTTTGGCCTTTTTAATTACGTAATGGTAAGATTAAGGGGCACAATGGCACACGATGTTTTCCACAAAGTTTCACAATTTTTTTTACCGCAAAGGCTCAAAGGTTGCGCAAAGTTCGCTAAGTATTACGATGATTTTAAGTTAACTAAGTTTACGGCCTTTGGCCTTTTTAATTACTTAAAGGTAAGATTAAGGAGCACAATGGTACACGATGTTTTTAACCGCAAAGTCGGGAGACATTTGCGGAGCGGGCACAAAGTTGCACGATGTTTTCCACAAAGTTTCACAAAGTTTTTAAGTTAACTAAGTTTACGGCCTTTGGCCTTTTTAATTACTTAAAGGTAAGATTAAGGAGCATAATGGCACACGATTTTTTTAACCGCAAAGTCGGGAGAAAGTTGCGGAGCGGGTGCTATTAAAAAGTTTTCATGACTAACTTTATGGGATTTCTCCTTACGTCGAAATGACAAGTTTGCGCATAAAGGTTTTTAGCTAGCTAAAAAAATACCTCGTACGGTTTGTCATTTCGACGTAAGGAGAAATCCCATCCCTATCTTCACACACAGCACTTGAAACCTGAAACCCGTTTGCGCGGATTTATAATCCGTGCTTTCATCAACGTCAAAAAGGTGAAATTAAAAGTAAACTATAAATAAAAAAACTACAACTTTTTAGTGTTGTAGTTCATGGTAGTTTCGTCGGCTTTGTGAGCATGGATTGCAAGTCCAGTGCTATTGGGGAAGTGGGTTCCGCAAAGTCGGGAGACATTTGCAGAGCGATAGTAAGGATTTATTTTATCATTTTTGTGTAAAGAAATACATAAAATATGGCTACTATTATTGAAATAAAATTACCAAACAAATAAAAATCATTATAGGTAGATTCTTTAGTTTTATCTTCTTCATAATCTCTTTTTAGCCTAGTTGCTAGTTTAAGAGTTCCAAAAAGTGTTAAGGCGTGTGGATATCCGTTAATTAATGATACTGTTAAAAATATACGCTCCACAATTCCTTTTAGTAGCGATTTAGTATCAATTAATACACCTTGTCGGATAGAATTAGGGGTTATTAAAAAATAAAAAATCCCCAATAAAAATTCTACAAATAGAAGTATTAACACAAAAGATAAAATAGTTTTCATTGATTTATGGCGGTTAAATTAATAATGTTTTTAATTGAAAAATAAGACTCAATATTAAGTGTTTTTTCTCTTTTCCACAATTGCGATCTTGTTTTATTCATTGTTTCCGATACTATTTTATAATCTTTGAATTTCAAAAAATTAGAAACAACTTCGTAGTCCTTTGAAACAACCCATTTTTCAGTAATAGTTTGGAATATTTTAAAAGCATCGATTAGAATACTGTTTTTTAGTTTATGGTCTATTACTATTTTAAATCTTGATTTGTCATTTTTTGCTTCATTCAATTTTAATCGTGCTTCAGTAAGACCAGAACCAAGCATTTCGTAAGCAATTTTTTTGTTCAGTGGCGTTTCAATTTCTCCTTGATTAAGAACATAACGTAACTTGAAGTTGAGTTTTCGGTGGATAATAACTTCTTCAATAGTTAAGATTATGTTGATTGCTGACGATAAATCTTTAAGAACACATTGAAATTCATCACCAAGAGTTATAGTAAGTGGAGATAATATTACATCTTTATACAAATTATTGATTTCGACAGCTAATTCCTTGAAATCAATCATTAATTGATTTTGATTTTTTTCTCTACTAGAAATTATATCTGCCATTAATATGTAATGTTTCATAATAAATGAAAATAAATTTATTGTTTCAAAAATAGTGAAATTTTACCTTTTGTTTCATTAAAAGTGAAATTTTAAGCCAGCCAATACACCTTACAGCATAGCCTATTTGATCGCAAAGTCGGGAGACATTTGCGGAGCGGGGAAACCTGAAACTTGAAACTTGAAACCTGAAACTTGATCCCGAAATTTCGGGGGAAACCTGAAACCAAAAACCCGCAGCGTGACACTACGGGTTGGTTGCAATTTTTTGTCGTTTAAAAGGGATTTACTCAGCAGCTTAGCGGCTTAGCTTCTCAGCAGCTTAGCAGCTTATTTTTCAAACTTATTATTACTCCCCTTCACATCCGCCATCAAACCTGCGGGGTCGATAACGATGCTTTTGATTGTGCTGAGCGGTTGTGGGATACGGAATTGATAGTTGGGGTTGCCCCATGCCCAGTCGGGGAGTACGGTGCGATTCAATTCGGGATCGGGGTTGGGTTTTTCGTAGTTCATCAAGCGCATAGGGATGTAGAAATTGGCTTTGCTACCATCCGTATAGGTTACTTGCAAATCGATAGGCATCGGCATGCGGCCTACGCGTTCTAAGTTGACTACTGTGGCGCCGTCTTTTTCTTCTACTGCACCGAAACCGTAGTCAATGGTGTTGGTGGTTTTGGTGAAATCGGTGAGGTACCAATCCAAGGTTGCACCCGAAACACGTTCGGCGGTGCGTTTGATATCGTTGGGGTTGGGGTGTTTGAATTTGAAATCGTCGTAGTATTTGCGTAGTATTTTGTCCATGTTGGCGCGGCCTAACAGGTATTCAAATTGCGCCAAGAACACTTCGCCCTTGCTGTATGAGGCGATGCTGTAGCTGCGGTTTTCGTCGTAGCGGTCGGCATGGGTTGACAAGGGTTGTTCTTTGCCGCTATTGGCCAAATTGATATAGCTTTTGAATGCTCCTGCATAGGGATTGGCGACCGGTTGTGTGGCCAAGGCATTCATGGCTTTGTCTTCGATATAGGAGGTGAAACCTTCATCCATCCACGGGTGTTTGCTTTCGTTGGTGGCCAAGATGTGTTGGAACCACGAGTGCCCCATTTCGTGGGCGATGAGTCCGGTGAGTCCGTCTAGCTTGCCTTCGCCCAAGATCAAGGTACACATGGCGTATTCCATCCCGCCGTCACCGCCTTGAATGATGGAGTATTGTTTGTAGGGATAGGGTCCGACCCAGTGGTTGTACAAGTCCATGATGGTGGCCACTTTGGGTTGTACTGCTTTCCAAGTGAGTTCGATTTCGGGTTTGTTTTTGTATAAAAAGTGGAGGGTTACGCCATTGGGTCCGGGATAGGTATCGTGGATATAATTGGGGTCGGCGGCCCAGGTAAAGTCGTGTACATCAGGGGCGATGAAATGCCATGTTAGTGTTTTTTGTTTTTTTGGAAGGGAGACTTTGACACCAGCGTCTTGGTAGTTGTATCCGATTTCGTTGCCGTTTTGCAGGTAGCCGGTACCGCCTACGATGTAGTTTTTGTCTAAGGTAATTTTCACGTCAAAGCTTCCCCAAACGCCATGGAATTCACGGGCGAGGTAGGGATCGGCATGCCAACCTTCAAAATCAAATTCGGCCATTTTGGGGTACCATTGCGCCATGGAAAGGGCGATGCCTTCGCGGTTGTTGCGTCCTGAGCGGCGAATTTGTACGGGGACTTGACCTTCAAAGTTGAGGGTTAGTACAGTGGATTTACCGGGAAGTAGTGGCATGGCCAAGGGCACTTCGAGGATGGTTTCCACTTCTTTTACGGTGAGTAGTGCGCCGTCTTGACGCACATCGCTTACGTGGAGAAAACCGACTTCTTCGGGTTTGAGTTTGGCGATGCGACTCTGTTTGATCTCTTTGTCGCCTTCTTTGATTTTGTCCACCATGCGGCTGTCTGGATCTTTGATGTGTTGGATGCGCAGGTCCATTTCACTACCGGGTTGGAAGGCGTTGTTGAACAAATGGTAGTACACTTTGCGGAGTGTATCTTGCGAATTGTTGGTATAGGTCAATTCTTGTTTCCCGTTGTAGCGGTAGGTTTTCACGTCGAGGGAAACGTCCATTTTGTAATCGGCGCGTTGTTGCCAGTAGCTGGTTTGCGCTTGGATGAGCAGGGAACAAAAGAAGGTTCCAAAAAGCAGTATTTTTTTCATAGTTGTTGTGTGGATTAGGGGGTTGCCCTAGGTAAAACAATGCCACAAATTACAAGAACTTGTGGCACGGTAGGTGATTGTTAGCCCCGAAAGAGCCGATATCCTTGTAGCGAAGCGGAAAGATAAAGGCGAAAGCGGGAAGGTACGGGATTAGGATGGGGTACGTCCGCTCCTTATCCTTCTTATTTTTTTGCGGCGCGTGCCATTTGGTCTGCCATTAAAATCGCGTTGTAGGCATTTACAATTTTACCGGACACGCAGGTATTGCTGAACGGGATTTGTACTTTTTCTTCGCCCACAGCCACATTTCCTGGGATGGTTACCCCGGAGTCCATCAAGATGTGTTTCACTTGAGAAGCGGTCAACGAGGGATAATACGAACGGATTAAAGCGGCTACACCGGCTGCGTTGGGTGAGGCCATTGATGTTCCTTGTTCGTATTTGTATTTGTTGTTGGGAATGGTAGCATAGATTTTTACACCGGGCGCGAAAACGTCTACATTTTTTTGTCCGTAGTTGGAGAAGTCGGCCACCATTTTACTTCCTGTAGGGGTGTTTAAGGCACCGATGGTGATTAGGTTATCGGCGATTTCTTTGCCGTTTACTTCGTCGGTCGGGAAGTTGGGTTCTACATCGACATCTTTACTGTCGTTACCAGCAGCGTGAACGATTAATACATCTTTGCTTTCGGCGTATTTGATGGCATCCCACACCCATTCTTTGTGTGGAGAATAGTCTTTTCCGAAACTACCGTTGATGACTTTGGCACCGTTGTCCACGGCATAACGGATGGCAAGAGCGATATCTTTGTCGTATTCGTCACCGTTGGGAACGGCGCGCACGGCCATGATTTCTACGTTTTTAGCAACTACACCGTCACCACCGATTCCGTTACCGCGCACTTGTGCGATGATACCGGCTACGTGCGTACCGTGTAAGGCATCGGTAACATCGGGACCTTTTACATTTCCGTTACCGTATTTTTTATCGTTGATGTCTTCTGGATTGTCGCCTACCACTTTACGCCCGTCGAAATCGACATTAAGGTTGTAGTTGAGTTGGTCATTGATATAGTCGACATACGATTTGATTTCTTCTTGAAAACCGTCACCGGCTTGTGCGGCAATAGACATCATGATCATTTTGCTGCGGTTGATTCCTGCATCGGTCGTTGAAATGGCTTTCAAATCGGCTTTGGTGTAGGTCTCTTTTTTCAAAAACGTACAAATGTCTTTATCGGCTTTTGCGATCATGTCCACTTGTGGTTTTTGTTGTTTGATTTCAAGGATTTTTTTATCCAATTCGGCTTTCGCTTTTTTGTAAGCTTCGGTACCGTCGTCGCCTTTTTTCACGATGCGGGTAAGTTCGAGCGTCATTGCGGTAGCTTCTCCTAAGAAGTTCCAACCGTGAACGTCGTCTACATATCCATTTTTATCGTCGTCGATATTGTTGCCGGGAATTTCTTTGGTATTGGTCCAGATGTGGCCTTGTAAATCTGGGTGATCGATATCTAAACCCGAGTCGATTACGCCCACGATAATTTTTGTTCCCTTACGTTTTTTCAGTAGTTCGGCATAGGCGCGATCCACACTCATTCCGGGAACGGTATCTTTCACTAAATCCAAGTGACTCCAACGCTGAAGGTCTGCTTCTTTGATGGGCGTTGTTTTTACAACGGTTTTGTCGATTTTAGTTGGGTCGGTACTCACAAAAGGAGCGTTAGACGAACCGCAACCGGTTAAAAGAGCCGCAGAAAGAGCGGATACCCAAAATGATTTTTCAAAATTCAAATGCAACATAGTCTTCTTTTCTGTGCCATTGCTGGCAAATTTGGTTTAAAAATATTGGCTTTTTAACAAATAGCCGTATCGATTAACATTAGATTAAGATATCTTCCAGGCGGAAGACTTCTTTGAGTCGAATTCCTTTTTCGGTATGTTCGACGGTTACGATGGGGTTGTGCGCATCGTGTTCGAGCCACAAATAGTAGTTGTGGTCGGCGGCGGCGTTAAGGAATTTTGATTTTTCCCCCATGGTCAGTAGCGGACGCGTATCGTAACCCATAACGTAAGGAATGGGGATATGCCCTGCGGTAGCAAGTAGGTCGGCACAAAATACGATGGTTTTATCGCCGTATTGGATGTGGGGTAACATTTGCTTTTCGGTATGCCCGTCGGCGTAAAAGATGTTGAAACCCATTTCGTTGGAAAAGCCCAAGTCGCCTTCAGGGCGTTGGATGAAATGGAGTTGCCCACTTTCTTGCATGGGGATAATATTTTCATGAAGGAAAGAGGCTTTTTCGCGCGCATTGGGTTGGGTGGCCCATTGCCAATGGTTTTCGTTGGTCCAGAATTTGGCGTTTTTGAAAGCGACTTCAAAGCCTTCGCCATCGGCAGTACGGTTGACGCTTCCGCCGCAATGGTCAAAATGCAAGTGCGTCATGAACACATCGGTGATATCGTCGCGGTGAAATCCGTGTTGGGCAAGGGATTTATCGAGGGAATGATCGCCCCAAAGGGAATAATAACTAAAGAATTTTTCCGATTGTTTGGTGCCCATTCCGGTATCGATGAGCGTGAGGCGGTTTCCGTCTTCAATGAGCATGCATCGGGCGGCGATATCGATGAGGTTATTGGCATCGGCGGGATTGGTTTTGCTCCAAATGGTTTTGGGAACAACGCCAAACATGGCACCGCCGTCGAGTTTGAAGTTGCCGGCTTCAATAGGATAAATTTTCATAGGGAATGACTATTTTTTGATTTCGAAAAACAACGAGAGCGCAGGAGGTTTTTGGTCTTCTGTTTTCTTTTTTTCGAAAGAAATTTAAAAATGTGGA
Organism: Bacteroidota bacterium; assembly: GCA_039798185.1. Classification (GTDB taxonomy): domain Bacteria; phylum Bacteroidota; class Bacteroidia; order Flavobacteriales; family Flavobacteriaceae; genus Flavobacterium. The sequence goes on from JBDKGM010000045.1 coordinate 8,767, forward strand.
CGCAATTTAAGAAATCGCGTTCTCGTTTCCTTTAAAAATCGATAAAAACTATAAAGTTATCAATCCAAAAAATGAGTTAAAACCTTGATAAAACACTTTTATGGCGTATCTTTGCCATTAATTTAGACAAAATCAAAATAAGCTATGATTAAAGTGTCCGAATCTGCGAGTAAAAAAATCGTCGAAATGATGAAAGACGATGGTTTTGATGCTGCTCAAGACTACGTTCGTGTAGGAGTAAAGAGTGGTGGTTGTTCCGGTTTGTCGTATGAATTGAAGTTTGATAAGGCGATCGGTGAAAACGACAAAGTGTTTGAAGACAATCAGGTACGTATCGCGGTAGAGAAGAAATCCTTCTTGTACTTGGCGGGTACCATTTTAGAATATTCAGGAGGTTTGAACGGAAAAGGATTTGTGTTCAACAATCCGAATGCGTCCCGAACTTGTGGATGTGGAGAGAGTTTTTCACTCTAGAACGCACAGCATACATTGTTGCGCGGTATTAATTTTAAATCAAAACCATGGCAAAATATACCGAAGACGATCTAAAAGTCGAACTCGAGAATAAAGAATACGAATACGGTTTTTACACCGACATCGAAAGTGAGACGTTTCCTGCCGGATTGAACGAAGACATCGTGCGTGCGATTTCCAAAAAGAAAGGCGAGCCCGAGTGGATGACGGATTGGCGTTTGGAAGCGTTTCGTGCTTGGAGTGAAATGATCGAGCCGGAGTGGGCGAATGTTCATTATGAAAAACCGGATTTCCAAGCGATTTCCTATTATTCAGCACCGAAGAAAAAAGACAAGTATGCTTCACTGGATGAGGTCGACCCTGAATTGTTGGATACCTTCAAAAAGTTGGGGATTTCTTTGGATGAGCAAAAGAAATTAGCGGGCGTTGCTGTGGACATTGTAATGGACTCGGTATCGGTGGCAACCACGTTCAAAAAGACGTTGGCTGAAAAAGGCATTATTTTCTGTTCGATTTCTGAAGCGATTCAAGAGCATCCGGAATTGGTGCAAAAATATATCGGTTCGGTTGTGCCACAGAAAGACAATTTTTATGCGGCCTTGAACTCAGCCGTTTTCTCGGATGGCAGTTTTTGTTATATTCCGAAAGGCGTGCGTTGTCCGATGGAATTGTCAACGTATTTCCGTATTAACCAAGGCGGAACAGGACAGTTTGAGCGCACGTTGGTGATTGCTGACGAAGGTAGTTATGTTTCGTATTTAGAAGGTTGTACAGCGCCTAGTCGCGATGAGAATCAGTTGCACGCTGCGGTGGTGGAATTGATTGCGTTGGACAATGCCGAAATCAAATACTCTACGGTACAAAACTGGTATCCGGGTAATAAAGAAGGTAAAGGGGGTGTATTCAACTTTGTAACCAAGCGTGGATTGTGCGAAGCCCATGCGAAAATCTCATGGACGCAGGTAGAAACGGGTTCGGCGGTAACTTGGAAATATCCGAGTTGTGTGTTGAAAGGCGACCATTCGATAGGCGAGTTCTACTCGATTGCGGTGACCAACAACTTCCAGCAAGCCGATACGGGAACAAAGATGATTCACTTAGGGAAAAATACCCGTTCGACCATCATCTCCAAAGGAATCTCTGCGGGGAAATCACAAAACAGTTACAGAGGTTTGGTGCAAATTGGTGCGCGTGCAGAGAATGCGCGTAACTTCTCGCAATGTGACTCGTTGTTGATGGGGAATAATTGTGGGGCACATACCTTCCCGTATATCGAAAGCAAAAATGCTACGGCAAAAATTGAGCACGAAGCAACGACCTCAAAAATCGGGGAAGACCAAGTGTTTTACTGTAACCAACGCGGTATCCCAACGGAAAAGGCGATTGCGTTAATCGTAAACGGATTCAGTAAAGAAGTCTTAAATAAATTACCGATGGAATTTGCGGTAGAAGCCCAGAAGTTATTGGAGATTTCGTTGGAAGGCAGCGTGGGGTAATTCGATATTTGAAATTTGATATTTGAAATTATGGCTACGATTACAAAATTTGAAGATTTAAAAATTTGGCAAGATGCACGGATTTATGCGGATAAAATTTTTACGATTTCAAATGCTGAAAAGTTCAAAAATGATTTCAAATTAATTAATCAGATACATGATTCTTCGGGTTCAGTAATGGATAACATAGCTGAAGGCTTTGAAAGAGAAGGGAATAAAGAGTTCGTTCATTTTTTAACCATATCTAAAGGTTCTTGTGGAGAATCCCGCTCTCAGCTGTATAGAGCTTTTGATAGAAAATATATATCGGAGGATGAGTTGAATGAGTTAGTAGGAGATAGTCTAGAACTCAGCAAATCACTCTCAGGATTTATGAATTATTTAAAAAAATCAGAATACAAAGGAAATAAGTTCAATAAATAATAAGGTTTGTTTTGGAGCAATTTCAAATTTCAAATCTCAAATCTCAAATTTAAAATGTTATTCATAAAAAATCTACATGCTTCAGTTGAAGATAAAGACATCTTAAAAGGCATTAATTTAGAAATTAAAGCGGGTGAAGTACACGCGATTATGGGTCCGAATGGTGCCGGTAAGAGTACGTTGTCTTCGATCATTGCTGGGAATGAAAACTATGAAGTTTCTGAAGGGGAAATCTTTTTAGATGGTGAAGATATTTCTGAATTGGCTCCTGAAGAGCGTGCGCACAAAGGAGTGTTTTTATCGTTCCAATATCCGGTGGAGATTCCCGGTGTTTCGGTAACGAATTTCATCAAAACGGCCATCAATGAAAAGCGTAAAGCGAATGGTGAGGAAGAGATGCCTGCCAATGAGATGTTGAAGAAAATTCGCGAGAAATCGGAGTTGTTGGAGATGGATCGTAAATTCTTATCCCGTTCTTTAAATGAAGGGTTTTCGGGAGGAGAGAAAAAGCGTAATGAGATCTTCCAGATGGCGATGTTGGAACCGAAGATTGCGATTTTGGATGAAACCGATTCAGGTTTGGATATCGATGCGTTGCGTATTGTAGCCAACGGTGTGAATAAGTTGAAAAACGAAAACAATGCGGTATTGGTAATTACCCACTATCAGCGTTTGTTGGATTATATCATCCCGGATTTCGTTCACGTATTGATGGATGGTAAAATCGTGAAAACGGGTGGTGCAGACCTAGCGTTGGAGTTGGAAGAGAAGGGGTATGATTGGATTAAGAACGATTTAGTCGAAAGTCAAAAGTCATAAAGTCGAAAGATGGGGAAGTTTCGTTCTTTTGAGGAAATTATTTCTTGGCAAAAGGCAAGAGTTTTTAATAAAACGATTTATCAAATTACGGAAAGTCCAAAATTTAAAAAAGACATCGATTTTACTAGACAAATTAGGCGAGCTTCACTATCTATTTCATCCAATATTGCTGAGGGTTTTGAAAGAAATACAGATAAAGAATTTATTTATTTTCTTTATGTAGCAAAAGCATCTGCTGGAGAAGTTAGGTCTCAGATTTATTTAGCTCTCGATTTGGGATATATTACAAGTCAAGAGTTTGAAGAGTTGTTAGCGGCTATAACTGAAGTATCAAAATTATTGAGTGGGTTTATAAAATATTTAAGTCCAAAGGAATAAAGTCTTTCGACTTTCGACTTTCGACTCTAAGACTAAAAATATGGAATTAAAAGAGAAACTTATTTCTTCTTTCATGGCTTTCGAAGAGCAAATTGATGTCAACTCTGGGTTGCACGATATGCGTACGGCGGCGATTAAAAACTTTGAAACCAAAGGCTTTCCTTCCAAAAAGGAGGAAGCATGGAAATATACTTCGTTGAATGCAGTGTTGAAGCACGACTTTACTGTGTTTCCAAAGCATGATTCAGCAATTGAATTTAAAGACGTAAAGAAGTATTTCTTGCATGAAATAGACACCTACAAAGTGATTTTCATCGACGGGAAATACAGTTCTTTTTTATCGCAAACCACACATGATGGCTTGGATGTTTGTTTGATGTCAGCGGCATTACACAAACCCAAGTACAAGATGGTCATCGATACCTATTTCAATCAGATAGCAAATAAAGACGAGACGTTAACTTCACTCAATACGGCTTTTGCGGCGGAAGGTGCTTATATCAACATTCCGAAGAGTAAGGTGGTGGAGAAACCGATTGAGATTATCTATTTCTCAACTGGACAAGAAAATGCCTTGATGGTGCAGCCGCGTAACTTGATTGTGGTGGGTGAAAATGCCCATGTACAAATCATTGAGCGCCACCAGAGCTTGAATGAGAATCCGGTGTTGACCAATACGGTTACGGAAGTATTTGCGTTGAAACGCGCGATTGTGGATTACTATAAAATCCAGAATGACATTGCGACCGCCAACTTGATTGACAATACTTATATTGCTCAAAAACAAGAGAGTCGCGTATCGGTGCACACGTTTTCCTTTGGAGGTAATGTGACCCGTAACAATTTGAATTTTTACCACCAAGGCGAGCGCATTGATTCGACGTTAAAGGGAATCACCATTATCGGAGACAAACAACTGGTAGATCATTACACGTTGGTGCACCATGCACAACCGAATTGTGAGAGCCACCAGAATTATAAATGTATTGTGAATGACAATGCTACGGGTGTTTTCAACGGTAAAATTTACGTAGAAAAAGAGGCACAAAAAACCGATGCATTCCAGCAAAACAATAACATTTTGTTGAGTGATAAAGCGGTAATTAATGCCAAGCCCCAATTGGAAATCTTTGCTGATGATGTAAAATGTTCGCACGGATGCACGATTGGTCAATTGGATGAAAGTGCGATGTTCTATATGCAACAGCGCGGTATTCCGAAGAAAGAGGCCAAAGCTTTATTGATGTATGCGTTCTCTAACGAGGTAATTGAAAGTATTCAAATCCCTGAATTGAAACAGCGCATCACCAAAATCATTGCTCAGAAATTGGGTGTGAGTTTGGGGTTTGATTTGTAAAAAATTCTTTTCGATATACGAATGACGCAGGTGATGAGCCTGCGTTATTTTTTGATACTCTTTACAATTCCGCTTAATAAACGATTGAAGTCAAAGCCGGGATCTTCTTTTAATCCCATGCGCACCACGACTAAATCATGGTTGGGGAAAATGGCGACCATCTGCCCTTGAAAGCCGCTGCAGTAGTACATTTCACGGGGTACATCGGGGAATTTTCCACCGGCATTCAACCAAAACTGTGCGCCATACCGCCCTTCTGATGTTGGGGTAGGTGTTGCCACATATTTTGCCCAGTCTTCGGCAAAAAGGCGCTCGCCGTTCCACATCCCTTTATGCAAGTAGAGCAACCCGAATTTGGCCCAATCGCGCGGCGTAGCCCAACCATAGGACGAACCCACAAAGTTGCCTGCCATATCGGTTTCTACGAGTGCGGAATGCATCCCGATTTTATCCAACAAACTGCTGTACCAAAAGTCGAGATAGTCTTGGTGCGATTTAAACTGTTGGCGCAAAATGCCGCTGAGTAAATTGGTTGTTCCTGAGGAATAATTCCAGGTAGCATTGGGTTGGCCAATTAAAGGCTTGTCCCGTTGCACGGCAGCCATGTCACGCGCTTGAAACAGCATTTGTGTGGCATCACAGATTTTGTCGTATTGCTCTTCCCATTCCAATCCTGAATTCATTTGCAAGAGATTGTGCAGGGTGATTTTTTTGCGGTCGTCGTTTTGCCAAGCCGCGATGGGAGCGGGTTTACGGATGTCGATTTTCCCTTGGTATTGAAGAATTCCGAAATAGGTTCCGGTTAAACTTTTGGTCATGGACCAGCCGAGTAAACGGGAATCTTTGGTAAAACCGTCGGCGTATTGTTCGTAGATGAGGTGGTCTTTGTAGAGAACGACTACGGCACGGGTGCGTTTGCTCTTTTCTCCTTTGGTATCAAAAGCTTCGGCTACCGTTTTTTTCAAAAGCGCATAATCAATGTTGGCAAATGTACTGTCAACAGGAGCGCCAGCCCCAAAAGGATAGGGGATTGACGTATTGGGTTTTAGAGTTCGGCGGGGAACTTCGTAGGGTTTGGAAATGTCAAAGGAATCATCGATTAATGTTGCGCCTAAACCGGGGCGGTAAATGGCTTTACGGGCTTTGATGCCGTAAACGCTAGAAACGGCAAATTGGCTGGTTTTGTCCACGGAATTCTGAGCTAAATCCACTAAGGGAATGTCATTATCACCGGATTCAATGACCTCCAGCGGGCGGTTATCTAGGAATGTTCCTGAAGCCACACTTTTGGCGGCAAACCCCGAGATTAAATCCAGTTTGGGGTAGATGGCAAAGTAGAAAACGAGTGCTAAAATGGCTACAAGGACAACAGCTATTTTCAGGAATTTTTTCATGGGGAAAATCAGATTTTAGAATTTCTAAATTACAGAAAAATCGGATTCAAAAAACACAGTAAAATGGACAAGTGATAAGGAAAAGTTAATTGACCAAAATGCCCGTAGTTAGGCGAAAGTTTTAATATCTTTGTATTTAGAAAAATTCTAAATAAAAATGTTAGACCTTCAAAAAATTCGAGCGGATTTTCCCATTTTAACCCAAGACGTAAATGGCAAACCGTTGGTCTATTTCGATAATGGTGCTACGGCGCAAAAGCCACAAGTGGTGCTGGATGCGATTACCAAATATTACAGTGAAATCAATGCGAATATTCACCGTGGGGTACACACGTTAAGTCAGTGGGCGACGGATGCCTATGAGGAATCGCGCGGTAAAATTCAGCGACATTTGAATGCTAAGCAGGCACATGAAATTATATTCACGGCGGGTACCACACATGGGATCAATGCGGTTGCGAATGGTTTTGCTGCATTGTTGCAACCGGGTGATGAAATCTTGGTTTCGGCTATGGAGCACCACAGTAATATTGTGCCTTGGCAAATGTTGTGTGAGCGCACAGGAGCGGTGTTGAAGGTTATTCCGATGAACGAAAAAGGGGAGTTGATTCTTTCGGAATATGATGCATTGTTGTCGGAGAAAACGAAGGTTGTTACGGTGAATCATATTTCTAATGCTTTAGGAACGATAAACCCTATCGAATACATTATTCAAAAAGCACATGAAGTAGGCGCGGCGGTTTTGATTGATGGCGCACAAGCGACACCGCATTTAAAACCTGATGTTCAAGCCTTGGATTGCGATTTTTATGTGTTTTCTGGACATAAAGTTTGCGGCCCAACGGGAACTGGAATATTATATGGGAAAGAAGCATGGTTGCACAAGTTGCCACCGTATCAAGGCGGGGGCGAAATGATTGCCACGGTGAGTTTTGAAAAGACGACATATGCGGATTTACCCCATAAATTTGAAGCGGGAACACCCAATATTGCAGGTGGGATAGTGCTGGGAACTGCGATTGATTATTTGAATGAAATCGGTTTTGAGGCGATTGCGGCGTATGAACACGAATTGTTAGCCTATGCGACACAAAAGTTGGATCAAATCGAGGGATTACGCATCATTGGAACGGCAGAACATAAGACATCGGTGATTTCATTTAATGTGGGGACTATCCATCCGTATGATATTGGCACGATTGTCGATAAGTTAGGAATAGCGGTGCGCACGGGACACCATTGTGCCCAGCCTGTGATGGATTTCTTTGGGATTCCGGGAACGGTTCGCGCGAGTTTTGCCTTTTACAATACCAAAGAAGAAATTGATATTTTTGTAGAGGCACTTCAAAAAGCCGTAATGATGTTATCTTAAAATCGAAACGTATGAAAGCAATTGCAATTGTCCTATTCACCCTGTTAATGGGTAAAGGATGTTCAGGAAACGGTGCCGAATTGGCCTTAGCGAAATTAACCTATACTGCCCAATCACGTGGGTTGAATAAAGTAATCACCATCCAAAATCAGGATATTACGGTAGAATCGGGTCGAGGTAAAGACGCCACAGTTGGAGTTTCCACGATTTCGGAAGGCGATTGGAATGATTTGGTTCGTCAGTTTGATAAAATTGAATTGGAGAAAATGGAAACCTATGCCGATCCTTCGCAAGAGCGTTTTCATGATGGCGCGGCGATAGCCAATTTGACCGTGGAGTACAATGGAAAAGTATACCGTTCTAAAGACTTTGACCACGGTAATCCACCTAAAGAGCTGAAAGCCTTAGTAGACAAGATTTTCTCTTTAATTTCAGAAAAATAAATCCATGACTATACACGATATTCAAGAAGAGATTGTTGACGAGTTCTCGATGTTTGACGACTGGATGCAGCGTTATGAGTACATTATAGAGCTTGGCAAATCGCTTCCATTGATTGAAGAGCAGTTCAAAACAGACGACAATATCATTAAAGGGTGTCAATCGAAAGTATGGGTGCATGCAGAAGAAAACCAAGGAAAGATTTGGTTTACAGCCGACAGCGATGCGATTTTAACGAAGGGAATTATCGCCATTTTGATTCGTACTTTTTCGGGACAAGAGCCCAAAGCAATTTTAGCAGCAGATACTGATTTTATTGATGAAATCGGATTAAAAGAACATTTATCGCCTACGCGGGCCAATGGTTTGGTATCGATGATCAAACAAATCAAAATGTACGCGTTGGCCTTTGAAGCCAAACAACAGTAATATGAAAAAAATTCTTCTTTTCGTGGTAATCCATTGGGCTGTATTGACAGTAGCGCAGCCGATGATTACGCCAATGCCTGAGGGTACCCAGGAAATTCATTTTGTGTATGAACAAAAAGCAAAAGTTTACATGGATGATTCTGGGATCTATATGGATACATTAATGATGAAAGTGTATTATCCCAAAGTACGTTTTGTGGTAAAACAACATCCAAAAAACACAAATTTACAATGGGCTTTTTCGCAATCAAATTCATTTTCCAAAGAAGAATTAGATCATTTGAAATCCTTGATTTATCATTCGAATGAAAAATTTATCGGTGTATATAGTATTCAGAATAAAAAAACAACGATCAATGCGGAGCGCAATGATTTAGAGGCCAAAGATTTTTTTAGTAAAATTTTCAGAGAACGGTACCAATCGTTTTATTATTCGATTACTAATGATTTTAAGCGCGAAAAGCAATACAAGAAATTCCCTAGTGTGAATTATGAATTTACTTTTAAACAAGTCAGACATCAAATAACAATTAATAATGACCCATTGATTGGTTCCTATACAGGAGAATCCAATGGCATTCAATTTAAAAATATCGTCTATCTCAATCCATTGTTACCGAAAGAAATTTCCATTGATATTTTTGACGCGAAATTTGGGATAGAGCGCATAGACAATTTTGATCGAACGTTGGAATTAACAGCAATAACTTATAAAAACTAATGGAAGAATTTAACGATACCATCAACTTAGGAGAGAATGTGGTGAAAGTGTTGAAAGGCATTTACGACCCAGAAATCCCTGTGGACATCTATGAATTGGGATTGATTTATGATGTAATGATAAATGAAGATCAGGAAGTGAAAGTACTGATGACCTTGACTTCGCCAAATTGTCCCGTAGCTGAAACATTACCGGCTGAGGTCGAAGAAAAAATCAAGAAAATTGAGCATGTAAAATCGTGTGAAGTAGAAATTACTTTTGATCCACCATGGAGCAAAGACTTGATGAGTGAAGAAGCGAAGTTAGAATTAGGTATGTTATAAGACGTCATGGACGAAATTGTAAATCGGGTAGCGCAATCGACATTGTTGGTATTTGACTTGGAGGATTATTATCCGAAGCAAGTGCAAACGGGCATTGATGTATCCCAATGGCTTTACGAAGGTTTTTTATTGAAAGAAAAAGACTTTCGTGAGGCATTGAAACAGCACGATTGGTCCCAATACCAAAACCACTGGGTTGCTATTTATTGCAGCACCGATGCTATTTTGCCCACTTGGGCGCCCATATTAGTTGCGTCGTATTTATCGACTACTGCCGATTGGGTAATTCTTGGTCAGCCAGATGAATTGATAGGGTTGTATTATCAAAAAAAGTTGGAGGAATTGGATTATTCCGAGTATCAGGATAAGCCTGTTATTTTGAAAGGATGTTCCAAAAAACCGGTTCCAGAAAGTGCCTATATCGCAGCGATTCAACATTTACAGAAAGTGGCGAAAAGCATAATGTTTGGTGAGGCTTGTTCGGCTGTTCCTTTATATAAAAGAGGAAAATAATACGAAACTGTTAACCTTTGCGTTAGTGCTTGTATACTACAGAAGTATTCTTACTTTTGCGCCCGAAAATCAAAATTAGAAACATCATGAAAAAATTGATTGTTTTGGCTGTATTCATTGGAGCAGCTTTTCAATCCAATGCTCAATTGAGTGATAAAGAACTTCTCAAAAAAACGGAAGAAGTTGTCAAAAACATTACGATAGAAAAACCCAACGGTTGGACGAAAAAAGGCGTAGCTACCTTTATTGCGAATCAATCGATCTTCAACAATTGGTTGGCGGGTGGACAAACGAGTTTTGCGGGGAATGTTACCTTTAATTATGATTTTAATTACAAAAGTGACACTTGGAACTGGGATAATAAGTTAACCGCGGGATACGGGATTACAAAAGTAAAACAACAGGATTTACAAAAGACGGACGACCGGGTTCAATTCAATTCCTTATTGGGTAAGAAATTCACGGATGTTTGGTATTATTCTTCGTTTTTTAATTTCAAATCCCAATTTGATTCAGGGTTTGAGGGAGGCATCAAAACCTCTCGATTTTTTTCACCCGTATATATGCAATTTGGTTTGGGGGTTTTATGGAAACGCAGTGATAATTTTAAAATCAACGTGGCGCCTGCGACTTCGAAAGTTGTTTTGGTGGCAAAGAAATTTACTGTAAACGGACCGTCATTTGGGGTTTTGCAAGGTGAGACGATGCGGTATGAGTTTGGTGCTGCAATAAATGCGTATTATAAATTTATTTTGATGGAGAATGTTACAGTGGAAAACATTATGAACTTGTACTCCAATTATAATGAAGATCCGCAAAATGTTGATTTGGATTATACCTTGAACATCAACATGAAAGTGAACAAGTATTTGTCAACGAATTTTGCGTTTCAAACGATTTATGACGACAATGCATTTCCTGGCTTTCAAACCCGTCAGAATATTGGCGTTGGGGTGAACTACACTTTTCAATAGGAGCAGTATTGCGCGAGGGGTAGAAGTGGAAAGACTGACTGTGACGAAGGAACGGGCAGCTTGAAACGGATGACCCGACCCCGTAAAATAAAAATGATTTTACAATGATTTCGTCAACGGGGGCGCGCCCAAATAAAAATTTATATCAAAAAAATAAAACCTGTCCAAGTGGGCAGGTTTTTTTGTTATTCTTTTTCGACGGCGTCTTTGTAGTCGGGATACAGAAAATTGTTGTATGGGAAGCGCGTGATATGAATTTTGCGCACGGCTTCATAGGCTTTTTCACGAAACTCTTCGAAATTCGCTTTTTCGGTAGCGGAAATGAATATCGTATTGTCTTCACCGAGGTGGCTCATCCATGTGTTTTTCCAGTCGTCGAGTGTATAGTGTTTACTGGTTCGTTCGGTAGTTAAATCATCGGCGGCAATGATCTCGTGTTTGTACGCATCAATTTTGTTAAAAATCATGATGGTAGGTTTGTCATTACTTTTGATATCCAACAAAATTTGATTTACCGACTCGATGTGGTCTTCGAAGTCAGGGTGTGAGATATCGACAACATGAAGCAGTAAGTCGGCTTCGCGCACTTCGTCCAATGTACTTTTAAACGATTCAATCAATTGTGTAGGAAGTTTTCGAATAAAACCAACGGTATCAGAGAGCAGAAAAGGAAGGTTTTTGATGACTACTTTACGCACGGTGGTATCGAGTGTTGCAAATAGTTTATTTTCTACAAAAACTTCACTTTTACCTACGGCATTCATGAGTGTGGATTTTCCCACGTTGGTATATCCAACTAGCGCAACTCGCACCATGGCACCGCGGTTACTGCGTTGAATGGCCATTTGTTTATCGATGGTTCGAATTTTTTCTTTGAGTAATGCGATGCGATCGCGCACGATTCGGCGGTCCGTTTCAATTTCCGTTTCCCCTGGACCTCGGAGTCCGATACCTCCTTTTTGGCGTTCCAAGTGCGTCCACATACCTGAAAGGCGAGGGAGTAAATATTGACATTGAGCTAATTCGACTTGCGTTCGTGCATACGAGGTTTCGGCACGTTGGGCAAAAATGTCCAAAATAAGGTTCGTTCGGTCCAGGACTTTACAATCTAAAATTTTGGAAATATTTTTTTGTTGCGAAGGGGATAATTCGTCGTCAAAAATTACGGTTGAAATATCGTTTTCTTTTACATAAAGATGAATTTCGTCCATTTTTCCCGTTCCTAAAAACGTTTTGGGATTGGGTCGGTCGAGTTTTTGCCAAAAGCGTTTAATTACCTCACCACCAGCGGTAAAGGTAAGGAATTCCAATTCGTCCAAATACTCTTTTAGTTTCTCTTCGTTTTGGTTTTGGGTAACGATTCCGACGATTACGGTTTTTTCAAAATTTACTTTTTCCTTTTCGAGCATAATGTCATTTTCTGACTGCAAAAATACACATAAATGACTGCATTTTTCTTAAAATCAACAATTCTAAAGGCTTTCTTAAATCTTAAAATTCAGTTTTTCGGCTATAATTCATATTTTTTTTTAAATTTGGAGATTAAAATCAATCGAATACTATACTTTAATTAACTTAATCTCCATTGTAAATGAAGAAAATTACTTTCGTTCTTGCTTTACTGTACACCTTTTTGGGCTTTGCCCAGTTCCCTACTCCTGGGATTGAAGGCTTTGAGAATACGACCAATCCGGACGTTGCGACCAATCCTTCGCCATGGACTTTAGGGACCGGGGCCACAGGTAACCAATGGGCAGTTTTTGACAATGGTGTAGGAACCGTCCGTCGATGGACTATTACTACATCTGCTGCCAATGTTTATGCCGGCACAAATGCGGCCTTCATGAATAATGAAAATATTGGTCAAGGGAATACTTCAGAGGATTATTTAGCCACGCCTAAAATTTTGGTTCCTGCCAATGGTGAATTACACTTTTGGACGCGATCTACTTTAACAGGGCCTCAGGGTACAGAATATGCGGTTTTAGTAAATCCTACAGCTGCTGCAGGTACTCAAACCACTATTTCGAGTTATACGGTAACTGCTGCAACCTACACTGAGGCAACCTTGTCTACGGTGTTTAATACGTATGAAGAGAAGGTAGTTGATTTATCAGC
>JBDKGM010000046.1:0-24550 GCA_039798185.1 Bacteroidota bacterium
TTACAAGCCATACAGAAACCGTCAGTAATCTTCCAATAGGGAGTTATGTGGTAGTACTCCAAGATGTACACCAGCGCGTTTTGACTCAGTTAAAGGTTTGTATTGCACGGTAACGATTAGTTTTCGTAGTAGTTTAAAGGTGTAAGAGTTTAGTGCCCTAACCCCTAAAGGTGAAAAGTTTAAAAGTGTACTAGGAATACTCAGCTTCTCAGCGGCTCAGCAACTCAGCGGCTTTAAAATCAAATAGATTTCTGTCGCAATCGCAGTGGGCAGGGGTGATTAGTCGTTAGTCGTTAGTCTTTAGACGTTAGTCCCAATACTTCAGGTGGAATTTGGTCCCGAAACTTCGGGAGGAATTTTAGGTTTATGGGTTTACCGGTGTAAATCGCATTCTGTAGTATAACACGAATTTCTTTCCTCTTGCTTCTTTTCTCTTTTCTCCAAATGATAAGCTGTATAAAAAAACCGACAGTGGTTTGCTGTCGGTTTTTTGTTTATTGTTTTACGATACGCAGGATTTGTGATGTACCCTTACTTTCAATGACCAAGGTATACATTCCTGTGGCATAGTTACTACAGTCCATTCGGTACTGCGTTTGTGCATGGACATTAAGTATACTTATCGTTTGACCCAAGGGGTTCAGAACACGAATGGTGTCAATTGGAAGCTGACCGCTGATATCTACAATGTCATACACGGGATTAGGGTTGGCTTTAAAAAGGGTTGGGGCTTCCCATTGTAATACGTTCAAAGCAGGGGTGCAACTGATGCGACGAATGCGGTTCACATTCGCTGTGGTGCAATTGGCATCGCTGTGTAAGTAGTAACGGATTATACCACTTACGCCACTGCTATTCCATACCAACGGGGTTACTCCTACTGCATAAACCACTGATCCGTCGGTATTGGTAATGGTAATGTAATCCGTGGTGACCGAACTACTGAAGGTATATTGGGTGTTGGTTGTAACCGAAATATTGCTATATTCTCCCGTCCACGCATCGCTTACGATATTTTGGCTTGTTCCGTTGCATGTAGGTGTAAACGTTGCTGTAGGATATAATCCGTTGACTGCTGTTGTACATCCCGCAGAGGCCGCGGTTGTTGTAAAGTTACCTATAAGTACCCAAGCACTTTGTGTAGTGCCACAATCACTTCGTACCCAGATGTAATAGGTGGTTTGAGCGATAAGTCCAGAAAGTAAAGCTCCATTGGAAGTAACTGTTCCCAAAGGGGTCGAATTTGAAGTTGGTGCTGTTGCATTCGTACTCAAATAGACCTGATATCCTGTGGACGGTGCCGGATTGGCTGCTGTCCAGTTGGCTGTGGCTGTTGTAGCAGTAATGGCACTAAAGCTACCTCCAGACGGACTAGCACATGCCGGTGCTGCTGTTTGACAAGCGATGTATCGGGTGCGATCTGTGTTTTGCGTAGCACAAGCGGCATTCGCATGAAAATAGTAGCGGATAGTTCCAGTTGTATTACCTGAATTCCATATAAGAGGTGTAGTGCCAGCGGTGTAAACCACCGAAGCATCGGAATTGGTAATTGTAATGTAGTCACTGGTAACCGAACTTTTAAAGGTGTATTGGGTATTGGAAAGTATATTCACCACGGTATATTCGCCCGCATAGGCATTGGTTACAATGACTTCATCATTTCCGAAACAGGCTGGGCTAAAGGTCGTTACTGGGAATTGTCCATTGGGTGCATTTGTGCATCCTAACCCTGTTCCTACCGTTGTGAATGCAGTACCAAAGACCCATTGACTGGTTGCGGAACCACAGTTGGCACGCACCCAAAAGTAATAAGTAGTACTCGCTGTTAAACCCGAAGCTGTAACTGAAGTGGTCGCAGTAGTTCCGGTAGGAGTTGTACCACTCGAAGGAGTTGTTGTGGTTGTTGAAATCCAATATTGATACCCGTTATTTGGTGAGGGGCTACCAGAGGTCCATGTTGCCGTTACACTATTAGCCGTCACCGTTGTAATTGTTAATCCTGAAGGGGTACTACAATTAGCCGTTGCATTTTGACAGGTAATGGTGGTTGTCCGATTTACATTTTGTGTGCTGCAGCTACTGTTTAAATGTACAAACATTTTAATTCGTGCTGTATTTGCTCCCGATGACCAAACCAAAGGAGTAGGTCCGCTAGCATAAGCAATGGAAGTGTCATTATCCCGAATAGTAATAAAATCGGTACCCACCGAACTTGTAAAGGTGTAAGTTTTGTTAGGGAGAATGTCGATTTGGCTATAATTGCCCGCCCACATGTTTGTAGCAATAATTTCTTGAACCCCTGTGCAAGCAGGTACAAATACTGTTGGTGGCGTTTGACCATACAAGGCTGTTGTACACCCCAAAACGGGAGTAGCTTGAGTAGTAAACGGCGATCCAGCAATCCAAGGTGTTAATTCTTGGTCACATATACTGCGCACCCAATAAAAGTAAGTGGTATTAGGGTTCAGACTACTCATGGTGAATGTTGAAAATGTAGTATTGCCACTTGGTGTTGCGTTGATGTTGGGTGGAGTCGCATTTGTACTATAGTAGTATTGAAATGAGGTAATGACACCAGGTGCGTTATTCACCCAATTGGCAATGGCACCTGTTGTACTGATTGAAGTTGTTGTTAAATTGGAAGGTGAGGGACAGGTAGTTGAAGGGACGAGTCGTGCAGTGACATAACGTTCACGTTCAGAGGCTTGGGTAAGACACATACTGTTGGCACTGATGTAATAACGAATTTCAGTATCGTTAGTACCTGAATTATAAATTACAGGATTAACCCCATGGGCATAGACTACACTTCCGTTGAAATTGGTGATTGTGATATAGTCCGTGCTGCGGTCTGTGGTAAATTCGTATTGGCGGTTGGCCATCACATCAACCCTACAAAATTCACCTGCATACGCATCGGCATTAATTAGTTCAGGTTGTTGGGTGTACGCAGGTACAAACATGGTGGTAGGATGCATCCCATAAGGGGCTTGAGCACAACCACTTCCTGTAGGTATCGGCGTAAAAGTAAGGTAGCCTTGCCACGGTCCTTTCACACTACCTGTTGCTGAACCACAGTTGGAGCGTACATAAAAGCGGTAGGTACCTCCAACCTGTACATTGAGTGTTACATTGTCTTGGGTTACTGTACCCGTAGGGGTGGTATTTGTGTTGGGGACTTGTGAACTTTGCGTAAGGTAATAGTCATACCCATTCCACGGATTGGGATTAGGTTGGGTCCACTGAATGGTAACCTCAGTAGCCGACAAGGAGATGATAATCGGATCGATTGGGTCAAGACAGGGAGTTTGTGCTTGTGCCACGGGAATGCCCATGACCGAATGTAGTCCGAGCAGGAGCAAAATAAAACGGGTATAAACGTATTTTTTTCTCATAATTCATTCAGTGTTTTTAGAATACTAAACTAGGGATTCAAAAACTAAAAGTAATTCAAATCTCAGGGTTACAAGAGATAAAAAAATAGGCGTTTATAACTGAATGAAAATTCGTTGGATATTGTTGAAAATTCGTGTAGCGTATAAGAAAATTTAGGGTGCCAAAAAGTACGTAGTAGATTTTAAAGCGAATCTACTAAGAGTAAAAATTCTTCTTTTTTCCGGATGGAAAGGGGTACCGCGCTTTTATTTTTCATAACAATGGTATTTCCACCATCGGATTTAATAAAGTGGTCAAAATACAGCATGTTAATCAAATGGGATTGATGACAACGAAAAAAGTTAAATGGTTTTAGTAAGGTTTCGTATTCTTTGAGGGTAGTAGATACGACTAGTTTGGGGGCATTGATAAAATAGAAGGTTGTATAGTTCTTATCGGATTCACAGTGCACAATATCTTGAATATTCACCGAATAGATTTTTTCGGCTGTTTTCAGTACTAATTTTTGAAGGTTTTTTGGGCGTTCAAGGTTGGTAAATAATGTATTGAGTTTGAGTTCCCACACTTCTTTGTTTTGGGCAGCTTCAGCTTTGCGCACCGCTTCAATTAACTCTTCGGGATCTAAAGGTTTGAGCAAATAATCAATCGCACTGAAGCGAAATGCACGAATCGCAAAATCTTCATAGCCCGTAACAAAAATTACTTTACAGTGGGTCGGGCCTAGTTTCTGTAAGAGGTCAAATCCTGTTCCATCAGGCATTTCTACATCCAAAAAAATTAAATCGGGAACCACTTGTTTGATTAAACGTAGGCCAGAAGTAACACTATCGGCTTGTCCCACCAAGGCAATACTGGGACAGGTGGTTTTAATTAACTCGCAATTTTTAATGCGAATGGCATCAATGTCGTCGATAACTACTGCTCTTAACATGGGAATTAGTTTTCGTAAAGATACGGTATCTCAAAAGAAACTTTGGCGCCTAAAATGTTGTTATCTGTGTCGGTTCGATTTTCAATTGAGACGTTAAATTGTGTATTTCCTGAGGCAAATACTAACCGTTCTTTTGCAATTTTTAGGGCTAATGATTTGCGGTTGGAGGTATCTTGAGGTGAAAAACCATTTCCGTTATCGGATACTTCAAAATAGATTTTGTTTTCATTTTGGTAAAACCGAACATGAATTAAACCTCCTGAAATTTTGTCTTTTAATCCATGTTTAATTGCATTTTCAATAAAAGGTTGTGTCAGCATGGGCGGGATAAGAATTGCCTCTAGGTTAAGATTTTCGCTCACTTCAAGCGTGTAGTTAAATTTGTTATTATAGAGCAATTGTTGGATTACCAAATAATTTTCTATCATGGTAATTTCTTCGGCAAGGGGGATTAGGTTCTCGTTGGAGTTTTCGAGAATTTGACGGGTCAGTTTAGAGAATTTTGTCAAATAATTCACAGCTTCTGCAGATTTTTGGTTGTAAATCAAGCTTTGGATATTGTCGATAGAATTGAATATAAAATGGGGATTCATTTGACTGCGTAATAGTTTTTGCCGCAGTTCATTTTTTTCTAATTGGACGATTGCATGTTTTTGTCGGTAGTTTTTAAAAAGGAAAAAGGCCAAGGATGCAAGTAATATAAATAGTGCTGATAGGCCATATACAATGTAGTTTTTCTGTTGCGCTTCAAGTTGGTGCTGAAGGTCGCGTTTTTCATAATTGTACTTTAAGTTTTGTACTTTAAGTTCCTTGCGATTTTCGAATATTTTCAGGGAGTCGTTTATTTGATGAAAACGTTCTGCCATAGTAAGTGCATTCGCTGTATCACCTGTTGCTTTATAGGATTTGTAAAGTAAATGGTACGCCTCCATTTCGAGGTTACGGTTATGGATTGCAGTTGCCTGACGTAAACCCTCTTCTAGATGAGTGATGGCTTTGGGATATTTCTTTTGAGTAAAATAGAGTTCGCCCAGCGCTACCCATACACCACAACTCGAAAGTTCGTTTTCAGCGAGTATTTTGGCTTTCATTAATTTGGCTTCTGCGTCTTCCAATCGTTTGAAATAAAGATCAATATCGCTGAGTTTGCATAAGACATAACATTGGTATGAGCGCTGGTCAGTTGCTTCGGCATATTTCAGCGCTTGAAGGTAACTGTGAGTTGCCAAACGAAACTCTTTTCTAGCAAAGTATGCTGCTCCGAGATTGTAATACATGCCCGCTTTTTGGAGTGCATCCTCAAGTGTAGGAGTTGTACCTTTATGGTCAAGATAATAAATCGCTTTTTTTAGGCATTTAATGGATTCTTTGAACAAATCCTGTTCCCCGTATAGTGCACCGAGATTAGAATATACGTAAGAAATACCATCTGCATTTTCCTTTGGCTTTTTTTCGAAAAATTTTAGTGCTTCAAAGTAACATTGAATGGCTTCTCTTTCTTTTTTTTGTCGATACAATAGTAGACCTTTGCTTACCAATGAAGAATAATATTCGTCATAGGCTTCTACTGAATGATAAAGGTCGAGTGATTTTTGCAAATACGGCAATGCTCTTTTATCTCCTTTGTTTTCCAGTTGAAAACTGATATTGTTAAAGTAGGCCGCAAGGTACATAGTGTACTTTTTCTCAAGTTCCCGAGAAATTCCACCTTCATTAAGATGTTTTTGTGCAATTTTACCCATAAGGGCATTGTACCGTTCCGATTCTTTATCTTCATAAAGGTTGTCAATAATTAATGCAATATTGGCTAGTCGAGTTGTATCGTGCAATTTAGGGTTCGCAATTATTTTTTTTAAAGAATCAATTGCATATTGTGCTTGAAGGGTTTGACTTGAAACGAAATAAAGTAACAGTCCCAAAAATAAAGTACGGAGCGTAGTTGTTTTCATGACGTAAAAATAAGATTTTTATTATTTAGTGGTTAATGACTAGGATGATAGTCAATTGATATTAGATATTCGTCGTTTGGCTTTAGTGACCATTAATTAGTTGCTATACAAAGAGATGCGAAAGTCGTAAGTCAAGGTGGCTTTGGTTGAAAGTTTATTATCCAATTTTCAAATTTGGTTAGCACCTATTTCTTTCCTCTTGCTTCTTTTCTCTTTCTTCTAATCCTACCTAATTAATCCGTATTTTGCAGTCGGAAATAGGTTACCACCACACCATGAGGGTTTGTAGGTGGGTAACGTATTCGTAAAATCAAATTCCATTATGATTCAAGATCACGCCATGTTGCGCAGCCGCCACGAACGTTTTGTGAAAACCGTATGTGAAACACAAATTGTATATACCTTAAAAAGTGAGGAAGGCTACGCGACCTCGAGTTCGAACGATTATGAAGATGAAGACGGAAATGCGATTCCGATGCATTGCTTTTGGTCGGAAAGCACTTTAGCAAAATCATGTATTCAGTCAGGTTGGGCCGACTATCACGTGGAGGAACTTCCGTTGGTGAAGTTTATTGAAAATTGGTGTGTAGGGATGTACCAAGACGGTTTGATGGTGGGAACCAATTTTGATGCCCACATGTTTGGCTATGAAAGTGAACCTTTGGAATTGGTGGTAGAACTCTTGGCAGAACTGAAGGCCCAATCGGTTACACTTTCATTTACATTGTATGATTCTAGCGAGGAGTTGGAAACGATTATTCACCAAATCATGGGGGAGTGATTAGTAACTAGTAATTAGTGACTAGTGATTAGTCGCAGTGTTCAGATTATATTGTCTTAGGCAATTTTAATTTTCTTAACCCTAAAGGGATGAAGCTTTTCCAAGAAATGGATGTGCTTAATTCCTTAATGGTTCAAATAAGTTACAGTTATAAGTCGCAGTTGCTCAGCAGCTCAACTTCTCGTCCAACAATCCACCACATGATCATTCACCATACCCGTAGCTTGCATATGGGCGTAGACTACGGTTGTGCCTACAAATTTGAAACCGCGCTTTTTTAAGTCTTTGCTGATCGCATCCGAAAGTGGAGTAGAAGCAGGAACCTCTTTCAAGGTTTTGGGTGCATTATCAATGGGCTTCCCTTGGGTAAATTGCCAAAAGTAATTACAGAATGTTCCAAATTCTTCCTGCACTTTAATATAGGCTTGGGCATTGCTTACCGCCGCACGAATTTTTAATTGGTTGCGAATAATGCCTGCGTTTTGAAGCAATTCTTGGATTTTGGTCTCTTCGTAGCGGCTCACTTTCTCCACATCAAATTGGTCAAAGGCATTACGGAAGTTCTCCCGTTTGGCCAAAATGGTGTACCAACTCAGTCCCGCTTGAAAGGTTTCTAAAATCAGAAACTCAAACATGGTTTGGTCGTCGCGTACGGGTCGTCCCCATTCGTGATCGTGATAGGCGCGGTACAAATCGTCTTTTTCGCACCAGCCGCAGCGGTGTTTAGTGTCCATCTTTTTTCAAATACTTATCGATTAACGAATGCCCTACATAAATAAGTGGCGTGAGTAAAATTGCTATCCCCAATTTGACAGAGTAGCCCGTAAACGCAGAGAGAATAAAGGTGGCATTGTCCATTTTTCCGGGTAACCAAAAGGCAATTCCGAGTACGATAAAACTATCAAAGAGTTGCGAAATCACCGTCGATCCCGTACTGCGTAACCAAATCATGCGGTTACCTGTTTTCTTTTTGACAAAATGAAATAACGTCACGTCAATCAATTGAGACACCAAGAAGGCGGTAATACTTCCCACAATAATCAACATACTTTGTCCGAAGACGGCCTTAAACTGGTCGTCAGTTACCAATCCGTCCCCTTTCACGGCGGGAATCTGGAGTCCGATGAACAACAGCACAAACGTATAGGTTATCAAAGAGGCGGTGAGCAGGGAGAGTTTGCGCACCCCTTTTTCACCAAAATATTCATTGATCAGGTCGGTAGTTACAAAAACCACCGGCCAGGGTAATATGCCCAAACTCATCACCGCTTCCCCCACATAAATGAGTTTGCCACCGATGAGTTCGGCCACTAGCGCGTTGGTGATAAAAATACCCGCCAACACGATATATACCATGTCTTTACGCGATTGAAACATTAGTCTTCGTAGTCAAATAATGGATTATGATTAGATCCGTCTTTACGGTAATTGGCCATAGGACGGTTTTCGTTTAAGGTTTCATTCATGATAATTGGCATCAGTTTTTCAACCGTATTTTCTTCATCAATGTCTTCCACCACGGGTGATTTGAACACTTGAGGAAGTATTTTTCCATCTTTTACCACAAATGCCATAGCGTGGAATACTTTGGTGCCACTAGGCTTCCCATCTTTCATGGGTTGGGTTTGATAAAAATAGAACACCAAGTCGTGACCGTTTTTAGTGGTCGTACGTTTTTCCAAAAACTGCACTTTATCTTTGGCTCCCACTTTATCAAAAAACAACATGGCCGCTTCCGCAATTTCATCATCCTTCAGATTATTGAGCAGGTTGTGTTCGTCTTTATCTGTTAGCAATAATACCGTGTTGAATTTAGATTTGCTATTGTCTAAGGCATTTTGTAAACGCTCTTTGGTGGTTTTGTTGTGCTTCATCTCCAATTGGATAATCGACAACTGTAAGTTGGGATCGTCGATTTTCTTCATTTTCTCCAACAATTCGTCGACATTCTTATTGGATGGCAAATGGTAGAGTAACGAGATATAGTTCAATAAATCGCTGTATTGTGGTTCGTCTTCGTCTTCATCATCCACAACAGCTACAGCATAATCTTCGTTGTATTCGTCATCGTCATCGGCATTGGCGGCTTTCTTTTCTTGACGGTTTACCATACGTTTGTATTCCAATTTTGAGTGGGTCAAGATGATTTTTTGAAAAGCGGCAATCTTCTTGGGCGAACCTAATTTCTTTTCGAGTAATTCGTTACAAAACAAGATGATTGGTTTATTGTATTCGTCGATACCATAGAATTGGAAGATATCTGGGAATAGCACCTTGCTAACTTCTGGTTTTTTTCTGAAATGGCTAAACAATTGGTAGATTTCAGAGCTGTCTTCGGATACGGGCAGGTCGTATTCCATCAAACGTAAAATAGTCTTGAAGGCCTTCTCTGTTTCGTGGGAAGCTAGCGCATTTAAAATAGCCAATTGCTCAATGGATTTAACGCCATCTTCTTTGTATTTGGCTTCAAGATACGCTTCAATCTCAGGGTTTTTTAAATTACTGAGTTCACCATATAAAGCTGTTTTGCCTTCAATTTCTTTGTCTTTGAACGGGAAGGTATCAATAAAGTTTTTAATCCGTTCAAAGTCGGTTTCTTTTACAGTAAGGGAGTAAATATTGTCAAAAGCCAACTTGCGAATCGAGTCGGTTTCACTTCGTGCTTCGTCCATAAACAATTGCACTTTGTCATCAAGTAGTCCCGCGCCTTTATTGGGTTCCATACGGAAACTGCTGTAGACTTTTTCTATAAATTCATCATCGTTTTTATAGTCTTTGTCCACCAAGGTTTTCAGCATTACTTCACGGTTTTTGTTGGTGATGACACGCACTTTAATCACTTGTGCGGCGTCGTTTTTGGTGATTAATGCGTCTAATATATGGGCATCTTGGGAAGCATCGTGTTTGAAATCGAGTAAGGTTACTTTGGATTTCTTAGTGTTTTTGAAATACGAATCCCATTTGGAATGCAACGGGTTGGTATCGGGAAGCGAATCGCGTAAGTTATCGTCCACTTCAAATTCCAAGTAGCGCAAGGTTCGGGATTTTAGGCTGTCAATCGAACTCAATTGGTTGTAACGCCCGATGAATTCTTCATTGATATACACTTTCTGACCCGAATGGGAAATGTAGGAGGTAGAAATGCGGTTTTCGCGCAATGATTTTGGCATAAAGCGGTACATTTCACTGCGACTGATTCCTAAGATTTTAGTCTCATTGACTTTCTCTGGAATTTCTACACTGTAGTTGCAAACGGTATCTTTATGCACTGTTGTTTTTTGCATTTTAAAAGGGGTAATGGAAAACGAATCAAAGAATTTGCGACTGTTTTCATCACCACTGTCCACCGCGCCGAGTAGGTAATATTTGTTTCCTTTGATTACAGATTTTAGACGGTATTTATGACTTTCGTTTTCATTGGTAGATTCGAAAGCGGTTGTTTTTACATCAAAATTTGCCGTTTCTTTCAAATCATGATTCATGTAAAATTCATTGTGCAAACGGCCGTGTTGGAACACCGCATCGTCTAGATTTTCATAATCGGTCATGGATTGTTCCAAAACAAAATAGTACCCTTTTTCTGAAGGATCATAGGCTTGGAAAGTGATGTTGGATTCAAATTTTTCGGAGTTGCCGTATTGAACACAATATTCGGGGAGATTTACAGAAAACCCACCTTTGGATGGCGAAACGGTAGCCCAGTTTTTACCAAAGCCTTTAATTTTTACACGGTCGTAAATACTTTGTTCAAATTTTTTCACATAATCATTCGGACCCACCATACAGATACTAATAATCTCCAATGGGGTTACATAAAAACGGAAATGTTGGTAGTTGCCCGTTTTACTTTTATTCCGAACATCATAGCCTACATAAGACTCGTCAGAGATATCCTTTTTTTCTAAAATTTTTCCAGGGATGTATTCATACAATAGACTATCAATCGTTTTGGGATTAAATTGGTCTTTGCGTTTCATCATAAAATTGTTGAGCGGCAAACGGGTGATATTTAAAACGCCACCGTTGGCAATGTCCAAGGTACTTTTCATGGGACCAAATTCCAGATCCAAGTCGAAACTAACCGATTGAATCATGCCGTCTTGACTGGTACTCGGCTTTGATTTTGGAGTGATGTATAATTCTTCCAATACTTTCTTTTGGGCTTCCCCTTTTTTGGTAAGCGGACCCAATACCGGTTTTACCGTATAGCCTTTGTCGATAAGCAATTGCAGTACACCTTCTTTTCCGCCCAAATGCGCGGCACCCACCGCACTAAATAAGCTGCCTTGACGCGCTAAGGAGTCAATGCTTTTTACCATGATGTAGTTGCGATCCAGAATTAAAATCTTGTGTTTTTTGGGGCCGTCTGTAAGTTTGCTCAACGAATCCAACATCACAATATCTTTCTCACGGTAGAAATCTTTTAAGGCAATATAGGCTGATTTTCCTTTGATGATTTTGGCTAAAAGCGCACGTTTTTCTTCTGCTTCTTCCGAATTTTCTTCGGTTTCATCTTCGTCAGTATTGCGGGTTTTTTCATAGCGATTTAAAGCCAAATAGGATTCTTTCGCATTTTCTAATCCGACAATTTTCTTGTTGTATTTTTTTGCTGTTTGGAAAATAAACATGTCCAAAACAGTATTTTCACGGTAGTCTGCCGATTCTCCATCATTCCCCGAAGTCATGTTGCTGAAATAATTCATATTGGCAAACAAGCCAGGAATTTTTTGTTTGTCAGCGCCTTTAAGGATATTGTCTGAAAATAATTGATGGGATTCTTGGTTGAAATTGGCTTCGCCTAGAGCTAGATCAAAAAGTATGTCCCACGTTTCGGGATTACTTTCGTTACTCACAATATCGGCTTCTAATAAATGTTGGTAGAAGGCATCCGAAAGGTGGTAGGAGATTTTCTCGCTTACGTGAAAGGTTCCATATACATAGGACTTCTTTTTGAGCCCGTTTCCGGAAATCTCCCATAAAAGTGATTTTTCAAATTGCGCGTGAACTGAACTAGTGATTAGTAAGAGAACAACAAGGCGAATAACTGTTTTCAAAATAAAAAGTTTTGGTTTTCAACAAATATACTTAAAAAACAAAACGAAAGAATCCATGAATAATTGTTAAAAATTGCTTTTTTCCGAAGTGGAATTGCGCACCTTTTTTTATATTTGAGTAAACACTAAACGATGATGAGAACTATTTTATTGACTGTGCTGATTGCTGTTCCTATGATGAATCTTGAAGCCCAAAATACCAATCCGTTGTTGAACGATTGGAAAGGAAAATATGGCGGTGTGCCTGCTTTTTCCGAATATAAAGTGAGCCAATTCCGTTCGGCGGTAGATGTGGCTATCGCGGATAAATTACGTGAAATCGATGGGATTGCGACCTTGCCAACGCCGCCCTCTTTTGCCAATACAATTGAAGCGATGGAGCGTTCGGGCAAACGATTGTCGCATATTAAAGCCATTTTTGATATTTACAGTTCCAATTTAAATACGCCAGATTTTGAAGCAGTAGAGGCAGAGATTACGCCCAAATTCTCGGAAGTAAACAATCAAATGTACCAAAACAAGAAGTTGTTTGATCGCATTGCAGCGGTATATAAGAGTGCTGAAATGAAAAAACTCACCAAAGAGCAACAGCGTTTGGTGCAAGTTTATTATCAAAATTTCGTCCGCGAAGGAGCATTAGCAGACGCGAAAAGTAAGGCGCGCATTGCGGAAATCAATACGGAATTGGCGGGGATGTTCACGAAATTTAGTCAGAACCAATTGGCGGATGAAAACAATTTGTACTTGCCTTTACGTACGGAAGCCGATTTTGATGGTTTGCCCAAAGAACTGGCGGATGCAGCGCGAAGTGAAGCTAAAGAACGCCATTTGGACGTGTTGGGTTGTATTGCCAATACGCGTTCGTCTATCGAACCATTTTTAACGTTCTCTAACCGTCGGGATTTGCGGGAACAAGCGTTTCGCATTTTTGTAAGTCGTGGTGATAATGACAATGCGAATAACAACAATGCCACTTTGGTGAAAATATTAAAACTGCGTGCAGAAAAAGCCAAGTTGTTAGGATTCAAAACCTTTGCCGACTGGAGTTTGTCCAATACGATGGCGCAAAAGCCTCAACGCACCTTGGATTTAATGCTTTCAGTTTGGGAACCTGCAGTGTTGAAAGTGCGTGAAGATGTTGCCGAAATGCAAAAAATTGTCGCAGCGGAAGGGAATAGTTTCGCGATAGAACCATGGGATTATCGCTATTATGCGGAGAAGGTACGTAAATCAAAATACGATGTCGATGCGAATCAGATCAAGCCGTATTTGCAAATGGAGAAGTTGCGCGAAGGGATGTTTTGGGTAGCGGGTGAGATCTTTAATTTGAGTTTCAAACAAGTCTTTGATATCCCTGTTTTCCATCCTGATGTTCGGGTTTGGGAAGTGTCCAACAAAAATACGGGTAAAGTAGTGGGCTTATGGTATTTTGATCCGTATGCACGCAAAGGAAAACGTTCGGGCGCATGGATGACGGCCTACCGTGAGCAAAGTCGTTTTAACGGTGAAGTGTTAACGATTGTATCGAATAATTGTAATTTTATAAAAGGTAATGAGGGCGAACCCATTTTAATTTCTTGGGATGATGCGAGTACGTTATTCCATGAATTTGGTCATGCGTTGCATGGTTTGTGTTCCAATGTAAATTATCCGTTATTGTCGGGAACGAATACACCACGGGATTATGTGGAGTTTCCCTCTCAGATTTTGGAACGTTGGTTGGCAACACCTGAAGTATTGAATCGATTTGCATTGCATTACCAAACGGGTGTTCCGATGCCGATGGATTTGGTAAACCGTATTGAAGCGGCGGGTACATTTAATGAAGGTTTCTCTACGGTAGAAACGATTTCGAGTGCCTTGGTGGATATGCAGTTGCACTTGTTGGAGAATCCAGAGATTGATCCCAAAGATTTTGAGGCAAAGACCTTGTATAGCTTACACATGCCGCATGAGATTGTGATGCGTCACCGTATTCCTCAGTTTGGACATATTTTCTCGGGCGATGATTATGCAGCGGGCTACTACGGTTATTTATGGGCGGATGCGATTAGTGCGGATGCGACAGAAGCGTTTACGGTAGATGGCAAAGGATTGTATGATAAAGAGGTTGCAAAGCGCTTGGTGAAATATGTATTTAGCGTGGGGAACACGATAGATCCTGAAGTTGCGTATCCTTTATTTAGAGGAAAAAAATCCAGTACCGATGCGTTAATGCGCGCACGTAATTTTCCAATAAAATAGAGAAACTCTGGTTGTACCCAGACTTTTGATGTAGGTAAATATTATTGGCTACATTTTATAAAACAAAAAACCCGATACAACAGCATCGGGTTTTTTTATTTCAAGTGATTTAGGAATTAACCTAAAGCGGCTCTTTTGAATCCAGTTACAGTTAAACCAGCATCTACTGATTTTACGTAAGCACTAACACTCATTGAGCTGTCTTTGATATAATCTTGGTTAACCAACGTGTTGTCTTTGAAGAAACGGTTGATTTTACCTTTAGCGATATTGTCTAACATCGCTTCTGGTTTCCCTTCAGCACGTAATTGATCTTTAGCGATTTCAATTTCTTTCTCGATGATAGAAGCATCAACTCCTTCTTCGTTCAAAGCGATTGGGTTCATTGCAGCCGCTTGCATAGCTACGTTACGCGCTGCTTCATCAGCACCTGCAACATTAGCAGACAAGGCTACAAGCGTAGCGATTTTGTTACCCGCGTGGATATAAGAATTCACGAAAGCACCATTTAAACGCTCGAAAGAACCGATTTCGATTTTTTCACCGATAACACCCGTTTGCTCGATTAATTTCTCAGCCACAGTGATTCCGTTGAAATCTGCTGCTAATAAAGCTTCTTTAGTGTCGAAGTTTAAAGCCAAAGCGGCTAATTCTTGTGCTAATTTTACGAAACCTTCGTTTTTACCAACGAAGTCAGTTTCACAGTTCAATGAGATAATAGCTCCAGAAGTGCTGTCTGCATTTACAGCAGCAATCACAGCTCCTTCAGTAGATTCTCTATCTGAACGGTTTGCAGCTACTTTTTGTCCTTTTTTACGAAGGATTTCAATAGCTTTGTCAAAATCACCTTCAGCTTCTACCAAGGCTTTTTTACAGTCCATCATACCTGCACCGGTGATGGTTCTTAGTTTGTTTACGTCAGACGCAGTAATAGTTGACATTTCTTTTTATTTTTTTGATTAAAAAATTCGTTTAAAAATTAAATTCCAATCTCGGGATTCCAAACTCCGGGTTACTAAAAACCGAGGGAATTTGGAATCCTTCCATTGGAATTTAGTGTTTTATTTATTCTTCAGCAGCCGCTTCAGTAGCCTCAGGAGCTACAGTTGCTTCAACTGTTTCAGCTGTTTCTACTTCTGGAGTTTCATCAGCTTCTTTTTCGTTGGTACGATTAGCTAAGCCGTCTTGAACAGCAGCTGTTACTAAAGAAAGGATTTTTTCGATTGATTTAGAAGCATCATCGTTGGCAGGGATTACATACTCAGCCTGACGAGGGTCAGAGTTTGTATCTACCATTGCAAATACTGGAATGTTTAATTTGTGAGCTTCTTTTACTGCGATATGCTCCGCTTTAATATCTACTACGAACAAAGCTGCAGGCAGTCTCGACATGTCAGCGATAGAACCTAAGTTCTTCTCTAACTTTGCACGAAGACGATCGATTTGTAATTTTTCTTTTTTAGATAAAGTATTGAACGTACCGTCTTTCTTCATACGATCGATAGTAGCCATTTTTTTAACAGCTTTACGGATAGTTACGAAGTTAGTCAACATACCACCTGGCCATCTTTCAGTGATGTAAGGCATGTTTACGGCAGCTGCTTTTTCAGCTACGATATCTTTTGCTTGTTTTTTGGTAGCTACGAATAAGATCTTTCTACCGGATGCAGCGATTTTTTTCAAAGCTTCATTTGCTTCTTCAATTTTAGCTGCAGTTTTGTAAAGGTTAATGATGTGGATACCATTACGCTCCATGTAAATGTACGGAGCCATGTTGGGGTCCCACTTACGAGTCATGTGTCCGAAGTGAACACCTGCCTCTAGTAATTCTTTAACGTCTATTTTATTTGCCATCTTTTTAATAGTTTACGTTCCGTTGATTAGCAATTATCGGGCTTTTGAGGGCTTTTTGAGATAATTTAGATGCTAAACTAACTTCCTTTGACGAAAAGGAATAACGGCAACAGATTAATTTCAAACTTAAGTGAACTAAAATCGGATTAACGTTTAGAGAATTGGAATCTCTTACGTGCTTTTTTCTGACCGAATTTCTTACGTTCTACCATTCTTGGATCACGAGTTAGTAATCCTTCTGGTTTTAGGATAGCTCTGTTCTCAGCTTCAACTTCGCACATAGCACGAGCAATCGCCATACGTACAGCCTCTGCTTGACCTGTTGAACCTCCACCGTACACGTTAATTTTAACGTCAAAGTTAGAAGCGTTATCAGTCATTGCTAAAGGTTGTAATACTTTGTATTGCAACGTAGCTGTTGGGAAGTAGTTTTCGAACTCTCTTTTGTTTACCGTGATTTTACCTGTTCCTTCAGAAACGTAAACACGGGCCACAGCGGTCTTTCTACGACCAATTTTGTGAATTGTTCCCATTACTTCAAATCGTTTAAGTTAACGGTTTTTGGTGTTTGAGCAGCATGTTTGTGCTCAGCGCCAACGTATACATTCAAATTGCGGAATAATTGCGCACCTAATTTGTTTTTAGGTAACATTCCTTTGATAGCTTTCTCCACCATGATCGCAGGATTTTTGCGGTACATTTCTTTGGCAGATAAGCTTCTTTGACCACCTGGATAACCGGTATGGCGGATATACGTTTTATCCTCCATCTTGTTACCAGTCAGGTTGATTTTCTCAGCGTTGATAACGATTACGTTATCACCACAATCAACGTGCGGGGTATAACTTGGTTTGTATTTACCTCTCAATAGCATGGCTACTTTTGAAGCTAAACGACCTAAGTTATGACCTTCAGCGTCTACAACAATCCACTGCTTGTCTGCAGTAGCTTTGTTGGCTGAAACTGTCTTGTAGCTTAATGTGTTCACAGTAATTAATTTTAATTAAACATTCCATTCCCAATTAAGGGAGTGCAAAAGTACAATTTATTCTCATATATCCAAACCCTTACTTTTATTTATTTTTTTGATTCCTAAAAAATTGGAGATTAGTGGGCTAAATCGAATTGCATTCGTTTGTGTTTACATTTTGTACACCGTATTTTTAACTTTAAAATAACAGGGTAACGAAATTTTCGTGATTATTTTCGTAATTTTACCCTCAATAAGCACAATTCCATGAAATCAAAAGCAACTTTAAAACAAATCGCCAAAGAATTAGGAGTTTCCGTTTCCACCGTTTCCAAAGCCTTGAATGACAGTCCGGAAATTAGTGAGCCCACCAAGCAACGGGTTCAGGAATATGCGAAGTTGAAAAATTACAAACCCAATGCCATTGGATTGAACTTGAAAAACCGTTCGACCAAAACCATAGGAGTAATTATTCCGAATATATTGAACTCCTTTTTTGCTAAGGTATTTACAGGTATTGAAAAAGTAGCCGATGAAAAAGGATATAAGGTAATGACTTATATTTCTAATGAATCTTTAGATAAAGAAGTGACTGCCCTTGAGATGCTGAGCAATGGTGCTATTGATGGATTTATTTTATCCGTTTCAGAAGAAGCACAAAAGTTGCATCAATTTGATCATTTCAAAACCATTATCAATGAAGGTACACCAATTGTGATGTTTGATCGCATTGCTGACGAGGTGAATTGTGATAAAGTGATTGTCGATGATTTTGATTCGGCGGTAAATGCTACCCAACATTTGGTAAAAACGGGGTGCAAACGCATTGCATTGTTTTCTGCCATTGCAAATTTGAGTGTGGCTAAATTACGTGCAGATGGTTTTCGAAAAGCGATGGCCGATGCGGGTTTAACAGTTGATGAGGACATTGTGATTTTATCGGATTCCAATGAGGATTTTGATAAAAAAGTGGTGGGGTTCTTTAACTCTCAAAAAGTGGATGCCGTATTTGCCTTGGACGAGCATGCTTCGGTGACCACCATGAAATTAGGGATTACCAAGGGATTGCGAATTCCAGATGAACTCTCAGTTATTGGTTTCGCAGATGGAGTTTGGTCCCGAAGAATGACACCTAGTTTATCAACGGTAAGTCAGCACGGTCCAGAAATTGGGGAAATAGCAACACGTTTGTTAATTGAACGATTAGAAAAAAAAGATGAGCACTATAAAGCCAAGACGGTTGTCGTGGCCACTGAATTGCGTCAGCGCGACTCGGTAAAAAAACTTTAATATAGATGAAAGGGCTGTTATTCGTTTTATGTAGTTCCGTTTCAATTTGGGCCCAAAGCACACCCGATGTATTTGAAATTGCACGAAATGGAAACGAAATTCAGGCCAAAGAAGCATTGCTTAAAAACAAAAACTGTTTTAATCTCGTAAATAGTAATGGATTTACACCGTTGATATTGGCTTGCTACAAGGGAAACCTCCCTGTTGTGGAATGCATTATCAATGCGGATGTAGCCATCAATTATAATTCACCGATGGGTTCGGCTTTAATGGCGGCCACGGTCAAAGGGAATTTAGCATTGGTAACCTTACTATTAAAACATCAAGCGGACCCCAATTTATCGGATGATCAAGGGAACACCGCCTTAATTTATGCAGCGATGTTTCAAAATGTGGATATCGTGAAAGTTTTACTTTCTCATGGTGCCCAACGAGATGCCAAAGACGGACACGGACAAACCGCCTTTGAACATGCAATTAAAACAGGGAATGAAGAGCTTATTAATTTACTGAAACACTAAAAAAAAACAAAAATGAAAAAGACTACACTACTCATGTTGGCAATACCTTTCTTAGGTTTTGCCCAATCCAAAGCAACCAATCCAATCAGTGTGCAAAATTTAAATGCCGGTATGGTATTGAATAATGATACACAAACAGTTACCTTAACTTTAATTGGGCCATCTGATCGATGGTTAGCTGTCCAATACGGTCAATTTACGGGGGGTATGCAAAACGGGTCAGATATGGCCTACTTTAATGGAACCACACTTGTTGATGGGCGGATGAATGGATCTGGACAAACACCATCAGCCGATGCACAAAATAACTGGACAATCACCCAAAATACCGTAAATAGTGGTATGCGAACTCTAGTTGCTACGCGTCCTTTTGATTCTCCAGATGCAACGGATTATGATTTTAATTACGCGGATCAGACGATTGCAATTGGATTAGCCCGTGGAAATGGTGCTTCATTTACACTTTCTAATCATGGAACGGCAAACCGAATCATGAATACTGCTTTAGGATTCACCAATTTAAATACCCTTGATATTGTTAAAGAAACAACTCGTGTTTTTCCGAATCCATCAAAAGGAAATTTTACAATTACTTCCGAATTTGAGATACAAACGGTAGCAATTTATCAGTTGAGCGGAGCTTTAGTACGCACAATTCGTCCTGAGACAACAAGTACTCAATTAGAAGTTACAGATTTAGCTACGGGAAGTTATTTGATCGAAATTCAATCCAAAACCGATAAAACTTGGAAAAAAATTGTGGTTGAATAATAATCGATTTCAATACTCAAAAACTTAATAAAACGACTTTCAACTAGAAGGTCGTTTTTTATTTGTGCTGTGGTGTAGTGATGTTTTTTAGTAATAAGTTGTAAATTAGTTGCCTATATACCTAATTACAATAAACAAATTATGAAAAAAACACTACTATTCTTTTCTTCACTAACCACAATTTTTTGCGGATTATCCCAAGGCTATGCGCAGAATCTACAAACGATGCCTATTCAAAGTGGATTTAATGCAGACGTTGTTGCTAATGGAATTGGAAGCTCGGCACTTTCTACATCCAATGATGTGGATGGAGTAAGTTACAATTTTGTCTCGCGTGATTTTCAACTCACGTCTACAAGCGCCGCTTTAACGTATGGCTTACCCACAACTGGCTTAATCACTAGTGCGGTTGCAGCTCCTGCGGGATTAACCTATCAATTAGCCTCTTACAGTGCCAATAATTCTTTGCGTTTGCAAAATGCTAATGATTCAGGTACATTGGTTTTTACAACACCTTTAGCCGCAGTAAACTTATATATGTTGGCAACTTCAGGTAGCGGTGCTTCAACCGTGAATGTTACGGTGAACTATGTAGATACTACAACCGAATCTTTTACCAATATAAGTTTGTCGGATTGGTATGGTGGAACCAACTTCGCCATCACAGCATTGGGTCGAATTAATCGTACCAATGATGTATTGGAAACGGGAGGAGGAACGAATCCTCGTTTGTATCAAATTCCTATGGCCATAAGTGCAGCCAATCAATCAAAATTAATTCAGAGTGTTACCATAACCAAATCGGGAACAGGCGGAATTCCTAATATTATGGCTTTTTCTGCGGATGCATACACCTCGTGTCAGGGTCCGACGAACATCACCTATGTATCATCAAATGATGGCGGAACGTTAAGCTGGACAGCTCCCGCTAGTGCTCCCTCTTCTGGGTATGATTATTATTACAGTACTTCTTCAACGGCACCAACGGATACAACCACGCCTTCTGGAAGTGTTGCTGCAGGTGTGACTTCGGTAACATTAACTGGATTACCTATTGGAACTACCTATTATTTCTGGGTGCGTTCGAACTGTGGAACTACGCAAGGATTTTGGCAACTGAAAGTATTCACTACGGGTCAAATCGTTACGACCTACACCAATGGTGATATCAATACGGAATTTTCTACAACAGCCACAGTTACAAGTACCAATGCTTGCCCGGGGACATTAACTATTAACGTTCCTGCTGGGTATTATATCGCTGCTACCGATGTGGCGTATACGATGACCACAGCGAGTAACGGTTGGATGAGCGAACAACGCTCGTTGTTGGTTTGTACTACGAATAATACAACTGAAGCAGCGTTGACCTCTGGAGTTGGAGGAACAACAGGGACGTATTCGTATAACCGAACAGGATTGTCGATTGCGAATAATCTAACCGGAAATGTTTCTTTTGAATTACGCGCATGGCGTACTTACGGAGGTTCAGGTTGTGATGCCAATTACAATAAAGTAGATAATAATTCATGGAAGATTACAGTTACTTTAACTCAGTCGTTAGCCAATACAGCGACCGTTAAACCGAAAATAACCGTTTATCCCGTACCGTTCTCAACCGTTTTAAATATTGAAAATGCAAGTGAAATTTCGACGTTGACAATTATGGATACCACAGGAAAAATTATTCGCACCTTGAATCAACCGAATGCTTCAGTGGATGTGAGTGATTTAGCAACTGGTTTGTATGTATTACAAATGAAGCAAAAAGATGGTTCAGTTAGCCACACCAAAGCAATCAAAGAATAATCTAATTCGGGATAATAAAAAAATGGGTCTTTCATGACCCATTTTTTATTTGATACGGTTCACTGTTCACTGTTCACTGTATACTGATCACTGTATACTGTTCACTGTATACTGTAAACTGAATACTGCACCCTGCTAATGCGCAGCTAACCAATCATTGCCATATCCGATTTCCACTTCAAGTGGAACCGCCATTTGGAAGGCATTTTCCATTTCATGTTTAATTAAGGTTTGGATGCGGTCCAGTTCGGATTTGTGAACATCAAATACCAATTCGTCATGAACTTGCAATAACATTTTGGATTGCCAGTTTTCGGTTTTCAATTTTTTATGGATATTGATCATGGCAATTTTGATAATATCAGCGGCCGAACCTTGTATCGGTGCATTTACCGCGTTGCGTTCTGCGGCTCCACGCACCACCGCATTGGCAGAATTAATATCTTTTAAATACCTACGGCGACCCGAGATCGTTTCAACAAATCCGTTTTCACGAGCAAAATCGACTTGGTTTTGCATGTAGGACTTCAGTTTCGGATAGGTTTGGTAATAGGCATCAATTAGGGCAGCACTTTCGCTCCGACTCAAATTTGTTTGATTGGATAAACCAAAAGCAGAAACCCCGTAGATGATTCCAAAGTTGACTGTTTTGGCATTGCTTCGTTGTTCTTTGGTTACTGCTTCCAAAGCGACATTAAAGACTTTCGCAGCTGTACTTCGGTGGATGTCTTCATTATGCTGAAAGGCTTTAATCATATTTTCCTCGCCACTTAATGCGGCAATGATACGTAATTCGATTTGTGAGTAGTCGGCAGAAAGCAAGACATACTCATCATTTTTAGCAATAAAAGCTTTTCGAATTTGGCGTCCGCGTTCGGTGCGAATTGGAATGTTTTGAAGATTAGGGTTGTTCGAACTCAAACGTCCCGTTGCAGCCACCGTTTGCATATAATCAGTGTGCACGCGCAAGGTTTTCGGATCGACTTGATTAGGTAAGGCATCTACATAAGTGCTTTGCAATTTGACCAATTGGCGCCATTCTAAAATATCGCGAACAATCTGGTGTTCGTTGGCTAGATAACTCAACACTTCTTCTCCAGTAGCGTATTGTCCTGTTTTAGTTTTCTTTTGTTTGCTTCCGCCAATTTTCATGCGGTCAAACAACACATCACCCAATTGTTTAGGAGAAGCTAAATTGAATGATTCACCAGCGGCTTCGTATATTTTTTGCTCTAAAGTTTGAATCTCCACAGCCATGTCAGTAGACATGTTTTTGAGGTAGTCCACATCCAAACGAATACCTTCACGTTCCATGTCGGCAAGCACTTGAACCAAAGGAATTTCGATTTCGTCAAAAAGCTTTTTGGTGCCTACACGTTCGAGTATGGGTTGAAAATGTTCTTTTAATTGAAATGTGATGTCAGCATCTTCAGCAGCATATTCTTTAATTGCTTCCAAAGGTACATCGCGCATGGACAATTGATTTTTCCCTTTTTTTCCAATCAAGGTTTCAATAGATTGCGGTGAATACTGTAAATAGGTTTCACTCAGCACATCCATGTTGTGGCGCATATCGGGGTTGATTAAATAATGCGCAATCATGGTGTCAAATAGTTTTCCTTGAACAGCAATACCGTAATTGGCTAGTATTTTTAGATCGTATTTGATGTTCTGTCCAATTTTCTCAATGGTTTCACTTTCAAAAAAAGGACGGAATTTATCAACAACTGCTTGCGCTTCCTCCCGATTTTCAGGAACTGGAACATAAAACGCTTTTCCTTTTTCCCAAGCAAAAGACATTCCAACTAATTCGGCTACATTAGCATCAATCCCTGTAGTCTCGGTATCAAAACAAACGGTAGGTTGATTGAGCATATTTTGCAATAGTAATTTAACAGGTAAATCACCTTGTACGATTTGATAGAAATGAGAAGTTGTAGCCAACGTTGCATAATTGGAAAACGTGGGCGCATCTTCTTCGTCCACAAAGCCAAATAAATCCATTTGATTCTCGGGTGCTTTTTTTGCCGGCGCTTTTTTGGCAACAGGCGTTGGTCCCGACTCGGTTGCTGTGTCGATTTCATCGTATTCTTTACCGCTGCCAAAAAGTTTGTCAAACTGGGCTTTCATTTGCCGGAATTCCAATTCTTGAAATAAGGCATCTGTTTTTTCGATATCGGGTCGTGTGAGTTCGAACGATTCTTCGTCAAATTCAACAGGACAATCCAGTAGAATTGTGGCTAATTTTTTGGATAAAATTCCTTGCTCTTTGTTGGCTTCAATTTTTTCTTTTAAAGCGCCTTTTAATTTATCAGTATTAGCCAAAAGGTTTTCCATGGAACCAAATTCGGCCAACAGTTTTTTGGCGGTTTTTTCTCCCACACCCGGTAGTCCAGGGATGTTATCCACGGCATCACCCATCATTCCAAGGAAATCGATTACTTGAAGTGGATCGGTGATTTCAAATTTTTGTTTGACTTCTTCCACGCCCCAGATTTCGATATCGTTACCCATACGTGCAGGTCGGTACATGAAAATGTTTTCCGAAACCAATTGTCCAAAATCCTTATCAGGCGTGACCATGTAGATTTTATATCCTTTTTTTTCGGCTTTTTTCGCTAAAGTTCCAATCAAATCGTCGGCTTCAAATCCGGCTTTTTCAATAATCGGGATATGCATCGCGTTTAACAATGCTTGAATATAAGGTACCGCAATTTTGATGGCTTCAGGCGTTTCGTCACGATTCGCTTTGTAATCCGTAAACATTTCTAGTCGGTAATCGCTTCCACCTTTATCAAATGCTACAGCTAAATGATCGGGTTTTTCCCGTTTGATCACATCCATTAATGAATTCATGAAACCCATAATTGCAGAGGTGTCCATGCCTTTGGAGTTGATGCGTGGGTTTTTGATAAAAGCATAATACCCACGAAAAATTAGAGCGTAAGCATCGAGTAGAAATAAGCGTTTTTGCGACATG
>JBDKGM010000047.1:0-58072 GCA_039798185.1 Bacteroidota bacterium
TTTCAATACCTCGAGTCCAAAGTCAACGCCATGGGGAAATCCCTTGCCGATATGACCTTAGCGGAAATGGATGTGTATTGGAATGAGGCGAAGAAATTGTGATTAATGTGGCAATGAGTCGATGTGGCAATGAGTCAATTAGTCGATGTGGCAATTAGTCGATGTGGCAATTAGTCGATGTGGCAATGAGTCAATAAATTAATACAGTAATATATATAAATAATAGCTAAAGACTAACGTCTAAAATCTAACTTCTAAAATCTAAATTCTAAACTCTAAACTCTAAATTCTAAATTCTAAAATCTAACTTCTAAAATGGAAAAACACGAATTAAAACGCACACTCGGACTCATTGACGCGACCAGTTTGGTGGCGGGATCGATGATTGGGTCGGGGATCTTTTTGGTTACTTCTGCCATGGCCCGTGATGTGGGTTCGGCGGCTTGGATATTGGTGTTGTGGTTCATCACCGGACTCCTCACGATGTCGGCAGCGTTGAGTTATGGCGAGTTGGCCGGAATGATGCCCAATGCAGGTGGGCAGTTTGTGTATATCCAACGGGCCTATGGAAAACTCATGTCGTTTCTCTACGGATGGACGGTGTTTACCGTGATACAAACGGGAGTGATTGCGGCTGTAGCAGTGGCGTTTGCCAACTATACAGCGGTATTTTTTCCTTTTTTAGAACAAGTACTGTTTGAAGTGAAGGATACATTTGTGTTTACCAACAAACAAGTTTTGGCAATCGCTAGTATCTTTTTACTCACGTATATCAATACCCGTGGCGTTCAAAACGGGAAGATCATTCAGCTGGTGTTTACGTCGGCGAAACTCATTGCCTTATTTGCGCTCATCATATTGGGCTTGTACGTCGGATTACAGTCGGATGTGCTGTCACAAAACTTCGCCAACCTTTGGGAGGCCAAGAAAACGGTGAATCATGAAGGAACGTTAGAAATCTCATTCTTAAGTGGTGTGGCGTTGTTGGGTGTAATGGGAGCTACAATTATCAATCCCTTGTTCTCGAGTGATGCGTGGAATAATGTCACCTTTATTGCAGGTGAAATCAAAGACCCGAAACGCAACATCCCCCGCAGTTTATTTTTAGGTACCTTGATTGTGACCATTATTTATTTGTTGGCGAATGTAGCCTACTTATCCTTACTGCCCTTAAACGGTTCGCCTGACGGTGTTACAGTGATAGAGCGAGGGATTATGTTTGCCTCCGAAGACCGTGTGGGTGCTGCTGCTGCGAGTGTGATTATGGGGAATGTAGGGGTGTTGGTCATGGCCGGTTTGATTATGGTGTCCACGTTTGGTTGTAATAGCGGACTCATACTCAGCGGTGGGCGTTTGTTTTATGCCATGGCGCAAGATGGTTTGTTCTTTAAAAAGGCGGGTGAACTCAATGACAAAGAAGTGCCTGCACGTGCCTTATGGGTGCAAGGTATTTGGGCATCATTGTTGTGTGTCACTGGGAAATATGGTGACTTGCTTACGTATGCGACTTTTGCCTCATTATTGTTTTATATGCTCACCATCGGTGGTCTCTTTATTTTACGAAAACGCGAACCCGATGCGGAGCGTCCTTATAAAGCATTAGGCTATCCTTTTATTCCGTTGCTGTATATTGTAATCACGGCTTCAATTTGTTTGGCCCTCTTAATTTACGACACCCGCAATACCGGCTTAGGTTTGGGTATTGTCGCTTTGGGTGTGCCAGTGTATTATTTGTTTTTAAGGAAGGGGAGTGGTGGACAGTAATCAGTGTGCAGTAATCAGTGTACAGTAGGTAGTGTTCAGGGTACAGTGTTCAGGGTACAGTGTACAGTATACAGTATTCAGTATACAGTATTCAGTGTACAGTGTACAGTGTACAGTATACAGTATACAGTATACAGTATACAGTAAACAGTTAACATTAAACATGGATTACTCATCACTCATAATTCATAACTTTAAACCTGAAACTTCCAACAACCAAAAACCCCGCATTGCTGCAGGGTTTAGGTCGTTAATTCCATAGTATACGCACGCCCGACTACTCGGCCATTCGTTTTAATTTCTGCCTTTCTTTCAAGGCTATTTTCTTTCCTATTAGTTCGATATACCCGCTTTTGTTCAGCTCTGAAAGCAAGCGGATACAACTTTCGGTAGCGGTACCAATCATCCCTGCTAATTCTTCGCGGGAGAGTTGGATATGCAACGTACCATCGTCGTTTTTCCCGAAATTATCTTCCAAATATAATAAAGTTTCTGCTAATCGCTCCTTTACTGTTTTTTGTGCCATGTTCACCATGTGATCATCCGCATCCCGTAGGTCGCCACAAATCGTGCGCATCATGTTCATCGAGAAGTTATTGTTCTTGTTGAAAAAGGACATAATCTCCGACTTCGGAATGAAGCATACTTGCATGTCTTCCAAGGCCACCGCACTCAAGTTGGTAGGCTCTTCACTAATCAAGGAACGTTGTCCCAATAGCTCTCCCGGCTTGACTAGTTTGACAATTTGGTCTTTACCATTCGAACTTAATTTCGACAGTTTGCATACACCATCTTTCACACAAAAGACCCCATTAATACTTTCCCCTTCCTCAAAAATAGGTTCGCCCTTTTTGATGGTATACGAGGTTTTGCATTCGGCCATGTGGAGGAGTTCGTCCTTAGTAAGTGCCTTCAGGGAACTAAATTCCCTTACAATACACTGTTCACATTTGCTCATGGGAGTAAGATTTTTGTTACACCAAAGTTAGGTAATTATTCACATGACAAATATCATATTTTAAAAAAAATAGGTGTGTGACCTTTGTTACAGGTAAAATGAGCAAATTTATGGACACATCAACATGTTTCCATTGTGGTAATGAAGTTCCTCGTAAAGACGAAATTCTTTTTGATGAAAAATCGTTTTGTTGCACGGGTTGTAAAACTGTGTATGAGATTTTTAGTCAGAATGATTTAACCTGTTATTACGACTTTCAAGCCGCACCCGGAGCCACACCTTCGGACATCAATGGAAAATACGACTTTTTAACCGACGCCAAGATCGTCACAAAATTATTGGAATTTGAAGAAGCTTCAACCCATATTGTTTCACTGTATATACCGCATATTCACTGTAGCTCGTGTATTTGGATTTTGGAAAATCTACACAAGCTGCAACCGGGTATTGGCAGCTCGCAAGTAAACTTTCCCGCCAAGAAAGTTCGCATCACCTTTAATCCCGAACAGATTTCACTCAAAGCGATTGTTGAGCTCTTGAGTTCGATCGGTTATGAACCTTACATCAGCTTAGAAAATTATGAAGGCGACCAACATAAAATCGACCGTTCGTTAATTTATAAGATTGGGGTGGCGTTCTTCTCGTTTGGGAATATCATGTTACTTTCTTTTCCCGAATATTTTGAAGTGGAAGAATTTTGGATCAATCAATACCGCGGATTCTTTCGTTGGTTAATATTCTTCTTATCGCTACCGCCTTTGGTATATTCGGCTAGTGGGTATTATGTTTCCGCATGGAAAAGTATTCGGGCCAAAATGCTCAATATCGAAATTCCAATTGCCTTGGGGATCATCATCATGTTTATTCGTTCTACGGTTGATATTGTAATGAATTACGGTCAAGGTTTTTTCGATAGCATGTGCGGGTTGATTTTCTTTATGTTGTTGGGGAAATTGTTCCAACAAAAAACCTACAACTTCCTTTCGTTTGAGCGGGATTATAAATCCTATTTCCCGATTGCGATTACCAAACTCTTACCCAATGGTGAAGAGGAACCGGTACAGGTCTATGAAATTGAAAAAGGCGACCGACTATTAATTCGCAACCAAGAATTGATTCCGGTTGACGGCATCTTAATTTCTCAAAAAGCATCCATCGACTATAGTTTTGTGACGGGAGAGGCCGTACCGATTGAGAAAAAGTCGGGCGACAAAATCTACGCTGGCGGTAAACAAATCGGGAAGGTAATCGAAATGGAAGTATTGTTTTCTGTTTCCCAAAGTTACCTTACCCAATTGTGGAGCAATGATGTGTTCCAAAAGAAATTGGAGTCCAAACATAAAAACATCACCGACCGCATCAGTCATTACTTTACACCGGCATTACTCCTCTTGGCGTTTGTCTCTTTTGCATTTTGGATATTCATTAATGTGGATACCGCATTTAATGTCTTTACGGCGATACTCATCGTAGCTTGTCCCTGTGCCTTAGCGCTAACCGCTCCCTTTACTTTGGGGAATGTGTTGCGCATCCTAGGGAACCGTAAGCTGTATTTGAAAAATGCCCAGGTTATCGAACAAATGGCGAAGGTAGATACGATTGTATTTGATAAAACGGGTACCATTACCACCAATAAAAAAACGGCCATTACCTATGAAGGAAATGCGCTCACTCCGAGCGAACTTTGGTTGTTGAAAAACACACTGCGGGGTTCGAACCACCCGTTGAGTCGCCGACTTTATGACTATTTGCCACCCCAAGAAAAAGCCAATGTCACCCATTTTGAAGAGATCACAGGAAAAGGGGTATTTGCTACGGTGGAAGGCCATGACGTAAAATTAGGTTCGTCCCAATTCTTAAAACATTTAAGTGAAAACACCCATAAGAAAACGAAAGTGCACGTTGAAATCGATGGGGTGTATAAAGGCAGTTATGTCTTCAATAATCAGTACCGCGAGGGATTGGAACAGTTGTTTGATCGGTTGAGTGCCCACTACAATTTGGTGGTGCTTTCTGGGGATAATGATGGGGAGCGCAAGATTTTAGAGAAAATGTTACCCGAGGGAACCACCTTAGTCTTCAACCAAAAACCCGAGGAGAAATTGGCCTATATCGAATCCTTACAAAATCAAGGCAAGAATGTCATGATGGTGGGGGATGGATTAAACGATGCAGGCGCATTGGCACAGAGTAATATTGGGATTTCAATTTCTGAAAATGTCAATGTGTTCTCTCCCGCTTGTGATGGTATTTTGGATGCGTCACAGTTTTCAAAGATTGCTTTTTTCATGCAGTATTCCCGCAATGCCATGAAGACGATTTATATGAGCTTTGGCGTGTCGTTGTTGTACAATGTGGTCGGACTCAGTTTTGCCGTTACAGGAAATCTTTTACCGATTGTTGCGGCCATCATTATGCCGTTGAGCACGATTACCATTGTGAGTTTTGTAACGGTGATGAGCAATTGGTATGCCCGTCGGAACTACCGTTAATACGCGGATTTTAAGATTTTTTTAGGGAATGATAAATGTCATGTTTTATCCCATAGTGAGGGGGTAACTTTGTTTCAAATTAATAGGGTATGAGCGTAATCTATTTTTTAATCAGCATCAGTATCGTTGTGGCCGTTTTCTTTTTGATCGCCTTTATTAAAGCGGTGAAAACAGGTCAATATGACGACGATTACACACCGTCAGTTCGCATGTTATTTGACGATGAATTAATCAAAAAAACAAAAAACAACAATCAAATTAGTATAACCGAAGAAAAACAATAATTATGGAAATGCAACAATTTCATTATGACAACAAGATTGTTCGAAATTTCATCTATGCCAGTATCGTTTTCGGGGTTGTAGGGATGTTAGTCGGATTACTTCTGGCTTTCATGTTCTTGTTCCCCAACGTGACTAGTGGAGTTTCGTTCTTGAGTTTTGGTAGACTTCGCCCTTTGCATACCAATGCGGTGATTTTTGCCTTTGTGGGTAACGCCATGTTTGCCGGAGTTTATTACTCCATGCAACGTTTGCTTAAAGCCCGTATGTTCAGTGATCTACTGAGTAAAATCCACTTTTGGGGATGGCAGTTGATTATCGTAGCGGCAGCGATTACCTTGCCTTTAGGATACACAACGTCAAAAGAATATGCGGAATTAGAATGGCCAATTGATATTGCGATTGCGCTGATATGGGTGGTATTTGGGATCAACATGATTGGTACCATTATCAAACGTAGAGAGCGTCACATTTATGTAGCCATTTGGTTCTACATCGCGACCTTCGTTACCGTGGCGGTATTGCATATTTTCAATAGTT
This sequence comes from Bacteroidota bacterium, assembly GCA_039798185.1. Taxonomy (GTDB): domain Bacteria; phylum Bacteroidota; class Bacteroidia; order Flavobacteriales; family Flavobacteriaceae; genus Flavobacterium. The sequence goes on from JBDKGM010000047.1 coordinate 6,036, forward strand.
TGGAATTACCTGTTGCCGGATTAAAATCGTACTCCGTTTATGCTGGGGTACAAGATGCTTTGGTTCAATGGTGGTACGGACACAATGCGGTAGCCTTCTTCTTAACGACTCCGTTCTTAGGAATGATGTACTACTTTGTTCCGAAAGCGGCTAACCGTCCGGTATATTCCTATCGTTTATCCATCATTCACTTCTGGTCTTTAATTTTCATTTACATCTGGGCAGGTCCTCACCACTTGTTGTATTCTGCATTACCGGATTGGGCGCAAAACCTTGGTGTAGTGTTCTCTGTAATGTTAATTGCACCATCTTGGGGTGGTATGATCAACGGTTTGTTGACACTTCGTGGGGTATGGGATAAAGTACGTACCGATTCTGTATTGAAATTCTTCGTAGTAGCGATTACCGGCTATGGTATGGCTACCTTCGAAGGTCCGATGCTTTCTTTGAAAAATGTAAATGCTATTGCGCACTTTACCGATTGGATTATTGCCCACGTTCACGTTGGTGCATTAGCATGGAACGGATTCCTTTCTTTTGGTATGTTCTACTGGTTGGTACCTCGTTTGACCAAAACCAAATTATATTCTGAAAAATTAGCCAACTTCCACTTCTGGATTGGAACCTTAGGGATTGTATTCTATGCGTTACCGATGTATGTTTCTGGATTTACCCAAGCGTCATTGTGGAAACAATTCAAACCCGATGGAAGTGCGTTACAATATGGTAACTTCTTAGAAACCGTTACGCAAATTATGCCGATGTACTGGATTCGTGCAATCGGAGGTACGTTATACCTAGTTGGGGTATTGGTATTAGTATACAACATCATCATGACCGTTCGTCAAGGTGCTGCGGTAACTGACGATGCGGCTGAGGCACCTGCTTTAGCTCCAATTAGTGAAAACCGTTTGAAAGGGGAAACATGGCATGCTTGGTTAGAACGTAAACCGGTAAAATTTGCGGTATACACTACGTTAGCCATCCTAGTGGGTGGTGTGGTACAAATCTTACCCACAATTTTTGTGAAATCAAATATACCCACAATTACGGCAGTTAAACCGTATACGCCACTTGAATTGCAAGGTCGTGATATCTACATCCGAGAAGGATGTGTGAGCTGTCACTCCCAATTGATTCGTCCGTTCCGTTCAGAAGTAGAACGTTATGGTGACTATTCAAAATCGGGTGAATATGTATACGATCACCCATTCCTATGGGGTTCAAAACGTACAGGTCCTGATTTACATCGTGAAGGGGTTACGGGTAAACCATTTAATGGTGGCCGTCCTGATGTGTGGCATTTCAACCACATGTATGATCCACAAAGTATTTCTGCAGGTTCGTTGATGCCGCGCTACCAATGGTTAATCCATGACAAATTGGACAACTCGTTGTTACAGAAAAAAATGCAAGCGATGGTAACGCTAGGTGTACCGTATTCACCCGAAGAAATTGCGAATGCTCCACAAGCTTTAGAAGCACAAGCGAAAAAGATTGAAGCGAGTTTGATGAAAGACAGTGACATCCAGAAATCATTTGGTAATGAAACGGCTAATCCGTTGAAAGACCGCGAGATTATTGCGTTGATCGCCTACTTACAACGTCTAGGAACGGATACGGCTGCAAAACCTAAACAATAATTGCCATGTTGAAGTTTGTAAAACATAATTTGGAAACCATTGCTGGGGTTGAAATATACCCCATCATTTCCTTGACAATTTTCTTTGCTGCCTTTGTGTTGTTTACCGTTTGGGCAATGACCTATAGCAAAGAAACCCTCAACGAAATCAGTGATCTTCCTTTAAACGACGAAGAATAATTAACCGTAAAACAAGTAACAATGAAAAAATTATTTCCCTCATATGTTCGTGTCCCTGTAATCTTCGCCTTTGTGTTGGTTGCATTAGAATACTTTATCGATTCTGGGGATAAACCGGCTTTTGTGAAGTACCCCATGGTAGCGTTGTTTTTAGGAGTATTTCTGTTCCTATTGGTAGCGATTGAAATTGTGGTGAGCGCAGTGGATAAAGTGACCTATCATTTATTGACTGAAGAACAAAAGCAAAAATTAGAAGAAGCCCAATCGGTTTCTTTCACAGAAAGTAAATTCTACCAAACCTGGATGAGCAAATTAACGCGTTCCAAAGCCATCGAGCAAGAAGCCGATGTGATGTTGGATCATGATTATGACGGTATCCGTGAATTGGATAACGTATTGCCACCATGGTGGGTGAATTTATTCTATTTAACCATCATCTTCGGGGTGATTTACTTGGTGCGTTTCCACATGTTTGGTGGCGATAACCAAGAACAGGAGTTCAAACATGAGGTTGAATTGGCAGAAGCCGAATTGTTAAATAGTAAATCCGCTTCACCAAAAGAAGTCATTACTGCCGATCAAGTAACCTTGCTTACCGATAAAGAAAGCTTAGCCAAAGGACAAGAGATCTTTAAAAATGTATGTGTGGCTTGTCACGGACCACAAGGGGGTGGGGTTGTAGGACCTAACCTAACCGATGAGTTCTGGTTGAACGGTGGTGGTATTAAAAATGTATTTAAAGTGATCCACGACGGTAGTCCACGTAATCCAACGATGGCCGCTTGGGGTAAAACCTTAGATTCTAAAGATGTTCAAAAAGTTGCGAGTTATGTATTGAGTTTACAAGGTTCAAAACCTGCCGGTGGTAAACCCGCCGAAGGGGATAAATGGACAGAAGAAGCTGCTCCCACAGCTGATGCTGCAAAACCAGCGGACTCAACAGCAACCGCAAAATAACAGTTAGTTGGTCCCGATACCCTCGGGACCCTATTACTAAACCCAAAAAAATAAAAAAATCATGGCCAGTCAGTTACATGACGACAGTTTCCGCGATACGATTGCCACAATCGATCAAAAAGGGAAACGTGCCTTCATCTTCCCCAAAAAACCTTCGGGACCGTTATACGACCGAAGAAAAATAGTGAGCTATTTCTTATTGGTATTTCTCTTCGGAGCACCGTTTGTGAAAATCAACGGTCACCAATTTTTACTCTTTAACGTTCTCGAACGTCGCTTTAACATCTTCGGATTTCCCTTTTGGCCACAAGACTTTCACCTCTTTGTCATCTCGATGATTATTGGTGTAGTAGGATTGGCCTTGTTTACCGTCGCCTTCGGACGTATATTCTGTGGGTGGTTTTGCCCCCAAACAATTTTTATGGAAATGGTTTTCCGCCGTATCGAATACTGGATTGAAGGCGACCGTAACCAACAAATTCGTTTGGAAAAACAAGAGTGGGATGCCGAGAAAATCCGCAAACGAGTTACCAAATGGGTCGTGTTTTATCTGATATCCTTTGGTATTGCCAATGTGTTTTTGGCTTATTTGAAAGGAAGTGATACCGTAATTGAGTTGATCAAAGAAGGTCCGACACACAATACGTCAACGCTCATTGCCATACTGATCTTTTCTGCCGTATTCTATTTTATCTATGCTTGGTTCCGCGAACAAGTATGTATCATCGCTTGTCCTTACGGACGGTTACAAGGTGTTTTATTAGACAATAAAACCATTAATGTATCCTATGATCATGTGCGTGGTGAAGGTGAAAACGGCCGGGCGAAAATTACAAAAGGCGAGGACCGTGTGGCGGCAGGGAAAGGCGATTGTATTGATTGCAAAGCCTGTATCCATGTTTGTCCCACCGGAATTGACATCCGTAATGGAGTTCAATTGGAGTGTGTCAACTGTACCGCTTGTATCGATGAATGCGATACCATCATGGACAAGGTGGGCTTCCCTAAAGGGTTGATCCGCTATGCGAGTGAAGATGAAATTGTCAAAAAAGAGAAATTCAAATTTACCAACCGCATGAAAGGCTATTCAGCAGTGTTGCTGATCCTCACAGGCATCTTCATCGGTATGTTGTTTTTACGCAGTCAGGTTGAAGCCACCATCTTGAAAGTTCCTGGACAAATGTTCTTGAAAGAAGGCAACCGGATTGTGAATGTGTATAATTTCAAAATCGTCAACAAAACCAATGAAGCGTTTAAAAACGTTACGTTCAAATTGGTTGATGCTGAGGGCGGTGAAATTAAGTTAGTAGGTACCAATGCTGTTACCGTTCCCGGTGATAGTTTGGGTGAAGGCACCTTGTTCATCAAGCTGCCCGAGAGTTCGTTACACGATGAAAAACGCGTGTTGCATATCGAAGTGTATGAAGGCAACCGAAGAATTGAGTCCACAACGACCAATTTCAACGGACCAAGGAAGTTTAATTAGTGTACAGTATTCAGTATTCAGTATACAGTATTCAGTATACAGTATACAGTATACAGTATACAGTATTCAGTATACAGTCGCAGTTTACAGTCACTAGTCACTAATCACTAGTCACTAATCACTAATCACTAATCACTAATCACTAATCACTAATCACTAATCACCAGTCACTAACCACTAAAAAAAAACACCATGAAAATAAATTGGGGAACAGGGATTGTCATTGCATTTGCACTGTTCATGAGTTTCATCTTATTCTTTGTATTTCGGGTACAATCCAACTCGAAGTACGACAACGAGCTCGTTGTAGAAAAATATTATTTAAAAGAACAAACCTTTGAACGGGATTTGGAAAAAGAAAACAATGCCTTGAGTTTACAAGAAAAAGTGCAGTGTACCAAAACCGAAGAAGGTATTGATATTACGTTTCCGAAGGCATTTGACTTTGGGAAAATAAATGGTAAAGTGTCCCTTTACAGACCGTCTAGTCAGCAGCTTGATTTCGAAATTCCGATTTCGTTATCTAGTCCACATTTGCTCATACCTAAAAGCTCCCTGACAGACGGTCGCTGGGACATTACAATTAACTGGAATTGCGACGGCGTAGGCTATATTTCGAAAGAAACCGTAATCTATTAAATCATGTTGTACACCGCATTACTTCTCGGAATCATCAGTAGCCTGCACTGCGTAGGCATGTGTGGACCGATTGCGATGATGCTTCCTGTAGATCGGAATAATCCGAGCCGAAAGGCGCTCCAAATTCTGCTCTATCACCTCGGTCGGCTTACGGCCTATGGCGTGTTGGGTGGGGTGTTCGGACTCCTAGGTCGGGGTTTCTTTCTCGCGGGGATGCAACAACAGTTGTCGATTACCATGGGGGTGTTGATGATTGTCGTGGCGGTAGTACCGGAAAAAGTTTTTGCCCGCTACAATTTCTCTAAACCGGTTTATAAAGCCATTGCCGCAGTAAAAAACCACTTGGGGCAACAGTTCAAACGGAAATCACCGGATGCACTGTTCACGATCGGACTCTTGAATGGGTTCTTGCCTTGTGGGATGGTGTATGCCGCATTGTTTGGAGCATTGGCGATGCCCAACCTGATGAGTAGTATCAGCTATATGTTCTTATACGGTATCGGTACGGTGCCGTTGATGAGTGCGGTAGTGTACGCAAGTCAGTGGATTAGCATGCCGATACGCCAACGCATTCAAAAATGGATTCCTGTGGTGGCCGTTTGTATCGGTCTCCTCTTTATTGTTCGAGGGATGGGACTAGGAATCCCGTATGTATCGCCTTCCAACATGAATTTATATGTTCAGGCGCAAGCCAATTGTCACTAAGTAACCAAATAAACAAACGAATATGGAACGTCACGCTTTAATACACGAGTTTCCTGAATTAACGGATAAAATTCACGACTTAAAAACACAGGATGCGCATTTTAAAAAACTCTTTGATGAATACCACGAATTGGAACACCGCATCCATCGCATCAATACCGAGGAGGAAGTGGTCATCGATGAGCATGCACATGAATTGAAAGCAAAATTGCTGCACTTGAAAGACGACCTTTACAATCGTCTCCATCAGTAATTTTTTTGGGTTTAGAATGAAAAGCACGCTGGGAGGCGTGCTTTTTTTGTTTTGAATTGTATTATTTTAAATGTTGAATGAGGAAAGTCGAAAGTCTAAATTCTAAATTCTAAATTCTAACGTCTAAATACAACCCATTTATTCCGTATCTTGGTACTTTATTCACCTTGATGCGAAAAGTAGCGCCACATCCCACAAAATTTCTTACCCGATTGCTAATCGGTGGTTTGCTGTGTGTCGTGCTCTATTTTGCGTTTTATCAACCGGATTACATCAATATAGAAGGGGATTGGTCGATAACTTCAATCGAGCAAGAGGGAGAGCAATCGAACAATTCCGTTGGTCGTAAAAAAAATAAGTTTGAGCCTAATCTTGTTGAAATAAGTAGTTTATCAAAAACCATTATAGTTTTGAGATATAAAAAAAAGAGTACTATACGTTTTAATTATTTAAAAGATAAATACAAGATTCAACTCTATTCCCAAGAAAAGGTATTCAACGGTGTCTTTACTATCAAATTAGACACGCTTTACCCTTCAGATTGTACTTATGAAGTTGACCTTGTCCTCCAATCCACTAAAACACGTATTGCTTTTAAACGAAAGGTTTTCCTAAAACCGTCGGATCCTCATTTACCCCGAAGGGGAATGCCGTGATGGTTTGCAGTGGGAAGTGGACAGTGTTCAGTATGCAGTGATCAGAGTTCAGTGGGCAGTGTACAGTTTAGAGTCACTAACTATGTACTTCACTAATTAATGTTGACCGTTTTTAAACATTAATTCAGATAGTTTTACAAAGATTGCTATTTTAGTAGAAATATTCAGAGTACATAAAAGCCAAACATGCCATGAGTCGAAAGAATCTATTATCTTTAATTGCATTAGTGTTACTTTACTTTTTTGTAAGTTTCTTGCATATAGAAAGTACGGCAAAAAAGCAATTCGAAATACTTTATACAATTTTACCAATTGTTTTTTTTTGTTGCCTATTAGGGGTTATGTATTTCACCAATACAGTTAAAAAAATTGTGGTCTCAATTATTGTATTAATTTATCTTATTTTATTCGTGCTTGATCTGGTCTATGCGACATCAATTACCTTTAAATTACCGGGAATTGGTTTTTACTTAGTTACATTCGCTCTATTGTTTGTGTATTACCCTAGATTAAAAAAAATAAATAGTAAAAAATCCTAACTATAATCGCGACACAACATGCTAACTACTTTGCTGTTATACTGACTTCACTCAACAACTCGTATCTTCTCTACTTCGATGATTTGTAAAGACAGGCTTGTTTTGTTCGTATTTTGAAATACAGTTGTAGTCAGTTATACGATCAATGACAAATGATAAAATATGTCTAACTTAGAATCGTTAACCTTATTAAATAACAAGCGATGAAATCAATTCTAATTCTTTTGTTGGCATTGAGTGTACGACCCCTCCATCACCGTAGTGATTTAGAATCACAATTATTAGGGGCGTGGAAGTTTAGTGCGATGGATTCCCAGGACAAACGCTGTTTTATTTACAAGAAAGTTGCTGATTTATCAGGAGATTATTTTGGGTATCAAATATTGCCCAATGGAAAATTGATCGTTAAACAAAGTACCTCTTGGTGCCCAGTGGGAGAAACCAAAATAACCTATGAAGTCGTAGAAGGGAATTGGCAATTGATTCATGATACAATCCTAGAATTTACACATCAACGTTATGGCGAGCCTTTAATAGACAGGCGAATTATCAAAAACGTGGATGCAAAAACCGTAGTGCTTAAACATCCTCGAAAATACTAAGGGATAAAAAAGGGGAGGTTTTTAAGTAAGCCATTTGAATAATAACAATTGTACTTTTTGTCAAAAGTCATGAAAAGAATTGGAATTTTATTTTGTTTGATTTTACAGATTTCTTGTAATCAAATGCAAACACCCAAAAAAGAGGTCCAGCAAAACGGTACCACCCAAAAGGATATTTATTTTGCACTTTCGCTAGTTTTTAAGACATTACAGCAAACAGAACAATTAGAAGGTAATCAAACGCCTTATCTTGTGAATCGATTGGAAATGCCAGTATTTGTTGAAGAAAACGCTAGTTTGAAAGCAAAAATCGTATCCCTTTTTTCTGGAGATTCACTACACATTGATGGACAATGCAAACAATGGAATCAATTTGTGTTAAGTCAGAAGGAAATAAAATTCAAAAGGTTAATTCCTGCTGATGAATTGGACAAAATGCATGATTCCAAAGCCGCAGACCGAACCACCCAATTTCTAAAAAACTATCAAAAAAAATATGGCAACAAACTATTTTATCGTATAAGTATGCCGATTTACTCCCCAGATAAAAATACCTTTTATATTGATCTCAATACCTTAGGAAGTGGGCAATCGTTTGTATTTCAGAAGAAAAACGGTAAATGGACAAAGCGTGTAATCTCAATATGGGTTTCTTGAATAATATAATAATAATTTACACATAATGCTGCTTCATTACACATCCCCAAAACCCCGATGGCTCGGATTTGCAATCCGTGCCCTGCCCCAAACTCCGCAAAGTGTTTTAAGTAGCACACTGCACCACAACAGTCCCCCGCTAAGGCTGGTAAGCGTAAAGTTGGCATTTTGCTTTCACGACACGCGCGAAGAGAACGGGACGTAGCAAAAAAGTTTTATTTTTGTTGGATAATAATCGTTTCGTTTAGCTTAACACTTCACAGTCTGCTATTAGCAGATCGTTAATGGCAATTTTTTCAATGCACATGGTTTCAAAATTTAAATTCCGGGGGATTTTTTTAACATTATATATCAATGCATCATTCGGATTTTTAATTTGGATGGTATTTGTAAAATCAAAAATTAGCCCTTTACATCATGAATTTTGGGTTGATAAAAGTCGAATGTTAATTGGAGTTTTATTCCTTTTCTTGGAATTCATAGCGTTGTATTTTTTAGTAAAAGTTAAACGAATTGTCATTGAAAAGGATAAAATAATTTTTAAGTCAGTTTTCTTTCCATTTTTAAAAAAAGAAAGGCATTTTTCATATTATGATTATTCCAAATTTGTTGAAGAATATACAAAATATGGTAGTTATGAAGCTTTATGGCTTATTAAAAATGAAAAACTAGCAGACGATATTTCTAGCTTTTATTATTCAAATTATACCAAACTAAAAGTTGAAATTAAGATAAAGAATAAAGGAAAATTAAACATTGGTAGTTTTGCACAATTATTTTGTCGAATGGGGATAAGAAAAGTATAAACTGTGCAAAACAGTCTCCCGCCACCGCACGAAATGAAATTCAAAGGAGTCAATCCTTTCGCTTGGTGAACTAAAAAACGAAGTTCTACAATACGCTCCCTAAAAATTGTGTGAAAGCTTTAACCGACGATTATAAATTATGGAATTAAAATTAGCATTGGGTATTGACAATATCAAGTTTGGATTAATACAAGATGAAGTTTTTTCACTTTTAGGTAATCCAAATAAAATCCATATTGATGAGGACGATGAGAACGAAATTGTCTGTGACTGGAACGATTATAAATTTAGATTGACTTTTTATAAAGATGAAAACCTCAAACTGGGTTACATTCGAATTAAAAATCAAAACTTGACTTTTAAAAATCAAAAAATTATTGGTCAATCATTAAGGCAAGTAAAAGAAATAGTATTTGCCCACCTAAATAATTGGGAATTGGATGAATATGAGTTTTTTTCAACGTACTTTAATGAAAAATTTTGGCTGACGCTACATGTCGATTATGGAATAATTGAAGAAGTTGAAATTGGCGTTCCTTTTAAAAACAATTTTGAATATGATTGGCCAGAATAAAAAAACAGATCTGTAAAGTAATTTAAGTAGTACTCTGTATTGCAACATTCTCCTGACTTTGCAGTACATTTTGACTGCATTACACATCCCCAAAACCGCAAAACCCAACGTTACCGTACATATTACTAGAGATTACCAAGCTTAATGCTATTCCTCATTCAGCATGATGCTAGGGGTCACCTAGCAAGATGCTAGGATATACACAGCAAGAAGCTAGTGGTCACCCAGCAAGATGCTAGGTTGTACTCAGCAAGATGCTAGGTTATACTCAGCAAGAAGCTAGTGGTCACCCAGCAAGAAGCTAGGTTGTACTCAGCAAAATGCTAGGAGATATCCAGCAAAATGCTAGGAAAATATGTTTTGTAGTGAAAGACCCCAATCCAACTCATAACCTGCCTACCGGCAGGCAGGCAGGCTCATAATTCATAATTCCTAACTCATAATTCCTAACTCATAACTCATAACTCATAACTCATAATTCCAAACCCCTAAACCTTTACCCTGCGTTGCTCCGTGTCAGAAGCACCCGTTTGGCGTTGTTTCGCAGCTTCTCCTTTGCTAAAACGGTAACTGAAGGATAAAGTCACCACACGCGAATCAAAGTAACTGTACCAGCCGGCTTGTGCATTGGCAATATTGCGAATGTCTCCACGCACTTGGTTGGAATACAGTATGTCAGAAACATTAAGTTTCAACGTCCCCTTGTTCTTTAAGATTTTTGCAGCGAGTCCTGCCCGATAAGTGGTAATGGGGTAGATGATAAACTGCCCTGATAACGCTTTGCTTTGGTATTGCCCCGAGAGTTCGGCCGTAAAGCGTTTGCTGATCGTGAATTGATTGGTGGGAACGAGTACCCAACTCCAAAGTGAGTCGTTCAAGGTTTCGGTATACACCTTACTTGAGAAAATGCTATTCGTTAACTCCGCATACAATTGGACGGTCCACCAAGAATACAAGTTGAATCCGGCATTAAAATTCACACCATAGTTGATTTGTTTGGCAAAATTCCCAGGCCTACTGTAATAGGTGGTGCCCCGTTGTTCATTGGTTTCTGAAATCACATTGTCGATATAGCTGTAAAACACCGTGGTGGTATATTTCTTTCGGAAAGTATGCGATAACTCCGCATTGTAAGAAAACGTTGGTTGTAAATAGGGATTACCACCATAATAGGTAAATCGGTCCATGGGGTACGTAAACGGATTTAAGTCTTTGTAATCCGGACGTTCAATTCGGCGCCCCATCGATATTCCAAACACATGATTTTGTAAACTATCCAAACGGTATTGTACAAAAAGAGTAGGGAAGAGACTCGTGTATTTCTTCACAAAAGAAGAATCTTGCACGACTGGATTCCCCGATTGAAATCCATCGATATGGGTGTATTCCAAACGAAGTCCGGCCTGTACTGTCCATTTTTTAAAGTCCTTGGCATAATTCAGATACCCTGCATGAATGCGCTCTTGGTAGGTGAAATCATTCGAGAAATCATAATTGGGTGTTGCAGTAGTTCCAATTACATCAAAAAATGAAGCCATATTATTGGTTTTCACATAACTGCTTTTTGTACCCATGTCCAAGGTACCTCCCGCTAGAGCTACTCCCGAATAATCAACTTTTGCAGTAGCAATTTTAATGGTTGATGGTAATTTGGATTGTAATTGCGACTGATTAAGAACGGTGCCATCAGTAGCCACCTGTTCGTTGAAAAGATTTTGGTCAATTTTAGAATCATAGGCGATATAATCGGTATTTACCATGATTTCTTGTCCTTTATCATTCAGTTTATGATTGAGGTTGAGGTTTAAACTTCCGTTTTTAAAACGAACCGCCATCGGATTCAACGCGTTAACTGTACTCGTCACTTGATTAGTTGCATCGGTGATTACAGCATCATTGGTAGTTGTTCGGTTAGAAGGATTGTAAAAACCACTGACCAAAACACCAATAGTCGTTTTTTTATTCGCATAATAATCTGCTCCAAAACGTGCCGAATGATTGCGATTATTGGGTTTGATGTAGGAGTTCTGTGTAAAAGTTGAGGCTAAATTCCCCGTGTTATCAAAATACTTCCGTGTAATTGTTAAGTCTTGATAGGTATTGTTTTCAGAAAAAGCGACATTGGAAAAGAAGTTCCATTTTTCCAAATGATAATTGAAGTTAATCGAGTTGTTGGTTCGGGCATACGTACCTTGTCCATACGCCAAATTTACACCACCATTAAAGCCTTTCGATTTATTTTTCTTTGTGCGAATGTTGATAATCCCTGAGTTTCCAGCCGCTTCATAACGCGCCGGCGGATTGCTGATTACTTCAATCGTTTCAATGGATGAAGAAGGCATGGAGCGAAGAAAGGAGGCTAAATCCGCTTCGGAAAGATAGGTCGGTTTATCGTCAACATAAACGAGTATGCCCTGTTTCCCCTTCAAGGAAATAATACCATTCATGTCAACCCGAACGCCAGGTGCTTTTTCCAAAACTTCCAAAGCGGTCAATCCAGCATTACTAATCAATACATCAGGATTCACCACAATACGATCGATTTTTTGTTCGACAAACGCTTTTTTCTTACCCACCACACTCACTTCTTGTAACGTAGTCGTTGTTTTTTGTAAAGAAATTACAGGAACTTGCACAGTCGCTCCTTCCCATTGAAGTGTTGTCGAAATCTTTTTTTCAAAACCTAATGCTTGTACAAGTAGACGAAAAGTGAGTGGTTTATTTAATTCAAATTCGAAATGTCCCCGTTCATCCGTAAGCGTTGTTTTAATAGGGTCTTCAGAATCCACACCAATGCAATACACTGAGGCAGTGGCAAGGGGTTGATTTTGATCATCCACAATTATGCCTTCTACTTTTTGCGCATGAAGACCAAGTGCCCCTACCAAGCAGCACAAGATCACGTAAAAGAAACGCATGATTAAGAAAGTGTTAGATGTAACCATTGTCCAAAAGCATACCCGTTTTGGAACAAATAGATGACAAGATACACAACAAAAAGGCCTAAAAAGAGGCGGGTTGCTTTACGATTCAAGATTGGATTAGACTGCATAGGATTGATGATTGAACTCGGAAACTTTCCGAAGGTTTAAATCCATAGGTCAACAGACGAATCACAATGTTACAAAGCAACTAGTTAAATTTTAGATTTTAGATTTTAGAATTTAGAATTTAAAATAATAAATCACACTGTCATCGAAAACAACTGCGTCTGAGGTGCCGAACGTTGTAAATGCAAGTCAAATGCCATGCAGATGTTGCGCACATAGGGTTTGCCCTTTTCGGTAATCGCGAGTCCGTTGAGGTGAAACTCCAACAAGCCGTCGAGCTCCATTTCTTGTAAATGGGAAATTACATCGGGGATTTCTTTAAAGTAGGAAGCATCGTCTTCCCATTGTGTTTTAAAAGTACACATGAGGTTTAAGATATGCCGACGAATCACCAAGTCTTCTTCCGAAAGGATATGACCGCGGTACACCGGAATCTCATTCTGTTCCAAGCGATCGTAGTAGTCTTCTAGATTCTTTTCATTTTGCGCAAAACTATACCAACTATCCCCAATGGAGGAGACGCCCAAGCCGATCATCACTTTGGTTTTGGTGACCGTATAGCCCATAAAGTTGCGGTGTAAGGTTCCTTTTTGAAAGGCTTCATACATACTGTCTGAAGAAAGCGCAAAGTGATCCATCCCAATTTCATGATAATGATGGGCGGCCAATCGTTTTTTACCTTCTTCATACAATTGCCGTTTGATATCGTCTTGTGGAAGGTCTTCGTCTTTAAACCCCCGTTGGCCATTGCCTTTGATCCATGGAACATGCGCATAGCTATAAAACGCTAAACGGTCTGGAAGCAACGACTTGGTTTTGTCAATGGTATCCATAACATCTTCCAAGGTTTGGAAGGGAAGACCAAACACCAAATCATGTCCGATAGAGGTGTACCCAATCTCACGGGCCCAAAAGGTTACTTTGGCGACATTGTGAAAAGGCTGGATGCGATGGATGGCGGTTTGTACGGTATTCGAATAATCTTGCACCCCAAAGCTCACCCGGCGAAAACCCAAATCAAATAAGGTTTGCAAATGCTCTCGGGTGGTGTTATTGGGATGGCCTTCAAAACTAAATTCATGATCGCGGGCAACATTCGCTTCTTTCAAAATTCCGGTAATCAACCGACGTAAATTGTCGGGTGAGAAGAAGGTAGGGGTGCCACCTCCCAAGTGGATTTCGCGGATATTCGGTTTTTTTGGCAACAACTCACAATACAAATTCCATTCTTTTAAAACGGCTGTGATGTACGGATGTTCGACCTCATGCCGCTTGGTAATCCGTTTGTTGCACCCGCAGAAGGTACATAAACTTTCACAAAAGGGAAGGTGAATATAGAGACTGATGCCATCGGAACTGTTCGTTTCTTTAAACGCTTGAATCAACGTTTTTTCCCATGCAGTCGATGTGAACTCCGCTTCATTCCAATAGGGAACGGTAGGATAACTCGTGTATCGAGGACCCGGTACATTGTATTTTTGAATGAGTGAAGGTGCCATGGGTTGTGCAATTTTCAACCAAAGGTAAAGGGTTCAAGTACCTTATAAAATGATAATTGTCATGCAAAAAAAAGTCCGCTATTCGGCGGACTCTCTATTTTGCTTGATTAACCCATTGATATGTTTTAATTTATCTTTCCAGGTTAACAATTCCTCTTTATGACGTTCGATGCTTTTCTTCACCTCATTCACAATCGGGTTGTTTTTAGCATTTTGGAAGAACTGAATGTTATTTTCCAATTGGAAGATTTCATTTTGCACTTCGTCAATTTTACGCATGATGAATAACTTCTCGTTATCCAATTTACGGCTGTCATCTCCACCAAAAGCATCCAGTTTGCTAGTGAAACGATTCATTTCACCTTCTTTTTTGCTGGCACTTAATTTTTCGAATAAAGCATCTAGAATTTTGTTGAATTTACCTTCAATATGACGACGGTTAAACGGTACTTTACCCAAACCTTTCCAAGCTTCGATATGCGCTTTAATCGCATCCAAGTCGGTTTTATGTTCACCGGTCAATTCAAACGAACGCAATTGCTCCAAATACGCTTTCTTGTTGTTGAAGGCTTCCATTTCCACTGCATTTTCCTCTTTTTTGCTGTCTTTTAAACGCTCAAAGTAAAGGTTGCAAGCTTCTTTAAATTCTTTCCACAATGCATCTGAGAATTTACGAGGTACATGACCAATCGTTTTCCATTCGTCTTGGATTTGTTTCATGACGGCCGTTGTGCCCTCAAAGTCTTCAGAATCTTTCAAGGCTTTGGCTTTTTCAACTAAGGCTTGTTTACGACTTAAGTTATCACTTTGGTCGCGTTTGATTTCTTTATAAAAAGAGTTTTTAAGCGAGTTGAAATTGCGAACTGCCGTTTTGAAAGCCGCCCAAGTAGCTTCATTCACTTCGCTTGGAACTTTACCCGTAGCAAAAAACGCATTGCGTAAAGCTTCCACTTTGGCAATTTGATTCACCCATAATTGGTGTGCATCTACTTTTTCTGTAGCCAATTGCTCCAATTGCGCAATGATTTCTTGTTTCTTCTGTAAGTTTTCAGTCTCACGGTGACGGAATGTTTCTGCTAACGATTCACGTTTGTCGTGCATTTTTTTCGTTAAGGCACTGAATTGTTCCCATAATTCCTCACGAACATCTTTAGAAACCGGTCCGATATCTTCTTTCCAAATGCGGTGTAAATCTTGCAATTCACGGAACGCTTTGTTGATGTCGGCTTCATCCAATAATTCTTCCACACGCGCAATGATGCGTTGCTTTTGCTCTAAATTATGTTTGAATTCCAAGTCACGTGCTTCACGGTCCAGATGCAACACATCATAGAAGTTTTCCAAATGGAAATGGTAGTTGTTCCAAACGTGGTTGTATTTATCTTTTGGTATCGGTCCCGCATTTTTCCAGCGTTCGCGAATATCGTTTAATTGTTTTAAGGCTTGTGCAATGTTGCCTGTGGAGTTTGCCACAACATTTTTCAATTCTTCTACCAACGCTTCACGCTTTTCAAGGTTGGATTTTAAGGAATTTTGAAGTGATTTGAAATGGTTGTTTTTCAAATCACGGTATTGGTTGTATAAGTTGTCAAAACGTTTTTTCAGGGGGAAATCATAATGGAAATCTTCCGTGGTATCTGGATTTTCAGCATGAAATTCATCCCGCTTTTCATCGATGAAGTGGTGGAATTTAGAAAGGAACGATTTGCGTAATTCTTCGACATGTTCACGAACCGACATCACATGGTCAACTTGCACTAATTCTTCTAAAGCGGTTACCAATTGCTCCATCGACAAGGTGTCATAGTCTTGCATCGGAATATCATGACGCCCTTTTAAGGTTTCGTCTTCACTTTCTTCTGCATTGACATCGGCAATTGCATTAACAGCCGCTTCTTGCGCTGTTACTTCTTCTAAAGGAGCCGTTTCCATTTCCGCTTCAATTGGAGCCACTTCTTCAATAGCTTCACCCGAAAGCACTTCGGTTTCAGCAGGTGTTTCTTCAGTTAAAGGAACTTCTACTTCGGTATCGGGTACCGGACTTTCAGCTACAGCTTCTTCTACGGTTTCAGCAACCGTCTCCTCAACTGTTTCCGCAACAGCTTCTTCCTGATTTTCTGGAGTCTCTGAAGTAGGTAAGGCTTGGTTTTCCATTCCGTCTGATCCGTTTTGTTCTGGAATCAGGTTATCATTCAATTCTTCTGACATTCGATTACGTTGTGAGTTATACACTTATTGAGGGCGAAAGATACTAAAGTAGCTCCAAAATACCAAGAAAATCAATGCTTTCTACCGTTATTATTTCGTAAAAAAGGGATTACAAGAAAGTTGGTTTCGTTATCGATTCCAAATTTGCCACGCTTTTTCGGCTTGAAAAACGAGCATTGTATAGCCGTTTTGAATTCTAGCACCATGAATTTCAGCTTGTTGTAAAAAGCTTGTTTTTTCTGGGTTATAAATCAAATCGAAGGCAATGTGTTGGGGTGTAAACAAATGGTAGGGAAGTGGAGGACAACGGTCTACGTCAGGAAAAGTTCCCAAAGGCGTACAGTTGATGATTATCGAATAGGTTTCGAAAATAGTCTCGTTCAAGTGTTCGTAACGAATGGAATTGGGTTGATTGGAACGCGAAACAAATGCATAGGTAATTCCCATTTGATCTAGCGCATAGGCAACTGCTTTAGCGGCACCGCCTGTTCCCAAAATCAAGGCTTTTGTATGGTGTTTTTGAAGTAATGGGCGCAATGCTTTTTTGAAACCATACCAATCGGAATTATAGCCTTTTAATTGTCCATTTTTTTTAAAGCGAATCACATTTACCGCACCAATTGCTTTGGCTTTATCTGACAGTTCGTCCAAATAGGGAAGAATGTGTTCTTTATAGGGAATGGTTACATTTAACCCTTTGATATCGGGGTTGTTTGCTATTAATTCAGGGAATGCTTCTAAACTTTCAAGATCAAAATTTTCATAGGTATTGTCTTGAAAAAGTTCGGCTTCAAATTTTTTACCAAAATACGTTCGCGAAAAGGAATAGGCAATATTTCGGCCTAGCAATCCGAAACGTTTTTTGGGTTCATTCGCCATTATTTTTGAAATTTAGCGATATAATGTTGCACGGTGGGACGTTCCCAAATCGCTGGGAATAACTCTTCGATTAGCGTATGGTTTGGATAACTCAAACGCAAACCATTGGCCAAGTGAAATAGTCCTTTTTCATCCAAATGTTGCATGAAATATAATCCAGCCAATCGGTATTCAATTTCGAATTCTTCCGGATAATATTCGGTAGCTTGTAAAAGCGTTAAAACAGCATTGTCGTATTCGCCCAAATAGGTGATGATGTCTACCCAGAATAACCAAGTATCCAATTCATAATCACCAAATTCAACGGCTTTACGGTATCCGTATTCGGCTTCTTCGTAGAAGTTCATTGCCTTATTGATGGTAGCAAAGCGTTTCCAGTAGCCCCGATTTTGATCATCAATAGCCAAAGCTTTATTGACATAGAATAAGGCTTTTTGGTAATTTTTTTCACGAATATAAAAATCGGTGATGGCGATCCAACCTTTATCTAAAAGCGGGTCTTCATGCACCGTTTGGTTGAAGAATTTCATCGCTTCGGCACGATTACCTAATTTTTCATGGCATTTTCCAATACGTAATAAAGCATACGATGTAGGATCATCCAAGTTTATAGTTTGCTCATAACATTCAATGGCTTCTTCATAGCGCATCAACCGTTCCAAAGCTTTCCCTTTTTCCATAAAAGCCCCTACAAAAGTATCGTCAATGTATGTAGCATATTCAAAGGCGCGAACGGCATTTTCATAATCTTTCATACCGTAATACAAACGTCCAGATTGATGCCAGGCGATTTCACTGTAAGGATTACGATCGATATAGGTTTTTAAATAGTCAACGGCTTCTTTGTTTTGGTCTAAAAATTCAAAACAATAGACTACGTTATATAAGGCGGATTGATCCAAAATATCTTCTTCGAGACATTTAATGAAGCTTTCTTTTGCGGCTTCTAAATTATCCATAAAAAGATATTCCATGCCCATTAAATTATAGACATCGGCATGATCATCGGTAAATTCTAAAGCTTGTTGTAAACATTCCACCGCTTTTTCGTGGTTATCACGTTTGGAATAAATACTGGCGCGTTGAATGAAGATTTCTTCGTTATGGGGTTCTATAGCATACAACTCATTCAGTAGTTTTTCAGCCGCATCCAGTTTGTCTTCATAGACTAACATTTCTACTTGAACCAACTTTAATCCAGTAGATTTAGGATGTTGTTCCAAACCTAACTTTAAAGCTTTCTTTGCCAAGTTGGTTTTTCCCATATCGAGGTAATGCAAAATAATCTCCTCAAATTCCTCCGAATCGAAGAAGAATACCTTGTTCGTTTTCAGCATCGACTCAAAGCGATTGAGTGATAAGTTGTAGTCGTCTTCTTCGTGATCCAGATACATAGCAATTGGGGTTAACGTTATGCTTACTAAAGGTACAGAACCCTTTTCGGAAAACGGAAATTTTAACGAATTGTTTTAAACAATTTAATTAACAGATTTGGAGGCTAACTTACTTATCTTCAGCCAAAATCTCATCCAGGACTTGGAGTAAGATCGCACAACCTTCTCGAATTTCATCTTCTGAAAGGGTAAGAGGTGGTGTAATACGTATGGCTTTTCCTTCAAATAATAACCAAAAAAGAATGAGTCCTTTTTCTTGTGCTTTTAAAATGGCACGGTTGGTAATTTCAGGATCAGCAGTCATTGCGGCCAACATTAGGCCACGTCCTCGAATTTCTTCTATCAACGGGTGTACCAAAAGGGATCGGAATAGTTTTTCTTTGGCTAAAGATTGTGCTGCATAGTCTTGTTCCAGCATTTCTTGAAGGGTTGCTAAACAAGCTGCCGCGATCACGGGATGGCCTCCAAATGTAGTGATATGGCCTAATTTAGGATCGTGACTCAATAAATCCATGTGTTTTTCATTGGCAATGAATCCGCCTACCGGCATACCGCCCGCCATTCCTTTTCCAATAATAACCACATCGGGAACTACATTGTAATTCTCATACCCAAAGAGTTTGCCTGTGCGTCCAAATCCCGGTTGAATTTCATCAATAATCATCAAGGCTCCAACAGCCTCGCACCGTTGTTTCACTTTAGCTAAAAAGTCATTCTGGGGTTCGATAAACCCCGCACCTCCCTGGATACTTTCTAAAATAATACCTGCCGTTTTGGTGGTAATTTTCTCTAAATCGGCTTCGTTATTGAAGGTGATAAAGTCGACATCTGGAACTAAAGGGCGGAAAATCTGTTTACGCTCTTCAAATCCCATGACACTCATCGAACCCATCGTATTGCCATGATAAGCATTGTGACAAGAAATCAATTGTGAGCGTCCGGTAACACGACGCACTAACTTTAAAGCGCCTTCCGTAGCTTCTGTTCCTGAATTGACTAAATATACTTTATTGAGTGAAGGATGGAGGTGTTGCACCAACAATTTGCAATATTCGGTTGCGGGATGTTGGGCATATTCGCCATATACCATCACATGAGAGTATTTATGGAGTTGGTCAATAATAGCTTGATTAACCCTGGGGTGTTGATGACCCAATGAACAGGCTGAAACACCCGCTACAAAATCAAGGTATTTTTTTTGTTGTGTATCGTAAATATAACTACCCTTAGCATGGGAAACTTCCATCGCCAACGGATAAGGAGAAGTTTGTGCTTGGTATTTGAAAAAATCCGCTTTACTGGACATGGTAACTCGGTGTTATTTTTTAGGTTTTGGGGTATTCTTTTTATCGTAATTCAGCGTTTCCTTGCGGATGGGCATTGGCACATTGGGTTTGGATTTATCTTTTTCCGTTTGTGCTTGAATTTGTGCTTCTTCTTCATTTTCTTCTAGAGGGAAAATGTCTTCTTTGGTTTTGATTTTTTCGTCTATTCGCCAAACAAAACCGCGAAGTTTTCGGGCATTTTCAGGGAATTCTTCTTCCGGATAAATCGTTCCGCTTACTTTATCGAAAAAGGTAATGGTTTCAATCTTACCTTCGTTCATCAACATGTTAATGCGACTACAAACGTTTTTATTAATTCCGATCAATTCGTTTTCATCATTTCGCATGAAATAAACCACTTCATTGTTTTTGACTACATCTACTTCATAGAGTTTGTTGTCACGGAATTTCCCATAAAGATTGATCCCTTTGACTTGATTGAATCCTGCGTCAAGGGTATCTTTGGAGATAATAAACGCATTGTTGAGCACTTTCAAGGAATCGAGTTTTTCCGTGTTATTATTGCCTATCAAATGCATGACATCTCCCGTCAGTTGTTTTTCATTATTCCATAAAATGGGTTTACCAATTAACTTGGTCAGGGCATTTTTTTGATCGGAATGAATTGAATCACATTTTCCGCTCATGTCGGTTTTGAAAAAACGAACATTTTTTTGTCCACGAATGATGCGTTCACCCGGTTTACCTGTCATATAGATTTTTTTCGCATGTACAAACATGGAGTCTTTTTCTATTTGGTAGCGCACACTTGCTCGTTTGGTGATATACACCGAATCTTGTTTTTTGAAAACTTCCGCATAATGCCCCCGCACAATGGCTTTGTTAATGGAATCAGTGATTTTTACATTGCGGGTACCGGACGAAAATTCTTTGGTACGATCAAAATAAAGGCTATCTCCTTCTATCAGGCGGTCTTTGTATTTGATGTATGATTTTTTTAAAAAGTGCCCGACATTCTTTTTGGTATTGTAAAATCCGTTTTCGGTATAAATAAAGTTGTCTTTTCCAGTAATTGTAGAGGGACCAAATAAATAGGAGTGACCCGAACTCGTGTAGTAATCCAAATGATTGGATTTAATAACATATTGCGGATTTTTGAGTTCAACCTCCGTTAAAAATCGGTATTTTTTTTCTTTTACATAATAGGTGCCCGAATTACTTTTCAAGGTATTGTCACGATTGGTGATAACGCCTTTGGTGGTGTAATACGCTTCTTGTTTCATTCGATCGAAATGAATCGTATCAGTCACTAAGCTGGATTCAGGAGAACGCATGACCACATCTCCTGTGGCATAAGCTTTTTTTACATTGCCATTGTATTCGGCATATTTACTATTGAGATACAATGTGTCGCCTTGCACCATTTGCACTTGTCCAAACGCTTTGATGTAATTCTCTTTTTGAAAAAAATAGGCTTTATTACATGTCATGGTAACGCCTTCATGACGCACACGCACATTCCCTGTCAACAAAACTGCATCTGGAATTTCAAATTGATTGATGTCTTGAAAGTCGGCATTCTCCACCACGATTTTACTCGGTTGGCGTTGGGCAAACACCGGAGAGGATAGACTTAAGACACAAAGAAGTAGCAAACAAAATTGTTTCAAGGGAGTTTAATTTTGAGGCAAATTTATTAAAATCAAGCCAACAGTTTCAGGTATTAAGTTTTTTTTATCATCACAACATTTCGAAATCTAATTTCTATATTTGTCTTTGGACCCATAAGATGTCTCAACTATGAAAAAAATTGTCCTCATTATCGCTTTAGGGCTCTCATTACAATCGCCCGCACAAGCAAAGAAATCCAACACACCAACCAAAAAGAAAACAACTAAAGTGGAACATAAAAAAGTCGTTTATCAAGTCTTTACGCGCCTATTTGGCAATACAAATACCACCAATAAACCGTGGGGTACCAAAGAAGAAAATGGGGTAGGTAAATTCAATGATTTTACCGATAAAGCCTTACAAGAAATTAAAGATTTAGGAATAACGCACATTTGGTTTACGGGAGTGCCTCATCATGCATTAGTGGGCGATTACACAAAATATGGAATTTCGAATGACGATCCCGATGTGGTAAAAGGACGCGCGGGTTCGCCCTACGCCGTGAAAGATTATTACAATGTCAATCCCGATTTAGCAGTAGATCCATCACGACGTTTGGAAGAATTTCAAGCGCTTATCGACCGTGCCCACAAACATGGTTTAAAAGTCATTATCGATATTGTTCCCAATCATATTGCTCGTAATTACAAAAGTATTTCGAAACCCGATTATGTAAAAAACTTTGGGGAAGATGATGATGTAACGCAAGAGTACAATCGAAATAATAATTTTTATTACATCCCAGGCGCACCTTTTGAAGTGCCTACTTCTCCTGATTATAAACCCTTAAATGGGGAAGCACATCCGTTACTGGATGGAAAGTTTGAAGAAAATCCTGCCAAATGGACGGGTAATGGTTCGCGCCAACCCAAACCGGATATCAATGATTGGTATGAAACGGTCAAAGTGAATTACGGAATTCGCCCCGATGGATCTAAAGATTTTCCAGAATTACCGGATGGTTTTGAAAAGAAATCCTATGCCGAACATTATGATTTTTGGAAAACGCAAGATGTTCCTAATTCCTGGTGGAAGTTCCGTGAAATCGCTGAATATTGGTTGGCCAAAGGTGTCGATGGTTTCCGATATGATATGGCAGAAATGGTGCCGTATGAGTTCTGGAGTTTTATGAATTCCGCGATAAAAATGAAAAATCCGAATGCCTTTTTATTGGCTGAGGTTTATAATCCGAATGAGTACCGCAATTATATTTATAAAGGGAAAATGGATTATTTATATGATAAAGTGGAAACCTATGATCATTTAAAAGCTGTGATTCAAGAACGTACAACTACGGATGGACTGACCGATATTCGTAAACGAAATAAAGATATCGAACATCATATGCTGCATTTCTTGGATAACCATGACGAGCAGCGTTTGGCGAGTCCTGAGTTTGCGGGTTCAGGCGAACGTGGGAAGCCGTTGATGGTAGTTTCTACCACCTTAAGTACCGCACCAACGATGGTCTATTTTGGTCAAGAAGTAGGCGAACCCGGTAATGAGGATGCAGGATTTGGAAAACGTTCCCGTACGAGTATTTTTGATTATATCGGTGTTCCTAATCACCAACGTTGGATGAATCACGGTAAATTTGACGGGGGTTTGCTAACAGAAAAGGAGAAAGCGCTTCGTGATTTTTACAAGCGTTTATTGAACTTTAGTATAAAGAGTTCGGCCCTAATGGGGAACTATCTGGACTTACATGCTGTCAATGCGCAAACCACAGGATATAACGGTCAGCAATATGCGTTTGCCCGTTGGTCAGATACAGAAAAATTGATTGTTGTATCCAATTTTGATTCCAATCATTCCCAAACGTATACCTTGAAACTTTCCAATGAATTGATTAACCTATGGCATTTAAAGGACGGAAACTATCCAGTAAAAGATGTGTTGTATGGGAAGGCATTTACCTTAAAAGTCAAACAAGGTCTCGGATTTATAGATTTGAAATTAGAAGGCAGTGAATCCTTTATCTTGAAGTTATAAAAAACAAAACCCGCTCGTTTGAAGCGGGTTTTGTTTATTTTCTTGACGATTTTTTTGTGACTAATTTTTGATATTTTCCGTCTTTAAACATCCAAATCTCTTTTTGATAAGGTGATTTTAATTCTTGCTCTACACAGGGATCCGATTCAACTTTGGGTTGACGTGAGCTGCGAATTATCGTTTGTGATTTTACAATTAAATCCGCATATCCATTGTGTTGCGTGGGCGCCACCAGTATTAAACGGTTAATTTCTTGTTTATCATATTTGCACTGCATATCCCATTCACCTTGGCTTTCACTTGTTTGAAGTTGGGGTAAAATGCAAGTCGGTTGCTCATTTTTCAAAACAAATAAGGCGATATAACTTTCACCAAATGGACTCACCCGAGAACTACTATTATAACTCCAACGCACGCCAAAGGCACGGGTTTTAGCATTCAATTGATAGGGTGCAAAATCAAGTTGGAATGTGCTTAATTTTATTGAATCAGAAGTAAACGGTTTAGGAAAAATATATTGCCCCAAAATTTTTTTTGTGGTAATATCAACAGTATATACGGTGACTTTACAATCAAATCCATCTTCTTCATAAGGAGTGCTAAATTTTGCTACTACAACCACTGCACGATTTGGCGAATCCTTAACAATTTTCATATCAAAGGAATAATATGTAGTATCGGTATAATGAATCTGACGTTTTAAATCCCGTTCTAGTGTTTCAAAATCTTGCGCTTGAGCCAGTAGGCCCATTAATAATAAAATTGTGCTTATATATTTTACCATGTATTAAAAATAATAAAAAAACCCGCTCGTTTGAAGCGGGTTTTTTTATTTATCTCATTATCGTTTGTTTTCGATCGGGTCCGACAGAAATAACCTTAATCGGCACTTCCACTTCTTGTTCGATAAACGCGATATAATCTTTGAGTTCTTGCGGCAAACTGTCATAGGTAGTTAAGCCTGTTAAATCGGCGTTCCAACCTTTGAATTCGGTATAGATCGGCGTCACATTTTCTTCCTCAATAATATACGGCAAATGATGAATCGTTTCTCCATTGTAGTTGTAAGCGGTACACACCTTCAAGGTATCAAAACCTGAAAGTACATCACCTTTCATCATCATCAATTGGGTTACCCCATTAATTTGAATGGCATATTTTAAAGCTACTAAATCCAACCAGCCACAACGACGTTGACGACCCGTTACGGAGCCAAATTCGTTTCCAACTTTGGCCATCGTTGCACCTACTTCATCAAACAATTCAGTAGGGAAGGGACCGCTTCCTACACGTGTGGTATAGGCTTTGAAAATTCCGAAAACGTCTTTGATTTTATTGGGAGCAATCCCCAATCCTGTACAAGCTCCCGCTGCTGTCGTATTGGAAGAAGTCACAAAAGGATAGGTTCCAAAATCAACATCGAGCAACGATCCTTGTGCACCTTCACACAAAATGGATTTTCCTGCTTTTTGTGCTTGTGCGAGATATTCTTCACTATCAATGAAGGTTAATTTTTTCAGTTCTTCGATAGAGGCAAAAAATTCTGCTTCCATTTCAGCTAAATTGTACTGAATGGCTACATCGTAGAATTTAATCATCTCTTCGTGTTTATTAGCTAAATTACGGTAGCGTTCCTGGAAGTCGGCCAACTCGATATCGCCTACACGAATTCCGTTACGACCCGTTTTGTCCATATAAGTGGGACCGATTCCTTTTAGAGTAGAGCCAATTTTTGCTTTTCCTTTGGCGGTTTCTGAAGCGGCATCCAATAAACGATGAGTAGGCAAAATAAGATGCGCTTTACGCGAAATGAATAATTTGCTGGTCACATCCATATTAAACTGCGCCAAACCTTCAATTTCTTTTTGGAAAACCACGGGGTCAATCACGACACCATTTCCGATGATGTTGATGGAATTCGCATGAAAAATACCTGAAGGAATAGTACGTAATACGTGTTTGATACCATCAAATTCTAAGGTATGTCCCGCATTGGGTCCGCCCTGAAAACGGGCAATAATGTCATACTTTGAGGTGAGAACGTCGACAATTTTTCCTTTGCCTTCGTCGCCCCATTGTAATCCTAACAGTAAGTCTACAGTCATTGTTGTGTTGTTTGTGTTGTGTAGTATTATGCTTTTTTGCTGGCGTAGAAATAAAGGGAATGGTTGTGAATTTCAATTCCGAAAATTTCTTCCATAGTTTTTTTAATGGTTTGAATGCGCGGATCGCAAAACTCAATCACTTCGCCGGTATCGGTCATGATAATGTGATCGTGTTGTTTGTCAAAATACGACTTTTCGTAGTGGGCCTGATTTTGACCAAATTGATGTTTGCGAACCAATCCACAATCGAGTAGGAGTTCGATGGTGTTATACAACGTCGCCCGACTCACGCGATAGTTTTTGTTTTTCATTTTGATGTACAAGTTTTCGATATCAAAATGTTCTTCACTATCGTAAATCTCCTGAAGTATGGCATAGCGTTCAGGGGTTTTACGGTGTCCGTTCGATTCGAGATAGGCCGTAAAAACGTTCTTCACGGTCTCCTGATTTTTAGCGTTATCCGTAGCGATTTGTGTCATAGGCTACAAAGATACTTTTTTGTTTAAAGGAGGCAAAACTTGTGACTGATTTTTTAATGTGTCAATGAGGCAATGTGTCAATTGGGCAATGTGTCAATACGACAATGAGTCAATACGACAATGAGTCAATGGGGCAATGGGGCAACCTATCTGCCGGTAGGTAAGTCAATTTAAAATTTAAAATTCAAAATTTATAATAATCAACTATACACTCGGGTCACTTTTTCAATACCATCAATTTTCTTGATGCTTTCGATCATGCGTTTCAAAATTTGATTGTTTTGTACCACCACGGTAACTTGGCCGTTGAAAATACCCGCTTCACCACTCAAGGAAATACTTTGAATGTTCACGTGCATTTGGTTGGAGATAACTTTGGTAAGTTCGTTGGTCAACCCTAACGTATCCATTCCCGTAATGTTCAAGATCACTTTAAACTCTTGTTTTGTTGAGTCTATCCAGCGTGCTTGCATGATGCGGTAGGCATAATTGGATTGTAAACTAATGGCGTTGGGACAGTCTTTTTTGTGCACTTTAATCCCTTCGTTGATGGTTACAAATCCGAACACTTCATCGCCCGGAATCGGGTTACAACAGGAAGCCAATTTATAATCCAAACGGTCTTGTTCTTTTCCAAACACCAATAAATCATAATTGCTCGTCAGTTCTTGACGGTTGATTTCATCGGGGTTAGAAGAGTGTGATCGTTTGATTTTATTTTTGAAGAAATTAATAAGCGTATTGCTTTTTTGTGCTGCATAATCTTTCAACTGTTGGTTTTCGATGGCGCCAATACCTACGCGGTAAAACAAATCCAAACTGGTTTTGAGTTTGAAGTAATTCACCAATTCATTCACCACGCCTTCGTTGAGGGTGATTTTTAGATGTTTTAATTTGCGGGTCAGTAACTCTTTGCCTTCTTCCGCAATTTTCTTGGTATCTTCATTGAGTACGCTTCGAATTTTATTTTTAGCCCGAGAAGTGGTCACATAATCCAACCAGTTGATGGTCGGTTTTTGGTGCGAAGACGTGATAATTTCTACCTGATCCCCGCTTTTGAGTTCGTGATTCAACGGCACTAAGCGACCGTTAACTCTTGTGCCTCGGGTTTTTATACCGATTTCAGAGTGAATGCTAAAGGCGAAATCAAGTGATGTAGCGCCTTTAGGAAGTGATTTGATTTCTCCTTTGGGGGTAAAGACAAAGATTTCTTTGGCATACAAATTCATTTTGAAATCTTCCACAAAATCCACCGCATTGGTCTCGGAGTTTTCTAAGGCTTCTTTCAATAAATTTAGCCATTTCTCCAAACCAGATTCCTCAGTTGCTCCTTGTTTGTATTTGTAATGGGCTGCATAGCCTTTTTCTGCGATTTCATCCATGCGTTCGCTTCGAACTTGGATTTCGACCCAACGGCCTTTCGGACCCATAACGGTGATGTGTAAGGCTTCATAACCGGTTGACTTAGGCGATGAAATCCAGTCGCGTAAACGGCTCGGACTTGGACGATAATGATCGGTTACTACGGAATAAATTTTCCAAGCTAAGAATTTCTCGTCATGGGTATTGGATTTATAAATGATACGCAAAGCGAATTTGTCATAGACTTCATCAAAAGTGACACGCTGCACCATCATTTTCCGACGAATCGAATAAATGGACTTGGGGCGACCTTTAATAATGTATTCGATACCTTCCTCATTTAAAGATTTCCGCAATACATCCGAAACCATTTTGATGTAAGCATCTTGCTCTTCTTTGGTTTCCTTGATTTTGCTGACAATATCATTATAAATCGCGGGTTCGGTATATTTTAAACCAAGATCTTCTAACTGGGTTTTGATGTTATATAATCCCAATCGATGGGCGAGAGGCGCATAGATGTAGAGGGTTTCCGAGGCAATTTTTTCTTGCTTATACTGCGGCATCGAATCCATGGTTTGCATGTTGTGCAAGCGGTCCGCGATTTTGATAAGAATTACCCGAACATCATCATTTAAGGTAAGCAGCATTTTTCGGAAATTCTCTGCCTGCATTGAGATATTCATGTCTTTTTTAACCTGAGAAATCTTCGTGAGACCCGCAACCAATTGTGCAATTTTCGGATTGAATTGTTTTTCAATATCCTCAACAGTAATCGGAGTGTCTTCTACCACATCATGCAAAAGTGCAGCCGCAATTCCTGTGGCACCCAAACCGATTTCAGAAGCCACAATTTTGGCTACTCCAATAGGGTGAAAAATATAGGCTTCACCGGATTTACGACGTTGGTCTTTATGGGCATCCACAGCCACATCAAAAGCCTTGCGGATCAGTTTTTTATCCTCCACACTTAAGGTTTGGTAACTGATGCGCAAAAGTTCTTTGTATTCTCTGGCAAGTGCTTTTTTTTCTTCTTCTAAATCTATCTCGTGCATAAGAAATCGTTGGGTTGGCTAAATATACAACATTTTCAGCCAATCCTCCAAGATGAAAAGAGAGGATTTATTAATCAATTTTCGAAAAATTCAAATCTTGAAAATCATAACTAAAGTCCGTTAACGGCGAAATAGGTTCCATCGTAAAGCCACTAATATTTCCAGCGTTATCGCGTTTAAAATACACATGGGCATCAGCCAATAAGCTGCGGTTGTACCATTTTACGGCATAATGATCGCCTTCAACCCAATGTAATGTTCCCGTTAAACGGGGTGAACGATGCGATGTGAATATTGTTTTACCTTTTGTGGTGCTGATAGTTACTGCACCAAACCAAGGGTCATTGAATTCTCCCGCTACTTTTGTATAGTCAACTTTGATTTTATTCGTTTCGTTTTGTGCGACTTGTGCCCAAATTTTATCGGTAATTTCATCGGCATTGCTTTCTTTGGCCTTGCGTTCAGTACTCAAAGCGGTCACATGATCGGGATAGTTGAAGCCTAAATAGGCATCTTTAATGGAATTAGAAATGGCATTGAAAGCAGCGCCACTTTGTTGGTTGGTAAAGACAATAATACCCAATTGATCTTCGGGGAAAAGTAGGGTTTGCGTTACTGTTCCATCCAATCCGCCGGTGTGGGAAACTTGCAAATGACCATTAACATCTGCCAATTGCCAACCCAAACCATAGGTTTTAAAATGGCAGGTATACGGCGCCATGTTGGTTATTGGCATGATGGTTTGTGGTGTCCACATTTCGCGGTGTGTTGCAGTAGAAAATAATTGGTTTTGAAGATTGGCTCCGTATTTTCCGCGATTTAGTTGGGCAATCACCCATTTACTCCAATCATTTACTGAAGTTTGAACCCCTGCCGCTGCATCAAAAATCGGATTTTTATAACGCTTAATGACTTCTAATTTTCCATTCGTGGGTACGTGCGGCACAATGGTGTTGGTGGTGTCTTTCAGTCGGTTCCACGAAGTCGCACTGCGTTTCATTTCCAACGGTTCCATCAGGTTTTTCTCTACAAATTCATTCCACGAAATTCCTGAAACTTTGGCAACCACTTCACCTGCGATGATGTACAATAAGTTATCGTAATCGTATTCCGTACGAAAACCCGATACAGGTTTTAAATACTTGATATTTTGAATAATGTCTTTCGGAGTAAAATTATGTCCATCAGGCCAAATCATTAAATCGCCAGCACCCAATCCCAAACCACTTTTGTGGATTAGCAAATCACGAATGGTGAACTCTTGAGTCACATAATCATTGTACATTTTGAATTCAGGCAAATACTGAATGACTTTATCGTCCCATTTAATTTTCTTTTGGTCAACCAAAATCCCGAGTGCTGCAGCCGTCATCGCTTTACTGTTTGATGCTACGGCAAAAAGTGTATTGGCATCTACTTTTTCTTGGGTTTTGATATTTGTAACACCGTAGCCTTTTGCAAGTACCAACTTTCCATCTTTGATGATCCCCACTGCAATACCGGGAACATTAAAAGCTTTTCGAGTACGCTCGACAACATCGTCCAACTGGGCTTCAGTCATTTGCGCGAAAGTGGTTATTGAAATCAAAAAGAATCCGGCTGATAGGAAAAGATTTTTCATAATTGAATAGTTAAAATTAAAAGCCACGTTGACGTTTGGCTTCAAAAAGTAAGATGGCAGCCGCTACAGAAACATTCATGGAATCGATAGTGCCTGACATGGGTATAATAATATTTTGAGTAGCTGCTTCACGCCATACTGTGGTTAATCCCGTTGCTTCAGTGCCTACTACTAAGGCTGTCGGACCCGTATAGTCGTTTACATGATAGGCATTCGAGTTTTGTAATGTGGCAGCGTAAATAGCAATTTTCTTTTGTTGTAAAAAGAAGATAATTTCTTCCGAAGTTCCCGTTGCAATTGTGTTGGTAAAAAGGCAACCCACACTAGAACGAACAATATTGGGATTGTATAAATCAGTCTTCGGATTTGCAATTAAAACGGCATCGGCACCTACAGCATCGGCAGTTCGTAATAAGGCGCCTAAATTTCCGGGTTTTTCAATGGCTTCGGCAACCAATAACAAAGGGTTTTCGGGTAATGATAAGGTGGCTAAATCGTGATTTTTCATTTTTGCTACCGCAATAATACCTTCAGTAGTATCGCGATAGGCTAATTTTTGATATACCTCTTTTGAAATTTCTAAAACTTCAAACGCATAGGGAATCTGATTTTGAATGGTGGTGTATTCGATAAGTTCGGGTACAAACAAAACCGTTTCAATTGTGAAGCCTCCTTTAATGGCCAATTCAATTTCCCGTTGTCCTTCGATTAAAAAAGTCCCCGATTGCTTGCGAGCTTTGGCTTTTTCTTGCAAAAGTACGAGTGATTTAATCAATGGATTCTGGGTTGAACTGATCTGTTTCAAAGTAATGAATTTAGAAGGCTAAAATACAAGAAATCGCCGAATCCTTAAAATGTGAAATAGAGCCAACCCACATAAGGTTCTGGAAAACCATCATCGTTTAATTTTAAAACATAAAAGTAGGTTCCTTTTGGTGAAATGTAGTTGCTAATGGTGTTTTTTTCAATCGAAAAACCATCCCATTCCGGTGTGTTATTATTTCCTGTCCAAACCAAATGCCCCCATCGATTATACACCTCTAAAGTGAAATGGGTGAAAATGTTATATAATCCATCAATATGGAAGGTGTCATTAGCTCCGTCTCCATTTGCAGAAATATAATTGTAAATGGTGGGAGGGCAATTTTTAGTCTGCAATTCAAAAGAACCAATCGAATAGCAATGCGTATTGTCTACACGAAAATAAATCGTTTTGGGAGTTGCCGTTGCCCAATAATTTTCCGGAGTGATGATGGGGTTAACCATTGAAGTAGCGTCGGCTATGGATTCATAATAGCCAGAAAATTGAGCTGCAGAAGCATCAAAGGCCGTTAACGCATAATTGAAAAAATCAAATTGTCCCGCTGTAAATCCTTGGTTACAACTTTCTAAAGGTGCTAATTGAGTCAAAGCAGGTGAAGTCCATAAGGTGATGGCAAAGTCATCTGAATTGTTGTTTTCGATAAGTTCGATAACAGTGCTCTGTCCCAAACCATTGTCATCCACGAAGGCATCCAACGTAAATGAATCTGGAATAGAAGCAGGAAGCGTTAGGATTAGTTGTCCTTGTTCACTGCCATTAATGGGGAGCGTTGTTTGTGTTTGCGCTTGCCCAACCAAAACGCCATTGACATAAAATGCCATTGGGGTTTGCGCGGGAAGTGGGTCAGTTGCATTGGGATTGGAAACGGTGTAATGCACAGTAATCTCACGGGAATCACAGCTTTGATCGACGGAGTCAATTTGAATGACAGCGTCGGGTAATTGGCTATTTAAAGTGGTTAGAATGACATTCATTAAAAC
The DNA here is from genome assembly GCA_039798185.1 of Bacteroidota bacterium. Classification (GTDB taxonomy): domain Bacteria; phylum Bacteroidota; class Bacteroidia; order Flavobacteriales; family Flavobacteriaceae; genus Flavobacterium. The sequence continues at coordinate 38,136 of JBDKGM010000047.1, forward strand.
CATATCTTGACCCGAAGTGAGTTCGATCAATGCCGAAGTATCTCCGGTTTGTATGTTGTTTTGAATGGAATAAATATCCAAATCCATGTTATACATTACGCTATTTCCTGTAACAGAATTGGTGCCGTTAAACGCATTGGTAGCGGGATTAAGCGGCGGATTACTCAATACATTTCCATTGATGCGCAAACTCTCATTTATGGCTAGATTTCGATCACCTTCCCATGCTACAAATCCGATTTTCGCTCCAATGTTATCCACCACATTTAAGTTGGTTAGATTGATTGAAATCGAAGTGGGAATGCTTTGTAATCCATCGTAAATATTCACTTGATTGATAGGTAAAGTGGGATCAGAATAAATGATTACTAATGTCCATCCTGCAAAGTTTGTTCGGTTCAAACAATAACCCGGTTGGGAAATAAGTGTCGCGCTGATATCCAAATCGGATAGGGTATAACTACCATTTCCAGTTGCAGCAACCAAAGCCGTAACATCAGAAAATGCACTGAAATAGGGAAGTCCAGAGCTACTGTTAATATTCGAAAACAATCGGTCAGCTGTTACCGTTTGACTGTTTAACGAAACAGAGGTATCGCCGGTTCCCGAACCCGCCCAGTACAAATAGGCTTTGTATAGTTGTTGCGATCCCGTTAAGTTTAAGGAAGCAGAAGATGAAGATGCAATTAATGTTTCGCAACCTGAAGTAATATTGTTTTCACCTAAATTCAATGTGTTTCCTACAAACGTAAAATCATACTGTCCGTTGAATTGTTGGTACAACCCTACGTTTTGAGCGGACATTTTTCCGATGAAAAAGAGAAAAAACAATAAACGGGTATAACAAACGTTTGGCATTGAAATGATTTTATTGCATCTAAAAATAGTAATTTATTTTTTAAATATCGCTATTTTTGGGAATGTCTAATGAAAAGACTGCAGACTAAAATTCAGATAACCAGCTAATTTGTATTACATAACCCCATACCAAGAACAGCAGTATCCCGTTTGGAATGCATTTATAGCACAGTCCCGAAACGGTACTTTTTTGTTTCATCGTGATTTTATGGAATACCATAGCGATCGATTCGATGATTTTTCACTCATGGTTTGGAAGGGGAAAAAGTTAGTGGCCTTACTCCCTGCGCACAAAGTTGATAATGCAGTATATTCTCATTGGGGACTTACTTATGGCGGATTGGTTGTGCCCGTTCATATTCATGTTGCTGATGTAATTCAAATTGTGGAGACCTTGTTGCTCTATTTGAATCAGCTCGGAATTGAAACCCTGCATCTTAAAGAAATTCCATCGTTTTATTGCCACGGATTTAATGGCGATTTGGCGTATATTATGCATCAATGTCAGGCTCAAATAACACGAACCGATTTGCTTTCGACACTTGACTTAAAACAGCCAATAGTCATCACAAAATCCCGTAAACAAAGTATTCGACGGGGACTAAAATGCGGGTTGGTAATCCGTGAAGAATCCGATTTAGCGCCATTTTGGAACGATTTATTAATTCCCAATTTGGAACAGCGTCACGAAGTAAAACCCGTGCATTCGCTGGAAGAAATGGTATTTTTAAAAGAACGTTTTCCCGAGCAAATACGGCATTTTAATGTTTATGAAGGCGAAAAATTAATTGCAGGGACTACAGTGTTTTGTACCGGACGTGTCGCTCATCCGCAGTATATTGCAGGTGATGATCGCCGTTCAGAAACAGGAGCATTGGATTTTTTGTACCATCATTTAATTACCGAAATATATAAAGATTGTCATGTTTTTGATTTTGGGATTTCCAATACCAATCAAGGGAAAAATATTAATAGTGGCTTACAATTTTGGAAAGAATCGTATGGTACCCAACCTGTGGTTCAACATTTTTATGCAGTAGCCACGGCATCCCATTCACAATTAGCCTCAATAGTACTATGATTCCTTTTCTTAATTTACAGGCATTGCATGCCCCTTTTCATGAAGCGTACCAATTGCGTTTGCAAAAGATATTGGATAAAGGTCATTTTATTTTGGGTGAAGAAGTTGCCCAATTTGAAACTGCATTTGCTGCATTTTGTGGAGCAAAACATGCAATTGGTGTTGGAAATGGATTGGATGCGATTACGCTAACGTTACGGGCTTACCAACATTTAGGTAAACTAAAACCAGGCGATGGAGTTATCGTGCCTGCCAATACCTTTATCGCGACGTTAATAGGCATTCGTGAGGCAGGATTAGTTCCCATTCTGGTCGAACCCGATCCAGATACCTTTTTACTTTCTGCCGACGGATTGGAGCCCGTGCTCGACGCTACTGTAAAAGCGATTATAGTCGTGCATTTGTATGGACAATTGGCTCCTATGGAAGGGTTAACCGCTTTTGCTGAAAAGCATGATTTGCTTATCGTCGAAGATGCTGCTCAAGGTCATGGATTGCCAAAAATTGGAAATCATACCCAAACCTATAGTTTTTATCCGGGAAAAAATTTAGGTGCACTAGGCGATGGTGGCGCTGTTGTGACCAATGATGACGCCTTGTGCAAACTCCTAAAACAAATGCGAAATTATGGTTCAGCCCAAAAATACCACAATGAAGTACCCGGGATAAATTCGCGTTTGGATACTTTGCAAGCCGCCTTTTTATCCGTCCGTTTACCGTATATTTTAGAGGAAAATGAACAGCGTAGAACACTTGCTAAACGCTATTCAGCAGGGATTTCTAATTCAAAAATTCAAACGCCAAAGGTAGACGATTACCAACGGCATATGTTTCATTTGTATGTTATTCGTTCTAAAGAACGAGATGCTTTGCAACAGTATTTGTTAGAAAAAGGGATTGAAACTTTAATCCATTATCCAATTCCTCCCCATCAACAAGGAGCATTTCCAGAATTAATAGGGTTGCAATTACCGCTCACAGAACAATTGCATCGCGAAGTGTTAAGCTTGCCCATGAGTCCGCTACTCACCATCGAGGAAGTTGATTATATCATTCAAACCCTAAATGCGTTTTAATGGCAGGATTTCGTTCGATATGGAAAGAAGATTTGTGGAAGATTACGTCATTGAATAGTCTTTCCTTGGGAATAAAATTCGTGACAGGATTTGTTACTTCTAAAATATTGGCGGTATATATTGGTCCAGCTGGAATGGGTTTGGTGGGTAACTTACGTAATTTTTTAACTTCAGTTGAGAATATTGCAACCTTAGGATTTACCAATGGTATCGTAAAATATACGGCTTCTTATCAGGATAAACCCGAGCGACAGCACCAATTTATCAGTACGGTTCTTACTTTTTTACCGATCACTGCATTACTAAGTTCATTGGTCATTGGCTTATTTGCCTCGTATTGGAATCAGTTGCTTTTTGAAGGTAATCCCAATTACCAATCGGTTTTTTTTAGCTTTGCATTAGCTTTGCCTTGGTATTTAGCTAGTGTGGTATTAACGTCAATTTTGAATGGGTTAGAAGCCTATAAAAAAGTAGTTTATACCCAGATTTTTGGCGCTGTAGCAGGCTTACTGCTTTCTGTTTTTCTTGTGGTAACAACACAAACGTATGGCGCACTTGTGGCTGTGGTTGCGGCACCGGCAATTGCTTTTTTAGGTTTGGTATTTTATTTGAAAAATCAATTAAAAGGCGTTCGATTCCAATTGCATTGGCCTGATTTAAAGAATTTATCCCACTATTCTTTAATGGCCATCGCTTCTGCTGTTATCGGTCCGTTCGTATTAATTCTTCTACGAAATGAACTCATAGCAGGATATGGATGGAAAGCGGCCGGGTATTGGGAAGCCTTGAATCGAATTTCCAGTTATTATTTTTTGTTTTTATCGACATTAATTGGATTGTACTTTTTACCTCGTTTGGCCAAAGTCACTTCGGTAGCTGAAGAAAAATCGATTCTAAAATCCTATTATCTGCAATTGATGCCGGTATTTGCTTTAGGTTTACTTGGCCTTTATTTTTTTAGAGTTGGAGTTGTTCGCTTGTTTTTGTCGGAAGAATTTGAGCCCGTTAGTGAATTGCTAATTTGGCAGTTAGTAGGTGATTTCGGCAAAGGTTTGGCCATGATTTTAGGCTATCGTTTTTTTGCCTACCGACAAACCAAGTTGTTTATTTTAACTGAATTAGTGTCGTTGACAAGTTTGTATTTCTTAGCACATCAGGCCATTGCATCCGAAGGAGTGGTAGGGTTAATGAAAGCGTATGCCCTTAATTATGGTTTTTATTTTTTGCTATTAATCCTGCTTTACCGTTTTAGCAAGCCGGTGCATCGCTAGGTCACCTCGGCCGTAGCCATGGACTTCTATCGTGTCAAATTGATTGATGTCGTATTGCTGAAGTATTCGGTTGACTTTTTCTTCAGCGTTGCAGTTTTCTCCAGCTAAATTTCCTGTCAAATAATCATTTTGGTAAGCCAAATGCGTGGAAATTAAATCAAATTCTTGTCGGTTAGTCCAGGCTTCCAACCATTCTTTTGCCGAAGCGGTAACAATACAAATCGTTGCCTGAGTTTGTTCTTTTTTTAAATAAGAAAAAAGACTTGAATTTAAGTTAGTATCAATATAATGTAGGGCAAAATGCTGTCCAATGGATTCAAATTTATCTTTTCTCATTCCGCCAAAAAAGAAACGTAACCAAGCGGTTTTTGCACGAGTTGGGGAAACAACCCGCAACAGATATCCCAAGAGTATCGGACTCAAACAGAACATTCCGAAAAAATACCGAAACCGTCCAAAGTAAGTACGGGTTAATACCAACATACTGTCTTTGCGGTATAAGGTTTCATCAAAATCAACTAGGATGAGTTTCTTCATAAGCTTCCGTATAATAAACTCCCCATAAAAACAATCCAAGCCAAGATGTTTATTTGCAAATAGCGATCTTTAACCAATAAGGTATTAGGCGCTAATGGCGTTTGATCTACTAAGGCTAGTTTTAAATAGCGCAGTAAACCATTTAACACAAAAAATGTGGAGACATAAAGGTACTTCGATTGATAATGGGCTTCCACTTCGGGACTCAAACAATACATGAGATAGGCTACCGTAATTAAGGCACTCAAGACGCCCAAAGCGGTATCAATAAACGATAAATTATAGTGGTCGATATTTTTACGGGTGGAAATTCCTTCCAAATGCAATATAAAATCGGTTCGTCTTTTGGCAAGAGCCAAAAATAAAGCGAGCAAATAGGTTTCGATAATTATCCAAATGGATAATGTTGTGTCTGAAGCAAAACTTCCCGCTAACAAGCGCAACAAAAAGCCAAAAGCAATCAGCGACACATCAACCAAAGCAATGTGCTTGAGTCGGACGGAATACAAATAATTTATTCCAATATAAATACCTAAAACCCAAACTACACGAGGATTACTCCAATATCCTACTGCTAATCCGATTCCAAGCAGTATCGAAGCTAACGTATACCCCTCTTTTAATGTCACTGTTCCCGCTGCTAACGGTCGGTTTTTTTTCACGGGATGAATGCGATCGGCAGCTATATCTTTACTGTCATTGAAAATGTAAACGGCACTTGCTATGCAACAGAAAGCAAAAAAGGCGAGCAAGGTTTGCATTCCTTGTGCCCAAGTAAAAGATCCCGAAAAAAATAAGGGAGCAAATAGAAACCCATTCTTACTGTATTGTTCCGGTCTTAAAAGTCTGAGGTAAGGGTGCATGCAATGGTGTTCCTTTAAAAACCATAAAATACTTGGTTTCGTTGATCTTTTGAAAGTGCCGTACGATATAATCACTCACCACACTAAAATCAGCTCTGTTTTTGGGCATAAACAATTCATTGCCCTGTACAAAAGATTTCTCTACGAAAATAACGTTTTCTTTTTTACTGGCAATTTCAAGCAGTGTTTTTGGATCACGATGAATTTCCCAATTGAGTAACCAATCGGCGGGAAGTGGATTTTGTATGCCCATTACATAATAATAAATAGGAATATTTGGGGCTACAATTTGTTTTTTTGTACGATACTGTTGGTGCAAAGATTTGAGATCTTTTAATTTTTCAAAATGCAATTTACTGGTTTGAATGCCTTCTAACTTCGGACTAATTTGCCCTAAATTATAATGAAGTTCGGAAAGTGGCTGTTCGGCATAGGGATGAAATTGATATACCGTTCCACTGATGCATCCTATACTTACCACGCCAATAAATAAGGGTGTAAAATGTGGAAATTGTTCGTTGATTCCAAGGTACACAATAACCAATAAGGCACTACCCATAAAAATTGGAAACGGATAACCCAAGCTTATTGAAGCACTCCAAGCCGCTGTAAAAACAAGTACAAGTACTCCAGCTTTATGACGGTCTTCTGGGTTTCGGGTACAATAACTGATTAAAAATAGTCCTGATGAAAGCACTAATAATCGCGAACCTTCTTGAAATGAAACGACCACAGCCCAAAACAAACCATAAATTCCCCATAGAATGGCTGCATATTGAAACCCTTTTTTCCAAGTTATTTTAACCCGTAAATCATAAATCAAAAGGGCTATAGTAAGCAGCCCCAAGGGTACCCATACCAAGACCCAAGAACGGGAGGGGCAGAGGTAGTTGTAGATACCTGTATACCATAAATCATTAAATGTGGTTTCTCCGGTTGTATGGGCTAAAAACTGTTCAAGACTGGTAAACTGAAGTAATCCCCATATAAAAAGTCCGATACTCGCTAGTTGTGCCAATGCAAGGTAAAAGACCGTGATGGGTTTGTAGCGTAAAGCTGTGGCCAATAAAAATGCAATTGGAACCACGTAAAAGGATTGTTTTGTGAGTGCTGCTAGTACAGAAAAAAGGCCAATCCACGGTATGTAAAAGTGAATTCGGTATTTTTTAAAACATAGTGTCCACAAATAGAAGGCTACGGATGAAAAAAACAAGCCATCAGTAGTAGGCCAAGGATACATGGGGAAAAATTGAACCGAAAAAAGGATTCCCATGCCCAAAAGCAAGGTACTGTAAGGTAATGTAATTCCGAATCCCTTTTGAATCCCTTTGAACCACAATTGCGTTTGTAGGAGAAACAGTATCCAATTGAGGAATTTTAAGTAAAAAAACTGTCCTAAAGTGGGTAAGAATTGGATTCCTAAAGACCAGAGAAATAGGGTGGCTGGCGGACCTTTATAAAAAAAGTCTCGGTAGGGTAATTCACCCTGAGCGATGCGCCAACTGTAACCTGCAACATAGCCGCTGTCCCATAAATCGAAACCTTGTGTAGCCCAAAAGGCAACAAGTCCTAGCAAGAGGAGTAAGCCTAATTTTCGTGTGTCCATGCTTGAATATAGCGTTGGGCAATAGTAATATGATGGTGGTGTTTGTGAACAAATTGAGAAGCATTTTTGCCAAGCATTTCAATTTTCTCAGGATGCTGAATTAAGTCCTCAATTTTTTCAACCAAGTACGCTACATTCGGTAATGCATTGACAGCCACTTCATCTTCTTTTAGTTGATAATGGTCTAAAAATTCCTTTTCAGCACCTGTAAAAACCACTTTTCCTTTTGCCATTGCCTCTAATGCGTTATACCCTTGGTCAAAGGCATATACTTGATCCAATAAAATATGAGCCCGTTCAAAATGGGTGTGGTATTCTCCATAAGGAATATCAACGGTGGTAATGATTTCGGTTTTCGCACTCCAACGTTCTTTGATGATGGCCAAGGCTTCTTCAAAAAAACGAATGCCTTTGGTATGGTAATTTCCAGAATTAATTCCTAGAAAAATAATAATCTTGTCGGTTACCGGATTGAGTTGGTAGCTATTCCGATCGGTATTTACCGGATTTGGAATTAGTCCCAAAAATTTCGGATGTTTCCGCAAGGGCGCTACATAATCCAAGTCTGATGCAATAATACCTTTACATTGGCACATGATTAAATCATGAATCTTATTGTGGATTTGGGTTTGGTATTCCCACATGAACAAATATTCAGTCTCGGTTGTTTTGGGATTTTCAAAATAAGGATCAAGAATCGAATAGCGTTCTTTTTTGGCCAACATATGGGCTAAATTCATTGTGTCTACGCCGCAACTGAGTAAATAGCAATTGGGATTTTGACGAAATATCTTTTCAATTAATTGGTATTCCCATGCGGGAGAAGTTTGAATCGGTTTTTCGTTAATTAACTGAACTACATCAAAATCTTTTAAATCAGATAAATGGTTCCAAAAACGTAAGCCGTGTTCATAAATTACCAGGTCTCTTTTGAAGAGTCGGTACCAAATACGCCGAATTAATGAGCCGGGAAAAGATTTGAAAAATTGCGAACGAATGGAAATATCAGCAGGGTAATTTTTAAAACCGTCACCATTGTTTACAAGAATAACCTCATGCCCCAAGGCTTGAAGTCCTTCTTTTAAGGTGTTGTGCAGTCGACTAAATTCGCCCAACAGTAGTATTCTCACTTTCGTTATATTTGTTGTGGCTAAAATAGGAAATTTTGAACGTACCCTCAAAAAACTTAACGGTTTGTTTAGTGTCAGATCAATTAGCGGGAGGCGGTGCTGAACGCTTTTCGGCCCAACTTTCACAGTATTTGGATCAACATCAAATGGAGGTCCATCACGTGTTGGTTTTGGATGCCGTGGAATACGACTATGCGGGAACGCTTTTCAATTTAGGTACTCTTAAAAAAAATCATAGTGGGATTTGGGGCAGAATTGTGCGGTTCAAAGCATTGTATTCTTTTTTCTCAAAACATTCTTTTGATGTAATTATCGATACCCGGGTTAAAAAGAAATTTTGGCAAGAAGTAGTGATCCATCGCTGGTTATATAAATCCCCTTATGTTTTAATGGTGCATAGTGCACGTACGGAATGGTATGTGCCCAAAGGTCGATGGGGAGCCCAGTGGATTTATCGAAAGGCAGCCGCTGTGGTTGCTGTTTCAAAAGGGATTGCGTCCCAACTTCAATCGGAATATGAATTGACTAACGTTTGTACCATTCCGGTAGGTGTAACTACATTTCCTTACGAATCACAACATCATTTACCTCCGTATATTTTGGCAGTTGGCCGAATGAATGATCGAATTAAACAGTATGATCGCTTGCTTGAAATGTATGCAAAATCCAATTTGCCCCAACAAGGTATTCGATTGGTTATCGTTGGTGAAGGAGATCATTTAGAGGAATATAAAACACGTGCTGTCCAATTAAGCATCGAACATTTGGTTCATTTTCCTGGAAGAGTGTCCAATCCCGGACTCTATTACGATAGCGCTTTGTTTACGGTATTAACCAGTAAAAATGAAGGATTCCCAACAGTATTATTGGAATCATTAGCTTGTGGAACTCCCGTTGTAGCTTACGATTGTCAAACAGGTCCTAGTGAAATTATTCAACACGAAATCAATGGTTTATTGGTGCCCAATCAAGATGAAGTTGCTTTTATTGCCGCAATGGAACGCATGATTACCGAGAATGCCTTATATTTACAATGTAAAGAACAAGCCGCATCTTCTATCGCTCCCTTCACTTGGGAAGTCATAGGAGCCCAGTGGTTGCAATTGTTAGCGCAAATCCGATGAATTTAGAATTTATAGATATTCCAAAAATTAAAAATCCAAAAGGTAATATCGCCGTACTCGAGGGAGAGGTAGTTCCTTTTGAAATAAAAAGAGTGTATTATTTGTTTGATGTGCCGTCTGGAGCGCGACGTGGTGGACATGCACACAAGAATTTAATGCAAATTTTAATTGCAGTTTCTGGAAGTTTTGATGTAATCTTAAAAGATGGTCGCACCACGCACAAAGTTACTTTGAACCGCCCCGATCGTGGATTGTTAATTCGGAATAATATTTGGCGCGAAATGGAAAGCTTTTCCGCCGGTGCTGTTGGTTTAGTTTTGGCCTCGGATGTCTACGAAGAATCTGATTATATTCGCACTTTTAAGGAATATTTGGCTCATGTAAAATGAAAATCGCCTATGTGATACCCCGCATGTCGGGTGAAGGAGGAGTGCAACGCGTTATGGCGTTAAAAGCCAATTATTGGGTACAAAATAACCAAGCGGAAGTCCATTTGATCACCCATGATGCTACACCTTCATTTTATCCATTGGATTCTAGAATTCAGTTTCATTATATGGAATTGAAAGGAAATCGACTCAATTATTTTATACAATATTGTACTCAAGTTAAGGCTTTAGTCACACAAATTCAACCCGATGTACTCATTGTTTGCGATGGATTTAAAGGTTTTTTTCTTCCTTTTTGGATTCGGAAAATCCCGTGTTGGTTTGAATCTCACGGTTCGTACTACAACCAAGTTTTTCAACCCAAACAATCTGTAATCAAAACTATTCAATACCGAATAGAACTAGCGCTCAAACGACAATTGGCCAAGCGTTTTGATGCATTTATTGTCTTATCAGAAGCCAGCGCACAAGAGTGGCACGTACCGAATTCACATATAATTCCCAATCCGAATTGGGTTATTCCTTCGGAAAACAGTACCCGTGCTCCCGAAAAAATTGCGATAGTTGTTGCGCGACATAGTTATGAAAAAGGTATCGATCGCTTGTTACCGATTTGGCAACAATTTGTAGCCGTTAATCCCGATTGGCAATTGCATATTTATGGTTCGGGATCCGCAACTTTCCATCAGTCGATTGCAAGCGACTTGGGAATTTCTTCTTCCGTTTTTTATTTTGAACCCGTTGCCGATCTAACCCCAATCTATCAAAAAGCAGGCATGTTTTTGATGCCATCCAGACATGAGGGTTTGCCTATGTCCTTAATTGAAGCCTTGTCATTTGGAGTACCTAGTATAGCTTACGATTGTCCAGTGGGGCCACGAGCTTTGCTTAATTCTACCAACGGATTTTTAATTCAAGATAATGCGGCCGCTCTTTTTTTGGAAGCGATGCAAAAAGTAGCTTCTGGAAACTATGATCGTGTAACTATGTCACATGAAGCCCAAAAATCGGTACAGCGTTTTGAGAAGGAAACGGTGATGCAACAATGGCAAAAATTATTTCAACAGTTGATTCCTTAATTGCGAAGGAGGTAGTATAATTTATAGCAATCAAATACCAAAACAGACGGGTTCTCTGAGTGTAAATTCCGATTCATATACGGTGAAAAAAGATGTAAAATCGGGTAGATAATCGGTTTGAGTCTCCAACCTAAAATGCGTTTATGCCATTTTAAAGCTTTGATATCTTGTGAGGTAATCCACCCTTTTTGCACCATTTTTTTGGCATTTTCCAAAGCTTGATTGGTTTTTGCTAAAAAGATAGCAGTTTCTTCCAAGCCCAAGTGGATTGCCGGATTGTCAAGATGCGTCACCGGTTGATTCATTTTTGAAATACCTTTTACAAAAACCAAATCTTCATAGCCATACGATGCGATTAAATCATTGAATTTTATCGCTTCAAATATCTTCCGCTCGATGCATAAATTGGAAGTTAGACACGTTGCATACGGATGACTTTGACGTTGCTGCACTGAAATTTCTTCTCGTTTTTTTCCGTAGGTCCAACGTAAACGAAAAAGCGGTTCTGGTTTTTCAGTTTCATAGGTAATTCCGCCAAAAAGCACTTGATGTTGCGGTAACGCGTTGATGTAGTTAGCTATGAAATCGGGGCGAAGTGGCATCATATCGCCATCTAAAAATAAAAAATGACTGCCTTGCGCTGTGGCTGCTAATGCATTTCGATTAGCGGCACGACCTTTATTTTCAGAATGCGAAACAAAACGACAGTGTTCGAAGGTATTTATTTGAGCATTGGAACGGTTCCAAGCGGATAGTGAGGCATCATCAAAAACTACAATTTCAAAAGGATATGCCGTAGCAATGCACTGTTGGCGCAGGACTTCCACAAGCGGAAGCATATCCCTATCATATGTAGGTATTAAAATGGATAGCATTAAACGGTTTTCTGAACGACTTCAAAGATAGCTCCGTCTTCACATTTTAAAGTTTTCGAAGGATATTTTAAAAGCAATGCATAATCGTGGGTAGCCATAATAATGGTTTTTCCATTGGCATTGATTTTTTTCAATAATTCCAATACTTCAGCACTAGTCTGTGGATCTAAATTCCCTGTCGGTTCATCGGCAAGAATTAATTCAGGGTCGTTTAACAAAGCACGCGCAATCGCTACACGCTGTTGTTCTCCACCCGATAATTGATGGGGCATTTTTGAAGCAAAACCTTTCATACCAACATGGTCGAGTACTTCATCAATTTTCGCTTGCATTTCTGCTTTATCGGTCCAACCTGTTGCTTTGAGTACAAACAACATATTTTCGTTGATAGAACGGTCGGGTAATAATTTAAAATCTTGGAAAACTACGCCCAACTTACGGCGCAAAAACGGAATGTCCTTTTCTTTTAGAGAAGGTAAATCATATTCGACTACATGTCCTTCTCCTTCAGTAAGCATTAAATCGCCATACAATGTTTTCATCAAACTACTTTTACCCGTACCACTTTTTCCAATAATATAGAGAAAATCACCCGGAATTACTTCGAGGTTTACTTGTGATAAAATGACACGGTTTTCTTGATAAATCGTTGCATTGTGTAACGATACGACTGCTTGCGACATAGAATTATTTTGTTAGTGGGGTAAAAGTACTAAAGTTAACGTTGGTTTTCAAAATAAATTTTAGAAAGGAAGGGATAGTTGCGGATGTAATAGATTAGTTCAACAAAAAAAAGGAAGTTTTGCTGCACAACCTATTGGATGCGGTAATTTGTTAACGATCGTGTTGTCTAAACCTACGATTATTTTGTTAAGAAAAATGTTTATAATAAAACCCTTCAACCTCCCGTTATACTAGGGATACACGTATTTTTGAATACGTACCAAAATTGGATAAACATGCGAAAATTAGAATTGTTTTTAGTGCTTAACGGGCTGGCAATCACGTCGGTGGCGACAGCGCAACAAACCGCAGTATACACCCATCAGTTGAGCGAATTTGATCGTGCTGTGGCTTTATATAAAGACCGTCAATACTTGGCGGCGCAGTTACTTTTTGATAAAGTAAGTCAGCAAAACAAAGAGGCAGAAGTTCAAGCCGATTGCGCCTTTTACATGGCGAGTTGTGCGGTACATTTAAACCAACCCAATGCAGCAACTTTGGTACAGGATTTTGCGGCACATTATCCTACGAGTACCAAATTAAATCAAACGTATATCGAAGTAGCGCATTATTATTTCGAGCAAGGCGATTATCCGCATGCTTTGGACTATTTTGACAAAGTGGACGAGAGCGCATTGACCTATGACGAATTGGATCAATTTAATTTCCAAAAAGGATATGCTTATTTCAATGCAAAAAAGGCGAAAGAAGCGACAACTTATTTCAATAAGGTTGCCAATTCCAAGAAATACGGCTCTCAAGCACGATATTATCTAGGAGTAATGGCCTATGAAAATGATAATTTTAAAGATGCAGGCAAGTACTTTGATCAAGTTGCAACAGATGATAAGTTCAAAGAAAAACTTTCCTATTTCCAAGCCGATATGAGTTTCCGTCAAGGGAATTTTGACAAAGCCATCGAACAAGGTAAAGCTGCCATGGCTAAGTCTTCTGCTTCTGAAAAATCAGAGTTGAATAAGATTATTGGCGAAAGTTATTTTAACCAAAAAAAGTACGCTGAAGCCTTACCGTATTTAAAAGAATACCGCGGGAAAAAAGGCAAATGGAGTAATACGGATTATTACCAATTGGGATATACCTATTACCAACAAAAGGATTATGCCAATGCGATTCTTCAATTCAATAAAATTATTGATGGGAATGATCACGTAGCGCAAAATGCCTATTATCATTTGGGTGAAAGTTATATGCGCACCGAACAAAAACCCCAAGCTTTGACGGCTTTTAAAAGCGCTGCTGATATGAGTTTTGATGTAAAAATTCAGGAAGATGCCGCCTACAATTATGCCAAATTAAGTTATGATATTGGAAATTCCTACCAAAGTGTTCCCGATATTTTATCCAGTTTCTTGAAAAAATACCCCAGTAATCCGAATAAAAAGGAAATAGAAAACTTATTGATCAATTCGTACATCACTTCAAAAAATTATAAAGAAGCCTTGTACTTGTTAGAGATGAATAAGTCGCCAGAAAATCGTGCGGCCTATCAAAAAGTTGCGTTTTATCGTGGATTGGAATTGTATACTGATGGCGATTACAAAGAAGCGCAAGTATTGTTTAAAGCATCATTGCGCGAACCCAAAGATTCGAAATTTACGGCGCGTGCCACGTTCTGGAAAGGTGAAACCGAATATCTTTTTGATAATTTTCAAGAAGCTTTGTTAAGTTTCAAACAGTTTGAAGGAATGAATGAGGCAAAAGGGACACCGGAATACAAAAACATCAACTACAACATTGCCTACTGTTATTTCAAACAAAAAGAATACGATCAAGCGGGTAACTATTTCCAAAAGCAAATCGATGCCATCAAAGACGACCGCATCCGTTTGAATGATTCCTACTTGCGTTTGGGGGATAGCCGTTTTGTGACATCCAAATACTGGCCCGCAATGGATGCTTACAACAAAGCAATTGATATGAAAGTTGTAGATGCAGATTATGCCGCCTACCAAAAAGCGATCAGTTATGGATTTGTCGCTAAAAATGATCGTAAAATTGAAGATTTCGTAAAGTTTTTACAAGTATTTAAATCGTCACAATACCGCGATGATGCCTTATTTGAATTGGCCAATACCTATGTAGCCGAGCGAAAAATAGATCAAGCTATTAAAACGTATGATGAGTTGTTAAAAGAATTTCCGGGTGGAACGTATGCAGCAAAAGCTGTTTTACGTCAGGGATTAGTGTATTATAATGACAATAAAGATGAATTGGCCCTGACGAAGTTTAAAAAAGTAGCGGCTGATTTCCCTGGAACTCCTGAATCCATTGAAGCGGTAACGACAGCCCGTTTGATTTATGTGGAAAATGGACGCGTGGATGAATATGCTACTTGGGTTCGCTCCCTCAGTTTTGTCGAAGTGTCCGATAAAGAATTGGATGATGATACCTATGAAGCAGCAGAAAAACAATATTTACAGAATAATGTCAAATTGGCCATTTCTTCTTTGAATGGGTATTTGGCTAAGTTTCCTCATGGTTTACATGCTTTAAAAGCTAATTTTTATTTGGCGCAATCGTATTATACAGATGGATTAGAGCAAAATGCGGTTCCAAAATATGATTATGTGATCGACCAACCCAAGAATGAATTTACAGAGCAATCTTTGGCGCGTTTGTGTGA
Source organism: Bacteroidota bacterium (assembly GCA_039798185.1). Lineage (GTDB taxonomy): Bacteria > Bacteroidota > Bacteroidia > Flavobacteriales > Flavobacteriaceae > Flavobacterium. The sequence continues at coordinate 53,392 of JBDKGM010000047.1, forward strand.
AATTCATTTGAAGAAAAATGATTATGCCAAAGCTACTCCGGTACTACAGCGATTAGAATCAGAGGCTGATTTCCCGCAGAATAAAACATTTGCACAAGCCAATTTGATGCGTGCGTATTATGAAACAAAAGACTATCCCAATGCTGTGGTCTATGCCGATAAAGTATTGAACAATCCAAAAACAGATAATAAAGTAAAAAGTGATGCGCAGATTATCATCGCTCGTTCCGCAATTAAAGCCAATGACGAAGCTAAAGCACGTGTGGCCTATGCCAATTTGTTGAAAATTGCAAAAGGTGAACTGGCCGCTGAAGCCTTGTATTACGATGCCTACTTTAAAAATAAAGATGGAAAATTTGCCGAGTCCAATAAAATTGTACAAAAATTAGCAAAAGACTATTCCGGTTATAAATATTTTGGTGCGAAAGGTTTAGTAGTCATGGCTAAAAATTATTATGGAATGAAAGACAGTTTCCAAGCGACAGCAATTTTAGGAAGTGTGATTGACAACTTTGCCGAATACCAAGATGTGGTAGATGAAGCAAAAGCTGAATTAGACCGAATAAAAGCCGAAGAATCCAAAACGAATTCTTCGATTGAAAACAATGGCAAATAATAGGAAAAGCATGAAAAAGCAAAGTTTATATATCGCAATTACGTTGGGAGCACTTTTTGGAAGTTCTTCCTTAAGCGCTCAAAAACAAGATGAAAATATCGGTACGGAAGTAGTGAATGTAGTGAAACCCTATACACCCACGATTTCGGATGCTTTTAAAGTGAAAGAAACGCCCTCTCTCGATGATGATGAAACGACCAACCGAGAAACCATTCAATATACTATTTTCTCGTTTCCTGTGGCTTCCACATTTACACCCGCAAAAGGGAAAGCTGCTGGAGTAGAGCAAGAACCCAAACCGAGATTGTATAGTAATTATGCCACCTTAGCTGCGGGTAATTATGGAAATATCAATGGCGAATTGTTTTTAACGCATACGCTTGAAAATAGTGATTATGTTGGGGTAATGTTACGCCATTTGTCCTCTCAAGGCGGCATCAAAGATGTTAAATTGGATGATAATTTCTCCAATACAAGTTTGGATCTTACTTATGGAAGTAAAGGACGTAAAATGGCCTGGAATGCGGATTTAGGGTACCAACGACAAGTGTATAATTGGTATGGTTTAGATTCCAATTTGTACGCTAACCTGACACCACAAGCGCAAGATGTATTTTTCAATTCGCTAGAAACTAAAAATGCGTACCAAACCATTTATGCTGGCGGACGTTTGCAACTCAATGAAAGTGCTTTTAAGGAAGCTAGTTTGCGCTTTACCCATTTCTCAGATAGCTATTCGTCAGCGGAAAACCGTTTTGTTGCCAAACCTTCATTTGAATTTAATGTGATGGATGAGCGTATAAAATTAGATATGGTTTTAGACTATTTAGGCGGGTCATTTGACAAAGATTATTTCAATGCCACAGCGATTAAATATGGATATGCCAATTTCGGAGTTCAGCCTTCTTTCCAAATCAATCGCGACGAATTTACTGTTAATTTAGGAGCCGCATTTTTCTACAGTTCGGCCACAGAAGGCGGTGATAGTAAGTTTTTTGTTTATCCCAAAATTACAGCCAGTTATAAAGTTGTGGGAGATTTAATGGTAGCCTATGCCGGTGCTGAAGGAAATTTAAAACAAAATTCATATCGCGATTTTGTGCAAGAAAATTTCTTTTTATCTCCAACGCAACTTGTAGCTCCAACCGACCAAAAGTATGATATCTATTTTGGGTTAAAAGGAAAGTTGGCCAATGCCATTGGGTATAATGTTCGCGCTTCCTATTTAACAGAAGACAACCGCGCTTTGTTCCGCAACAATGTTTACGATGCGGGTGTTGTAGACCCTAAAGATTATGCATTAGGCAATACATTTGGAGTTGTATATGACAAGTTGAATACGTTAAGCATCTTTGGAGAATTAAAAGCGGATTTGTCGAAAAATGTGCAATTTAGTGCCAATGCAACGTTGAATAGTTACAAAACTTCTGCTGAGCAAGAAGCTTGGAATTTACCTAGTATCCGTGTGGCTTCTACCTTAGATATCTCAATTACTCAAAAATGGTACACGGGAGGTTCTGTGTTTTTTGTTGGAGACCGAAAAGAATACAAATTTCAATACAATTCTGCAGTGCTGCCTATAGTTCCTTATACTCCTGAAATTGTAACGTTAAAAAGTTATTTCGATCTAAATGCGCATTTGGGCTACAAACACAATGAGCGCATTACCTTTTTCTTAAAAGGAAATAACTTAGCCAATCAGAATTACCAAAAATGGATAAATTATCCAGTACAAGGAATTCAAGTGCTTTTAGGTGCCAACTTCAAGTTTGATTTCTAAACGAAGAAAAACTATATTTACCAACCTGTAAGCGCTTGTTTACAGGTTTTTTTATGATGATGAAAAACCAAATAAAAGTTCGCTACCAACAATTGTTACAAGACCGAATTGACGTCTTTAAAGACATGATTGCACAATTAACCGAAGGTGCACAAAACGATGCCAAGGGTTCGGCAGGTGATAAGCACGAAACAGCCTTATCCATGATGCATTTGGAACAAGAAAAGCTGAATACGAAATTGCAAGAAGTGATGGCGCAAAAAGCCATTGTGGACCGTATCGACCCCGAACAAGTATTTGTCAAGGTCGGAGTAGGGAGTTTGGTTGAAGTCAACGGACTTTGGTTATTTATAGCTGCGGCATTACCTAAAATTACGGTAGATGACAAAACCATCATTGCAGTATCACCCCAAGCACCACTGGGAAGTGCGTTGATGGGGCAGGAGGTGGGGTTTGCCACTCAAATTAATGGAAATCAATATACTATTCAGGCGATTTTTTAGTTATACATAAAAGATCAACCGCCATGAAGTATTACGTAACCCTTATTGCCTTGTGCATCGCACCTTTTGTTTGTTCACAATCTTACGGTGAATTTAAAATACATGATAACGGACTTATTTATTCGAAAACAGCCGTTGGGAAATTGAAAAAAATCGTTGATTCTTTAAATCTCAAATTTAAAGTTTGTGATCTTTCTAAAAATTTTCAAAGTTTGCCCCAAGCCCAAGGGTATTATGTTGAATTAGTAGGACCTCGCTGTAAAGAAGCCTTGGCTGATTTAAAATCAGGGATGTCTGCAGATGTTTTTATTCAAAAGTATCACCCCGAACATAGTTCACTTTTGTCTATTCTTCAACAAGAATACATCAATTACGAAAAACAGCCAATGATTTCTTGGCAGATGTTGGATCTATTGGAACAAAAGGATTATGAAGTAGAAATTCTTAAAGACGAATTCAAAACCCAGTTTTCAGGTCCCTTAAAGCAAAAATGGGTATATGATTACAAGGTATATGAATATGATAAAAGTGAGCATTTATCGGCGATGTATTTCTTGTCTAGCCCCGAGTCGAAACCCATACCCTTCCACTATTCTCGAGCCATTCAATATGCTTTGTGTATGATTGATACCACGCAAACAGTTATGTTAACCAATCGAGATAATTATGAACGATTTGATCGAAAGCATACCAAAGCTTTTACAAAGTTTTGGAATTATTTGGAAAAAAAGTATCCCCGTGTTAAACCTAGATCTTATGATTATGAGTTGGTTTATACGTTAGATCAATTGAATGAAAATGAAACTCCGGATACAACGGCGGCTATCGCTGATGATTCCATAGAAAAAGTCGATTTTTTTACGTTAGATTCTACAGCTGTTGTTGATACTGCAATCGTTGATACTACAATCGTTGATACCACTGCGGCTGCAATTCGCTACGTACCCCAAAAACCCTCCAGATTATATCGAAGCTTACAACGAATGACTAAAGAGGAGCGACAGCAATTAATAGATGAAAATGAAGCGAATTATTGGTATAATTATGAGCAGGATAGTATTTGGGAATCCCATTTAGCCGAGCAGGTTCAAAAGCTCTTTAAGACGGATAAAAAATTTAGTACTTTATTGCAAAAGGCTTATGATGATGCGATAAGTCATTCGAGTTCTAATGCCGATTTAGAGCGAGTGGTTGCTTGGACATTTGGCGGAAAGGAAGCGTTAGAAATGAAACGTCGTCGTCGGGTGATTGGCGGTTGCAGTATGGACCAAGGACCACGCATTCATGCGCAGGAAATAGCAGTTTTAGCCGCAGAAACAACAAAGTGGGAAATTTTTCTTAGAAGTCACTTGGATATTATGAACGATTGTTTTGATCGTGTCAGCGATGGGAGTTATGCCTATGCGGGACGTAAAACCTACATTCGTGAGTTGGAGGTGCTTGATATCAATCTAACTGATTTGATTTTGGGTATTACCTTACGTATCGACAATGCATCACCTAATCATTATTTTAGTTCGATCAGTCGCATGGGACGTGCTTTGGCAGAATCGCAAGATCGAGAAGGCGTAGAACGAACCCTCTTAGCAGCCGTGTCGGCTCCCGACTTGGATGTGTATAATCGACAATTGTTTTATTATTTATATTTGAATTACGTGTATAATTTACCCGAAACGACTCAACGCGAAATTGCTGGAATGCGCCTCAATGCGATTCTGTCTTCATTACCATTCCCTGCAAAAGGCTATGTTGAAAAAAAGTAACCAACTTTCAAATTCTAAA
>JBDKGM010000048.1:0-14327 GCA_039798185.1 Bacteroidota bacterium
CGAGGTGCTCTGAACCAGCTGAGCTAATCGCCCGATTAGTGCTTGATTGCGGATGCAAATATAAGACTGTTTTTTGTTTCTGCAAGGAAATTTTTAAAAAAAATCAAAAAAGTTCGGCCACTACAAAAGTACTTCCTCCAACGTAAATTACATCTTCCGAACCTGCTCTATCCCGTGCTTTTTGGTAAGCCATTGATACGGAATTATATACTTCTCCTTCCAAATCCATTTCTTGTGCTTTTTGTTTCAAAATTGTCGCCTCCAAGCCTCTTGGCACATTCGGTTTGCAGAAATAATAGTGTGCTTTTTTAGGAAACAAGGGTAGAATTTCGGCCAAATCTTTATCGTTTACTACCCCGAGAACGATGTGCAGATGTGCAGCAGGCTCTTCTTGGAGTTGTTTCATGACTACTTTCAATCCATGCGCATTGTGTGCCGTATCGGCAATAATTTTTGGAGAGGTGCCTAATAGTTGCCATCTTCCTTGCAATCCAGTGTTGCGCATTACTCTACCTAATCCATTTTTAATATGCGCTTCATTTACTGCAATTGCTCCTTGTTCATTCAAAACATAAAGCGCTTGCTGTACCGTTTTTTTATTTGCTTCTTGGTAAGCTCCTTTCAAATCAGATGCAACTGTAGTAGGTTGCAAATCAGATGCAAAATAAATTGCACTATTCATACTAGCGGCTTTGGCTTCAAATACAGGCCGAGTTGCTGCTGTATATTCTCCTATAACAACGGGACTATTTGATTTTATAATCCCAGCCTTTTCCCCTGCAATTGCTTCATAAGTGGTTCCTAAAAACTGGGTGTGATCCAAGCCAATATTGGTAATAATCGAAAGTAAGGGTGTGATCACATTTGTCGAATCCAATCGCCCTCCCATACCCACTTCAATCACATTAACATCTGTTGCTTCTTTTGCAAAATAGTCAAATGCAAGTCCGACAGTCATTTCAAAAAAACTCAATTGTTGCGCTTCTAAGAAATCTTTATGTTTCGCAATAAAATCAACTACAAATTCTTCGGGAATCATTTCTCCATTAATTTTGATACGCTCCCGATAATCTTTGAGATGTGGTGAAGTATACAACCCTACTTTGTAACCCGCTTCTTGCAAAACGGATGCTAACATATGTGAGGTTGATCCTTTGCCATTGGTACCCGCCACATGAATACAAGTCAATTGATTTTCGGGGTTCCCAAGATGACTCATAAAAGCTAACGTATTGGTTAGGTCTTTCTTATAGGCTGACGCGCCCACTTGTTGATACATCGGCAAGCGATTAAACATCCATTCAACAGTTTCTGTGTAGTTCATTTCTTTTTTGATAACTATTTTTTAGATAAAATAAATTACAAAAAATTTAGTTTAGTATTGTAACTGCTTTTATCTTTAAGGCAAAATTGAGAATAATTCCATTACTAAAAAACTAAAGAAACATCATGAACCTATTTTTTCTTCAAGTTCAAAACGATTCAATCGCTCAAACCACTGGAGCTGTTGTCCAAAACACGGTAGCTATCAAAGAAATTTCCGTGTTGGAATTTGTGACCAAAGGGGGATTTTTTCTAATTCCGATTGCTATTTTATTGTTTTACACCTTATATCTGATCATGGAACGCTGGATGTACATCAGCAAACGTTCTAAAATTGATCCTAATTTAACGCGCGATGTTCGTGAAGCTTTAGGCGAAGGCGAATTAAAACGTGCCGTTGCTTTTACGGAACGTAGCAATTCGGCATCGGGAACTGTACTTCGTGAAGGGATTTTAACTATTGGCCGACCTATTGCTGAAATCGAATCGAATATGGAACGTGCCGCCAATATCGAAGTGGGTGAAATGGAAAAGAAATTAGGTCAATTGGGTTTGATCGCGGGTATTGCTCCCACCTTAGGATTTATTGGAACCATTTCAGGGGTAATTAAAATTTTCTACAGTATTTCTCAAACAGAGGACATCAGTATTGGAAACATCTCTGGTGGTTTGTATGAAAAAATGATTAGTTCTGGAGCAGGTTTAGTTGTAGGTATTATTGCTTATTCAGCATACCACTTATTTAATGGTAAAATTGACAGCTTTGTATTAAGCATTCAACGACAAGTATTAGAATTTGTGAACATAATTCAACGCCCAAATGGTACGACGAAATAGACGCTTTCACGCAGAAGTCGCTACTTCCTCATTGAGCGACATCATGTTCTTTTTATTGTTGTTCTTTTTGATCATTTCGACTTTGGCAAATCCTAACGTAATTAAAATGACGTTACCCAAATCGAAAAACAACGAAAAGACCAACAAGCAGCTGATCAGTTTATCTGTTACAGAAGATAAAAAGTATTTTTTGGATAAAGAAGAAGTTGCTTTTGACCAATTAGAATCGGTTTTACTGACTAAAGTTACTCCGGGTTCTGAGGAGACTGTTGTGGTACGAATTCCCTATAATTTACAAGTCCAAGATTTGGTTGATGTATTACAAATTGGAGTAAAAAACAAATTGAAGTTTGTTATTGCTACTAGTAATACCAAATAATCTAAGAGTATAAAACAAAAAAAATCCTGCCATAGAGCAGGATTTTTTATTTATATCAAAAAGATTTTAAGCTAACATCGTAACTGGATTCTCTAAGAATGTACGTAAGGTTTGTAAAAACTCAGCACCTGTAGCGCCATCAACAGTACGGTGGTCACAAGCTAACGTTACATTCATCGTATGGCCTACCACAATTTGTCCATCGCGAACTACTGGTTTTTGGATAATTGCGCCTACAGACAAAATAGCTGAATTGGGCTGATTGATTATCGAAGTAAATTCCGTGATACCAAACATACCTAAGTTAGAAACCGTAAACGTACTTCCTTCCATTTCTGAAGGCTGCAATTTCTTATTACGTGCTTTTCCAGCTAAATCTTTTACCGAAGAACCAATTTGAGATAAACTCATTTGGTCGGTAAATCGAACAACAGGAACCACTAACCCATCTTCAACTGCAACGGCTACACCAACGTGTACGTGATGATTGATTGTAATGGCATCATCACTCCATTGTGAATTTACTTTAGGATGTTTTTTCAACGCCATGGCACATGCTTTAATGACCATATCATTAAAGGAAACTTTGGTATCAGGAACCGTATTGATTACAGAACGTGATTTCATAGCTTCATCCATAGCCACTTCAATAGTCAAATAGAAATGTGGCGCTGTAAATATAGATTCGGATAAACGACGTGCGATCGTTTTACGCATTTGAGAATTTTTGATTTGCTCAGAAAACTCAGCACCAGCTGGTACAAAAGGTTTCACTGGAGCAGCAGCTTCTGCAGTAGCAGTCGCAACAGGTGCTGGAGTCGGTGCAGCGGTGAAGTTCTCCACATCACTTTTCACGATACGTCCATTTTCACCAGAACCTTTTACCTGATTCAAATCAATTCCTTTTTCTTTTGCAATTTGACGTGCTAAAGGAGATGCAAATACACGACCTCCTTCATTGCTTACTGGAGCAGCTGAGGCCGTTGGAGCCGCAACTGGTGTTGGAGCCGAACTTGCTTCTGGAGCTGGGGCTGCAACGGGTGCACCACCTGCTTTTAAGGATTCTGCATAAGCAGCAACATCAGTACCTGCAGCACCAATAATGGCCAATACACTATCCACGGGAGCAGATTCCCCTTCTTGAATTCCAATATATAACAAAGTTCCTGAATGGAATGATTCAAATTCCATAGTTGCTTTATCGGTTTCAATTTCTGCAAGAATATCACCTTCTTTTACAGCTTCCCCTACTTTTTTCAACCAGGTCGCAACTGTTCCAGTCGTCATCGTATCACTCAAGCGTGGCATGGTGATTACTTGAATACCCGATGGAGCTGTCGCTGGAGCAGCATTTATAAAAGGCGCTTCAATTGGAGCTGAAGTTGCTTCTGCTGCAGGAGCAGGAGCACCACCATTTAACAACCCACTGATATCTTCACCAGCAGTTCCAATGATCGCTAAAAGAGAATCAACGGGTGCCGATTGTCCTTCTTCAATTCCAATATGCAAAAGCACTCCAGAGTTGAATGATTCAAACTCCATGGTCGCTTTATCTGTTTCAATTTCTGCAAGGATATCTCCTTCTTTAATTGTGTCACCCACTTTTTTTAACCAAGTGGCCACTGTACCTTCGGTCATCGTGTCACTCAAGCGGGGCATCGTAATAACTGTTGCCATAATTGCTTATAATTTGTGGGGTAAAAATGGATAATTAGGCTCTTCGTAAACCACATCATACAATTGATTTACTTCTGGGAATGGTGATTCCTCAGCAAATCGTTCGCATTCATCTACCAAGTTTTTCACGCGCTCATCGATAGCTTCAATTTCAGCATCGGTAGCGTATCCTTCTGCTTTAATAACATCTAAAACTTGAATGATTGGGTCAATTTTTTTGTATTCTTCAACTTCGTCTTTCGAACGATATAATTGCGCATCAGACATCGAGTGACCGCGATAACGATACGTTTTCATTTCTAAAAATGTTGGTCCGTCACCTCGACGAGCACGTTCAATAGCTTCGTGCATCGCTTCCGCAACTTTCACAGGATTCATTCCATCAACAGGGCCACAAGGCATTTCATAACCTAAACCAAGTTTCCAAACATCGGTATGATTAGCCGTACGCTCTACTGAAGTTCCCATTGCATAGCCATTATTTTCACAAATAAAAACTACGGGTAACTTCCAGTTCATAGCCATATTAAAAGCTTCGTGAAGCGAACCTTGACGCGCAGCACCATCACCAAAATAAGTAAGTGTTACTCCACCCGTATTGAAATATTGATCAGCAAATGCCATTCCAGCACCTACTGGAATTTGAGCACCCACAATTCCGTGTCCACCATAAAAACCATGTTCCTTAGAAAAGATATGCATAGACCCACCCATACCTTTGGACGTTCCTGTTACTTTCCCGTACAACTCGGCCATTACTTTACGTGGATCTACACCCATTCCAATAGGCTGAACGTGATTACGATAAGCGGTGATCATTTTATCTTTGGACAAATCCATAGCATGCAATGCACCTGCCAATACCGCTTCCTGTCCATTATATAAGTGAAGGAAACCTCTAACTTTTTGTTGAATATATACAGCGGCTAAACGGTCCTCGAACTTTCTCCAGAACTGCATATCTTCATACCATTTAAGGTAAACTTCTTTGGTAATTTCTTTCATTGTGACTGAATTACTGCGTTTTACAAATTTTTGATGACCTTCCTTTACGAAAATAAAAATTTCGCCGGTTAATCGGAATGCAAAAATAGAATAATGATTGTAGAAGTAAAAATTTAATGCCTTAAAAATGCAGATTTTAAAATCTGATTCCGACAGAAATATCAACTACATCGTTATAGCTTAAAGTGAGGTCTTATCGAAAGTCAAAGGCAACAAATTCGCAATAGATTGTGATCGATAGACTTCTCCTTTTTCTCCCATAAAATAAATTTCAATGGGCTCTTCTTGACGGAACTCATACTCGGCTATTGATTGTCTACATGCACCACATGGCGGAATCGGGGCAAGTGTCGGATTGGTATCCGAAGCCGCACTGATAGCCAATTGCAGAATTCTTGCATCGGGATACAAAGCTCCAGCTTGAAAAATAGCCACACGCTCTGCACATAATCCTGAAGGATATGCCGCATTTTCTTGGTTTGAGCCCACTACAATCTGACCATTATCCAAAAGCAAAGCCGCCCCAACTCGAAAACGCGAATATGGTGCATAAGCCTTTTTACGGATTTCAATTGCTTTTTCCATTAATGACAGTACTGGAGCTGGCAATTGGTCTACCGAGTCAAAAACCGCAAAAGTTGTTTCAATTTTAATTTCTTTCATTGTGTATAGAGGAAAAAAAATCCAAATTTCAAATTTGAAATTTGGATGTTTATAATTGATTTTTTAACTACTAATAATCGTCGTATTTATCTCCGAAATTAAACGTAAGTGAGAATCGCAACGTATTCTCTAGTGGATTTTTCACGCGACTTGCGGAAAACAAGTACGACACATCCACTTTTACTATATTGTATTTAAAGCCGGCACCTAATGCAAAAAACTTACGCCCTCCTTTGTCTTTACTTTCATTGAAATAACCCAAACGCATGGCAAAAGAATCTTGATAGTTGTATTCAGCACCTACTGAATAATTCACTTCTCGCAGTTCTTCAGAAAAACCTCCTGGTGCATCACCAAATGACTTAAAGATACCCGATACCCAATTGGTTCTCTTGTATTCTTCTGTAGCCAATTGCATATCGGTAGCATCTACCGTACCGTCACCATTCATATCTTTACCGTTATAAGTACCATCATTATACCCTACTTGTGGTGTGGGTACTAATAATTTGGATACTTCGGCATTCAAAGCTACTTTATTGTACTCGTCTAAAATAAAATCAAATCCTCCACCCAAACGCATATTCGCTGGAATAAAGTTTGAATTTAAATCACTTTGATCATTATCATAACTAATCTTTGGACCTAAATTTTGAAAATTAAATCCCAAACGATAACGACCATTAAAATCTTCTAAGGCAAACTCTTCCGATTGAAAGTAACCTGCCACATCAAAGGCAAAGGTATTGGCTGCTTTCGCATCGGTATTTACATCTGCTAATTTTAAATTAGAACGAATATAGCGTCCTGCAACTGCCATACTAAAATGATCACTTAAACGTAGTGAGTATGAACCGTCTAAAGCCAATTCATTGGGTTTAACTACATTAGCCGGATCATCAAAACTTTGACGTAATTCAATTTCACCCAAACTAAAGAATCGTAAACTACCTGCAAAGGCACTACGTTCGTTAAAACGATTATAATAGGTAACTTGACCCAAAGAAATATCGTTTACGAGTTGGGTTAAATACGGAGTATAATTCAAAGAGAACCCTTGTTTTTCAGAAGCGAAAGCAAATTTCGCCGGATTCCATTGTTGTGAATACGCATCTGCTGTAGTAGCAACACCCTGATCTCCCATACTCGCTGCACGTGCATCGGCAGCAATCATTAAAAACGGAACACCGGTGGTAATCACCCTTTGTTGTGCGATACTAGTAGCGCTTACACCAAGTAAACTAAGCACCCAAAAGATCTTCTTCATTTTTGCAATTTAAAAAGTTAACAAATATAGTATTTTTTATAGTATAACCAATTTTTCAATTTTTTCTGCCGAATTTCCATTCACCGTAGAGCGTACTTTTAACTTATAAACATAAACTCCTTTCCCAATTTTACTGCCGAAATCATCGAGTCCATCCCACTTTATTTCGCGTGACAAAAACCCATCAGTAGTAACTGTCTGGTTGATGGTTTTTACAATTTTCCCAGTAACCGTAAAAATTTGAACTTGTACTTCAAGTGGCTCGAGAGGTCGGTTGTGATTAAACCAAAATTCGGTATAATTTACAAATGGATTGGGATAATTCAACACATTGGTTAACGTAATTCCATTACCATCGGCAACCACAAAGTGAATTTCAGCAGTCACCGGATTATTATATACATCCCAGGCTTTGAATGTAATGGTATGAAACCCTTTGGCTAAATCTTTGAAAGGAAAACGAATTTTCCCTTTGGCATAGTCATTAAGTTGGGTTTCATAATAATCATTTAGCACATACGGATTTGTTTCATCACCATCCAAAATGGCAACAATGTCATGACCAATTCCGCTCGCTGTATTAATTCCATGTTCGTCCTCTAAAAAAGCTAGAAAATAGGGCGACGCGTTGGTAATTCCACCATCGACAAAACTTTCGTCATTCATATACAAGCGTACTCGAGGCCCTACATTATCCACTACTGCAGCTGTATTTACCCCTCCAACTCGTATATCAAAACTATATCCTGTATGATCTTGATCAACATTATTTTCTTTCGAATAAAAACTAACCCTACCATTGCCAATAGGAATTCGGATATCCCGAGGAACTACAAAATTCACATCAAATTGTCCATTGACAACCGAAACATTACCTCTAAAAATAGTTTCACCTATATTGGAAAATGTAAGAGGTGTGCTAAATCCATCATTGTTTAAAACATCTTTAGTATAAGGTTTGTCAAAAACACTGATCGCCAACTCACCATTATAATTGGACTGTAATACTCCATTTTCGTTTTGAACTTCTCCACTTAATTTAACAACTCCGAGTGCTTTTAAATCATCTGTAGTTTGCGTAATCGGCACATCATTGATTTTAGTCAACACCACTTTTTGTTGCGCTATCGCTAATTTCAAAGCAGGGTCTCCTAAGTAAAAAACAACACGCGTAGCAGAATTATTATTTGACATGGCTTTGGATTGTCGCATCGCTTCAGCAATAGAAACATAAGAGTTCGAACCGTAGGCAAATAATTTAGATGACAAATTATCATTAAAATTTTCTGCTTGAAACTGACCAATTGAACGTATGGTAGTTATTAATGAAATCGCGCCTCCTTTGGGATTCCAATAAGTATATTCACCCGCTGTGGGTCGTTGCGGATTGTCAAATCTGGAAAACTCACAGGTAATAGTAATAAACAAAGGATAACGGTAACGATTGGTATAATCATAGCCGTCGAATTTATCCCAAAGACGTTCGGCAGTCAGACCATCTTCACCACCATGACCTAAATAGTTAAATACCAATGCGCCTTTTTCAAATGCGTAATTCAAATCGGATTTTGCTTGCGGATAACGATCCCCTCCTGCTGTGGTTTGTTGCACATAGGAATCCATAAAAATCTTTTTGTAGTTCAAAAAGTATTTTTGGGCATAAATTTCGTCGGTTAAAGTATTTTGTCTGACTTGCAAACTGGCATCTGGGTCTTTATCGGCATCATCGGAAATGGACACATAATTATTTCTCCAACTTCCAAAAGATTTTGGATCATGGTATTCAATGACTTTGTTCACCATCTCAGAAGCTTGTTGTGGTGAAGAAACCAGCATACGCCCCACAGCAATATCCGCTGCAAATCCATAAATTGGATCGCCCTCTGTTGGGTCCATCAACGCAAAAAAATCATCTGACGCAAAAGAGGTTTCACCCGAATAATAACTATTTACAGCATGATATATGGGTACAATGTTCGTGTTGTTTGAAATTCTGTTTTTAAAATCATACGAAGCATCTCCAAATAAATTCAAGTATTTCACCCGATTGGTAGGAGAAGATGCATTATAATAAAGATATCGCATCATATTCCGTATAGCACCTATATCTTGTTTTCCTCCACTAAATTCTTGATAAATCATTGGCAAGGTCACTACCCGAACCGAATAGTTACTGTAGGAACGATGAAAATCGGCCAGTTGATCAGCCTGAGATTTTAAATTTTCAGGAGTGACAATTACATAGTCTATATCGTCAAAATCACCATTACTATCATAAAACAATGTGCCTTTCAAATCTTGATTAGCCACTGAAGTATCCGATTCTTTTAAAGGTGTAAATACATCGGCATCTACAACGGTGATGAATCGACGTTCTGTACCCAAGTTCACTTTAAAACTTATTGAAGCCGCGGTATTGGTTATTCCTGAAACTGTATAAATATCTGTGATATCCCAAATTTGCTGTATCCCCGATGCATTTGAAATCTGATATTCCCCAATTCCATTGGTAAATTCGGCATTTGCATCATAAAAACGGTATTGCTTTCCTGTACCTGTCAAATTCGATTTCGTTTTAATAATAATATAATCAAGATAAGCTTTCGCTGTGGGAACACCTTGATTATCATACTCTAATTTTACAGTGTAGTTTTGTGAAGTAGGAATTGTAGCATTCAAATAATTGTGCGAAGCCTCAGTTCCAGCATTGGGTATAACTGCTGCTAAACTCACTGTTCCGGTAACTTGTCCGTTAACAGAAACTTTAAAATTCGAATCTGCAAATGAATTAGCACCTAAATGAACTGAAATTCGAGAAATCGCAGTAGGAACACTATTTGGGAAGGCAAAAGTAAATTCTTGACTTGCAGTGGTTGCAAAACTTTCACCAAACCATAAACGCCCTAATCTTCCAATATTGGTTAAATCAATTTCATGAAATTGGTAATCATCAAATGTGGTAAATGTTTGCGTAGGTGCCCCAGAAGGTTGGGCCATCGTTTGAATGCGCTTCCCATTATCTGATGCTACGGTTACATAATAATAGGATTTATCCGCATATAAATTGAGGTGTGTTTCATTTTCATCACTCCAATTATCCATACCCTCGCAATACATTAATATATAGTCGGAATCATTAAAAACGCCATCGTCTTCACCTACAACTTGAATCGCATTTTCCACTAAGTCAAAGGGATAATCAACCTGATTGGAGAGAGGTACCATTCGCCCTCCATTACCGAAAACTTTTAATTTACGAGGATCAATACCATTGGTACCAATACCTATACTATTTAAAAAACTTTTCGTCAATTTATAAACTCCAGATTTTTCAACATAAAAACGCTTAAATGTCCCTACAGCCAAAACCGATTGAGTTAGCGTAGGAACCGTATTCACAACAGCAGTATTATTTTTTGAAGAAGATACAATTTGACAACTAAAACCTGTCAATTTTTGATAGCCTCCAGCGACCTTAATAATAGGAGCAAGTGAAACTTCAGCAATATCACGTTCGCGGCTTTTGTACGTATATACTTTAATGTCGTGTTGGTCAAGAATTTTAGATGCATCTAACTCCCCTAAATCCTGAGCCGACAAAGGTTGGTAGGTTAGATTTTGCAATTGAATAGAATTCGCATTGACATTGGCCACATCCGCAATTTTAAATGTAAAGCGGACAGATTTAGTTGCCACATCAAAATTAAAACCTTCATCCTTACTATATGGAATAATAAAGCGGTTTAAACCTTGTACATAGGTGCGATCGGCACTCCAATTCAGCACATAAGTTTTCTGAATTTGAGCCGAAGCAGATATAAAAAATGTAAAAATGAAAAGTATAGCAATTTTCTTCATCAGCTTTAAAACGCTTCTTTGTGTGATATATTTTATGAGTGCAAAATTAATTTTTTTAAATGGTATACAATAAGGTTGTAATCCTTTCGTTGTAACCTTGAGGAACAAAATTTTGATAATATTAAAAAAGTTGTTGCAATGTCAAGGTTAATTCTTATATTGCGCCACTAAAATTAATTACCTACTAACGAGTATGAAAGTAAACAAATTTATGGCAATGCGATGGTTTTTTGCGGTAATTTTGCTGGCCGGATTCTCTAGTTGTAGCAAAAAATCCAGCTCAAACACTGGATCTAAAGCTACCGGCTGGAAAATTAACGACAAAAAAGGAGGATTTCAATATGCCTCTAAATTCAAAAAACAAGAAACCGGTCCAGGATTGGTTCTAGTTGAAGGAGGTACCTTTACCATGGGTAAAGTAGCTGATGATCCAATGCACGACTGGAACAACACCCCAAATCAACAGCACGTGCAATCGTTCTACATGGATGAAACCGAAGTAACTAATTTAATGTACATGGAGTACTTGGATTGGTTGAAACGCGTTTTCCCTCCAGAAGAAGAAAATTACAAAAACATCTATGAAGGAGCTATTCCTGACACTTTAGTTTGGAGAGATCGTTTAGGTTACAACGAAACGATGACTAACAACTATTTACGTCACCCGGCTTATGCAGAGTACCCTGTAGTAGGTGTTAACTGGATTCAAGCAACTGAATTTGCAAAATGGAGAACCAATCGTGTGAACGAAGCTATTTTGGAAAGAGAAGGTTATTTGAAGAAAGATGCAAAAGTTACGGAAGCTAAAGCTGATGCTACCTTTGATACAGAAACCTATTTAGCAGCACCAACAAAAACTTTTGGTGGTAATGAAGAAGTGGTTTTAAAAGGACGCAGAGGTTCAAAAGCCAAAGCAACTACAACTAACGCTAAAGGAGAAACACAAGAAGCTAAAAATGTGTATGCACAACGTACTTCAGGTTTAATTTTACCTGAATACCGCCTACCAACTGAAGCTGAATGGGAATATGCAGCTGCTGCAGATATCGGTCAACGTGAATACAATATTTACAAAGGTCAGAAGAAATACCCTTGGTCTGGTGGTTATACACGTTCTAACAAACGTCAAATCCGCGGAGATCAATTGGCTAACTTCAAACAAGGAAAAGGAGATTACGGTGGATTAGCTGGATGGTCAGATGACGGTGCAGACATCACAAACAAAGTAAAATCTTATCCTCCAAATGACTTTGGTTTGTATGACATGGCTGGTAACGTAGCCGAATGGGTTGCTGACGTGTATCGTCCAATCGTTGATGATGAAGCCAATGATTTCAACTACTACCGTGGTAACGTTTATACCAAAAACAAAATTGGTGAAGACGGAAAAGTGGAATTAGTTACAGCTGAAACTCAGAAATTTGACACATTACCAAATGGAAAAGTAATTTCAAGAAACTTTATTGGACAGATTGCTCAAGTTCCTGTAGATGAAAAAGAAACATACTTAAGACAAAATTTTGATAAAAGCGACCATAAAAACTACCGTGATGGTGATAAACAATCTACCCGTTATTTTGATTTCGGATCAGAAGGTGGTGCTGAAGCAAAATTAAAAGATGACCAAAGAATGTATGACTCTCCAAAACACAATGTAAGTGTGGATTCAATTGGGAACATGATTCGTAAGTTTGACCGCTCTAATAAACGTACTACTTTAATCAATGATGATGTACGTGTATATAAAGGTGGTTCTTGGAGAGATAGAGCTTACTGGTTAGATCCAGCACAAAGACGCTATTTCCCACAAGATATGGCAACTGACTATATTGGTTTCCGTTGCGCAATGTCTCGTGTAGGTCCAAAATCAGACCACAAAAAGACTGCTCGTAATAAGAGATAATACTATTTTAGATACCAAAAAAAGCCCTATTCTTTAGGGCTTTTTTTATACCTTGTACGCATGAATATTGAAACCATTTACCAAGCTTTTCTATCGTGTTCGTCACTATCTACCGATACACGAACTATCGCGCCAAATTGCTTTTTTGTAGCTTTAAAAGGGGAACGATTTGACGCGAATACATTTGCAAAAGAAGCCCTTGAAAAAGGCGCATCTTATGTGCTAATTGACAATTCAGATTATTATATTGACGAACGAACTTTACTTGTACAGGACAGTTTAATTGCACTACAAGAATTGTCAAAACATCATAGACGCACACTCGGATTACCTATTGTCGCTTTAACAGGTAGTAATGGTAAAACCACCACAAAAGAATTAATTAATGCTGTTTTATCAAAAAAATACAAAACCGTAGCTACTAAAGGCAATTTAAACAATCATATTGGAGTTCCTTTGACTCTGTTGAGTTTTACCAAAGAGACAGAAATTGGCATCGTTGAAATGGGGGCTAATCATCAAAAAGAAATTGAATTACTTTGTACCATAGCGGAACCCGATTACGGTTATATTACTAATTTTGGAAAAGCACATTTAGAAGGATTCGGGGGAATAGAAGGTGTGATTAAAGGAAAAAGCGAAATGTATACCTATTTATTTTCTTCAAATAAAATGGCTTACATAAATGCTGATGATCCTATACAAATTGAAAAATCTATTTCCTATAAAACCTATTCCTTTTCATTAAAACATGAGAAGGCAGATATAAAACTTTCAAACAATAAAGCCAATCCATTTGTTTCGCTCGATTTTGAAAACATAACAATTCAATCTAATCTTATTGGTTTATATAACGCTACTAATATTTGTGCAGCTATTGCTATTGGAACCTTTTTTAAAGTTGAACCTTCAATTATTAAAGAGGCGATTGAAGAATATATTCCGGACAATAATCGCTCGCAAATTATCACAAAAAATGGTTTAGAAATCATCCTGGATGCATATAACGCGAATCCAAGCAGTCTTAAGTTAGCTTTAGAAAACTTTATACAATTAGATAAATCACCAAAAGTAGCAGTTCTAGGGGATATGTTCGAACTTGGTGCAGAAAGTGAATATGAACATCAACATATCGTGAACTTAATTCCTAATGTACCAAATTTAGAATGTCATTTCGTTGGTAAATGGTTTTTCAAAACAAAAAAGAAACAAAGTAACCTTCACTTTTATGAGGACTTTGAATCTTTTAAAACTAAATTCCAAAGTAAATCAACAGGTATACTATTAGTCAAAGGAAGCCGTGGCATGGCATTAGAACGAACATTAGACTTATTATAAGTACAACAAAAGGACAGTTATAAACTGTCCTTTTTCTTTTCATTTACTTATTGAAAAAACTTATAATTTTAAATAGT
>JBDKGM010000049.1:0-70325 GCA_039798185.1 Bacteroidota bacterium
CCTAAGAACCTACTTTCAAAAGGCGCTAAATTGGAATAATTAAAAGTTAATGTATTTGCCGTTGTTGCGCTTGGTGTTGCTGTAGAGGATTGGAATGAGAATTTATTATTTTCATATTGCAAGGTGATTTGACCACTTAAGGTAGTCGAACCCCAGTTGCGGTAACTAATTGCATAGGTTACAGCTTGACCAGGAACGACTTGGTTGAGTGGAGTCATGTAAATTTCCACATCATTTACAGCACTATTGGCCGTTACACAAAAATCGGGAACAGGAATGGTCCCAGGCGTAGATAAAGTAAAAGTTTGTGTGGGAGGTGTAACTGTAAAGTACGAAGGTAAGTTTAATGAAAGCGTGTTAGTACCTGCATCGCCTATTAAGTAATAGGAATTAGGGCTCAAATATTGGGTTAAATAATTGGTATAAGTTGAGGTTCCATTTACATTGCGAATAGGGAAATTATAGATGTAGGCATCTCCACTATCACATCCGTTGTTTTCGTCATCATATTTTACATTGCCCACAAAGCGATTGCGTAAAACTTGGATGTAGCCATAGTGAGAAGAACAATCATTAGGATTACCTGCAACACAAATTGTATAGGGGATATTATAAACGCCTTCTGCAACTGATGCCGAAATAGTTACAAATCCATTCGGATCAATAGTAAATCCATTCGGAACGTTTAATGGAGTAATAGTTACTTGAGAAGGATTTATGCTACCTCCTAAGTAAGTGTCGTTACTTAATACACTTGAAGTGGTTGTGCTGTTGGGATATGCAATTCCTAAATTGTCATAATTAGCTACTAAAGATAAACCACCGCTAACATAGATATAAACTTCACCATCAGTACAAGTGAATCCACCAGTGCATCCCGAATACGTCATGATATAGAATCCGCTTGGTGTGCCCGGTGCTACGGTAATCGTACCGTCAAAATTTAATGTAAATCCCGCAGGGAAATTACTCTCAAAGCAATTGGTTAGTGGAAATCCACAAGTGTCGGAATCATTGAGTAGTACACTAGGTGTTGTGCCTCCAGTCGTCCCATTAATAGGATTGTTGGTGAAGTCATCCGTCTGAACTATAGGAAATGAACCCCATACGTTGATCGTAATTGTTGCAATATCAAATACAGCTGGATTACCAACTTGGGTGAGCTGATAAGTAATAACATAGAAGCCAGGAACAGCACCGTTACTGTAGAGGTTACCGTTGTTTGAGTCAATAAAAAATGGATATTGACTTCCATCAATGATTGTTAAAATGGAATTCCCATTATTTCCTAACGATACACCTGATCCATTAAAGGAGTCCGTTCCATTTCCATTATCATTCAAAATATTTCCTAAATAATAAGTAGAGGGACAATCGTCAGTGTAAAACGCATCGTCATTGGCAACCATCTGTGCCGATGCAGTGATGCCAAAAAGGGTAAAGAAGAAAAAGAGTACTAGTTTTTGCATGCTTTTGGTTTTGGTACTCAAACCTAACCATTTTTTTACAGAAAACCATTATAATCAATTTATTATATGGTTTGAATTATTATTTGGGGTGTTTCAAGTATAATTTGTGATGGGCATAATCGATAATAGCTTTTCCAAGTAACAAAACATCAGCACCGATAATGCCGTCAACGGGTTTTACTTTATACTGTTCCAGTGCTGTATTGACATGTGTCAGGTCAAAAACGACAAAGGGAAAGTTAGGGTATTTCCATCGACCAATTTGTAAATGATTGTCCACCGACTGTTCGGTATGCATACCTGTAGCACCGGCACCTGCTGCTTTGGTTGTGGAATGTTGGGTTTCTAATTGAAATTTCTCCACTCCTTCAAACCCCAAACAGCTGTTGCTAGCTCCCGTATCCAAAATAAACCTTCCTTGAATGCCATTTACCTTTGCGGCAAGAACAAGATGTTGGGTTTTGGAAATTGAAAAAGTGGTGCTATTGTATTTTTCGTGATGCAATAAATCGATGAGTTCCTTCATTTTTCAAAGGTACTAATCTGAAGGAAAGAGAAGGTATTTTTGAAAAGAGAAACAAGAATCCTTTGTACCTTTGCATTCGAAAATTTTCACAATGTTACTTACAGATACCCATACCCATTTATATTCTGAAGAATTTGGTACAGAAGGCGAAGCCATGATGCAACGGGCTTTTGATGCCGGAGTACAGCGGTTGTTTGTGCCTTCAATTGATTCTTCATACACCCAAAAAATGTTGGATTTGGAAGCGCGCTATCCTGAAAATGTTTTTTTAATGATGGGGTTGCATCCGTGTTATGTCAAACCCGATACGTTTGAAAAAGAGTTGGAGTGGGTAGAGGAACAATTGAATACACACACCTATTATGCAGTGGGTGAAATTGGAATTGATTTGTATTGGGATAAGACAACTTTAGCAATTCAAGAAGAAGCATTTCGTCAACAAATACGTTGGGCCAAAGCGCGTAAATTGCCCATCAATATTCATTGCCGCGAGGCGTTTGATGAGGTATTCGCTGTTTTAGAACGCGAACATTCCTCGGAATTATTTGGTATTTTTCATTGTTTTTCAGGGGATTTTGACCAGGCACAACGCGCAATTTCATTAGGTATGAAATTAGGAATTGGCGGTGTGGTTACGTTTAAAAACGGAAAGATTGATCAATTTTTACATCAAATCGATACCCGTCATCTCGTGTTAGAAACCGATGCACCGTATCTTGCCCCTGTACCGTTTCGTGGCAAACGAAATGAGAGTAGTTATACACTTTTGGTCGCTCAAAAATTAGCTGAAATTTACGGTTGTACTGTTGAAGAAATTGCTACAATTACAACAGAGAATTCCAAAAATATCTTCGGAATATAACACGGATTTCACCAAAAAGTCAGATTTTTTTTGTTCATTTGTTTTCCTAATCAAACAAAAACACATGCAAAAGTTCGACGCCATTCGTCCGTTTTACGATGCGGAAGTCAATGCAGCGCTTCTGGCGGTTTCCAACCACCCGATGATGAAAGCGTTAATGAATTTTGCCTATCCACAGGTAGAGGAAGAAGTTTGGAAAGAGCAATTAAAGCGTACCCATTCCATCCGTGATTTTCAAATCAATTTTGCCTATCAAGCGGTTCAAAAAGTATTGGAGAAAAGTTCAGATGGATTAACTACTTCTGGTTTTGAAAAATTAGAACCCAATACATCGTATTTGTTTATCTCGAATCATCGCGATATTATTTTAGATACTTCCATTTTAAATGTTTGTCTTTTTGATCACGGATTGGTCATGACCGCTTCGGCGATTGGAGATAATTTGGTAAAAAAAGACTTTTTAAAGACACTATCTAAATTGAACCGAAATTTTTTGGTCCAACGTGGATTACCACCAAGAGAATTGTTGGAGAGTTCGAAACTTATGTCGGAATACATTGCACAATTGTTGTTACGCGAAAATCGTTCGGTTTGGATTGCCCAACGCGAAGGACGTACCAAAGATGGTAATGATGCTACACATAGTGGAGTGTTGAAAATGTTGGCGATGGGCTCTGACGAGAAAAATATCATGAATTATTTTAAGCGAATTAAAATTGTTCCCGTATCGATTTCGTATGAGTATGATCCTACCGATGCTTTAAAAATGCCACAGTTAATGGCTGAAGCGAAAGAGGAGATTTATATCAAAGAAAAGAATGAAGATTTCATCACTTTGTTGAGTGGAATTATTGGTCAAAAGAAACGTATTCATTTGCATGTAGGTAAGATTCTTAATGAAGAAATCGACCAAATATGTGCTGAAAATGACAATACCAACAAGCAAATTCAAGCTTTGGCACAAGCCATAGACGATTCAATATTGCAGTCGTATAAATTATGGCCTACGAATTATATCGCCTACGATTTATTGCATCAGTCAACAACCTATGCAACAGAGTATACGGAAGCAGAGAAATCATTATTTGAACGTCGTTTGGAAATGCGAATAGATGTTCATAATGCAATGATGCGTGAGAGTTTCTTGGCGATGTATGCCAATCCGGTCATTAATCAAATGAAATACCGACATGCAAGCCAAGCCTAAGATTTTATTGGTGTATACCGGTGGTACCATTGGTATGATGAAAGACTTTAAAACGGGTGCACTCAAAGCTTTCAATTTTAAAAAATTACTTCAAAAAATTCCCGAAATCAAGCAATTGGATTGTGAGATAGAAACACTTTCCTTTGATAATCCTATTGATTCATCCAATATGAATCCGGAGCGATGGGTTGAAATTGCGACGATTATTGAAACACATTATGAAGCCTACGATGGATTTGTTGTTTTACACGGATCGGATACGATGTCCTATTCTGCTTCGGCCTTGAGTTTTATGTTGGAAAATCTGGCAAAACCGGTTGTGTTTACAGGTTCGCAACTTCCAATTGGAGATTTGCGCACCGATGCCAAAGAAAATTTGATTACAGCAGTACAGATTGCTTCTTTGCGTCAAAAAGGGAAACCTGTAATTCAGGAAGTTTGTTTATATTTTGAGTATAAATTGTACCGAGGTAATCGAACAACCAAGATTAATGCAGAACATTTTAATGCTTTTACCTCACCCAATTACATGCCTTTGGCTGAGTCAGGCGTGCATTTGAATGTGAATACCAACTGGTTATTACCCGCTGTAAAAAAACCATTTACAGTTCATAAAGAGTTGGATTCTCATGTCGTAATCATTAAAATGTTTCCCGGAATTAACGAGTCGGTTTTGGATTCTTTAATTTCCATTCCTAATTTACGGGGAATTGTTTTAGAGACTTATGGTTCGGGAAATGCTCCAACAGAAGATTGGTTTATTCAAATATTAAAAAAAGCGGTAAAAAAAGGATTGCATATTGTAAATGTGACCCAATGTTCGGGTGGAAGCGTGAATATGGGGCAATATGAAACCAGTACTTTTTTAAAAAAAATCGGAATCATTTCAGGGAAAGACATCACTACTGAAGCTGCAGTGACAAAATTGATGTACTTGTTGGGTCAGCAGGTCGCTCCCAAGGTATTTAAAACCATTTTTGAAACCCCGATTCGCGGGGAAATGATTTCCTAAAACATTTTGATAATTCCAGAAAATATAGCACTTTTGCAGTCCCAATAGAGAGGTGTCCGAGTGGTTGAAGGAGCAAGCCTGGAAAGTTTGTATGTGGGTAACTGCATCGAGGGTTCGAATCCCTTCCTCTCTGCAAGACAAGGGCAGGCCGGTGGCCTGCCCTTTTTGTATCCGAAAACCCCAAAAGCGTAGCTTTTGAAGGGTTAAAGGATACAAAAAGGGCTCAGTGCGCAGCGCTGCCCTTGGTTTGTACCGGAATTCCGTTTAGGGATCACGGCAGTAATCCCTTTGCGTAGCTTTTGAAGGGTTGAAGGATACAAAAAGGGCTCAGTGCGCAGCGCTGCCCTTGGTTTGTACCGGAATTCCGTTTAGGGATCACGGCAGTAATCCCTTCGCGTAGCTTTTGAAGGGTTAAAGGATACAAAAAGGGCTCAGTGCGCAGCGCTGCCCTTGGTTTGTTACAACTTTCGTTTTCCTGACTTTAACTCGTATCAGTTATAGTGTACAAATACAAGAAGAGCAATCCATATTCCTTTTGTTTTAATTAGCGATTTGTAGAAAGTATATTACTTTTTATTTTTAGGTATTTATATTAAAATTCCTATATTTGAAGTGAACCCTAATATATAAACTAATGAAACAAATTATTATTTGCCTTGCAATCGCATTGACTAGTTCGTTGGCCTGGAGTCAGACCAGTATTGGAACGTATGCAGAAATTTCAGAACCTTCTACTGTTGGAGTTAGTTTTGAATACAAAAATGAAACAAAAAAAGACGGTCGTACAACAACAGGTTTGCTCAATGTTGGGTATTCTACTATGACACTTTCAGACGGGCCCTTGAGCGTTGATGGGAAAGGGTATACGTTACAATTGGGAGGTCGTAC
Source organism: Bacteroidota bacterium (assembly GCA_039798185.1). Taxonomy (GTDB): domain Bacteria; phylum Bacteroidota; class Bacteroidia; order Flavobacteriales; family Flavobacteriaceae; genus Flavobacterium. Next base: position 5,965 of record JBDKGM010000049.1, read on the forward strand.
CTATTACTCAGGAACAAAAGGTTGGTATGGGGAAAATTTTATCACCTACAGTTCGGTGAAATTTGATGAAACAATTTTAGGAACTAAAGTAGATGGGAAATATAGTTATTGGTCTATCATAAACCCAGCGGTAGGATATCGATTTGACTTGGGTAAATACATCATGATTGACCCTTATATCGGATTCAATTGGAAATGGGAAGTTAAAGGAACCGGAATTGTGGATAACAAAGCCGTGGATAATTTAATCTATAAAGCCGGAATAAAAATTGCATTTAAACTGTAACCGCTTCACCCGCCTCGTGCGGGTTTTTTATTGCTTTTTATTCACAATTCTGTATTGATGAGAACTCCAAAAAAAGCTGTAGTTTTGTTGTACTAAAATTCAATATATTGAAACGCTATTGGCCTCTTTATCTCTGTTTTTTTCTAGCATTCTCTAGTATGTCCATGTGGGCGCAAGAGGAACAGAAAAAACAGCCTGAAATTCAAGTTGTAGATTCACTTTACCGTGAAGATCAATTGTATTTCACCTTCACCTATGATAGCGCAAATAAAGTAAAAGGACTTTCTCAAAATAAATTCTCTCCCGGAATATCGGTCGGATTTTTACGTGATTTTCCAGTTAATAAAGCACGTACCTATGCTATCGCTATCGGATTAGGTTACAATTTATCGGTCTATAATTATAATGTTTATCAATTTGCTAATACATCAGGAAATGGATCAGCATACAACTATGAATTTATTTCTTCGGATACCTATTATAAAAAAAACCGACTCACTTTACATGCTGTCGAACTCCCAATAGAGTTGCGTTGGCGGGCTTCCACAATAGATAGTCATAAATTTTGGAGAATATATACCGGATTCAAACTGGGTTATGTCTTTGCAGATCGGTACCATTTTCAAAATGATGTTCAAAATGTCACCTACAAAAACAACAGTGATTTACAAAAAGTTCAATACGGTTGTTATATTGCAGCGGGGTGGAATACCTGGAACTTTTATGCTTATTATGGTTTAAACGCATTGTTTAAAAATGCGACAGTTTCCGGAAAGCCGTTGGAACCTCAAACCTTGAATATCGGATTACAATTCTATATTTTATAACCAAAAATACCACAAGACAAGTTGAGGTATACAGCCACAAATGTATCCTACCACCAGTTCTTCTTGCGTATGCGCTCGCATGTATAATCGGGATGAAGCTATAATTCCAGTGAGCACAAATAAAGTAGCAATCGTATAAATGATGTTGATCTGATAGTGAAGACTTAATCCCATTAAAAAAAAAGTGAGGGCACTAATAGCAACCATATGAATACTCGCTTTGAAACGAATGTAGATTAGCAGAAATACAACGAATGTACTTACCAATCCTCCCAAAAAGAAAAAATAGAGTTCAGGAAATCGTTCATGCGTAATGCTTTTATATATAAGAACAAGTGTGAGCACCATCTGCATGAGTAACGGAATTTTACGTTGCTCGACTTCCGACATCATGATAGAGTCGACTTTTCCAAAGGTGCGTAACAAATAAAAAAACGTTAAGGGCAAAAAAAAGGAAATAATTATTACCTGAAAAAGCACCAACGAATACTGCTCCATAGTATACATTCTTTCGCCAAAAAGGATGTAACTCAATGTGCCCAATATCGGAATGAAAATGGGGTGAAAGAGGTAGGAAAAAAAAGGAAGGATTTTTTTCAATTTCAAAAAGAATACTAGCAATTAAATTTTCTTACGCATCCGCGCTACAGGTATATCTAACTGTTCGCGGTATTTGGCAATAGTACGGCGGGCAATAGGGTACCCTTTTTCTTTTAATATTTCCGCTAATTGATCATCGGGAAGTGGTTTGCTTTTGTCTTCTTCCTCGACTACGGTTTTTAGAATTTTTTTGATTTCCAAAGTTGAAACATCTTCACCTTGGTCATTTTTCATTGCTTCAGAAAAGAATTCCTTAATCAATTTTGTGCCATAAGGCGTTTCAACATATTTACTATTAGCAACCCGAGAAATGGTAGAAATATCCAATCCAACCAAATCTGCAATATCTTTCAAAATCATCGGTTTGATTTTCAATTCGTCACCTTCTAAAAAGTAATCGTATTGAAAATGCATGATGGCATTCATGGTTACAAACAAGGTTTCCTGACGCTGTTTAATCGCATCAATAAACCATTTAGCAGAGTCTAGTTTTTGTTTGATAAATTGCACGGCATCTTTTTGTGCATTCGATTTATCTTTGGAATCGCGATAGGTACGCAACATGTCTTGATAGTCGCGTGAAACATGCAATGTAGGCGCATTTCGACTATTTAAAGTCAATTCCAATTCGCCATCAATTACTCGAATGGTAAAATCAGGAACGATATTGTCTGTCACACGGGAATTACTAGAGAAACTGCCTCCGGGTTTTGGATTCAATTTCTCAACTTCTGCAATGGCTTTTTTAAGTTGGTCCTGACTTATTCCATATCGAGACAACAGTTTTTCGTAATGCTTTCGCGAAAAGCCGTCGAATTGTTCGTCGATAATTCGTAAAGCCAAATCAACAGATTCTGTTGGAGTTTTATGTTTGAGTTGTAACAACAAACATTCTTGTAAATCACGCGCTCCAACGCCTGAAGGTTCTAATTCGTGGATTATGTTTTTTACGATGCGTTCCACCGTTTTTTCATCGGTATAGATGCCTTGTGTAAACGCCATATCGTCAACCATATCTTGAATACTGCGACGTAAATAACCATCATCATCAATGCTTCCTACTAAAAATTCGGCAATTTCACGTTCGGTATCATTAATGATAAAGGTTTGCAATTGATTGAGTAAATCTTGATGAAAACTCATCGCCGCTGCCAAAGGTGATTCTCGATCATCATCGTCATCACTGTAGTTGTTGGCGGCTAATTTATAATCGGGAATTTCATCATCACTCAAATATTCATCAATATTGATGTCATTGGCATCGATGGATTCATTACCATAGTCGTCATCATAATCTTCATTGGAGTTAAAATCATCCCCATCAAACAATTCCTCTTGTTCCGTAGATCCTTCCAAAGCCGGATTCTCCACAAGCTCTTCTTTTAAACGTTGTTCAAAAGCTTGCGTAGGCAACTGAATCAGTTTCATCAACTGAATCTGCTGCGGTGACAGTTTCTGCGAGAGTTTAAATTGTAGGTTCTGTTTTAACATCTAACTTATTTTTTGCCACAAAGGCACAAAGACAATAAGGTATTTTAATTTACAAATCGCTTTATACCTTGTTTGATTATAGGTACATTAAAATTAATTAAAAAACCAATTTTTTTATTGGTTAGTTTTAAATGACTGATGATTTGTGCATCCCAAACAGGATTTGAAATCTCTACTGCTTTGACTTCTATTATAATTGAATCATTTACTATTAAATCCAATCGTAAACATTCAGTAAATTCAATTCCTTTGTAATTTACAGGTACTTTTATTTGTCTTTTAACCTCATAGCCACAGTTTTTTAATTCAAATTCAAGACATATTTCATATACTTTTTCTAATAATCCTGGGCCTAATTGTTTATGAATTTGATAGGCACAGTTGACTATATCTTTTGCAATTTTTTCTAATTCTTCCATGGCTAATATTAATTTTTAAGGCTTTATACATTTTTTTAAATTTTTTATTGGTGTCTTTATGTCTTTGTGGCTAGAATTTTGTGACTTAAAATTTAAAATTCAGCATTTTGAGGTGTGCGTGGGAATGGAATAACGTCACGTATATTGGTCATACCCGTTACAAATAATACCAAACGTTCAAATCCTAATCCAAAGCCTGAGTGAATAGCAGTTCCAAAACGACGGGTATCCAAATACCACCAAAGTTCTTCCTCAGGAATTCCTAACGCGTTCATTTTTTCTACCAACACATCTAAACGTTCTTCCCGTTGTGATCCTCCTACGATTTCACCAATGCCTGGGAATAAAATGTCCATCGCACGAACCGTTTGTCCATCTTCATTCAAACGCATGTAGAACGCTTTTATTTTGGCCGGATAATCAAACAAAATTACCGGAGATTTAAAGTGTTTTTCCACCAAATAACGCTCGTGCTCACTTTGTAAATCAGCACCCCATTCTTCAATTAGGTATTGGAATTTTTTGTTTTTATTCGGTTTCGAATTTTTCAAAATATCAATAGCTTCTGTATAGGAAACGCGTTTGAAATTGTTTTCCAACACAAAGTTTAATTTTTCCAATAAACTCATCTCACTGCGTTCCGCTTGTGGTTTGTTTTTTTCTTCATCAATCAAACGTTGCTCCAAGAATTTCAAATCGTCAGCGCAGTTTTCCATCGTATACTTGATGACATAACGAATAAAGTCTTCGGCTAAATCCATGTTGTCATTCAAATCATTAAAAGCGACTTCAGGTTCGATCATCCAGAATTCCGCCAAGTGACGTGAAGTGTTTGAGTTCTCTGCACGAAACGTCGGTCCAAAAGTATAGACCTGACCTAATGCCATCGCGTAGGTTTCTGCTTCTAATTGTCCAGAAACGGTCAAATTTGTCTCTCTTCCAAAGAAATCTTCTTTAAAATTTACTTTGCCTTCTTCGGTACGTGGAGTTCCATCAAAAGGTAAGGCAGAAACACGGAACATTTCACCTGCCCCTTCCGCATCACTTCCTGTGATAATCGGTGCATTGAAGTAGAAAAATCCTTTTTCATTAAAATATTTGTGAACGGCATACGCCAATACAGAACGCACACGCATAATCGCACCAAAAGCATTGGTTCGCACACGCAAATGCGCATTTTCACGAAGAAACTCTAACGAGTGTTTTTTGGGTTGTATCGGATATTTCTCTGCATCCGAATCTCCTAAAACTTCCAATTTAGTGACTTGAATTTCATATTTCTGTCCCGAACCTTGGCTTTCAACCAATGTGCCTTGAATGTCCAAAGCCGCTGAGGTTGTAATGCGCTTTAAGGTAGCTTCTGGAGTGTTTTCAAAATCTACTACACATTGGATATTATGTATCGTCGAACCGTCGTTCAACGCGATAAATTGCTTGTTACGAAATGTTCTTACCCATCCGCGGGTTGCTACTTCCATACCGCCTTTTTCACTTTCTAGTAAGGCTTTAATCTTAGAATATTTCATGATACTATCTTGATTTTTCTGCTAATGCAAATATAATTTAATTCTCGTTTTTTTCCAGCGCATCCAATTCTTCATCGGTATGCTCTAAAATATCAATAGTAGGTTCTAAAAACTCTTGTTTATTGGCTAATGATTTGTTCAAAGAAAGCACTAACGAAGGCAATAACACCAAGTTCGATAGCATTCCAAAACATAAGGTGATGGCCACCAAACCACCCAAAGCTACGGTGCCTCCAAAACTCGACAACATAAATACCGAGAATCCAAAGAACAATACGATGGAGGTGTAAAACATACTGATGCCCGCATCGTCAAAGGTGGCAAAAACTGATTTTTTAATCTTCCAATCGTTTCGTGATAATTCCAATCGGTATTGGGCCAAGAAACGCAAAGTATCGTCTACAGACATTCCGAAGGCGATTCCAAAAACCAATAAGGTTGAGGGTTTTAAAGGAATGCCTAAAAAGCCCATTAATCCGGCCGTCATCAATAATGGAAGTAGGTTGGGAATTATCGAAACCAAAACCATCTTGAAAGAACGGAACATGATGGCAACCAAACCGCCCGTCAAGAAAAAGGCAAACAATAAGGAAGAAAGTAGGTTGTCTAACAAATAGTTTGTTCCTTTTTGAAACACAGACGAACGTCCTGTAATCACTACATTGTAGCGTTCTTTAGGGAATAATTTATCCGCTTTTTGACGAATTTGTTGTTCAATCCACGGCATTTTTTCACCATTTTCATCTTTGATAAAAGTCGTTATCCGTGCTACCGATTTGTCATCGCTCAAATAACTTTTGAAAATATTTTCATTTTTGCCTTTAGCGGTATTCTTAATGTAGGTGGCAATAAACAACTCCTCTTGTGAAGTAGGCAATTGATAATATTCTGGATTGCCATTATAATACGCTTGTTTGGCATATTTGGCTACACTTACAATAGATAGTGGTTGCGACAAATCGGGAATATCCGTGATGGTTTCTTCCAATTCTTCCATACGGCGTAAATTGGTTCCTTTCAAAGCACCGTTTTTCTTTTTGGTATCAATCATGATCTCCAAAGGCATGACGCCGTCAAACTCTTTTTCAAAGAATCGAATGTCCGCGAAGAAGTCGGTTTTCTTCGGCATGTCTTCAATAATACTTCCCGAAATTTTGATTTCGTATATCCCAATGATTCCGAAAATCAACAAGATTAAAGAAACGATATATACGCCTAAACGGTTGTTTTTTACCGTATTGATGATCCAAACAAAAAAGCCCGTTAGGTATTCTCGTTCCAAATGGCCCAAATGTCTCGGGATTGGTGCCGGAATATAACTGAAGAAAATCGGAATAAGCAACAAACTCAATACATAAACAGCAATGATGTTGATGGTTGTCAAAACCCCAAATTCTTGTAACAATACATTGTTAGTGGCAATAAACGTCGCAAAACCTACCGCAGTGGTAATGTTGGTCATTAACGTAGCCGTCCCCGTTTTGGTAATCACCCGTTGTAAAGCTTTGGCTTTATTGGCGTGTTTGTAATATTCTTGGTGGTATTTATTGATAAAGAAAATACAGTTCGGAATCCCAATTACAATCATCAAAGTGGGCACCAAAGCCGTTAATACCGTGATTTCATAACCCATGCCTCCCATTATTCCAAAGGACCACATTACACCAATTACTACAACAATCAAGGAGATTAATGTAGCGCGGAACGAACGGAAAAAGAAAAAGAATAGCAATGAGGTAATCAATAACGCCGCTCCAATAAACAAACCGATTTCGTCAGTAATGGTTTTGGAATTGTAGGAACGAATGTAAGGCATCCCAGAAACGCGGAGGTCAACACCCGTAGCGTTTTCAAAATTTTTGATTTTGTCTGTAAATCGGCCAAGAATGTATTCTTTACGCGCTTTGGTATTGACAATTTTTTTATTCAAATAAACGGCAGAACGAACGGCTGTTTTGTGCTTGTTGTACAACAAACCGCTGTAAAAGGGAAGTTTATGAAGTAAGTCTTTTCGAACCGTTTGAAGGTATGTTGCATCCGCAACTTTAGTTGAATCGACAAAAGGCACCAGTTTAAAGGATTGTAAAGAATCGTTTTTCTTTAAAAATTTCAAATTATCCACAGATAGCACCAAGTCAACTTCTGTATCATGGGCCAAATTGTGCATTAAATCTTTGTAAGCTTTGAAAACTTTTGGAGTAAAAAGTTTCGGATCTTTTGTGCCAATGACTACCAGGTTCCCTTCTTCGCCAAAGTTTTTCAAAAATTGATTGTAATCCACATTGACTTGATCATCTGCTGGGATAAGATTGGCTTCTGTATTTGAAAAGCGAATGTTTTTCCATTGCATAGCAAGCACAGCCGTAATTGCAATAATTACAGCTATAAAGGCCAAACGGTTCCGTAAGATGATTCGGGCAATGAATTCCCAAAATCCAATTCCGAGTAATTTTTTCATAGGCTCAAAAAGGTGGGCAAAGGTAGTGAAAACCGTTGAAAACAAAAGGGAAAGGGTGTAATCTTTTGGAGAGAAAAGGATTTGTAATATCCAACCCGAGTTTTCACTAAAATTTACCCATAACCTAACTTATTTTGTTCGAGAAATTCTCATATTTGTAGAACAAACAGCAATAAATTTCTATCCTATGAAAAATTTAAAGAACGCACTTTTTTACCTCGGAGTTACGGGAGGTTTTACAGCCCTTATGTTTTGGATTGTAAATAAAGGAAAAGGTTTGGAAATTGGTAGAAATATTGTTACCAACTCGTCTAAGGATACCCTATTGAATCAGTTCCTTGAGAGTATGGTTCATAATTTGAAACACCCTTTGGCTATTTTATTGCTTCAAATAATCACCATCATCATCGTGGCGCGATTTTTTGGATGGATATTTAGAAAAATTGGTCAGCCCACCGTAATTGGGGAAATTATCGCAGGTATTTTTCTTGGGCCTTCCGTAGTTGGAATGTATTTTCCAGAGTATTCCACCTTACTATTTCCGCCTGAATCCCTAGGTAATCTCCAGTTTTTGAGTCAGATCGGATTGATTCTTTTCATGTTTGTAATCGGGATGGAACTCGATTTAAAAGTCTTAAAAAACAAAGCCAATGATGCGGTTGTGATTAGTCATGCCAGTATTGTAATTCCATTTGCATTGGGGATTGGTTTGTCCTATTTTATCTATTATAAATTCGCTCCCGATGGTGTAGAATTTTTAGCATTTAGCTTATTCATGGGAATCGCCATGAGTATTACCGCTTTTCCGGTATTGGCCCGAATCGTTCAAGAACGCGGAATTCATAAAACACGTTTAGGAACCATCGTTATTACTTGTGCCGCCGCCGATGATATCACAGCTTGGTGTCTTTTAGCCGCGGTTATTGCCATTGTAAAAGCGGGTACATTCATGAGTTCGCTCTATGTGATTGGTTGTGCGACTTTATATGTTTTAATGATGTTGTTTATCGTTAAACCGTTTTTGAAAAAAGTAGGGGATTTGTATGCCAACCGCAGTGATTTGAGTAAGCCAGTCGTAGCTATCTTTTTATTGACCTTGATTGTGTCGGCGTATATGACAGAAATCATTGGTATTCATGCGCTGTTTGGAGCCTTTATGACGGGAGCAATCATGCCAGATAATACCAAGTTTAGAAATATTTTTATTGAAAAAGTTGAAGATGTATCGCTCATACTTTTACTCCCATTATTCTTTGTATTCACAGGATTACGCACGCAAATTGGATTAATAAACGATCCCGAATTGTTACGTATTACGGGTTATATCATCTTAGTTGCCGTGGCAGGGAAGTTTGTGGGTTCGGCACTAGCTGCCAAATTTGTGGGTCAGAATTGGCGAGATAGTTTGACCATTGGCGCCTTAATGAATACCCGCGGTTTGATGGAATTGGTCGTGTTGAACATCGGTTTTGATTTGGGTGTTTTATCACCAGAAGTTTTTACCATGATGGTGATTATGGCATTGGTTACCACTTTCATGACCGGACCTGCAATTGACATTATTAATTTTATTTTTAAACGAAAAGAAGCCATTCTTCCAAAAGAGAGCTTTGGCGATGGAAAATTCAAAATATTGATTTCTTTTGGTAATAATGAAAAAGGAAAGTCACTGTTGCGATTAGCCCATAGTTTGGTTAAAAAACAAAAGGAAAATACCAATGTAACCGCTTTGCATTTATCCTTGAGTGATGAAATTCACTCCTATAATTTGGAGGAATATGAACAGGAAACTTTTGCTCCGATTTTAGCAGCTTCACAAGAATTGAATCAAGAAATTACACCCATTTTAAAATCAACTGTGGATATTGAAAATGATATTTCAGAAATTGCCACAGAAGGAAACTTCGACTTAGTGCTCGTTGGTTTGGGGAAATCTATTTTTGAAGGTTCATTATTGGGAAAAGTCCTTGGTTTTACCACGCGTATCATTAATCCCGACCGTTTGTTGGATAAGTTTACGGGGAAAGAAGGTTTGTTTGAAAATTCACCGTTTGATGATCGTACACGTTTGATTATTTCAAAAAGTAAAAAACCACTCGGAATTCTTGTAGATAAAGAGTTAAACCAAGTTAATGAAGTATTCTTGCCCCTTGTTGTGGCTGAAGATGTTTTCCTTTTGGATTATGCACAAAAACTGATTTTTAATAGTAATGCAAAAGTTACTTTATTAGATAGCAATAACCATATCAATACCAATTTTGTTGTTGAAAAGGCTGTTTCAGGATTGCAACAAACCTTTCCAGATAAAGTTTCTATTATTTCTGAAGGCGATATGAAAGCCGGATTTATGGCGCATCAAGACTTGATGGTGATCTCTTTGGAAAGTTGGAAACAACTAGTCGACGCGCAAACGTTGTGGTTAAGTACGGCTCCTTCAACATTAATCATCAAACCTTAAAAACCAAGGTCTAATACATAACTGATTTTTAGCGAAAGGTTGTCCTCGAATTTTGGCAATCCATAAGGGCCATAACGGGTAAAAAAGGTAAGGCCAAATCCTTTGAATAGTTGGTTGACTTCGACACCGCTTTCAAAATAACCATCTTCCATGGTTTTGTAAGTAAAACCAAGATGACGGTCTTTATTTTCCATGGTGCCAAATGCCATTCGTGTTACCACAGAGATTTCAGGTTTAATTTTGTAGGCTAATTTGACTTTGTTAAACGTATGTCGCGCCTGAAAACTTACGTAACGACTCGAAAAGAATTCATTGAAAAACATCGTTTCAAAGCTGTTCTTTCCTGCAAAAGTTATCCGTTTTATTAAAGCATCTTTATTCAAATTATTCGGAGCAATACTATATAAGTGGGTGAGTGGCGCCTCTCCAAATACTAAACCACTTTGAAGGGTAAATGAAGTTTCATGTCCCGATAAGTATTTAATTTCATGGTTAATTCGGAAGTCAATTTTGGTGTAATTAAAATTAGATCCCAGCAATTGATTAAATGATTGTGTTAGCTGTAAAGCAAATTTTGGAAAACGTTTATCGATTTCAAGACGTCCTGTAGAAGTTTGCATATACGAACTAAATGGATTCCATTGCACTGCAAATTGAGCCGTTGTTAGATTATAATCGGTTAAGGTTTCAGTGCCGCGAACATAAGCGTAATCAAATAAGGGCTTCACAGCACTGCGTGAAAGTCCGAAATACATTTCTGTCTTTGGAACATATTTACTTTCGATAAAAGCACTGGCCGTTTTATGGTTGTAAAAGGTAGAAATGTTAATTGGGCGCGGGTCATAGATTTTAAACCGTCGTCCTTGGGTTGCAAATTGAATTTGTCCAATTTCCGCCACATCATCGGTGTACGAAGTCGAAACCCACGTGGTTGTTTCTTTGTCCAATAGTAAAGAAGGCGTAAGTTGGTATTTGATGCCTTTATCTTTCAAACCATAAGCAACATACGCACCAATGCGGTATTTTTCAGATAATTTATCATTGGTTACACCTCCAATTCCAAAGCGAAATCCTTCATAATTATTATATTTTAAAAGAGTTCGCAAATCAATATCAAAGAAACTTACAGGTAAATACCCATTAAATATTTTTTTGCCTAAAAATATCTTGTGTTCAATTTTTTCTGCGGCTGATAAACTGTCAATGTTTATGTAAGTAGGAACTTTTCTTCGGTCGATGGAATCCCGTTGGAAATTTCGCCAATAGCCTTCGGGTTTACTCATACTCGATTCTGGAACTTCAATATGAATAGCCGGTTGTTTGATGATGACGTTTTCATTGATTTTAACGTCATAGGGTTTGGATTCCAATTTCAAGTACATTCGATCGGATGCATTTTGCCCTAATCCTTCAATGCTGGAGTTGAATTTTATGGTACCGCCAAAGATTTTCAAATCCTCAGTATTATTCCCTTTTACAACGGTAAAGGTTCGCTTTTCGGGAAACCAAATTTGGTGTTTTTTTAAGTAATTGAAACTAAAAGTTGCATTGATATTCACCACACCATATACCCTATAAAAGGCTTTGGCAATGGCAAAATTTTCAGCGTCAATATAAAGTAAACCTCGGAGTTTATTGGAGTTTAATTTTTTGGGTTGAAAATAAATACGATAGACTTTTCGGTCTTGAATTTTAACCGTATCAATCATTTTAAAAACGAACATTCTTCGTCCCGCATTGGAAACGGGATTTTGAACGGAGACTTCTAAAATATCCAAATGTTTCTCATAAAGCGAATAGGATACCAAGTTCAAACCTAAATATTCATACAGCGGTTTTTTGAAGCCGGCCATTCGGGACGCCAATACAGTTTCTTTTGTGCCGTATTTGCTGTGTTGAATCAAGTTTACTTTTTCAGTTTGGTAAATGTGTTGCTTTTCGACCAACTTTTTAAACTTATAATTGGTTGAGTCTAGAATCATTTTGGGTTTGCCAAACCAGCGGGACTTGTAAGTGGTGTCGATTTTAGAAGCAATCGAATCCGGATTGGCTGTTACCAATAAGTGCTCATAATTCTTGTATTCATAGGTGTTGAGCAGTTTTTCAGGTTGGTTTTTATCCCGACTCTCAATCACTTTTTTTATGACTAAATTGGTTTGATTGTCGGTATATATTTCTTGATTGGCTTGCGAATTATCCGTTACCATTTTGATGATAATATATTTCGCACCTACACTCAGGTAATGGCTTTTGTCGTGGTAGCCTTTGTAGCTCACATTGATGGGTTTGCCCTCATCTTTGATCTCCACCGTGAACCGACCTTCCCAATTGGTGTATATGATTTTATTGTTGTAGTTAATTTTTGCAAAAGCAATAGGAATAGTCGTGTCATAGTCAATGACTTGACCGTGCATGATTTTTTGAGCGGAAAGGATTTGGGTAATAAAGAACAGAAACCCGAGAATCCAACTTTTTTTCATGATTGCTTTTTGGCTTTGGTAGGAATTACAAAGGTAGAAATAAAAAAATCCGTCGTGGGAATACCGCAGACGGATTTTAGTATAGTTTAACGAAAACTTACACTTTCATGATTTCAGCTTCTTTAATCACTAAATGTTCTTCGATTTTTTTAATAAAGTTGTCTGTTAATTTCTGAACATCGTCTTCTGCTTTTTTACACAAGTCTTCAGAAACTCCGTCTTTTTCTAACTTTTTGATTTCGGTATTCGCATCTTTTCGGTGGTTGCGAATTCCAATTTTTGCATCTTCCGCTTCATTTTTAGCTTGCTTTACCAAATCACGACGACGTTCTTCTGTCAGCGGCGGTACGCTAATGATAATAACATCTCCGTTGTTCATTGGGTTAAAACCAATATTAGCCATTAATATCGCTTTTTCAATGGGAGTCAACATGCTTTTTTCATACGGTTGAATCGTCAACGTACGTGCATCGGGAACACTGATGTTGGATACTTGTGAAAGCGGAGTCATCGAACCATAATAGTCTACGAATACGCTTCCCAACATTTGAGGTGAAGCTTTTCCAGCACGAATATTTAAAAACGATTTTTCAAGGTGGGCTACAGACGCGTTCATTGCATCTTTCGCTTCTTCTAGAATCAATTCAATATCTTCCATGAGTTTATTTGTTTATCAACGATTATATATTTACGACTGTTCCTACGTTTTCGCCTTGACAGATTTTCAAAAGATTTCCTTCTTTATTCATGTCAAAAACTACAATAGGCAATTGATTTTCTTGACTTAACGTAAAGGCAGTAGTATCCATTACATTCAAGCCTTTTTTTAACACATCTTCAAATGAGATATAATCAAATTTAACTGCATCTTTATCTTTTTCTGGGTCGGCAGTATAGACACCATCTACACGGGTTCCTTTTAAAATTACATCGGCGTCCACTTCAACTCCGCGTAAAACAGCTGCTGTATCTGTAGTGAAATACGGATTTCCAGTTCCCGCACCAAAAATGACTATTCGACCTTTTTCTAAATGACGAACGGCTCTACGTTTGATATAGGGTTCTGCAATCGATTCAATTTTTAAAGCAGTTTGTAAGCGAGTTTGCATTCCCTTGTCTTCCAAAGCGCCTTGCAATGCCATACCATTTATCACGGTAGCAAGCATTCCCATATAATCTCCTTGAACACGATCCATTCCATTACTAGCTCCCGCTACACCTCTGAAAATATTTCCACCACCAATTACAATGGCAATTTCCACACCTTGATCGTGGACTTGTTTAATTTCGTCAGCATATTCGGCTAAACGTTTTGGGTCAATTCCGTATTGACGGTCACCCATAAGTGCCTCACCGCTTAGTTTTAATAGAATTCGATTGTATTTCATAGTAGTCGTTCTGTTGTTTCAATTTTTGCCTTGCAAATATAGAGATATTCTGTCGATGAAAAAGTGGGCAGAAAAAAATAATCCCTACAGTGACTCAAATCGTTTTTTGGCTTCTTCATATCCAATTTGGTAGATCTCATCCATCTTTGTTTTGTTGGTTTCAAAGGTGCTGTAATTACACAAAGCCTCAGGTTCGATCACCAAATCACAATTGCCAAATTTCTGCATATGGGTATGCGCATACAGTAAGTCAAATGCGCGCGTCGTCACAGCTTTTATGGAACGCAATTGATGGGCTTCAATTTTCTCTATCGGACTTACATAAATCCCAATAACAAAATCGCACTGGTCAGCGATAATATCGGCTGGAAAATGATTGAGAATGCCACCGTCACTGTACATCGTTCCGTTGATGATGTGTGGAGAAATTACACCCGGAAAAGCCGATGAGGCTAAAACAGCATCGGCAAGTGCGATGGAAGGTTCAAATATTTTTAGTTCGCCTTTCACCAAATCAGTCGCTGTGATATACAATGGAATTTTTGAGTCTTGAATAGTAGCGGGTCCAAATAGGGCTTCGAAGTACTTTTTAAACGAATTGGAATCAATTAAACCAGGTTTTTTAAGGGTAAAATGCGTCCAATGAAAAAAATAAATGGATTTGAAAAAATCGAGAATTTCTTCGGGTTTTTTTCCCCAAGCATAAAGTGAACCCACAATCGATCCTGCACTGGTTCCTGAAATTACACTCGGATGAATGCCTTGTTCTTCTAAATAGTGCAACGCACCCGCATGGGCCAATCCTTTGGTGCCTCCTCCGGATAAAACATATCCAATTCGTTTTGACGGATCTATTGACATAGGCGTGTAATAAAGGTTACTTATCAAATGTACTAAAAGAACTACCTTTGTACAAACAAATTAACTAAACCCATGAATCCAATTATTCAAGACAGTTTACAATCGAGTTATTCCTATCAAGAATACCGAAATTTGATGCAAACCTACGCACAAGAAGGAAAAACCACGGGAGAATCCACGGAAGCCTATATTCATTATACCCATTTGAATGAAGCACGCATGCATCGTTTGGATAAAACAATGCAATTAACACCAGAAGTTGCACAACAATTAGAACAGTTAACCACTAATTTTATTTGGGTTGTTTTGGCTGAAACGTGGTGCGGTGATGCAGCACAGGTGTTGCCCGTGTTGGACAAAATGGCATCGCACACGGATAAAATTGAGCTGCATGTTATTTTGCGGGACGAACATCCAGCTGTAATGGATTTGTTTTTGACAAACGGCACCCGTTCTATTCCAAAGTTAATTATTATCGATAAAATGTCAGGCGAAGTTATCGGTGATTTTGGCCCGCGCCCTCAAGGAGCAAAACAGCTAATCCTTGATTACAAAGCAACCCACGGAATAGTAGATGAAACGGCAAAAACCGAATTGCAAAAATGGTATTTAAATGATAAAGGGGTTAGTACCCAACATGAAATAATGGAATTACTGAAAGTTGCAGTGATTTAAAAAGTAAGGGATTTGGAAACAAGTCCCTTTTTTTATAATTGTTCTTCAAAAGCAATAGGAGTAATGCCATCTGTCACATTAAAATCACCAATTTTCGTGCGGCGCAAAGCGGACAAATGACCGCCTGACTCAAGTGCTTTCCCAAAATCATACGCCAACGAACGAATGTACGTTCCTTTGCTGCAGGTTACTCGAAAATCAATTTCCGGTAAATCGATGCGTGTGATTTCAAATTCGTAAATCGTGGTTTTCCGTGCTTCAATTTCAACTTCCTCGCCCGCGCGTGCATGTTCATACAAGCGTTTTCCATCTTTTTTAATCGCTGAAAAAACGGGCGGTTTTTGCATGATTTCGCCTTGAAAGGTTTGCGCTGTTGTACGAATCAAATCTTCCGTGAGGTGTTCGGTCGGAAAAGTAGCATCCACTTCAGTCTCTAAATCGTACGAAGGTGTGGTAGCGCCCACGGTGATTGTACCCGTATATTCTTTGGTTTGTCCTTGAATTTCAGGAATTTTTTTAGTGAATTTACCCGTGCAGATGATGAGTAATCCCGTTGCTAATGGATCTAAGGTGCCTGCATGTCCAATTTTAAATGTTTTTGGAAATTGGTACTTGCGTTTTAAAGCATATTTGATTTTGTTCACGGCTTGAAAGGAACTCCAAGTGAGTGGTTTGTCAATCAAAAGGATTTGACCTTCCTTATAGGCTTCAGCAGGTAAACTCATTATTTTCCTAAAGTGAAGTATAACAACAATACGGTTCCAGCAATGATGCGGTAGTAACCCCAGGGTTTGAAACCATATTTTTTGATGATGCCAATGAAAAACTTAATAGCCAAAATAGCCACAACAAAAGCTACTACATTACCAATCAAAAATAATTTTAGGTTTTCGCTATGTTGGGTTAATAATTCGTAGCCTTTTAAACCCGAATGTTCATAGGTTTTTAGAAAGATTGAATAGGTACTTACAGCCAGCATTGTGGGAACGGCCAAGAAAAAAGAAAATTCAGCCGCAGCCGCTCGTGTTAATCCTTGTTGCATGCCACCAATGATAGAGGCTGCGGAACGACTGGTTCCGGGCATCATAGCCAAACATTGCCACAAGCCAATGAAAAAACCTTTTTTTACGGTAATATCCTCTTCAGACGTGACCGTCGGATTTTGAAAACGGGAGTCGATAAATAATAAGATAAATCCGCCTACAATTAACACGATGGCAATCGGAATCGGATTACCTAATACTTCATCTATTTTGTCATCAAATAATTTACCCAAAACTAAGGCTGGAACAACAGCAATGGCCAATTTGATATAAAAATTCAGACGTTTGAAATCAAAAAACTTACGCCAATACAAGGCAACAACCGCTAAAATAGCTCCAAATTGTATAGCAACTTGAAAGAGTTTTACAAAATCATCTTCTTGAATGCCAAAAAATGAACTAGTAAAAATCATATGTGCTGTAGAAGAAACCGGCAAATATTCGGTCAAACCTTCTACGATGGCAATCCATATAGCCTGAAGTAAATCCATGAAGTTGTGGGGAGTAAAGTTCCTTAATTAGGCTTCGCCTTTTCCTTTGCGAAAAATCGAATAAATCGTAATTCCAAATCCGATTAACACCACAGTAGGCGCCAAACGAATTCGACGGAAACTCATAATGTCGGCATTCCAAACAGCAGGATTATCGTTGCTACTTCCAGACATTAGAATAAAACCCAATGCAATGACTCCTAATCCAATTAAAAGGAATTTGTAATTTTCTTTTCCAAAAAGGAAATCCGGTTTTTGTTCGTTATTGCTCATTTTTATTTCCTTTTAGTATAAATCGTCGGTTCGTAAATTTAAGAATCGTTGGGTTGCAAAATAAGTGCTGATCCAGGTAATCAAAACGCCCATACCCAAAACAGCCACTAAAACCAATACGGTTAGTTCGATTTGATTGAAAATGTCCAAGCCAGGATAAGCCGTTTCAATATTGAAAAGTACAATGATTAAAGTGGTAACTGCTAAGAAGGCACCAATCAATCCCAATAGCATGCTGCGCAAGATGAATGGACGACGGATAAAAGATTTTGTCGCTCCCACCATTTGCATGGTTTTAATAATAAAACGGTTGGCATAGATGGAAAGACGCATCGAACTGTTGATTAACAATACGGAAATTACCATCAAAACACCGGTAACAATCAATACCCAAAAACTGATTTTTTTGATGTTATCATTAACCAAGGTGATTAATTGTTTGTCATAGACTACATCGGCAACAAAAGTATTTTTGCGGATGGCACGTTCCATATTGGCAAATCCAGGATTTGAAACGTATTCGGCTTTCAAGTGAATGTCATAGGAGTTTTGCAACGGATTCATACCCAAAAACTGCATGAAATCTTCGCCTACAATCTCTTTATGCATTTTTGCAGCTTCTTCTTTAGGAACAAACTTGAAGTCTTTCGCATATTTCCCCGCTTTGATTTCTTCTTCAAAAGCTTTGAAAATAGTATCGTTCGCTTCGTTTTTGAAGAAAACGGTCATCACGATATCTTCCTTAAAATTGTCGGATAAACGTTTGGAGTTGATGATGAATAATCCCAAGGCGCCCAAAAGGAACAACACCAAGAATACACTCAACACCACCGAAAAATAGGAAGAAATCAATCTGCGCTTTTGATACTTATCGAAAGAGGATGCCATAGAGTTTGTTTTACGCTGTAAAAATAAAAAAGAAAATCATTTTACCCTTAATAACGCACAAAGTTTTCTCTTCTTACAATTATCGTGTAAATTTGCGCTTAATTTTTAAAAACCGCCTGAAAATCCGTGGTTTGTCGCAGCTTTCAGGACCAACGATTATTTTATTACACATCATGAAATATTTTCACGAACAAATTGAAGCCAGATGGCAAAAATATTGGGCCGATAACCACACGTTTGCAGCCACTAATTCCTCCGAAAAACCCAAATATTATGTGTTGGATATGTTTCCGTATCCCTCAGGAGCTGGATTGCATGTGGGTCACCCACTAGGGTATATCGCTTCAGATATTGTGGCCCGTTACAAGCGTCACCAAGGTTTCAATGTGTTGCATCCCCAAGGCTACGATTCTTTTGGATTGCCTGCCGAGCAATATGCGATTCAAACGGGTCAACATCCTGAGAAAACTACCCGTGAAAATATTGCGCGTTACCGCGAACAATTAGACAAAATAGGTTTTTCTTTTGATTGGGATCGCGAAGTGCGTACCTCCAACCCAGAATATTATAAATGGACGCAGTGGATTTTCATTCAGCTTTTTGAATCCTATTATTGTTACACAGCCAATCAAGCCTTGCCCATCACCCATTTGATTGCTCGATTTGAGAAAGAAGGGAATGCCAACGTAAATGTGGCTTGTGATGATGAAGTGCCCACATTTTCAGCCAACGAATGGAACGGATTTTCAGAAGAGGAAAAAGCACGCCTATTATTGAAATACCGTCTGACCTATTTGGCGGAAACGGAAGTGAACTGGTGTCCAGCATTGGGAACAGTTTTGGCCAATGATGAAATCGTGAATGGCGTTTCAGAGCGAGGCGGACATCCTGTTATTCGTAAAAAAATGACCCAATGGTCCATGCGTATATCCGCTTATGCAGAGCGTTTGTTGGAAGGTTTGGAAACCATCGATTGGACAGAATCCTTGAAAGAATCGCAACGCAACTGGATTGGAAAATCCGTTGGGGCTTCAGTTTCATTCCGACTTATACCGACAACCGACAACCCACAACCGGCAACTATCGATGTATTCACTACCCGTCCTGATACCATTTTTGGGGTTACGTTTATGACATTGGCGCCCGAACATGATTTGGTAGCACAAATTACAACGCCCGAACAAAAAGCAGCTGTGGATGCGTATATAGAAGCCACCGCTAAACGCTCGGAACGCGATCGTATGGCCGATGTGAAAACCATTTCAGGGGTATTTACTGGAGCGTATGCCGAACATCCCTTTACGAAAGAACCGATTCCAGTTTGGATTGGGGATTATGTGTTGGCGGGTTATGGAACGGGTGCCGTTATGGCGGTTCCTTGCGGAGACGAACGCGATTATGCCTTTGCCAACTATTTCAAAGGAACGTTGGGAATGCCCGCGATAAAAAACATTTTCAATCAAGATATTTCTGAAGCCGCTTATGGCGAAAAAGGCGGATTTGAATTGGTTGACTCCGATTTCTTAAACGGATTGGATTATAAGACGGGAACGAAAAAAGTAATTGAGGAATTGGAAAAAATCGGTGCCGGTAAAGCCAAAGTGAATTACCGTTTGCGTGATGCCGTTTTTTCGCGTCAGCGCTATTGGGGCGAACCCTTTCCCGTGTATTATGTGAACGGCTTGCCACAAATGATCGACGTCCAACATTTACCCATCGTATTACCCGAAGTGGAGAAGTATTTGCCTACTGAAGACGGGCAGCCGCCTTTAGGAAATGCCACGGTTTGGGCATGGGATACAAAACAGTGTTCAGTGGTTAGTAATCAGTTAATCGATAATGTAACTGTTTTTCCATTAGAATTAAACACTATGCCGGGTTGGGCTGGAAGTTCCTGGTATTGGATGCGCTATATGGATGCACAAAATACAACAGCGTTTGCTTCTGAAAATGCATTGAACTATTGGCAAAATGTCGATTTGTACATTGGCGGTAGCGAACATGCTACAGGGCACTTGTTGTATGCCCGTTTTTGGAACAAATTCTTGAAAGACCGCGGTTTTGCGCCTACCGAAGAGCCGTTCAAAAAATTGATCAACCAAGGGATGATTTTGGGGATGAGTGCGTTTGTGTACCGTTCTGAAGATTCAAAAAAATTATATTCAAAGGGATTAATTTCAGGTTTGAATGTTCATCCTATTCACGTTGATTTATCCGTAATCAATGATATTACCAACGAATTGGATATTGAAAAATTCAAAGCGCATCCTTTATATTCTGATTATGTAAATGCCGAATTCATCTTAGAGGATGGCAAATATATAGTGGGTCGTGAAGTAGAAAAAATGTCCAAATCCAAATACAACGTTGTCAACCCTGACGATATTTGTAATGAATACGGTGCCGATACCTTGCGTTTGTATGAAATGTTCTTGGGTCCGCTCGAACAAGCTAAACCTTGGAATACGGCGGGTATTACTGGGGTGTACGGTTTCTTGAAGAAATTATGGCGTTTGTATTTTGACGATAATGGATTGGTGGTTATCAATGACGAACCCTCAGCGGACATGTACAAAACCTTACATAAAACCATCAAGAAAGTGACCGAAGATATTGAGAACTTCTCGTTCAACACTTCGGTATCGCAGTTTATGATTTGTGTGAATGAATTGGCACAACAAAAATGCCGTCACCGTGCGATTCTCGAACCTTTAGCGGTTTTGATTTCGCCCTATGCACCACATATTGCAGAAGAATTATGGAACCAGTTGGGCCATGAAGGTTCGATAGCAACGGTTGCTTTTCCACAATTTGAAGCTAAATATTTGGTGGAAAGTGAGAAAGAATATCCGGTTTCGTTCAATGGAAAAATGCGTTTTACGATTACATTACCATTGGATTTAACCGTAGCCGAAATCGAATCGATTGTGATGGCTGACGAACGTACACAGCAGCAATTGCAAGGACGCACGCCGAATAAAGTGATTATTGTACCTGGGAAAATTATTAATTTGGTAGGGTAATTAATTTAACAATTAGTTGATGTGGCAATGTGCCGATTTGTCAATGAAATAGGAATCCGTGGAGTTTAGGCTTCACGGATTTTTTTCTGCCAACTTGTCACCGTTTTACGTACGGCATGTAATTTGACGAAGTTTAAAAAAAATAATTGTAAAAATGGGATCAGGTTATATGCTTTTGGCACTTTTAATTATGGGTGCCAGTTGGTTAGTGAGTAGTACATTGAAAAGCAAATTTGAACACTACTCCAAATTGTATCTGCAAAACGGCATGAGCGGAAAAGAAATTGCCGAGCAAATGTTACACGATCACGGAATCTATGATGTGAAAGTGATTTCTACGCCAGGAATGTTAACCGATCACTACAATCCCGCGGATAAAACGGTCAATTTAAGCGAAGGCGTATACAACCAACGCAATGCAGCAGCGGCTGCGGTAGCCGCACACGAATGTGGTCATGCGGTTCAACATGCCAAAGGCTATCAATGGTTAACGATGCGTTCACAGTTGGTGCCCGTAGTTTCTTTTGCGTCAAATATTGTGCAGTGGGTTTTGTTGGGCGGAATTTTACTTATTAAAGTTTTCCCTTCTTTGTTGCTTGTCGGTATCGTTTTATTTGCAGCCACTACTTTATTTTCGATCATTACCTTGCCTGTTGAGTACGATGCTAGTAATCGCGCTTTAGCATGGTTGCGAAATACACATAGGGTGAATCAAGCAGAATATGTAGGCGCTGAAGATGCTTTGAAATGGGCAGCACGAACCTATTTGGTAGCCGCCATTGGTTCGATAGCTACCTTGTTGTACTATGTTTCGATTTTTATGGGTAGCCGGGAGCGGGAGTAATGAGCCGATGAGACAATATGTCAATGAGGCAATGTGTCAATGAGGCAATGAAATAGGAGTCCGTGGAGTGAATGCTTCACGGATTTATTTTTTTGCTGAAGAAAAAGCAAATAAGAGTACAAACAACGCAACCCAAGCCACACCATGAATCAAAATGCATTTGGTGTAATTGCCTTTGCCAAAGAGTTGTTTCACCAAATGAACTACGAAATAGACCAAACTTATAGGGATGAATAAATACATCAGGGCTATGCCCATATTTGGGTTTTCTTTATCGCCAGGAAAAAGTTCGAAACAAATTCCGGCAGTTAAAAAATAAAGAATGTAAAAGCCAAGGGCAATGTTTTCTTTGGTGAATTTCGTTTGCATTAGAGTTGGATTTGTCGTTCGATTTGTTGTTCTAAAGAAATAAAAGTTTCGGTGCGAGATACCCCTTCAATGGGTTGGATTTTTTTATTCAACAACTGCATCAAATGTTCGTTGTCTTTACAAATTATTTTCACCAAAATACTCCAATTTCCCGTGGTGTAGTGGCATTCCAATACTTCAGGAATTTTCCGAAGTTCGCGCACCGCTTCCGAATTGCTAGAGGCTTTGTCCAAATATATCCCTACGAAGGCCATGGTGCGGTAGCCTAAGACTTTAGAATTAATAATAAATTTCGAACCCGAAATGACTTGCGCCTCTTCCAGTTTCTTTAATCGTTGGTGAATAGCGGCTCCAGAAATTCCGATACTGTGCGCGATTTGTAAAATCGGTTTTCGGGCATCTTCCATTAAGTGACGTAAAATTTCTTTGTCAATCCCGTCTATTTCAATTTGTAGCTGATTTATTTTCATGGGTGAAAATATTTAATGCAAAAGTAGCCATCTTGTTTCAAATTCACACAAAGAAAGGCTTGTGAATTTTTGAAATAATGCTGTTTTAAATTAAGTTTTTATTAAGTCGGACTTAAGTCGGTTTAAAGATAGTCTGACCAACTTTGTTTTGTCGAAAGGCAGTAAAAAATTATTAATTCAAAAAATAGAAGTCATGAAAAAAGTAGTAATGATGGTTGCTTTGGCAACTTTCGCAATCGCAGGAACCGTTTCAGCACAACAAGCTAAAGCTACAACAGAAAAACCTAAAAAAGAGGTTAAATCTGAAAAAAAAGAAGCTAAAAAAGAAGCTAAAAAAGAAGCCAAAGTAGAGGCAAAAAAAGAGGCTAAAACAGCAACTCCTAAAAAAGAGAAAAAATAATTAAATCCCTGTTTGTTTTTTTAGCGCCTGATTTTTTTGGTTTTCAATCAGGCGCTTTTCTTTTTATACGGCTTGCGTAATTTTATCCGGATTATAACCGATATAGGGTAATGTAGTTTCTTTAAAAATCACACCATAGTCTTCCAATTCAGCCAAAATCGGTTCGTATACTTCTTTTCGAATCGGCAATTGTACACCTGGAGTTGTAATTTTACCATTTAGGATTTGTAACGTAGCCATAGCGACGGGCAAACCCACTGTTTTTGCCATTGCAGTATAGGTTTGGTCTTCTCCAATACACACCATTTTAGAATCGATTTGTTCCTCTTTTCCATTTAATGTATAGCCAAATTTATGGTACATTACAATCATGTCTTTGTCCTCAGGAGCTAAAGCCCATTTTTCATTGAGAATGTGCTCTAAAATCTGTGCGGGCGTCGCATTTTTGAGTCCGATTTTTTTATTCCCATTGAATAAATCCAACTCAATTAATTTATCCCACATTACATCATCCTGCTCAATCCCTAATTGCAAACGCATTTTGATTTCAACAGAATCGGTGGGGTGATATGGGAGAAAAGAATTCACAAAATCGCGGTAACTCATTTGTTCCGAATTCTCGATGGTATACGTATCGTCAGTCATTCCTAATTGCACAAACATGTTCCAAGCGCGCGAATATCCTACGCGACGAATGGTGCCACGGTATAAAGTGAGCACATCGTCTAAGCCATATACACTGCGGTATTTCAAAGAATCGCGATTGGCATAAGCTTCAAATTTACCGTAACCTTCAACATGTAAAAATTCGGTACGACGGAACAAACGGTTATAAGGAATGTATTTATATTTTCCTTCTTGGATGAATTTTGCAGCGCCTCCTTGTCCGGCCAAAACCACATTGCGTGGCGCCCAAGTGAATTTATAATTCCATAAATTAGTATCAGATTCTGGGGCTACTAAACCACCACAAAACGATTCAAACAGCAACATTTTCCCACCTTTTTCACGAATTTCATCAATGACCTTCATCGCACTCATGTGATCGATTCCAGGGTCTAAGCCGATTTCATTCATAAACACAAGGTTGTTCGCTTTTGCTTCTGCATCTAGCGCTTGCATAGCATCCGAAATATAGGAAGCTGTCACCATATGTTTTTTAAATTGAATACAGTCTTTGGCCACTTCAATATGCATGTGTGCGGGTAACATGGAAATCACAATATCCGCTTTGGCAACCTCTGCTTGACGTTGCGCTGTATTTTGAATATCCAGTTGTAAGGCTGTTGCGTTGGGGTGTCCATTGGTTTTGCGCTGTGCCAATTCCAAGGATAAATCCCCAATGGTGATGTGTAATTGTTGCTCGTTAGATTTGGCTAACAAGTAGTTGATTAATGAGGATGCAGAACGACCTGCACCGATGATTAATACGTTTCTCATTGGTTTGGTTTGTTGTGCGACAAATGTATAAAAAGGAAGGCGGAATCAATAAAAAAAGTCTGCGATTAAGCAGACATCCTTTATTCTAAATCTTTTTCTAATTGTTCGAGTTCTTGTTTCGCTTCTTGTTTGGCCTCGATTTTTTGTTGTTCAAAGGAATCATCTTTGGCAATTTCATCTTCCACTAAAAAGGTTTTTCCTAAAACACCAAGTGCACAAACATAGGCTACAATGAAAAGGCGTTTGGGCCATTTTCGTTGATCTGGAGCCGATTTTAAAAATGTTAATGTAATAAACATCAAGGCGGGAATGATCATCACAAAAGCAAGTGTGTCCAGAGGAAGTACTGAAAATACGATACTTAATACGGTGAAGATGTACGCTAAAATTAAAAACGCTTTTCTCATTTTAGATTCCAGTTGCTGAGGTTAATTTTAATTCGCCAGTACCTACAGGGATACTAAAACGCATTAAGGCAGGAACTTTGTGTGTGTCGGCAGTAAGCCAAATCAAGTTTTTATCTTTTCCGCGTAAAGCGTCTGTTTTTGCGCCAATCGATAATTTGTAGCAGGTTTTTGAGCCTAAATTACCAGCACTTATTGTTTCCGTTCCCATGTATTTTAAGGTAACTGGAATTTGTTTTTCATCAAAAACAATGGTGAACGATTTCGTTTGTCCTGCTTTCATTTTTGAAAAATCAACGGTTCTAACTTTATATAATAAGGTAATGGCGTCTACAGTAGAAGCTCCAATTGTGAAAGTTCGAGTAGTTTCAGGTTGATTGCGTTTTTTTGCCGTACTCGTTACAGATGTACCTTTGAAAACATATTTTTCTTTTTTGGTATATCCGCCTTCGTCGATACTCCTTTTGTATAAATTGGGTTTCAAGCTGCCAGGAGTAACATACGATTCGTAAATGTCACGAATTTTGAAAAACTTATCCCATTTGCTAAAAGTTGAAAGTTCACAGCTTAAATGCAAATATTGATTTTTTGAAGTATTTACATTTTCTGTACTCATGGTGATTTGTGCCAAATGGGTCATCAGTCCACTCATGTTGTATGAACCGGCATAGACCAATTTCTCGCCAGCTTGAATAGTGGTTGATTGGTCGCCATTAAACGAACTACATAGCAATGCAATTCCTAAAAAAATAAAAATCTTTTTCATGATTGAAATTTGGATGCAAATATAAACTTTAAAATCGCGTAACCTGTGAAAGAAATGTCAAATTGACTTGGGATATCCGAGGAATAACTGATAATTTTGTGGAATAGTATTTTTCAAATGGATAAAAAGATTATTTCTGCAGCTGGATTTCTTGGAATGACAGCAATTATTTTGGGAGCATTCGGTGCACATGCATTGAAGAAAGTTTTACCTGTTGAAGCCTTGGCTACTTTTGAAGTTGGGGTTCGTTATCATATGTATCATGCGTTGTTTTTACTTTTTGTTGGCCTTTATCCGTCAATTTCTGAAAAGTTGAAAACCTATATTTTGCGGCTAACACTACTTGGAATTGTTTTATTCTCAGGCTCAATTTATCTCTTGTCTACACAGACCTTATTGGGGTTGGATTTGAAAATAGTGGGTCCATTAACTCCACTGGGAGGTGCCTGTCTAATTGCAGCATGGGCGCTGTTGTTTTTTCCTTTTTTAAAGAAAAAAGCATAAAATTTTACGCAACTACAACGTTGTAATAATTAATTTTTACCTTTGTGCGAAATTTAGATTAACACAACAAACGAATTATCTATGGATAACTACACCCAATTTACGAAAACGATTTCGCTAGAGAAGTACGGGATTACTAATGTACAAGAAATCGTTTACAATCCTTCTTATGAGCAGTTGTACAATGAAGAGCTAAGCTCGGATCTTTCAGGTTATGAAAAAGGACAAATGTCTGAGTTGGGAGCAGTAAATGTAATGACTGGAGAATTCACAGGACGTTCTCCCAAAGATAAATATATTGTAAAAGACGGTGTGACTGAAAATACCATTTGGTGGAATTCTGAAAAAGCCGCTAATGATAATAAACCCATTTCTACAACTACTTGGAATGCATTAAAAGAAACTACGGTTAGTCAGTTGTCTGGCAAACGTCTTTTTGTTGTTGATGCTTTTTGTGGTGCCAATGAAAATACCCGTTTAAAGGTGCGCTTCATTATGGAAGTGGCATGGCAAGCCCATTTTGTAAAAAATATGTTTATCCGACCAACTGAAGAAGAGTTGGAGAATTTTGGAGAACCAGATTTTATTGTGATGAATGGTTCTAAAACTTCCTTTAAAGAGTACGCAGCCCATGGATTGAATTCTGAGGTTTATATTGCGTTCAATTTAACTGAGAAAATGCAGTTGATTGGTGGTACTTGGTACGGTGGAGAAATGAAAAAAGGAATGTTTGCTATGATGAATTATTACTTGCCTTTACAAGGAATGGCATCGATGCACTGTTCTGCAAACAAAGGAAAAGACGGCGATGTTGCGGTATTTTTCGGTTTATCGGGAACAGGTAAAACAACTTTGTCCACGGATCCAAAACGTGAATTAATTGGTGATGATGAGCATGGTTGGGATAACGATGGCGTTTTCAATTTTGAAGGCGGATGTTATGCTAAAACCATTGATTTAAGTAAAGAAAATGAACCGGATATTTACGGAGCGATTAAGCGTGATGCTTTGTTAGAGAACGTAACCTTGGACGCAAACGGAGTGATTGATTTTACAGATGGTTCTGTGACACAAAATACACGAGTGTCGTATCCGATTTATCATATTAATAATATTGTAAAGCCAGTTTCAAAAGCAGGGCATGCTACCAAAGTAATCTTCTTAACAGCGGATGCTTTTGGTGTAATGCCTCCGGTTTCTAAATTGACTCCTGAGCAAACTAAATATTATTTCCTTTCTGGATTTACAGCAAAATTAGCGGGAACAGAGCGTGGTGTAACGCAGCCTGAGCCTACTTTTTCTGCTTGTTTTGGAAAAGCATTTTTAACCTTGCATCCTACAAAATACGGGGAAGAATTGGTAAAAAAAATGGAGGAGCATAATGCTACAGCATATATGGTGAATACCGGTTGGAATGGAACTGGTAAGCGTATTTCAATTAAAGATACGCGCGCCATTATCGATGCGATTTTAGATGGATCGATTGAGCATGCGGCTACAAAATCAATTCCAGTATTCAATTTTACGGTACCGACTGAATTGCCAAACGTAAATCCGGCAATTTTAGATCCAAGAGATACGTATGCAAACGCTTCGGATTGGGAAACTAAAGCAACAGATTTAGCAGGTCGATTCATTAAGAATTTTGTGCAGTACACTGATAATGAAGAAGGACAGAATTTAGTTCAAGCGGGTCCACAATTATAAAACAAACCAAACAAATTATAACTAACCCAACCTAGAAGTCCGACAGCAATGTCGGGCTTTTTTTATATAAAAAAATCCCAAGCGATTAACTTGGGATTGGATGTGTTATGAAGGAAATTATTTTCCTTTGTTGACTTCTGCTACATATTTTTCAAGCGCCATGGTCATCGAAGGTGTTTCGGGCGTCGGAGCTAAAATATCGATGCGTAATCCGTGTTCCAAAGCTTCTTTTTGAGTAGTGCTTCCAAATACCGCAATTCGGGTGTTGTTTTGTTTGAAATCAGGGAAGTTTTTAAATAAAGATTTGATTCCGGTCGGACTAAAAAACGCTAAAATGTCATAGTATACATCGGCTAAGTCCGATAAATCACTCATTACCGTTTTATAGAATGTTCCCGCTGTCCAATCTAATTTTAAATTATTCAAAGTTTGCGGAATGTCTGCATTTAATTGATCAGAGGAAGGTAACAAGAATTTCTCATCTTTATATTTTTTGAATAAAGAGGACATGTCAGCGAAGTCTTTCTGACCTACATAAATCTTTCTTTTGCGGTAAACCACATATTTTTGAAGGTAATATGCAATTGCTTCTGATTGACAGAAATAACGCAAATCTTCCGGAACTTTATAACGCATTTCCTCGGCCACTCTGAAAAAGTGATCAACGGCATTTTTGCTGGTAAGGATAATGGCTGTAAAGTTGTTAAGGTCAATTTTTTGAGCTCTGACATCTTTTGCACTCACCCCTTCAACGTGAATAAAAGAGCGAAAATCGACTTTTACCTTGTGCTTTTGCATCAAATCGTGGTAAGGTGAATTTTCAACTTTTGGCTCGGGTTGGGACACCAAAATGGTTCTCACTTTTAGACTAGACATCGTAAACTCTAATTTTTTGTAATCAAATAATAAATGAAATAATAGGGCGCTATTTCAAGAGCGCAAAGATACAAAATAAAATAAAACAACTTGCCAATTACAAATTTTTGATAATTCTTCAAGGAAAACAAATAAGTCAGCAAGTTTATTATCAATAAAATAGAGATAATGATTATTATGAGAGAATTTGTTGCGTAATCGCCATAGAACATTATGGCAGAAACAGGAAATAATAGAAGTCCTATGTAGGTTCTGAAGTTAACTTTTTGTAAATTAAATTCATCGATAAGTTCTTCGAGGTCAAAGGTAACGGCGATTATTTTTTCGATTAGAAATTTTGAAAGAATAAATACGGTAAGTCCAGTGAAAATACGAGTGAATAACATCCAATCTGTTTTTACCCCTAGATTGTAATGGCTTAAAACCATTTGAAGGAAAAAGGAAAAGGAAATTAAATTAACGATGAAGAGTAGTATGTTGAATCCACTCCAAAGATGGGAGCTTTCTCGATAAATTTTGGTGTATTTATCTGAAACTAACAATCGAATATAGTCACTAAAGCGAGAAGCAAATGCTGTTCTAGCAATGACTATAAAAACCATTGCGATAATAAAAATGAGTGTAGCCCAATCTTTATTTTCAATTACTCTCGGATGTAATGCCCATGCCATCATTGCCTGCAAAAGTACTAATTTTTATTTCGCTCTGTATTATGAAATTATTAGTAAGTCCGCATTTAATTTTGATTATTTTTGCAAAAATTAATTCTTGCATGAACGGCAGTATTGTTATCATTCCAACATACAATGAAATTGAGAATATCGAAAGTATTATTCGTGCTGTTTTTGCATTAGAAAAGGAATTTCATGTCTTAATCGTTGATGATAATTCTCCAGATAAAACGGCTGATAAGGTTCGAGAATTGCAACAAGAATTTTCAGAGCAATTATTTTTGGAAGTTCGATTAAAAAAAGCGGGATTAGGAACAGCTTATGTTCATGGATTTAAATGGGCTTTGAATCATAATTACGAGTACATTATTGAAATGGATGCCGATTTTTCCCATAATCCTAATGATTTAGGAAAATTGCAAGATGCGGTGGCCAATGGATCTGACTTAAGTATTGGATCCCGTTATGTTACGGGTGTGAATGTTGTCAATTGGCCTTTAAGTCGGGTGTTATTGTCTTATTTTGCTTCGGTTTATGTGCGTTTAATAACAGGAATGAAGATAATGGACACTACCGCAGGTTTTGTGTGTTACCGAAGAAATGTTTTGGAGGCAATTAACCTTGATAAAATTAAGTTTGTAGGGTATGCTTTTCAAATAGAAATGAAATACCGTGCATGGGCCAAACACTTTAAAATTGTTGAAGTGCCTGTGATTTTTACCGATCGCACAAAGGGTCAATCCAAAATGAGTGGCTCTATTATCAAAGAAGCTGTTTTTGGCGTGCTCTCTTTACGTTTAAAAAAACTACTCAACCGACTTTAAGATGAATACAGTATTAATTAAGAATGCCAAAATAGTCAATGAAGGTTTGATAACCGAAGGTGATGTTTTGGTAAAAGGGGGTATTATTGCTCAAATCGGAGCTAATTTATCAGATGCAAATGCTGAAGTGATTGATGCAACAGGGAAATTATTGTTGCCAGGAATCATTGATGATCAGGTGCATTTTCGCGATCCGGGTCTTACACACAAAGGTGATATTACTTCGGAGAGTCGTGCGGCTGTAGCAGGAGGCGTCACTTCATATATTGACCAGCCCAATACAGTTCCTAATGCAATAACACAAGAGTTGTTGGAGCAAAAATACCAAAATGCAGCTGGGCGTTCTTATGCGAACTATTCATTTATGATGGGTGGTACAAATGATAATTTAGACGAGATTTTAAAGACCAATCCTCGAAATGTTGCCGGTTTGAAATTATTCCTTGGTTCGTCAACAGGAGATATGTTAGTAGATAGTTCGGCAGCAATTGAATCTATATTTTCCAATACGCCACTTTTGATTGCGGTTCATTGTGAAGATGAGACAACTGTAAAGAATAATTTAGCCCAGTATAAAGCTCAGTTTGGTGATGATATTCCGGTAGCTTATCATCCTATTATTCGCAGTGAGGAAGCCTGTTATTTATCTTCATCAAAAACTGTAGAATTAGCAAAAAAAACAGGTGCACGACTCCATGTTTTTCATATTTCAACAGCCAAAGAGTTGGCGCTATTTGATAATTCAATTCCTTTAGAAGAAAAGAAAATTACAGCTGAAGTTTGTATTCATCATTTATGGTTTTCGGATGTGGATTATGCTACAAAAGGAAATTTTATCAAGTGGAATCCTGCAGTAAAAACAAGTGCTGATCGCGATGCGCTTTGGAATGCTGTTTTAGATGATACTATCGATGTTATTGCTACAGATCATGCGCCTCACACCCTTGAAGAAAAAGGACAAATTTATACGAAAGCACCTTCGGGCGGCCCTTTAGTGCAACATTCACTTGTTGCCATGTTAGAAAAAGTACGAGAAGGTAAAATCACTCTTGAAAAAGTGGTGCAAAAAATGGCACACAATCCAGCTGTATTATTTCAAATTGAAAAGCGAGGGTTTATTCGCGAAGGTTATCATGCCGATTTAGTCTTGGTAGACCAAAATGCAGCATGGACAGTCTCAAAATCTACTATTTTATATAAGTGTGGTTGGTCTCCTTTTGAAGGAAATACTTTTCATTCTAAAGTAACCCATACTTTTGTTAATGGGAATTTAGTATATGAAAATGGAGTAATTCATGATGTTAAAGTTGGAGAACGATTATTGTTTAATCGAAATTTTTAAGGGTATGAAAAAAGTTGTTTTACTCCTTCTAGTAGTAATTTTTGGGTCTTCGTGTAAGGATAATCAGTTTACGCCACCCAAAAATAAAATTGACAAAGAGACCATGATCAATATAATGTATGACATGGCTGTCTTAGAGGCTGCCCGAACACAATCATATGCAACACAGGTGAAATATCCAACTACGGTTCAGTTTGTAAAAGAGAAATACAAAATTGATAGTCTTACTTTAGTTGAAAACACGAAATTTTATGCAGCCGATTTGAAAGGTTTCAAAAAAATGTATGAGGAAGTCCGTAATCGTTTAGAAGAAAGTCGAAAAGCAGCTGGAGATGTTGTGAATTCCAATCCGGTTAATGCAACAGAGGGAGTTGTAAAATAGATTATTTATACGTATCCATTATTTTCTCTAGATACGTATCGATTGACTCGAATTCAAATTCTAAAGCGGTTTTAATTTTTTCATTTGAAATGATCGAATTGGATAGTAAAGAATTTGCACTTTGACGTGACAATCTTCGGCGAGTTCGGAATAGAAAACTAACCAAAGCGTCAATTCGCCAACCTAGTTCCAAATGCCATTTTCTGACTTCAAATTTTGGTTTACTAACTTTAAGTAAATCCGAGATTGTGAAAATGATGTCTTTGTAGGTTCGATTTTCAGCAATTAGTATAAAGCGTTCTCCTGAAATATCGGATTCCATTAATTGAGACATTGCTTTTACTACATCTAATACACCGACATAACCCGTACTTCCATTGCTGTAAAATGGAATTCCTTTTTTTATAGTGTGTAGTAAAGCGCCACTTCCTTTGGTTTGGTCCCAAAATTTAGGATAAGGTCCCAAAATAATCCCAGGATTTACAATTATACATTGTAATCCTTCTTGTTGTCCGCGCCAAACCTCCATTTCAGCGCCATATTTTGAGATGGCATAGTCACTGTGTAAAACTTCTGGATTCCAATCTATCTCTTCTGTGAGTAGTGTTTGGGAATGATTTAGGTCGCCTAAAGCTGCAATAGAACTTACATGACAAAGTTTTTTAACTGATTTTGCCACACAAAAATTGACAATATTAGCAGTGCCTTCAATATTGGTTTTACGTAATCGATCTTCATCGTTAGGGTCAAATGAGATTTGTGCGGCACAATGGTAGACTTTAGTCACTTCTTGAAAAGCAATTTCAAGTGAAGGGATGTCTAAAATATCACCTTGGATCCATTGAATAGTAAGGAATAACTCGTGTTTTTGGTAGTATTCAAAAAGCGATTTCGTTTTTTCAATTTGTTGTGAATTACGGTAAATTGCTTTTAAGTTAATTTCGCCATTTTCTATCAAATGTAGAAGTAAATGGGCACCCACTAAACCTGTTCCGCCTGTGACTAATATCATAATTCAAAGGTACTCTTTTCTTGTTGTTTTTGATAATTAGCCTCGAATTTTCTCCTATTAATAGCATAATAAGAGTAGAATTAGAGAGGTAATAATGAGGTAGAAGGCAAATACTTTTAAAAATAGTTTTCTCATGGTTTGCAGTAAAAAAAAGAAACTGAGTCCTGCGAACAGGACCCAATTTCAAGGAATTAACGAAAATGATTCTAATTATAACTTATTGAAAAGTGATTTCTGTGTGTTAAATAGGTTATCGAACATAAACAGTAACATGCCCATTGGGATCAACAAACGATAAGATGTTATTATTGTTTTCATTGATACCCATAATTACATTACAATAGGTGTTGTCGATCTCATTAGTGAATTTAAGATATTCAATATTTGTCGATGTATTGCCACCACAATCATTTGAGATTTCATAGGAGCCTGTTTCAGTTACTGAAGCATCTGTGTACCATTTTACCGTTCCATCACTGAAAAATTCGATTTTATCTGATGGAGAATCCTCCAAGGTCCAAACACCTAAAATTTCAGTATTTGGAGGTGGTGAAGGCGTGTAATTTGAGTTAAAAAAGTGTTCCAAAATGGACGTTTTTTTGGTGGCATAAATAATTCCAAAACAGAGGAACAAGCCAAGGATTAAAATTTTCTTTGTTTTCATGGTTTAACAATTTAGTTTTGAAAGAGTTAGATTGAAATAATTTCTTTTTGTTGTTAATGCATTTTTTTCAGCACCAGGGTTCACGTATCGAGATACCTTATCTGAAGACAAATTATCAATGTTGGTTTTATCTAGGATATTTGTTTTGAAATACCACATTCCACTCAAGATGCCATGAACACCATTCGGGTTGGTTAAATCATCGGGACCACTGTAGGTAACATTCAAGTTGCTGTTTTGAATGAAGTTAGCGTAGGCGTTATAATTGTTTTTAAAAGTAAGCTGAAATACTCCTCTTCCTCTATAGGTCCAACCATCACCACTAAATTTGTCATTGTTGCCGTTTACACAACAGTATACATAATTTGCTAGTGCTTGTGGATTATTTATATAACTATTAGGGTTTTCTAAATTTGGATTCGTATAGGAGAATTTTCTACCAAAGACTTGGATGATACGTTGTGGACTTGTATAATTTAAATTCTCTTCTTTACTTAAAAGATTGACTCCGCCAGTTTCACCACCTACTTGTGCAATAAAATGTGCAATTTCTTCTTTTGTGTCAATTCCAAATAAAGGGGCGTAAGATTTTAGTAAGTCTAAAAATTTAGTCTTTTTTTCTAAACTAGCATTTGGAAAAATTTCTCCTAATTTACCCACTGTAAGACAATCGATAGCGGTTTTTACAGGCTCCATCACTCCAATTAATCCTTCGGGATTACAAGGGTCATCTTCAGCACGGCAGAGCATGTTATATTGATAGCTTATCACGACTGTTACACTGTAACCTGGATAGCTACCATTACCGCATTGTGAACTAGTATAATTATCCCAACTACTGTAAGATCTACCGCATGAACATTCAACGCTTACAACAATATCAACACATCCAGATGACATTCCGCCACCTGCACCGGGATCACTGCCGGGGGTTCCGTAGCTTGGTTCGCCAGGTTCGGTACTGCCTCCTGCTGGATCGCCTGGAGTTGGTGAAATTGGGTCGTCGGGGATTTCAACAATCACTTCTTGACAGGGATCAGAAATTGGTGTGAGACTTGATGCGCCTACACGTCCAGCAAATTCTTGAAACGTTTTCAATTCATTGTTATATGCAGTTGCAAATTGATCAGTCATTTTGTATTCCATCATGGTGGCTTCTAAAGTTCCATCCTTTTCGGTTAATATTAAATTGTGAAAAGTTTTGAAGTCATCTTGCGGATGATTGATTACACGGAAGGTGTAATTTTTGACTCCCAACGTATCAATTACCTCTAAAATCGAGTTAAAGTCAATGGTTCCGCCATCTGTTCGTGCTGCTAAACTGCTTTCCTCTAAAATTTGCAAAGTACCTTTGCCTTTTAATAAGTTCATCAGTTTATCTCGAACTTGTTGAGCATTTGCCCCGTTTAACGTTCGGATAGTTTTCCCATTTTCGATTTTATCATGGGGATTTTTTTGGGATTCTTCATCGAGTTGACAACCGATAAAAATAAGGGTTGCTAATAGCAGTGACGCTATTAAGTACAGTTTACTTCGCTTCATTGTGTTTGATTTTGGATTATAAAAAAATATTTGGCTTTTAGGAAGGGTATTCTTAATGAGGAAGTAGAGTTGATTAGCTTTTAATGTTTCATAGGCATATAATTTAATAGTATAAAAGTACACTTATGATTTTAATTCTTGGTGTACAAAAAGTGTATATTGTGTTAAAATACAGTGATTTAGCATTGTTTTTTTACTAAAAATAAGAATAGGATTACACAGCTAGGTTTGTTGATGTTTAAACCGTACGTTTTTTTATACAATCGTTGAGTTTAGCCCTGATCGAAGTGAAAATCCTGACGGCGGGAGGTTCGGTTTTCCGACCGCCGACAGATTGCAACGAAGAGCAGGAAGAAATGGGATGAAACCCCAAAGCATCCGCTCCAAATCAATATTTCGTGTATCTTTGCGCAAAATTTTAATCGCATGAACAATTTAATTCAAGAATTACAATGGCGTGGTTTGGTACACGATATGATGCCTGGGACTGAGGAGCAACTTTTGAAAGAGTCGACGTCGGTTTATATTGGTTTTGACCCCACGAGTGATTCTTTGCATATTGGGAGTTTAGTTCCGATTATTTTGTTGGTTCATTTGAAAAATTTTGGACACCGTCCGATTGCTTTGGTAGGGGGTGCTACGGGTATGATTGGGGATCCTTCGGGGAAATCGGATGAGCGAAATTTATTAGATGAAGTTGCTTTACAGAAAAATGTGGAAGGCATAAAAGGGGTATTGTCTCGTTTTTTAGATTTTAATTCTAAAGATTCGAACGCTCCGGTTTTAGTGAATAATTACGATTGGATGAAGGAGTTTTCATTCATTGCTTTTGCGCGTGATGTTGGAAAACGCATTACCGTAAATTATATGATGGCGAAAGATTCGGTTAAAAAACGTTTGACTGGTGAAGCGGGTTCTGGAATGAGTTTTACCGAATTTACGTATCAATTGATTCAAGGCTATGATTTTTATTATTTGCATAAACACTATAATTGTTTGTTGCAAATGGGAGGATCCGATCAATGGGGGAATATTACGACAGGAACTGAATTGGTGCGCCGTATGAATGATGAGCATGCCAAAGCATTTGCGATGACTTGTCCTTTAATTACTAAAGCTGACGGTTCTAAGTTTGGTAAAAGTGAAGGTGGAAATGTATGGTTGACAGCCGATAAAACTTCGGTATATAAATTTTACCAATTTTGGTTGAACACGACGGATGTAGACGCGGAAAAATATATTAAAATATTCACCTTTTTAGACCAAGCTACGGTTGCAGGATTAATTGAAGAACACCAACAGGCTCCTCATTTGCGGGTATTGCAAAAGCGTTTGGCTGAAGAAGTAACTGTTTTTGTGCATGGGCGTGAAGAATATGAAAAAGCTGTATTTGCCTCTGCCGCTTTCTTTAGTCCGAGCATGGATGAATTAAAGCAATTGGACACACAAACTTTTTTGGAAGTTTTTGAAGGCGTTCCTGTGGCGGAATTGGCGGGATCTGAGTTAGCAAACGGTTTGGATATGGTTGGTGCTTTAGCTGCTAAAACAGGATTTTTGAGTTCGAACAGCGAAGCCATGCGCGAATTGAAACAGAATGCCATTTCTTTGAACAAAGTAAAAATTGCTTCGGATTATAAAATAACATCGAGTGATTTGATTCACGATAAATTTTTGTTACTTCAAAAAGGAAAGAAAAATTACTATTTGATTATAGTGAACTAATTTAAAGGAGGCATTGACCTCCTTTTTTTTAGAGCACCATCAAGTTACAGCCACGAATATCTGAGTGGTCAAAACGTCCCAGCACTTCGAAAGAATTGTTGGGATATTTTTTGCCTAAATCTTGGGTGGCTATAAAGGAACAAGAGTTATAATTGGCCAAGTCGATAACATTGATTCCTCCATTTTTTCCTTCAGCTACATAACTTAACGCATCTTCAGGGTCGCGGATTAGAATATGCATCCAGTTAGGGCATTCAAAGATACCATTGCCATAGGAATACGCTTGAGAAAGTAATTCAGTCATGCCGTATTCAGAATGAATTGCTGATACTCCAAATCCTTGACATAGGATGTGATGGAGTTCTTCGCGAATCATTTCTTTGCGACGTCCTTTCATGCCGCCGGTTTCCATGATAATGGTGTTTTTTAAGGAGAATGTTTCTTTTTCGATGAGGTCTAATAGTGCATATGTAACTCCAATTAACAGCACATTTTGTCCTGATGCATCCAGCGATTTTAGCTTTTGGGTTAGTTCGTCATAATTGTTCAGATAGAAACCGCTGTGTTCGTTTTGTGAGCCTTCAATTAAATCTTCTACCATATAAATAAGCGAAGAGCCATCGCGTTCTAAGTAGGAAGGGAGTAAGGCTAAAACAGCATAATCTTCGATATTCCCATAAAAATTTGAAAAGGCAGCTCGAAAACTTTGGGTGTAAAGATTTACATCAGTTACATGGTGCTGACTCGTTATAGCTCCTGTGGTACCGCTACTTGTAAACGTGATCTGGATGGGGTCGGAGGAAGAAACCACTTTTCTACTTTTAAAAAACTGTATGGGTAAATAGGGTATGGCTTCTAGTGATTTTACTTTGGTTTTGTCTATTTGAAGAAGGTCGCAAAATTCACGATAGATGGCATTGTTTTCGTGTTGGTGACGAAAAACTTTCAAGGCTATCTTTTCAAATTGCTTTGTATTTGCAATGCTAAAAATATCGTGTGGAGTCATGGGGCAAAAGTACAGAATAAAAAAAGCCCCGACAAATTGCCGGGGCTTCGTATTTTGAAGTAAGTAATTACTCGATGATTAATTTCTTAACTGCAGTAGTTCCGTTTTCTGTAATTTGAACAAGGTATAAACCTTTATTCAAGCTGCTTACATTAACAGCGTCTGTAGAGGTAGTATTGATTACTTCTTTACCAATCATATCGAAAATACGAACGGATTTAGTAGCGTTAGCATCCGTATTGATGTAGAATACTCCGTTTTTCACTGGGTTTGGATACACTGCTAAACCAGCGATTGTGTTGTTATTAACACCTAATAAATTAGGAGTAATAGATACTCTTAATTCGTCAATAGTTGTAACAGGTGTAGTATTATCGCTATCTTGACGGAATAAGAAACCTCCTAATGTAGTAATAGCTGTTGCAGGAGTATCTGTTAACGTTGGAGTTTGAGTACCGTCAAAACCTGCTACAGTAGGGTTAATCCATACTTTCAAAGCATTGGCAGCAAAGTCATACCCCATAACAACAAATACTACATCATTCAAGTTGTACGTAGCAGTTGTATAGTTTGTAGTTGAAGTTCCTGAAGTCAAACCAAGTTGGTAAGAAGTTCCAGTTCTTTTGTAGAATAAACGACCTTTAAAGTTGCTTGCTACACCATCTGTTAAAACAGCAATATAGGTTTCAGCAGGATCAGTAGTTAATGCGAAATCAGTAACTTTCATTAAGAATGAAGCATATAAAGCGCCTTCAGTTACAGTTGTTGCTGTGAATGTTTTGTGGATTTCTTTACCTTGTCCATTTAAACCAGCAGCATTTCCAGAAGAAGTTAAACCCGTATAAGATAAGTTGTCTGTTGTAACTAATACATCATCACCAGAGTTTGCATTTGCCCAGTATTGAGTTGCACCAATTGATGCGCCTGTGTTGTAATCAAATCCATCATATAGAGGTAAAGTGTTTACAGGCTTACAATCAGGAGCTGCAATTGTAACTGTATAAGAACAGTTGCCACGAACCATAGTAACCGTTGCACCAACACCTTCTGTAATTCCAGAAACAGTGATTGTACCATCAGCTACAGTTCCAGGGTTATCGCCACCTACAGTACCCGCAGTAGAAGTTACTGTGTAAGCACCACCGCCACCGCCAGTATAAACAATACTAGCAGAATAAGTATCTAAACCAAATGTAGTAGCATCACAAGTTGTAGTAACAGCACCAGGAACTACGGTACAAGTTGGGTCAAAGCTAAATACACGAACGTCATCTAAACGGAACTGTGAAGTTGTTGAAGTTTGTGTGAAACGAATACGTAAATTAGTGGCACTAGGAATACCAGAGGTAATAGTAATCAATGTCCAGTTTGTTGTTCCTGTCCCCGTTGGACGTGTATACGTTAATGGAGCAAATGTAGTTCCATCTGTACTTACTTCAACTGTTAATTCATTACTTGCAGCAGTTGCACTTTTGTAATGTCCAAAGCTCAATTGCAATGTTGATGTGTTGTAAGCAGAAGTATTGATACCTTCAATTAGGAAATCTTTTCCAGCAGTATTTGTAAAAAATACATTCCCAACACCTGAAGCTCCTGTATAACCAGATGATGCAGTAGTTGCTCTCACATCAGCAGTTCCAGAGTAAAGAATTGGAGAGGTGTTTTGAAAAACATTAGTAGCAATTGGTGTTGTGGCTGAAGGAGTTCCCATGTTTTCGCTGTAAATAGTTTGCGCCAACATATTTACTCCGGTCAGCATTAAAAGCATGAAGTAAAATTTTTTCATAGTTGAAATATTAAATTAAGCACACAAAGATACGCACTATTTTTAGATTTAAAAACAGCGGGTGTTAAAAAAAGGTAAAATCGAGGTTTTTAACTATCTGACAATAAGTTTTCTAGTGGCACTAGCGTCGCCTTCTTCAATTTTGATGAAATATACACCAGGTTGAAGCGTAGATAGATTTAATTCGCGAGAAGATAAAACCGTTTGAAACACTTTTTTACCCAAAACATCATAGATTGTGATGTTTTTGTCGTCATTGTTTCGAGTTGTGATGTACAACTTTCCACCAGTAACCGGATTAGGGTAAAAGCTCAGACCCTCGATGGAGTTGCTCTCCTTCAAGTTAGGCTTAGCCTCTTGTGCTACAACAGAAGTTGCGCCAAGAACTAAGAAAAATAAAACACTATAAATGTATTTTTTGGTCATGAGTATCTAATGATTAAAACAAATATAAAATTTTTATTTCAAATACAATGCCATAAAAATGAAAAATCCCTCCAAATGAAGGGATTTTAACATATTTTGAGAAAATTTCTTATTGAACTAAGTTGGTCCCGTCTACAGTTGCCCATGCTCCTGGAGTTAATGATGCGCCAGTTGCAGTTGTACTTGTTGTAAATTGTCCAGTTGGGAAACTCACGGAAAAAGAAGTGCTTCCTGTTGCGATATTCACAGCTGTATTCGTAATTTTAAAATCAGTCAATTTGATTTTACTTCCATTTACTTGGTTGGTGTTTGTTGTAGCATCTTGAATTTTGATAGCCGCACCTTGGTAAGTTGTTGTTCCTTCGGTATATGTGCCATATCCGTCAATTACTACATTACTAAAATCACCATTTCCTTCTTTTTTAAACTGAATCGCGTCAATTTCAATTGCTCCAGCAACTTCCGGTACGCAACCTGCAGCACGCTTTAAAGTGATATTTGTAAATTTAGGATAGTACGTGTTATTGTTAGATGACGATTCAATTTCGATACCAAAGTTTCCTTTAGTTACTTGATACGCCAACCAATTGGAGTTGTTTTGACCTTGCCATCCATCTTGCCAGTCAAAAGAATCATCATAGTTTCCATAAGAAATAGCATTGGTCAAACTAACTGTTCCACCATAAAATTCGAAACCATCATCAGCGCCTTTGTAAGAAACTAAATGATCTAAAACTGTTCCAGATCCAACAGCGTAAAAGGAGAATCCATTTAATTCTTTGGTTCCATCCGCTAATTTTTTACCTGCATACTCAATTCGAGCATAACGCAATGACCCACTACTGTGCGTAGCATTTGTTCCGCCGTACGTATACGATAATCCATCTTCTGATGTTGCTGTAGTTCCACCACCTAGTACTTTTACAGGTGCATCACCATACATGATGATACCTCCCCAAGAGCCGGGAACTTTTGAAACTTCAGTAAATACTACTGGCGATGATTCCGTTCCATTGATAACCAATTTACTTCCGTTTTCAACAACAAGTGCATTATCACCGTTATTTTTATCACAAGTGATTGTGCTTCCTGCTTCAAAAGTCAAAATTGCACCATTTTGAACTTTAACGATGCCTTTTAATGTATAATTACCATAAGCATACGTTCTACTTGTTGTAATGTTACCTGAAATTTCACCCACTTGTGGAGTAACCGTTGTTTCATCTTCATTATCACTTGAACAACCGGTGAAAACCGAAGCGATTAGGGCTAGACTAAAAAGTAATTTTTTCATTGTGTTTTTCTTTATGATTTAATGTTTTGACAAATTTCCTTTTCTATTTTTAAAAAGATGTTAGGTCAAAATCATCTTATTTTTATTGAATTGTCATTCAAAAGTTAATACAGCGTTAATCGTTTTACCCTAGTTTTATTAGAATGTATAACTCAAGTTAAGCGAAAACCCAACTCCACGTTTGTAATCTTGAATTCTATAAGAGTTTTCAATAAAAGTATCCTTGTTGTTATTCCCTAATTCGAGGCGGTAATATGGGTTTAATAAATTATCCGCAGAAAACTTCACATCGACATGTTTGTTAACTTTACTCGTCCAAACAAAATCCAATTTACTTACAGGAAGTTCATACACATGATCGATTCCAGCCGTACCTAAACTATAAATACGTTTTCCAAAAACAGCATAAACTAAGGTTACGGTGTTGGTCCAATCTTTTGAAAATTTGAAATCATATTTTAGGTCAGAATTAATTAACCATTTTGATGCCCCTTGTAGTTCGCGGTCTCTATGCGTTTCAATACTTTGACTTACATTTCCTGTCGGACTCACATTGGTATTAGGCACTGTAACATTCGTATTCATCACAGAAGTATTGAATCCCCATGAAAAATCTTTTAAATACGATGAAAAACGTCCTAAATCCAAAATATATTCAGCCTCAATTCCATATAAAACTGCTTTTTCTGAATTTAAAAACGACATAATCGTTGTGCCAGGATTCGCAATAAAGGTTCGCTCAATCGGGTCTTTAATATTTTTACCAAATACGCCAACAGCTAACATTTCTTTACCTGTTGGGAAAAATTCATATTTAAAATCAATATTGGTGTTGGTGCTGTTTTTTAAGTAAGGATTTCCTTGAAAAACTGTTCCGTCTGGATTTACAATCGAAATAGGGAATGACTCCATAATCACCGGTTTCGTATACGTTTGTGAAACTGCTAAACGTAAATTTGTTCGATCGGATAAACTGTATTTCGCATTAACTGATGGCAATACATAAATGTCATCCGTTTTAATTTTTATGTAATTCTGATCCCAACTTCCAATCTCTTTATACTTGGTGGTACGGTTGTATTTTTCCAATCGCAAACCGGTATTGATCCCGAGTTTTTCATTGATTTTGAAATACACATTCGCATAACCCGCATTAATAGTTTCTTCTAATTTCGATTTCCAGTTGGCATTACTCTGTTCCTGGAATGAAATTTCATAATCCAATAAATCTTGACGAATTACATTGTCAATTTCATAAGGATTAACCGTAAAACTTGAAGCCGAGTTGAAGTTTTTAATGGTATTGATAAAACGGTAGGAAGACTTGGTGAAATTGTGATTTCCATTGTAGCCTACGGTTAGTTTGTTATCCGTTCCGAATTTCCATTGGTACTCCAAAAAGGCAGATGAAAACAAATTACTTTTAATGTCTAAGTATTGACGTAAAAAGTTATTTCCTCCATAACTAACAATAACTTCATTGTCATTTACATATGTTCCAGTATAACTGTTTCGGTCGGGTTGACTAAATTTTGTCTGTGCCAATGAACCGCCATATCGCAAAAGATGATTCTTGTTTTTTGTGATTTTATAATCACCAAAGATTTGTCCGTTGTAAAAATCAGATTGCTCAAATTGATTGGTACGAATTAGATAATTAGGATTATTGGCAAATGCACTCTGAACACCTAATTGATCTTGAATTTGACTATCGGTAGATTTTAAATACAATAATGAGGTCGATACAGTAAAGCGTTCTGTACTAAAATTTATTCCAACAATCGATGATAAATTGGTTTTGTAATCATACGTAGTTTTACGGA
The DNA here is from genome assembly GCA_039798185.1 of Bacteroidota bacterium. Classification (GTDB taxonomy): domain Bacteria; phylum Bacteroidota; class Bacteroidia; order Flavobacteriales; family Flavobacteriaceae; genus Flavobacterium. The sequence continues at coordinate 49,426 of JBDKGM010000049.1, forward strand.
AATTATTCGAATATTGAATCAAACTTCCCGCCTGTAATGTTCGGTCAACTCCTTGACGGAATTGATAGGAGTTGTCAAAATTTAAAGACAACAAATAACTGATTTTGTTTTTTCCAACATCAAATTTTTCAGCATGTAAAATACCAACACTCGTATTCAGCGGACTTTTAGATTTTTCCATTCCAAATCCGTTTTTGAATGCATTGATTGCGTCATTACGACTTACAGTAACGGGTGGATTTGGAGTTGCATTGAATACAGATGGTAAATCTCGATCACTTCCTGAAAATCCAAAAAACCCTTTTGTTGATCCTACTGAAGAGGGTAAATTGAAATCTCTTAAATTGTTATTGGTTGTAAAACCTGTACCAAGACTAAGTTTCGTAATGCTTTTTGTAGGCTTTGTAGTGGTTACAATATTAAAAGTAGCACCCGCAAAGTCTCCATAAATATCAGGGTTAAACGTTTTGTAGGTTTCAATCAAACTCACCACGTCCGTAGGGATCAAATCCAAAGGAATGATTTTCTTGAAAGGATTATTTGAAGGAACCGCCAAATTATTAATCAATAAATTGTTATACCGATCTTCCAATCCACGTACAAACAATCCACGGGAACCTACTTTGGTAATCCCCGTCATTTTGGTCAAACCTTCTTCCACATCACTCACGCCTTTTCGTGACATTTCCTGTGCACCAATACTCTGCTTGATTTCTACCGCTTTCTTTTGTTCAAGCAATAAGACACTTTCTTTTTCACGATTCACAGAGCGCTGAATGACTACGTCTTCTAGTTTAAAACTTCCTGAACCTAATGCTTTATTTATAGTTATTGTTTCTCCTGCTTTTACGGTGATTGGAACTTCAAGGGTTTCATAACCCACGAAACTAAAAACTAAGGTGTAATTTCCAGCATCTGCCTTTATACTGAACTTCCCTTTTTCGTCTGTAGTAACTCCAACACCCGCGCCTTTTAATCCAACATTAGCAAATTGTAAAGGGGCATTGTTCATGTCTTTATCGGTGACAGTACCCGTGATTGTTCCTTTTTGTGCGGTCATTACCAAACACATAAAAAATGTAAGGAAGAAAAATTTAATTTTCATTGTTTTATCTTGTGTTAAATTTCGTGGCAAAGAACGAACCGTTTTGTAAAGTTCAAGTTACTCGCAATTTATCTTTTGGTTTCGTAATCATTAACCCAATGTTAAGAAATTAAATTACTGTTAAGTCCGATGAAAGGTCTGTACGCACATTGATTTAGTACTATATTTACATCGAATTAAAATTTGCGTAACTTTACGTTATGAAGAAAAAAGATATTAAGATCTTATTGGTTGATGATGAGCAAGATATCCTCGAAATTGTGGGGTATAATTTAGCTCAAGAAGGGTATAGAATTGTCACAGCAACCAACGGTAAAGAAGCAATTGCTGTTGCCAAAAAAGAACGTCCCCATTTGATTATTATGGATGTAATGATGCCTGAAATGGACGGTATGGAAGCCTGTGAAAACATTCGTAAAATACCTGAACTTAGTAATATCATCATCACATTTTTAACGGCTCGTAACGAAGATTACTCCCAAGTGGCTGGATTTGACGCTGGTGCCGATGATTATATTGCCAAACCCATCAAACCCAAATTGTTGGTGAGTAAAGTGAAAGCTTTGTTACGCCGATTAAATGATGATGCTGCTGTAAATGAAAATATTACGGTGGGCGGTATCGAGATTAATCGGGAAGAATATAAAATTATTCGCGACGGAGAAGAAATCATTTTGCCACGAAAAGAATTTGAACTCTTTTATTTATTAGCCTCTAAACCCGGTAAAGTATTCAAGCGTGAAGAGATTTTGGATAAAGTTTGGGGGAATGAGGTTATCGTTGGCGGTCGTACAATTGATGTACATATTCGTAAACTACGCGAAAAAATTGGAGAAGACCTGTTCAAAACCATCAAAGGTGTGGGTTACAAGTTTGAATTATAATTTCCGTACCTTTATCGAAACCAACCGATGAGATTCATGGGGATAAAAATTAAAAAAACCTACGCTTTTGCAGTAGTTTCAACCTTATACATTACACTTTTTTCTGCCTCATTATTGGCCGTAATTCAATTGTTGTTTTTCGAATTTTCATGGGGACTTACGCTTTTGTTCTCGGGCGGAATTCTCGTTTTTTCCTTTTTTGTAATTCAATACCGTGCCGAACTTTTTATTTACCAAAGGGTAAAGAAAATCTACGACGATGTTTCACTTTTAGAATCCACAACCCTTCGCAGTCAATCCATTACAACGGATATGGCAACTCTTGAAAAAGAGGTGAAAAAATACGCGACCGATCGTAAAATTGAATTGGAAAGTTTGAAAGAACGCGAAGAATACCGCCGTGAGTTTATGGGTAATGTTTCGCACGAACTTAAAACGCCGCTTTTTACAGTGCAAGGCTACATCGATACATTAGTCGATGGCGTAAAAGACAAAGATATTCGCAAAAAATACCTCAATCGGGCTCAAAAAGGAGTGGAACGTCTCATCTATATTGTTGAAGATTTGGATATGATTGCCAAATTGGAAATGGGTGAACTCGTTTTGGAATACACCGAATTTAATATTGTCGATTTAATTCAAAATGTATTCGATATGTTGGAAATGCAAGCCGACAAAAAGAATATCATTTTAATGTTTGATCGCAAATACAGTAAACCCATAAAGGTTCGTGCCGATAAAGAAAAAATCCAACAAGTTTTGATCAACTTGATCATGAACTCTATAAAATATGGTAAAGAAAATGGTACGACAGAAGTAACCATTGAAGACTTAGTGAAAAATAAACTGATCGTCCGTATCCGCGATAATGGAGAAGGAATCGAAAGACAGTTTATTCCGCGTTTGTTTGAACGATTTTTCCGTGTAGACAAAAGTGGTGCACGCAGTGAAGGCGGATCTGGATTGGGATTGTCCATCGTGAAGCACATCATTGAGCGCCATGATGAAAAAATTTATGTGGAAAGTGATTTTGGCAAAGGCTCAGAATTTTCATTTACCCTTGAAAAGATCAAATAAATTAATTGGTAATGCTTTTCGATTAGGCTTCGGTAGCCCTTTATAAAAGGGAGCGGATTCTATTTTTTTCATCGAAAACTCCTCTTGTTTTACCATCATTATTTGTCCTTCTCGATGAAATCGTTTGGCTAAATATTCCTGCTCAAATTGTCCTGGTGTCGGAATGAAAATAGCTTTCTTTTCCATTTGAACCAAATCCATAATGGTGGTGTAGCCCGAACGACAAATTACTTTCCGACAGCTTGCAATGGCTTTAGGAAGTGCTGCAGAAGTCATGTAATTGACAATGGTAAATGGCGGTTCCTGCTGTGGCGAACCTTCTTCGATAACGCCTCGAATCAACAAAACTTTACCCGTAAAAGTTTGCATCTCTTTTCGGATTTTCCCTTCAAAGAGGGTTCGCTGGGGCTCTGGTCCGGATAATAAAACTGTATAATCGTATTCTTGATCCACAGTCACTTTTTCCAATCGGCTTATGGGTCCGATATACCGAATATGCTTTAGTTTTTTCTTCGGATGTCCGAGCTCGCCCGTTAAATTGATAACTCCTGGCCAGTCAGGAACCCAGCATTGATCGAATTTCTTTATGAAAAAACGATGCAAACTGCTTGAAATCCATGTCGTTTTTCCCGAAAAAACGGTCAATTGATGCGTGATAATTACTGAAGGGATTTTTTTCGAATACACGCCAAGTCGGTTGTCAGAAATGATTCCAACCAAATTATAGGTTGTAATCCATTCTTGGATTCGTTTTTTCTCTTCGAAAATGGCTTTGATGGTTTTCGGACTGTTTTTTAATAATTTCCATTTAAAATTTTCCGGATTTTTAGCATACTCAATATGGTATGACGGCAATTCCAAACACAAAAGTTCAGGAAATTCTTTTTTTAAAAGCTGTAAAGCGGCGCCATCACTCGCTAAAATTGGAGTAAATCCATCTTTTTGGAGTTGGTGTATTATCGGTATACAGCGGGTTGCATGGCCAAGTCCCCAATTCAAGGGTGCCACTAAAATGTTGTTCAAGGGTTCCACATTACAAATATAAAAGAATTTATATTGTCTTACTTTTCGTTAATTTTGCCAAAACATTAAGAAATCCCGTGGGCAGTAAAAATAAACTTAAACGATTCAACGAAAACGCTAATTTTAATAACGTAATCCAACCAACCCGTGAAGAGGTTGTTGAAGGACAGTTTCCACATCGCGGAACGTGGCGTCAATTCTTTAAAAATGACAATCCTATTATTATCGAACTCGGATGCGGTAAAGGAGAATATACAGTAGGGCTAGCTCAACGCAATCCCAATTGTAATTATATAGGAATTGATATTAAAGGTGCTCGTTTTTGGCGGGGTGCGAAAACCGCTGTGGATTCAGGAATGCATAATGTGGCGTTTGTACGAACACAAATTGAATTGATTGAATACATTTTTGCTGAACAGGAAGTAGATGAAATCTGGATTACTTTTCCCGATCCTCAAATCAAATACAAACGAACCAAACACCGTATGACGAATGCTGAGTTTCTCAATCGCTACAAAAAGATTTTGAAACCCGAAGGTGTGGTGAATTTAAAAACAGATAGCGAATTTATGCACGGCTACACACTCGGACTTCTCCATGGATTAGGGCATGAAGTGTTGTATGCCAATCATAACATCTACCATAATGAAGGTGCTCCCAAAGAAGTAACCGAAATAAAAACATTTTACGAACAACAATATTTGGAAATCAACAAAGCGATTACGTATATTCGTTTTAAAATCAGATAGTTTTCTGCAATAACCCTATTTAATGACAGTATTCATCCCATTTCTTACGGGATTGGTGGCAGCAATTGTGGGCGTTCTTCCCCCAGGCCTCATCAATATGACCGTCGCCAAGGTTCGATTGACCGATGGGTTGAAGCGGGCAATGGTTTTTGTATTTGGAGCGCTTTTAATCATTGCAATACAAACGTATATTTCGGTACTTTGTGCACGCTACATCAGTCAGCACCAGGAAATTGTAACTACATTGCGCATCATTGGATTGCTGGTTTTTGTTGTCCTCACACTGTACTTTTTCTTTTTTGCAAAAAAACCAGATCTTAACGATAACCGAATTCAACTGAAAAGTAAACGCAGTCGATTTTTTATGGGCATGTTGATTTCGGCGCTGAATCTATTGCCCGTTCCGTACTATGTCGTGATTAGTGTGACTTTAGCCTCCTACGGATATTTTGATTTTAGTATAGCACAAGAAATTAGTTTGGTTGTGGGTGTCGTAGCCGGTTCGTTTTTTGTTTTTTATGGATACATGATTTTTGTGTCGCATTTAAAATCAAAAACCGATTTTTTCCTGAACTACATGAATCGAATGATTGGTTCAATAACCGCACTCGTCGCGTTAATCACCCTTTGGAATATTTTAAAATAAAATGGCAAAGCAACTCGAGAACGATCACTTTTTTGAGCGGGTTTATGCGTTGGTAAAACAAATTCCTGAAGGAAAAGTAACGTCGTATGGCGCTATTGCCAAAGCACTGGGCGCTGCGCGATCGGCACGCATGGTGGGTTGGGCCATGAACGCCAGCCATACTCGAGAAGATGTTCCTGCACACCGTGTGGTGAACCGCATGGGATTACTCACAGGGAAACACCATTTTGAAGGCACAAATTTAATGCAACAACTACTCGAAAGCGAAGGCATTCAAGTTGAAAACAACCAAATCGTCGATTTTAAAAAACACTACTGGGAGCCAGAAATCAGTTCCTAATCAATTCCATAAATTGTTCAACCAATTGGTTTTCATAAGCAAAGTCAACATCGTCTTCTTTATGATCTTGGCGAATGAAATCGGTTTTGTGATGGTAAATTTTCCAGCGTTGGTGGTTGTATTCTAAAGCCGTTAGGTTTTCAATCCAGTCGCCGGAGTTGAGGTAGAGGGTCGAACCCTTTTTCGTTGTCACAGTTTCCATTTTGGGTTCGTGAATGTGCCCACAAATCACATAATCATACTGGTTCTCTATGGCGATATCGGCACAAAGGGACTCGAAGTTGGAAATGAACTTCACAGCACCTTTTACGCTTGATTTTATTTTTTTGGAAAGGGAATAGGGCTCTTTGCCCATTTTCTTCAAGCCCCAATTGATCAATCGATTCAACAAAATCATCCAATCATAGCCCCAACCGCCTAATTTCGCCAACCATTTGGCGTGCGTTATCGAAGCATCAAAAACATCACCGTGGAATAACCACGCTTTTTTGCCGTCTAAGTCCAACGTGAGTTTGTTCAATAATGAAAAATTACCCAAATGTATATCGGTGAACTTACGCAAGAGTTCGTCGTGGTTGCCCGTTAAATAATAGACCCGCGTCCCTTTGGAGCTTAACGAGATGATTTTCTTCAACACTTTTTGGTGTGCAGGCGGGAAATACGATTTTCGGAATTGCCAAATATCTACGATGTCACCATTTAAAACTAAGGTTTTGGGTTTAATCGAATTTAAATACTCCAGTACTTCGGTAGCATGACAGCCATAAGTACCCAAGTGAATGTCAGACAACACAACCAATTCTACTTTTCGTTTTTTCATTACGGTTTGTTTTCTTCAAAGTTCGCACTTCCATGTTGTGTCAAAATGATACCTAGATTATGAAAAAGTAAAGCTTGATTCCGGAGCGTTACGTCAAGGTTAGCCCCGATCGCAGTGAAAATCCTGACGGCGGGAGGGCGGTTTATCCGACCGCCGACAGATTACAACGAAGAGCGGGAAGAGACAGGAGGGATGCAGGAAAGTGCCGCTCCAAATTCGCTATAATTAATTGCCCTTTTGCCATAAACATTTTCAATTCTTTAACGGTCGTTTCTTTGCATTTCCTTGTATCTTTGCAATCTAAAATCAGTCTTAATAAAAATGAAATTAGATCGTAAAGATATTCTCAAGGCGTTGGAATCCATTTCTGTAGCCGGAGAAGGTAAAAATATGGTGGAGAGTGGTGCCGTGAAAAACGTCATGACGTTTGGTGATGAGGTTGTAGTTGACTTGGTATTAACAACGCCCGCAATGCACATTAAAAAACGCGCAGAAGACGATATCCGTAAACTCATTCACGAACAATTTTCAGCCGAAGCGGTGGTGAAAGTGAATATCAAAGTGGAAGTGCCGGAGAAAAATGAAATCAAAGGCCAACCCATACCAGGAATCAGCAATATTATTGCGGTGGCTTCAGGAAAAGGAGGTGTTGGGAAATCAACAACAACCGCTAATCTTGCGGTAACTTTAGCCAAAATGGGCTTTAAAGTTGGGGTTTTAGATGCTGATATTTACGGACCTTCTATGCCGATCATGTTTGATGTAGAAACGGAAAAACCGATTTCTATCGAAGTGGAGGGCAAGTCCAAAATGAAACCTATCGAGAGTTACGAAATCAAATTACTGTCTATCGGTTTCTTTACGTCACCGAGTCAGGCTGTGATTTGGCGCGGACCCATGGCGGCAAAAGCGTTGAATCAAATGATTTTTGATGCAGCTTGGGGTGATTTGGACTTTATGTTAATCGATTTACCTCCAGGAACGGGTGATATTCACCTTTCCATTATGCAGTCGTTGCCGATTACCGGTGCCGTTGTGGTGAGTACGCCGCAGCAAGTCGCCTTGGCCGATGCGCGCAAAGGAGTCGCGATGTTCCAATCGGAATCGATCAATGTGCCCGTATTAGGAATTATTGAAAATATGGCGTACTTCACACCGGAAGAATTGCCGAACAACAAATATTATATCTTCGGAAAAGAAGGAGCCAAAAACCTTGCGGATGACTTGCAAGTGCCGTTCTTGGGCGAAGTGCCTTTGGTACAAAGCATCCGCGAAGCCGGAGATTTCGGTCGTCCCGCTGCGTTGCAAACCGCATCACCCTTGGAAAAAGTCTATGAAGATATCGCGCGTAATGTGGTAAGTGAAGTGGTAAGTCGCAACGAGCATTTGCCTCCTACCGAAGCGATCAAAATTACGACCATGGCCGGTTGTTCAGCCGTGAAAAAAAACTAACAAAACACGTAGTGCCGCATTTGCTGTACCACGATTTTTAATACTGTGAGGACATGAGTCAGGAACAATTAATTGAAAATATTGAAAAAGCACTCGAAGAGATTCGTCCCTTTTTGAATTCGGATGGTGGCGACATTAAATTGGTTGCCATCGAAGAAGACAAGCATGTGAAAGTGCGTTTTGAAGGAGCTTGCATCGGTTGTAGTGTCAATCAAATGACACTCAAAGCTGGGGTAGAAACCACCATCAAACGCTATGCACCCCAAATCGAAACCGTAGAAAACGTACTGTAATTTGATTTAGGGCGCGCCCCCGCTGGTCACCCTTGTGCTTCTCATTGCATAAGCGGTCATCGGGGTCGGGCTTTTGGCACTCGCGTCCCTCCGGGCGCGCTCAAACAATGCCGCAATCCCTCGCGCAGTCTTCACCCGACGTGACAATTATCATAGAATGATTCTGGAAGTTGGACGAAATTTGTATCCGACTTTTAAACCCAAAAAAGACAAATGATTACAACCGATATTTTAATTATTGGGGCTGGACCCACCGGACTCTTTGCCGTATTTGAGGCGGGACTTTTACAGTTGAAATGCCATTTGATTGATGCGCTGCCCCAGCCGGGCGGGCAGTTGGCCGAACTCTATCCAAAAAAACCCATTTTTGATATTCCAGGGTATCCTGAAGTATTAGCCGGTGATTTGGTAAACAACCTAATGGAACAAATCAAGCAGTTCCAACCCGGTTTTACTTTGGGCGAAACCGCAGAAACCATTGATAAATTGGAAGATGGAACCTTCATTGTAACTACAAACAAAGGCACAAAACACCATGCCAAAGCCATTGCTATTGCCGGTGGATTAGGAACTTTTGAACCGCGTAAACCGTTGATCGATAACATCGCGGATTACGAAGAAAAAGGAGTAGAGTATTTTGTAAAAGATCCTGAATTGTTCCGTGATAAACGCATTGTAATCTCAGGAGGTGGTGATTCCGCGCTGGATTGGAGTATTTTCCTTTCCAATGTAGCAAGTGAAGTGACGTTAGTGCACCGCCGTAATGAATTCCGTGGTGCTTTAGACTCCGTTGAAAAAGTACAAGAATTGAAAAAATTAGGGAAAATCAATTTGATTACCCCTGCCGAAATCACTGCTATTGAAGGAAACGGTCATGTAGAACGACTGACTTTGGATTGCAATGGCGAACAACAAACGATCGACACGGATTTCTTTATTCCGTTGTTTGGTCTGACACCTAAGTTAGGCGCTATCGCCAACTGGGGTTTAGAAATCGAGAAAAATGCGATTAAAGTAAACAACGCTTTGGATTACCAAACGAATATCGATGGTATCTATGCCATTGGTGATGTCAATATTTATCCGGGTAAATTAAAATTGATTTTGTGTGGATTCCACGAAGCGACATTGATGTGTCAAAGTGTCTACAATCGTTTAAATCCTGGGAAACGCTATGTGTTAAAGTATACCACAGTTTCGGGAGTCGACGGTTTTGATGGAACACGTAAAGAAGCCGAAAAAGCTGTAGTAAAATCAATCGAATAACGTATGACAACCGATATTACTATTTCCATTACCGATCGTGACGGAGTAACCCATGAAGTTCAAGCACCCACCGATATGAACATGAATATCATGGAATTGGTGCGCGCCTATGAATTAGCTCCCGAGGGTACTATTGGTATTTGCGGTGGAATGGCTATGTGTGCTTCCTGCCAATGTTATATCTTAAATGACGTGGAGTTGCCTGAAAAAAATCCAGACGAAGACGCCATGTTATGGGAAGCGTATAATGTAAAAGACAACAGCCGCTTGGGCTGTCAAATACATATTACTCCAGCTATTGATGGATTAGCGATTGAATTGGCTCCTTTTGCTTAATTAGCAATCTCCAGTTTTTGAAGCGCTACGGGCAGTATGCGTTCCACAAATTTTGTATAAGCAAGTGTAGAAGGATGTAAACCATCAGAGGCTACTAAATTGGGTTGTTGCAAACCAAGTTGGGTAATGTCTGTGATGTTTATATAGGTAATTTGTTGCTGTGCACAATAATCGGCTGCAAATTGGTTGTATGGTATGAGTCCGTTTGTAATCACCGGATTTCCGCCTCCATACGGAGTAAAGGCATAATCTGGAATAGAAATCACGATCACTTTATTTTTATCACCTTTCGCTTTTTGAATGGCCGTTTGCACCAATTCGGGAAACTCGGATTGATAAAGTGAGAATGGCTGATTTTGGTATTGATTATTCACGCCAATTAATAAAGTCACCAAATCATAGTCATTGGAAACATTGGCTTGGGTGATACCGTTCTTTAAATTGTAAGTGGTCCAACCCGTTTGCGCTACAATCCGAACGGTAGTTAATGTGTTTTTTCTGCGCCCATTGATACTGTCCCGTAGTTGAGACGGGAAATTACAACTGCTGCACACCGATTCCCCTTTGGTATAACTATCACCTAACGCTAATATATTGATCATCCGCGTATCTGTTGGAATAGCAACGGTTGTGTTCTCTGAGGAACAACCTAAAAGTAAGCCCATTACAGTTAAAAATAATAGTTTTCGCATAGCAGTAATTTTAACTACTTACGAAAGTACGAGGCTTAGGGATGAAAAAAAAGGCACAATTGTTAAACTGTGCCCTTTTGTTCAATTGGAATAAACATTTATTTTTTAAGTAACTGTAATGTTTTAAAGCTATTTTGCTTAATTATTTTCACAAAATACACACCTGGCGTCCATCCTTGTGTTGCAATAGTTAAATCGGTTGACGAGGCAACGGTTGCCGCACTCACTTTTTGTCCTAATGCATTGTATACTTCGTATGCATCGGGTAAGTCAGTTCCTTCAGAAATATTAATGATGACAAAATCATTCGCCGGATTAGGGTATAATTTCACATTATCAAATAATTCAAATTCTGCCCGACTTAAAGGCGCTTGACAAGCTAATGATGTAGGTAAAGTACTTCTGCGAGTTGCATTTTGAATTACAGCCAATATACGTGCTTTTTGATTTAATGTGAATGTATTCATACAACTATCATTGGTATAATCCATGTAGTTTTCCGTCATGTCTTCACCTGCTGCAGAAGGACATGAATCATAAGTAGAAGCACAATCATAGTTTTCATTTGCGGCTGCAGGAGTATCAGGGCAGTAATCTTTTGCACTATCCGTAGCATTTACGGTACAGCTTGTGTTGTCACCCCAAATGTGACGGAGACCAAAGCAATGTCCAATTTCATGCGTAGCGGTTCGGCCTAAATCATAATCTGTAAAATACGTTCCGGGTGCAATATCACTTGTTCCAAAACAACGGTAATCGATAATTACACCATCGGTATTGGCGGTATTCGTAACACCTGAAAGTCCTGAAAGTCCTGACCCATAAGGAAACTGTGCATAGCCTAAAACACCCCCTAATTCAGCCGATGCACTTGTACTAAACGCACAAACCCAAATGTTGAAATATTGGGTAGGATCCCAAATCGTGTTCGGTTTTAATGTTCCTTCGACGCTAGCTTCAGTTGCCCAATTTGCAGTTCCCAAGTTCACTCGGTCAATTCCATTGGTAGCGGTTCCGTCAGGTTTACGTTGGGCCATACAAAATTCAACTTCTACGTCAGCGCCCACGGCATTTGAATTGTAACCGTTTGTATTGAGCATTCTACGGAAATCTTGATTTAAAACGGTGATTTGAGATAAAACTCGGGCATCAGAAATATTTTCATTACTACCTACAGCATCCCCATTATGAATAACATGAACCACAACAGGAATGGTAACTACAGTTGCCGTTGATTTTCCGCTTAATAATTGGGTTTTGATGGATTCTACTTTGGGTGCAATCCATTGTTCAAATGCAGCAGTATTACGAGAAGCATCTTGATTTTGTAAGTAGTTTTCATATTCGGTAGAGACACATCGAATCTTTCCATTAGCAGGATTAATTTTATCGACAACACTACCAAAAACAACACGTTGCGTTTGACCCATCATACTAAGTCCAGCGACACATGCCCATAAAGTAAATAGTTTTGTTTTCATTATAAATTGATAATTAGGGAGCTAATGTATTTCGCTAAGATTTTAATTACAATAAATTGAGGTAAATGCGATTATTTGGGAGGTGAAACACATGTTTAGTGTAAAAAATAATGAAGGAGCTCAAAAAGAAACTCCTTCATCATGAAAAAAACTAAACACATTACTTTTTCACACCAAAGTGTGATTTAGCAAACTCAATTAGAATTTGTCCTAATCGATGAATCAAAATTCTATATAATTAGTATATCAAAAAAATTAAAGAGGTGAACATGTTAATTCCTGCGGTAAATTATTCGATAATTAATTTTTTGCTTTGTTCAAATTTGCCGTTTGCCGTTACAGCCGCAACTTTATAGATATAAATCCCAGAGGAGAGACTGCTTAAATCCATTTCAATTTCATTAATTCCACTGTCAATATTGGTTTCAAGCGGTTTTAATACACGTCTGCCAGTTAAATCATAAATCGTGATATCTATAGAAGCCGATTCATTTACAACAATAGGTATTTTAGTGGTGGTAATTACTGGATTTGGATAGTTTTGACCCAAAAAGAACGAATTTGAATTGAATGTTTCAGTTTCTAAAATAGGTCCTGCTACATATATGGTATGCGTTAAATCAAAACCTGCAGCAACTGAACCGGTAACAGTAGATAATTCAGAACTTACACCATCTGAAAAAACATTATCTGATGCATTGTAAGTGTAACCAGTCATTCCTTTTGTATAACCGTATGCAGTTGCACTATTTGCTTGTACTACAGCGCTATTAGTTCCTTCTGGGAATGCTATTTGGGTAACTAATAAAGAATTTCCGGAGGCATCATAGATGTGTACGTGAATATGTGTTGCTCTACTGGTATACCAACCCGGGAATATGGAAGTAAAGGCTACTTGACCATTGGCATCTGTTACTTGTCTACCTCGTAAAAAAGTATTATTAGTATAATTTACGGTTTGCATCGCTGTTCCACCATATTGAGAGTAATAACCATCTTTATCACAATGCCAAATATCTACTAATGCACCTTGTAATGCAGCACAATTTGCATTGGTATTTATGATTGTAATCGTGATATCAAATGAAATCCCTGTCCGGTCACCTACAATATTTGTTCGAACAAGCGAACTCGGTGTTAATGTTGGAAAAGGACCTGCAGTTTCACTATTCGTAACAGTACATGTTGTAGTATTTTCTTCAGCTTCTGAAGTTCCTGCTTTTAACAAACTTGGAACAACAATAGCTGCTCCCAATACACCAAAGCTTTTTCGTATAAAGTCCTTTCTTTCCATAATTTCCTTTGTTTTAGTTGATTAAAAGTAAGTCTAATCATAAAACTTAAAAAAAAAATGCGGTAAATCAAGGTAATATAGCGGTAAACAGATTTTAATATTGAATGAAAAGAAGAATTGATCCCTCGCACAAAGATTCCATTTCACATGGTTCTGTTGGTGTTAAATGCAAGCCTTCTCGGTCTTCTATTAAACGGTTTTCAAATTCAAAAGCTCCAGCTAAACAAATAACCATCAAATCAGGATGTATTTTTTCAGATAAAAATTTATATTCTTCACGATTCCCAAACTGACGAATAGTTAAATGATAATCCCTTTCATTTAAAGTAAAATACGGCATTTGAAGTGATGAAATAGTTGTATTAGCCGATTGAAATGAGAATCGTACAACTAAAAAATTAACAACTTCATTTTTAAACGGATTGTTTATTTCTAAAGATGTTAAAATAGGAAATGAAAAAGTCCCCATTTGTCCTATTTCAACTTCCTTCTCTTGATCCGTTATTCGTACTTGTAAGCCTCCAGCCAATGGGAGAATTATGATAGTTTCAGCATTACATTCTGTATTCCAATTTTGATTGCCCGCAAGCGTAATATCATCAATTCTTATTTTCTCAGGAATAGCTGCAATTGTTCGCAAAGTGAAAGATTTAGTTTGTTCACTTTTTTGTAAGAAACGTTTATAAATTACTGAAGGAAACTGTTTCATCGAATACTATTTAAAATTTCCTCTCGATAGGTATCACCAATGGGTAAAACAAAATCAGATAACGAAACCGTCTTGTTTTGGATTGATTTGATTTGTTGGGTTGCGACAATATAGGATCGATGAATTCGGATGAATTTTTGTTCGGGTAATTTTGCAAGTATGCTTTTCATGGAGTAGCGGGCAACGATTTTCGGACTGTCAATCAAATGAATTTGAATGTAATCGTCCAAACCTTCAATGAAAAGAATGGAATCAAATTCGATACGGTATAACTTGTAATCGGCACGAATCATTAAATGCGTTTGCACAGAACGGTTTTTTCGAAACTCAAACTCATTACGTGCTTTTTGTGCAGCTTGCCGAAAACGCTCTTCAGAAAACGGCTTGAGTAAATAATCCGTAGCATTGATATTAAATCCTTCCACCGCATATTCACTGTAAGCTGTGGTAAATATTAGAATGGGATCAGCATTTAACGACTTAAAGAAATCAATACCGTTTTTTTGCGGCATATTAATATCCAAGAAAATAAGATCTACAGGATAGTTGCGCAAGTATTTCATAGCTTCATTTTGCTTGGTAAACGTTTTTTCCAATTGAATGAAATCTAATGATTTTGCAAAAAGGCTTATGATTTCCAAAGCCAACGGTTCGTCGTCTAATGCTATTGCTCGTATCATTCTAAAAACAGTTTGAGTTCGACATGGTAAACAGTTTCAGTTTCAGAAACCCTAACCTGATGTTTTTTGGGATAAACTATTTCCAAGCGCTTTAATGTATTGTCTATTCCTTGTTCTGTTTTAAACTCTTCCGCGATTTGTGCGTCTACAATTGAGTTTTCCACTTCCATAAACAATTCAGCTTCAGCGCAGGAAATACGAATAGAAATAAAACTGGATTGGTCGGGATTGATTCCATATTTAAAAGCATTTTCAATAAAAGGAATTAAAACAAGAGGCGCAATTTGGCGGTTGTTGAAATCACCTTCAAAGCTTACGTTTAAATTCACAGAACTGTCCAATCGCAATTTCTGAAGCTCTATATAATCCTGTATGTAATTGATTTCTTTTGAAAGAGAGACAAAAGATTTTGAACTTTCCACCACGACATAGCGCATGATTCCAGATAATTTCAAAACAGCTTTTGAAGCCTCATCCGATTTTTGCAGGGTTAATGCATACAAACTATTTAAAGTATTAAAAAGAAAGTGCGGATTGATTTGTGCTTTTAAATAGGAAACTTCAGCACTTAGTTTCTCATTTTTTAATTCCGAAAAGCGCTGGTTCATTTTTAATAAATAGGATAATCCAATAATTAGCGCTCCTTTAAAGAATCCTCCTTCCATGAATGGCCCAAACAATCCTTCTCTTCTTTTGGGGATTCGTGCCATAGTATGCGTCATATCATTGGGAAAATTATTTCTCATTTCAAAAGGGAAAAAGAGATAGGGAACCGTCAATATAATTGCAAAAAATAGGGCGTTAAAGAAGAAGTAATAAAATCGCGGTTTCTTACCAAAAAAATAATTGGGCACTAACCAATAAAAGTTCAAATAATACAGCACTAACAATAAAATTTGTTGGCTAAAATGATTTAAAAACGGACTTATTCTGAAAAGATTTCTGCCCGAATTCAGGTCGGGAGAGAGGAGAATAGGAAGGCTCAGAAAAGCAATACTTCCTATTAAATGGAGTAGTAAATTTTTATTTCGCATGTTTTTGTTTCTATGTCTTAAAATTAAGGAAACGCTCGGAATGATTTAGTTTTATGAGGTAAAATGCTTTTTTTTAGAGGTGAAATGTAGTTAACCTACAAAATCTGTCGATTAACCGAAAACTTTTTTCGTGAAATGAAAATAGGTTTACTTTCACAAAATATTATCAAATTGTTAAGAAATTGGAAAAATAAACGCATGAATAGTTTTTATTTTGCGTCTAAGCAGTATTGATAATCAACCAAATTATGAAAAGACTAATAACTTCTATTGTATTATTGCTCGTAGGTGTTGTAAATGGACAGAATTTCTATGATCCCAATACCATTCAAACGATCGAAATAACATTTTCCCAATCCAATTGGGATGCCATTTTAGATGTAGCGGAAGCTTCAGATGCGTATACTCCAGCCCAATCAGTTGCTATTAATGGTACTGTATTTACCAACGTTGGGGTTAAATACAAAGGAAATAGCTCCTACAATGCCAATAATGTAAAAAATCCTTTTCATATTGAATTGGATACGTATGGAAATCAAGATTATCAAGGCTACACGGATATTAAACTCAATAATGTTTTCTCAGATCCCACTTTTGTTCGTGAAACGGTTGCCTATTCTATTTTAGGGCAATACATGCACGCACCAAAAGCCAATTATGCAAAAGTGTATGTAAATGGTACGTATATCGGTTTGTATACCAATGTAGAATCTATTTCAAAAAAGTTTGTAGATACCCATTTTGGTTCAAATACCAACGCTTTTTTTGATTGCAGTCCGCCAGCAGGAGCGGGTCCGGGCTCGTCCAATTACCCAAGTTTGGAATATTTAGGCACTTCCAGCGCAAGTTATTCTGCAGCTTATGATTTGAAATCGGTTGATGGATGGAATGATTTGATTAATTTATGTGATGTATTGAACAATACCACTTCTTCTGTTGAAACTGTATTGGATGTGGATCGCGCCTTATGGATGTTAGCTTTTGATAATGTCATGGTGAATCTTGATAGTTACATCGGTAAATTCAAACAGAATTATTATTTGTACAAAGACGATAATGGACGATTTAACCCTATTGTATGGGATTTAAATATGTCTTTTGGAACATTTAGTGATACAGGGTCAGGAAATTTAACTACGACTGCGGCCAAACGCCAAATGTCGCACACGCTTCATACTGCGGATGCTGCTTGGCCATTGGTAAGTAAGCTTTTGGCGATTCCTACTTATAAAAGAAAGTATTTGGCTCACTATAAAACGATACTAACTGAGAATATTTCAAATACCTCATATTATACCAAAGCACAAAATTTTCAAACATTGATTGCCAGTGCTGTTGCCTCAGATGTAAATAAATTTTTTACAACCGCTCAATTCACTTCAAATTTAACAACCGATGTTGCATCAGGAATGCAAACGGCCCCAGGGTTGTCCAATTTGATGTCGGGCAGAAATACGTATTTAGTGGCTCAATCTGATTTTACAGCAACACAGCCAACGATTGCTTCTATTACTGCAAATCCTGCTGCACCCGCATTGAATGGAACCTTTACGATGACGGCAACCGTGACGAATGCAACGGCTAGTTCAGTTTACATTGGCTATCGATTCAACAGTTTGCTACCTTTTACCAAAGTAACCATGTATGATGATGGCGCGCACAATGATGGCGCAGCAGGCGATAATGTGTATGGCGCACAATTACCGATGAATGCTATTTCTATTCAATATTATTTATATGCTGAAAATGCTACCATTGGAAAATTTGCTCCTGAACGTGCTGAACATGAGTATTACACTTTATTAGGTGCTTATCCTGCAGTGACTTCTGGTCAAATTGTTGTGAATGAATTGATGGCCCAAAACAATACCACTGTGACAGATGAAGTAGGAGAATATGAAGATTGGGTGGAATTATATAACAATATGCCGTATGATGTGGATTTAAGTGGATTTTATTTAAGCGACAATACCACATTACTTACGAAGTGGCAATTTCCTGTGGGAACAGTAATTCCTGCGAATGGCTATTTAATGGTTTGGGCAGATGATGAAGCGGCCGATGGAATTTTGCATGCTGCTTGGAAATTATCTTTAAGTGGTGAATCGGTGACCTTAGCGAATCCGGCACAAGGAATTATTGATCAAGTGGTGTTTGGCCCACAAACGGCAGATATGGGCTATGCGCGTGTGCCTAATGGAACGGGAAGTTTTGTGATTCAGGCCCCTACATTTAACGCGAATAACAGTCCGTTATCGACTGCTTCATTTAATTCTAATGGATTAACACTAAGAATTGTTCCTAATCCCGTAAATCATTCAGCTACAGTAGTGTTGAATCAATTGCTAGACAATCAAAAAATACAAGTTTTTAATACACTCGGACAATTGATTCAAGAATCGGAAGCGCAATTGGAAACACCGCTTTCTTTTGATAGTAGGGTTTCTGGGACTTATATTGTTAAATACGGAACACAAACTCAAAAAATAATTGTTTTACACTAATCAAGATACAATGAAAAAAATCGGAATTCTATTGGTAATTGCATTGCTTACACTTTCTTGCTCACATGATGAGGGATATGGTGGATTAGCAACCATTCGCGGTAAAGTATTTGGTAAAGATTATAATTCAAATGGAAATGTCGTTGGTCAAGGATATGTAGGCGGATTTAAAGTTTACATCAGCAAACATGGTGAACCGAATTATTTTGATAGTAAAGATTCTGCTCCCGATGGCTCCTTTAAATTTGATTACCTCTATGAAGGGAAATATGATATATGGGTTTATGGCGATTGCGATTATTGTGCATGGGATCAGGTTTATGTTTTAAAAACTATTGAGATTACTTCAAAAAAACAAACCGTAGAAACGGAAGATTTCGTCGTTTCCTTCTAAACCTATGCATGCGCTCCAACTCACAAATCAGATTCAAAACCTACACGGGATTTCATTGCAAGAACTCGATAGTGTTGCCTTGCAAAATCGTATCGATTCGAAATACGTTTTAACACGATCCCAAATAGAGGCTTTGCTTCCTATAATTTCACAAAATTACAAGGTGCTTGAAATTGACGGCAACCGCATATTTACGTATGAAAATAATTATTTCGACACCCCAGATTTACGGTTTTATTATGACCATCATAATGGGTATACACAGCGAATTAAAGTGAGAAGTCGGAAATATGTTGAAACAGGGGCTAGTTTTTTTGAAATTAAGAAAAAGGAAAAAGTCGAACGAACACAGAAAATTCGCCAACCTTTATCCGATATTTTGTCCCGATTGGATACGGCTCGTCAAGAGTTGATTGAAGGGTTTTCAAGAAAAAATCTAAAGAATTTGGAAGTGATTTTATCCAATACTTTCCAACGCATCACTTTTGTAAACAATGAATTTACAGAGCGGATGACTTTAGATTTCAATATATCGTTTTCCAATACTACTGAAACTAAAGTATTGAAAGAGTATTTTGTGTTGGAAATCAAACAACCTAAATCAACGAATTCTGCTATTGTACAAGAGTTGAAAACACGAGGTATTCGCCAACGAGGATTCAGTAAATACATTTATGGAGTAATGCTATTGCATCCGAATATCAAAAAGAATAATTTTTTACCACTCATAAAAAACTTAAATAAAACGCTTAATGGAAATGGAAGAATTGACCACAACAACTAATGCATTCAACTTAATAGATTTTGGATCCCGTGCCGCGATTGATGTAATTGCCTTGTTGGTCTTGGTTGGATTTATCTATTATCCCAAACACCGCAACAAAGATTTCGTATTCACTTTTGTGCTTTTCAACATCATTAATTTCATGATCTGTTTCTTATTGGGAACAGCCAAAATTAAAATGGGATTTGCATTTGGTTTGTTTGCGATTTTTTCGATTATTCGCTACCGAACCATCATGGTTTCCATCAAAGACATGGGCTATTTCTTTGTGTGTGTCGCTTTGGGGATGCTGAATTCTTTGGCCTCAGCCAAAGATGGATTCCTATTGTTAGCAGTATGTAATGTAATTATTTTGATAATGACGTTCTTCTTAGAACGCCTCAATTTCATAAATAACGAGAGTTACAAAGAGATTTTATATGATAATGTACTCTTAATTCGTCCGGAACAACGCCAAGAGTTAATAGAAGACTTACGTAACCGAACTGGATTAGAAGTGCATAAAGTTGATATTGTATCCATCAATTATTTGAAAGATACGGTTTTGTTGAAAGCTTACTATTATTCTGCAGAAAGTGAAAACTCCTTACCCACGAGCATTGATAATGATTAAGAAAGCATTGTTTTTTTGCCTATTCTCTTTGAGTTTAGGTGCCCAAAATATAGATAATCAACTGCGACTTTCTGCTGCGGTTGATTATCAATTTGCTAAAAAATGGAAAGCTGAAGTGCAATACCGCTATGGTCTTGATCATGATTTCGGAGCCTTTCAATCCAGCGTTACCCAAGCTGCTCTAACGTATAAAGTTTCGAAGAAATGGGATGTCGAAGCGGGATATCGCTTTTCTACTTCTTTTGATAATGACAACTATCGTTTGTTTGCTTCTGTAAAATTCGAACATAAATTTAAAAAGCACTACAGTATTGGTACACGCACACGTTATCAATGGACTACACAACAATTCGATGCTGATTTTATGGCCAATTATAAAGCGCCTTCTCAGTATGTAAGGGAGCGTATTTCATTCGAATACAATGTTCCTAAAAGCAAATGGTCATTTAATGTTGGTCCTGAGTTTTTTATTCGATTGAATAAAAACCCTATAGCTTACCACCGTATTCGCTATTATGCAGGTGCAAAATACGATTTGAAATATGGGCAGTCGGTAGGGTTAACTTATTTCTTTGAAGACCGTTACAAAGCAACGCAAGATGATCGTTCCGTATGGAGTCTAAATTACAATCTTTCGTTAGACACTTTTTTGAAGAAATTAAAAAAAGGAAACGATAGCGATAAAAAGAAGAAAAAAGAAAAAGCCGACTAAACGAGTTCGGCT
>JBDKGM010000050.1:0-26893 GCA_039798185.1 Bacteroidota bacterium
AACACAACCAGTGCTGCTGGAGGAACACTTTTAGGAACAGTAAATCGCTCTGTTCAATTGGCACCTGTAGTAGCTGCTGATGGTTGGTATGCTTACGCATTTGATATTCCTGGAAATGTAAATGGTACAGGATATATCAACATTTTAGGGACATCACAATACGGGAATAATATTTTCATTGATGAAATCACAGTGGAACAAATTCAACCCGTTGATGCTGAAATGTCATCGGTAACTATGAATGCTATTGTAGCTTCAGGTTCAAAAGTAATCAGTGGTACAATTAAAAATATGGGTACTTCTGCCATCAATACGATGGATGTGAAATGGCAAATTGGCACAGGAACAATCTATACACAATCCTTATCAGGTTTGAATATTGCTGCTGGTCAAACGTACAATTACAGTCATACAGACCAATGGAATGCAACTCCAGGAGCTTACACTTTAAAAGTATGGGTAGCCAATGTTAACGGTCAGGCTACTGATGGTGATGCATCGAATGATATGGTAACAAAATCTGTTGCCGTAGCTAGTGGAAGCACAACTCGTTTGCCTTTGTATGAGAAATTCTCTAGTTCGACTTGTGGACCTTGTTATTCATTCAATACTAATTATTTTTCTCCTTTTTATACAACAGGTACCAATCATGATAACTTAGCATTAATTTGTTATCAAGTAAACTGGCCAGGTACAGGTGACCCATACTACACAGCAGAAGTAGGTGAGCGTGTAGCCTATTACGGAGTTACGGGTGCGCCAACTTTATATGTGGATTCAAAAGAGGGAACTAATTTTAGTACAGCACAGTTACAATCGGCTTTGAATGCTGAAATGGCAGAACCTGCTTATTTTGCTCTTAATGCTACGCGTTTGTTAAACGGAACAGATATTACTGTGGATGTAACAACTACTCCTTATTTAACAGGTACGTATACCGTTCATGCTGTTGTGGTTGAGCGTATAACTACTGGAAATATTGCAACAAATGGTGAAACATCCTTCAAAAATGTAATGATGAAAATGTTGCCAGATGCATCAGGAACACCTGTGAATTTTACTTACGATACTCCAAATACCTTCTCTTTACAAGCTAGTTTAACAGGTTTGAATATTGAGGAAATGTCAGATATCGATGTAATTGTATTTGTTCAGAATACTGCAACAAAAGCTGTAATGCAAGCAGCTTACGCTACAGATGCTTTAGCTAACAATCAATTCAGTGCTTCAGCATTTGCAAAATTATATCCTAACCCAACAAACGGAATTGTTCGAATCGCATCTGAAGAGAATGTTTCTGTAGAAGTAACCGATATGACAGGAAAAGTGGTTTATACTGCTTCAAATCTTGAAAACGGTGCTTCAATGAATTTAACTTCTTTACAAAAAGGAGTTTATGTAGCTAAAATGACGAATGCTTCAGGTGCTACACAATCTCAAAAAATTATTTTAAATTAATACATGAATAGGGGGAAGCAATTCCCCCTTTATAAAATACCCTTCTACATGAAAAAAGTTTTACTTTTCGTACTAGTGGCATTTGCGAGCCAAACGCAAGCACAAATTGCAGTAACGCGACATGATAATACACCCATTTCAAATGGTCAAGTAATCGCTTTTAATACCATTGATTACCCACAAGCTGAATTGGATTTTTATGTCAAAAATCTATCTACATCATCTGTAAATGTTCGTATTAATTGTATGACATTAACCAATAATGATGGTGCTGGATTTGAATTGTGCTTTGCCAATGAATGTTTGTCTTTTGTTGAAGAAGGTAATAATTACCCAGTAAATTTGCCATATTTGACATTAGCTCCAGGTGGACAAAGTGGTAATGATGGTCACTTCTTAAATACATTAGCAGGGGCTGCTCCTTTTCCTAAAGATTATACATTTCGATTTTTCCAAGCGGGAAATCCAACCGGGAATACCGTTGATGTTACCTATCGCTATGATCCCGCTTTATCTACTGAGGATATTCAGCAGTTGCAAGAAAGTGGCGTTTTAATTAAAGCTACTACCATTACCAATGAATTGACTTTAGATGTTTTAAAAACTTCTACTATTGAGGTATTTGATTTTAATGGCAAGTTAGTTGCAAAACAGGATTTGCCTTATGGAATTCAAACCTTAGATACCACTTCTTGGAACACAGGAGTGTATATTTTACAATTCACGGATGCTTACGGCAATCGTGCTTCTAAAAAAATTATAAAAGGATAATTTCGTTTGAATATAGAATAAAAAAAGCCTGTCACATGACAGGCTTTTTTTATTAAAATGAATTAATCCAATCTTCTACCAATTGAACGCCTTCTTTGTGTTTAACCGATCTACCCAAAGCGGGCATTATATAGAATAAATCGGTTGTGGTATTTACACGATAATGTAAAATGGATTGCCCAACATTATTCGGTTGAACAATGCGGCCATTGTATCCTGGTAATTGATGGAGCGCAGCCACACCTACACCCATATTTTCAGGATCCGTTGTGTCTTTAAACTCCATCCGTAAAGGATGCACTTGTGCTTCACCGCCGTCTTTATGACAATGGGCACAGTTGGAATCAAAATAGGAACGAATCCGTAAGTCGATACCTAATGAAGTGTCATTGTAATTGGCAATCGAATTAATCTGACTCGGAAGGTTGTTTTCCAAATAGCCATATTCAATCCATTTGTTCAACTGGTTCATTGTTGTAGTGCCGTAATTGAAATTCCAATTCAAATTTTGAGGTTTTATTCCAATCGGATTTTTCTTCAGCGTAATTAAATCCCCATGACAACGGTTACATTCTGTAGTGGTATTCGGTGTGCGATAGTTGAATGTAAGCACTTCGTTTCCTTGTTGTATACTCAAGGTCCGACTTGTGCTTGCGGTTTCTAATAAAGCATCCGATTGATCGGGTTTCCAAATATATTCCGCATAAATCCACCCGTCTGATTTGCGAATCATTAAACGAGTTTCAATAATTTGAGTAGTTAAATTGGGTAATACAGTATCGTAATAAAACACTTTGATGACAACGCTGCCAACTGGTAATTCCAAAATATCTGAATCACTCACATAAGTGGCTTTCGTGTTTTTAGGCAACCAAACAAATCGTTTTTTTAAGGCATAATCAGTAAATAACTCACTCGCCGGTTTATAAGGTAAAACGCCAATAGCGGGTTGTAAATTTTTTATTTCTCCCTCAAAAAAATGATAATCGGAAAGCTTAGCATAAGGCACTTGGGTCAAATCACAAACAACAGGCGATTCAGGAATTGTTTCGTAATGCTCTTCTTTGGAACAAGAAGAAATCATGAAGCTACTTAGTAGCACTACAATTCCAACTAGGTGCCGAACGTTCATTTTTAAAATGAAGTATTAAAAGTAACTGTTAAACCTGAACTTTCTGGAACAAAGCGGCAAACACCACCCACACAAACTAATCCACCGCGTTGACGACCGTAATTTAGAGACAAACGAGCAGCTTTTTTGCGGAACGAACCTCCAATATTATAGTAGTGGTTTCGGTAATATTCTAAATCATTTCCATAGTTATATAGGTCATAAACATACATCGAAAACTTAGAATTGAAATTAAATTCGAGTGTGGCAGAAGCCCAATTTTTACGATCATGATCCGCCCACATATGTTCGCCCATAAAACGTAACGATTGTCCTTTTTCAAACTTATAAATTACATCTGCACCAATGATATTGGTTTTAATTTCACCTTCAGCATCTCCGATGTATTTCTTGTTGTAATATTGGTTGATGTATGTTAAAATAGTTTGCCATTTTGAATTCCA
Source organism: Bacteroidota bacterium (assembly GCA_039798185.1). Lineage (GTDB taxonomy): Bacteria > Bacteroidota > Bacteroidia > Flavobacteriales > Flavobacteriaceae > Flavobacterium. Next base: position 3,805 of record JBDKGM010000050.1, read on the forward strand.
TTTTTTGGTCACTTCCACATTGAAATCGGAGAACATACGTTGACCAAAACCAAAGAAATCCGTTTTGTAATCTTGGGGATTATAGATATAATAAGTGCCACTCAAAGCATTGTAATTAGAGAAGTTCATGGCAATTTTAGTACCGTATTTCCCTCCTAATTTTGTGCCCTTTTTAATGTCGTAAAACATATCAATCTGTCCGCCGATTTCACCCGCTTTTACATAATCAGAACCCGCTAATAACACATTAGGTTGCGCCTGATAGACATAGATGTTTGCCAAGTTGTAATGGTGCTGTTTGGTCAAACTCGGAATAAAATTCATGATACGATCGTTATAGATATTCCCTTTTGCAGCACGTTCTGAAAAAAAGCTCATGTTTTCTAAGCGACGGAAAGTACCATCAATCCCGAAGCCTTTTTTGGAGTACCCTGCATTGACTAATAAAGCACTTCCCGGTTTAATTAATTTATTATCAATTTGACCCGGTGCTTGAACAACAGCGTCTTTGGTTTTGTAATCATATTCTGCCGACATATAAACAGCATTGTGGGATACATTTATTCTTCCCGAAAAACCACTGGTTAATGCATCAAAATTGGGGTTTACAATGTCCGTTTTCTCATAGCGTCCCACGTAATTTCCGCCAAAAGTTAAATCAGTTGTTTCCCATTTAAAAAGTTTAGAAAGACCCCATTCAAAATCACCACCAAAAATTTCCGAATGCGCTACATCGAAACCCGTGCGTTGTTTACCATAAATAAGTTTCAAGGTAAAAGACGAAGTTGGTTTTAAGATTATACGTGCACCTCGAAGGGCATTATTGATACCCAAGGCACGGTCTTCCCAACTTCTAAACAGCAATCCACTGCCAAATTGTTCGTAGAAATACCCCGCGGTAACATCTAGTTTTTCACCTTTATATTGAATGAAATACGTAGCAAGATTGGTTCCGTTGTACTTCGGATTCATATTCAATAACGCATTTTGTTCATAGGCTTCCCCTTGAACGCCCGCCATCCATTTTTTGTATTTATAATTTAGAAAAAGGTAGCTGTTAGATCGCAAAGGTTCAACAGGATGTACGGTTGGATTGTTGTATTCATCTTTCAACCCTTTGTCGTTTAAATACCATTGTATGTTGGATTCAATTCCGCCACTCAAGGTGCCTTTCTCTTTGGGTTTTTCTTCTGTTTGTGCTTGTGCTACAGTCGAAACAATTAGTGTCATACAAACACTTAAAAGGTATTTTTTTGTCATGATTATAATTGCTTCAATTTCGCTAATAATTCATTTTCACTTCCGGGTACATAGCCATTTTGAATATGTACAATTTGGCCATTTTTAACCACAATAGTATAGGGAATATTTACAATAGTTAATGCGCGTTTTAAATCTTGATTGGTATCTAAAAGGATTGTGTATTCCCAACCTTTCCCGTTAACCAAAGGCTTCACGCGTTTTTGTGTACGTGCATCATCGGTAGCAATAGCGATAACTTCAAGATTAAGTTCTTTTTTCCAATCAGCGATAACATCGTTTAACTCATCCAATTCATTGATGCAAGGTCCGCACCATGTTGCCCAAAAGGAAAAAACGTACAATTTGTCTTTTTCAGCAAATGTACTTTTTAATTGAATGGGTTTGCCTTCCAGATTGGTCAAGGTGACTTCGGGTAGGGCGGTTTGTGCATTTGTTAAAATGCTAAAAAAGAAGAAGAATACAGCTAGTTTTTTCATGTTTGTTTGGTATTGTCGTACAAATAAATAAATAATCTTATAAAAAGTAAAGGATTTTTCTTTTTATTTGTAATGATTAAATTAATGCATGAATTAGCTATGAATTTTAAGGCATTGAGCGCCCTTTTTGCGGCAGCGATAGTACTGGTTTCTTGTCAAGACACGACGATAGTTGAAAACCGCCCTGATGGATCATCGTCAGCACCTCCAGTTTCTGGGTATTTGAAGAAAAATGTACTAATTGAGGACTATACTGGAACGTGGTGTGGGAATTGTACCCGCGTGGCTTGGGCGATCGAGGAAACCAAAGCTGTTTCTGATAAAGTAGTGTCTGTGGCCATCCATAATGGGAATGATCCGTATCATTATGCGGATATTGCTCCCTTGAAAAATTTAATTCTTCCTACTTCTCAATTGGCATTGCCCGTTTCTCGATTGAATCGAATGATTGTATGGAGTTTTCCAGAAACTTCCAATATTCAACAGGCGCTTGATTTAACAGGGAATAATACGACCATCGGCTTAGCGATGAATTCGACGGTGGCCAATGGTACGATTAATTTAGATGTAAAAGTAAAATGTCTCGATAATTATGAAGGACTGAAATTGGTAGTTTATCTTTTGGAAGACAAGCTGTATTACAACCAACGTAATTATTACAGTGATTTGTACGGCGGTGTGAATCCGATTCCAAATTTTGAGCACAATCATGTTTTACGGGCTTCTTTAACCGACATTACTGGGGAAGCTATTACAGGTACAACCAATGGCGCTACGGTAACTCGGAACTTTTCGATTCCAGTTCCCTCCAATATTGCCAATCCCAATAACATAAGTTTTGTTGCCTTTTTAACGAAGGCTTCGGACAACATAGCGATCAATGCTCGAGCCGCTCACGCCAATGAAAGTCAGGCATTCCAAGAGAATCCATAAGAAATAAATTACAAAAGGCTGTCCGATGGATGGCCTTTTTTGTACCTTTGAGTGTACTTTTATATCATGAAATTTTTTGCTTTAGTTCAAGCGGTCAACATCGATCAAAAACTGAAACACGCACCCGATAACGGTTATGCAATTGGAGTTTGGATAGGGAATCTTGCACCCTTTGTCCTTCTGGTGGGTTTAGCCTATTGGATGTATTACCGCTCTAAAAACCGTAAGGATTTAGAATAAATCGTATTTTTGCCAAGTAAATTTTCACTATGAGTACGATTCGTATTACCAAACAATTCAATTTTGAAACTGGTCATGCCCTTTATGGTTATGATGGGAAATGTAAAAATGTACACGGTCACAGCTATAAATTATCCGTTACCGTGATTGGTAAACCGATTACGGATACTTCAAATGTAAAGTATGGAATGGTGATCGATTTTTCAGATTTAAAAAAAATCGTCAAAGAAGAAATCGTGGATATATTCGACCACGCAACCGTTTTTAATAAAAACACACCCCATATCGAATTGGCAGCCGAGCTCCAAACACGCGGCCATCATGTGATTTTAGTCGATTACCAACCGACCAGTGAAAATATGGTAATTGATTTTGCCGCTAAAATTCGAAGCCGCCTTCCGGAATCCATTCAATTATTTTCGTTACGTTTACAAGAAACGGAAACTTCGTATGCGGAGTGGTATGCTTCCGATAATCAATAAGTATGAGCAAAAAAATCTATTTTGCATCCGACCAACATTTAGGAGCGCCAACACCCGAGGCGAGTTTTCCTCGTGAACAAAAGTTTGTGGCGTGGCTCGATACGGTTAAGCAAGATGCCGAAGCGATTTTTTTACTCGGTGATTTATTTGATTTTTGGTTTGAATACCAAACGGTCGTACCCAAAGGATTTGTTCGGGTTCTTGGGAAATTAGCCGAAATTCGCGATAGCGGTATTCCAATTTACTTTTTTGTAGGGAATCATGATTTATGGATGGGTGATTATTTTGAAAAAGAATTAAATATCCCTGTATATCACGACAATCAAACCTTTACTTTTCATGGCAAGTCCTTTTTGATTGGTCATGGTGACGGGAAAGGTCCCGGCGATAAAGGCTATAAACGCATGAAAAAAGTGTTCACCAATCCTTTTTCAAAATGGTTGTACCGTTGGCTACACCCCGATGTTGGTGTGAAATTAGCGCAATATCTTTCGGTAAAAAACAAATTAATTTCGGGCGAATCCGATGTGAAGTTTTTAGGGGAAGATAACGAATGGTTGGTGCAATATTGTAAACGAAAACTCGAAACCCAACACTTCGACTACTTTGTGTTTGGCCACCGACACTTGCCGATGACGATTGCTTTAAATGAACAAGCAACGTACATCAATCTCGGCGATTGGGTGGGTTATTTTACCTATGGTGTTTTTGATGGAACGCAGTTTTCTTTAGAAAAATTCGAACTATAATTTACTTCCAATTAAGTTCACTGCGGGTGTGCGTAGCGAACTCTTACTCGGTTTTTTGAAAAATTGAAAAGCAAAATCATAATTGAGCCAGGTATTGGCATTGTATAATTCTTCGGTTTCCTTTTGGGATTGGATATCGTGGTATTTTGTATAAAAGTTGGTTTCCTTCGAACATTGAAACTTAATCAAGGTTTGTTCATCCAAAGGCGGCTGAATTACCGTTTGATTTTCGTCCAAATAGTCGACCAATTCAAAAGCAATCAATACTTCTTCGCCTTTTGTTAAAACATAATCTATGGGTGTAATGATTTTGTTTTTTTGTTTGGGTGCTACTTGTTGAACCGGTGAAATATAAACCGGAAATGCTTGAAACGGACTGATGAAGGTGCGCTGAGGAACCGTATTGTTTACGGTTACTTTGTAAAATAAAATTCGATAGCTTGTCGTATGCACTACTTTTTTGACATACCATTGCACTTGTTCCAATGCCAAGTCAAAGGGTTGATTGTTCGTAAGTAAAATGCCAAAAAACAATTGCTTTTGCAAATACATTCCTCTAGAGTTGGGTAAAATCCGTTCCTGTTCGCCCAACGTAATTTTTTCGAGTTGGACGCCAATGACTACTTCGTCCAATTCATATATTTTTTTCTTGAGGTAAACGATATCATTCAAACTGTCTTTTGAAAATCCTTTGGGTTCGAAATTAAATTTGGAAAAGGCAATCGAGTCAAACACTATTTGTGGCAACGACAATGCTTCTTTTTCAGGGGCGATGCTTTCAAAAACTTTCTTTTTTTGATGAAAAAGTTGAAAATTGACCTCAGGTAAAAATTCGCTGGTTTCCTCGTCCAAAAGGAGAAGTTTGCTAGGTTGCGCAAATCCTAAACAGGAAAAAAGTAGAAGCCAGAAAAGAAGAAAGTCCCGCATTGAATTCAAAAATAGGAAGGTACAAAAAATCTGGGTGTCTTTTAAAAAGGGTACGTAAATTCGGCTCAAATGAAATCGAGATTTAGTGCAGCGTTCAATTTTAGTTCCAATAAATTGAGTCTGTCAATAAATTATAATTCTTCAATTTTCTTGTGAATGTCCAGCTTTCGAAAAGAAGGCGAGAGTAATCCCGTAGCCGTCACCGTCAATAAGGTCATTGTGCCACCAAAAACCACAGCCGAAACGGTTCCCATTAATTTTGCAGTTAGACCACTTTCGAAAGCCCCCAATTCATTGGAAGATCCGACAAAAATCGAATTCACAGAAGAAACGCGTCCGCGCATGTGATCGGGTGTTTCCAATTGTAATATCGTTTGGCGAATGACCACCGAAACGCCATCAAACACACCGCTTAAAAACAACGCCGCCACCGAAACCCAGAAATAGGTGGAGAGTCCGAACACGATCATACAGACGCCAAACAGAAATATGGCCACCAACAATTTCATACCTGCATTTTTGTTCAACGGAATGTAAGCCGCTAAGATCATGGTAAGAAACGATCCCACAGCGGGTGCCGCACGTAAAATGCCAAATCCTTCGGAACCTACTTTTAAAATATCTTGGGCAAATACTGGAAGTAATGCAATGGCACCACCAAAGAGTACGGCAATCATATCCAACGTAATGGCGTTCAAAATCGTTTTATTGTGAAATACAAAGCGCACACCTTCTTTTAAACTCTGTAGGATGGGTTCGCCGATTTTGGTATTCAAAATGGGTTTCTTTTCAATTCGGGTTAGAAAAAGTAACGCCAAAATTGTACAGCCAAACACAAAACATAACGACCAATGCACCCCGAAAAAGCGAATCGCGATTCCTGAAAGTGCCGGACCCGTAACGGCTGCGATTTGCCAAACCGAACTGCTCCAGGTCGAAGCGTTAGGATACACTTTTTTGGGAATTAATTGTCCCAATAAGGAGAATACTGAAGGAGTGATAAAAGCGCGAACCAAGCCGCCAAAAAAGACTAATGCATAAATGGTGTAGAGTATGGTTTGAGAGGAATACCCTCGCGCCACTTCTGGGATTGTGATTAAAAAGAGTCCGAGACTAATTGTAGAAAAGGCCATCAGGCATTTGGCGAGTAAACTTTTTTTCTCACTCTGATCCACAATGTGTCCCGCAAATAAGGCCATGCTTACGGCGGGAATGATTTCCATCAAGCCAATAATACCCAACGAAAGCGGATCTTTCGTCATGGAATACACTTCCCATTCAATAATAACAAATTGCATGGACCATGCGAAGACCAACGCAAAACGCATGAGCAAGAAGAAATTAAATTCGCGAAAGCGCAAGGCTTCGTAAGGATCGTTTTTAGTCATTGTGGTGCTGTAAATCTTTCAATCGGAGTTGCAAAGTTACGGAACCGTTGAATTCATTTTCATCCAAACAGAAGACGACATCGATTTTTTGGCGATTTTGGGTCAAATTTAACTTTTCACCCAACCCAAATCCGACGGCGCCTAAAGTTGCTGAAGCGCCTTGTTTGAGGTTTAATTTCAAATGCGTTTCATCACTGCCAATACGCTTTCCATAGCCTGTATCGTATAGATTTTTGGCTAAAAAAGTGGGCGTCATATTGCCGGGACCAAAAGGTTCGAATTGTTTCAACAACCGCATCAATTTGGGGGTAATTTCCGAAAACTGAATTTCAGTATCGATAGCAATTTCAGGGATGAGTAAATGGGGATCAATCGTGTTTTTGACTACATTTTCAAAAGCGGCTTTGAAGGCAGGATAGTTTTCTTCATACAACGTCATTCCTGCCGCATATTTATGTCCGCCAAACTGAATCAAGTGCTCACTACACGCTTCCAAGGCTTCATACAAATCAAAATCTTTAACCGATCGGGCAGAGGCTGCTAATTTGTCGCCACTTTTGGTAAACACAATGGTCGGGCGGTAATAGGTTTCCGTAAGGCGTGAAGCCACGATTCCGATAACACCTTTGTGCCAATTTTCTTGGTAAACTACGGTGGTAAAACGATCGGTTTCGTTTAAATCTTGAATTTGACGTAAGGCCTCTTCCGTAATGGTTTTGTCGAGTTCCCTACGGTCTTTATTATGTTGTTCGATGTCGGCTGCAAACTGAACCGCTTGTTCCAAATTCATTTCGGTCAACAAACTCACCGCAGCGTTACCGTGTTTGATCCGACCTGCTGCATTGATGCGCGGGGCAATGATGAATACCACATCGGTAATCGTGAGTTCGCTTTTCTTCACTTGGGTAAGCAGCGCTTTTATACCAGGCCGCGGATTTTCATTGATGACTTGCAAGCCAAATTTAGCCAACACCCGATTTTCCCCCGTAATGGGTACAATATCGGCAGCGATGGCTGTTGCGACCAAATCGAGATAGGGAATTAAGTCAAATAGCGTTTGACCCCGTCGTTCAGACAAAGCCTGAATCAATTTAAATCCGACGCCACAGCCACAAAGTTCGTCATAGGGATAGGAGCAATCGTCGCGTTTGGGGTCCAAAACCGCAACCGCATCAGGTAGTGTATCTCCGGGACGGTGGTGATCACAAATGATGAAATCGATGCCTTTAGCTTTGGCATAGTTTACATGATCGATGGATTTAATACCGCAGTCTAAGGCGATAATTAAAGTCATCCCATTGTCTTCGGCAAAATCAATTCCTTGGTAGGACACGCCGTAGCCTTCCGCATAACGGTCGGGAATGTAGGTGGCGACATTGGGATAGAAACTGCGAAGATAGGAAGCCATTAGCGAAACGGCCGTGGTTCCATCTACATCGTAATCGCCAAAAACGAGAATATTCTCCCGATTGTTGATGGCTTGTTCGATACGAAAAACGGCTTGTTCCATATCTTTCATGAGATACGGATTGTGTAAATCGTTTAAAGTGGGACGAAAAAAAGCTTTCGCTTCATCGTAGGTGGTAATACCGCGTTGTACCAATAAGTTGGCAATGCGTTCATCGACTTGCAGTACGTCCATCAAATGGCGTACGTCGGAGGGATTCGGCTTTGAGTGAAAGTTCCAGCGCATAAGAATTGGTTTTAAAAATTTTGGCGTATAAAAACATAATTAATTTATTATTTCGTGGGTTTGCCACCTACCACGGCTACAATTTCGCCTTTGGGAGGTTTGGCTTCATAGTGTTTCAGTACTTCTTCGGCGGTTCCGCGAAACGTTTCTTCGTGGAGTTTGGTAATTTCTCGTGAGATGGACACGGGTCGGTCGGCACCAAAATACTGTACAAATTCGCCCAAGGTTTTTACCAATTTATGGGGCGAAACATAAAGAATCATGGTTCGGGTTTCTTCCGCGAGTTGGAGGTAACGCGTTTGTCTTCCTTTTTTTTCAGGCAAAAATCCTTCAAAAATAAAGCGATCATTAGGCAATCCGCTGTTCACTAAAGCCGGTACAAAAGCAGTGGCTCCAGGTAGGCAATCGACTTCAATCCCATTTTCTACACAAGCGCGAGTCAACAGAAAACCAGGATCAGAAATTGCTGGTGTGCCCGCATCACTGATTAAGGCCACAGTGTCTCCTGCCTGAATGCGTTTCACCCAATGGTCTACCGTTTTGTGCTCATTGTGCATGTGGTGGCTTTGCATCGGAGTTGCAATCTCAAAATGTTTGAGCAATTTACCACTGTTTCGGGTATCTTCCGCCAAAATCATATCAGCTTCTTGCAAGACTTTCACGGCTCGAAACGTCATGTCGTCTAAGTTGCCGATGGGCGTGGGTACCAAATACAATTTTCCCATTTACGAGAATTTTTTAGCCACAATAGCAATAAATCGTTCGGCGTAATCGTCCACTCCGTCCCAATTGTTGTAGTCGGGTTTGATGATTTCGTCAATAAAATCTTTTGCTTCTTCAAAAGTGGAGAATGTATTCAATTGCGACAATACGCGGTTGTAATCTTCTGTGCTGTCTGCAAATAAGAATTTTACAAACGCAATTTTATCATTTAATCCAATGTTAATGGATTTCGAATGCATTTCGTTCAAGGATTTTCCTTGTTCGTCAATTACATTTTTTAAAGAAGGGGGAACCACTACATCATCGGGTTTGACAAATACGGGTTCGGTATAATTTTCTCCTAACAAATCCGCTAGCGAAATTTGTTTGGGTTCGTCTTTTTTCGGGGTTTCTACAACGGTTTCCGCTACAGGTTCGATAACGGGTTCTGGAGTGTTTTCTGTTTCCTCTTCCACCATCGGTTCAGCCGCTAATTCAAAAATGGGTTCGAAATCCAAATCCGATTTGGCTTCCGTCATGGGAACTTCCTCTTCGATTTCGTCGTCTTCCAAAGTAATTTCGCCCACAATTACAGGCTCTTCTTCAACTTCTTCGGTTTCTTCCGCTTTCATCTCAACTTCCGCTTCTTCTTCAATTGCAGGTTCTTCCTCGGCAATGCGTTCTTCAACGGTTGTTTCCGCCTCTTCGGTCACTTCTTCTTCAACAACTTCTTGCACAACAGGTGTTTCAGCCACAGGAGCTGTTACCGCAGCAGCGATAGCTTCAGGAGCATCCAAAGCGGCTTCCAGTTTGGCTTCCAAATCTTCGGTCGCCACGTCATTTTTCACCACTTCATAATTATCCCCATAAAATTTTAAAACCGCCAAGGTTTCGTACAATTTTTTGGATTCCAGATACAATTGGTCAACTTCTGACTTGTTGCGAAGTTTTAAAATGCGGTGTGCAATACTTATGAGTTCAGCTTCCAGTCTTTTTTTCATGGTGCGTTACAATTTGTCAAATAGGATGAAAACCCTTGTGGGGGCTCACCTGTAGAATCGATTGAGTTTAGGTTTAGGTTACGAAATCATCAAACTCTTTATAACTTTATGCCTCGGGTAGGAGGAAGTCATGGGAATTTTGATATTTTTGTTTCTGTACAAATGTAACAGAAAAATACCTAATTCATACTAACGAAATTAGTAAATGTTTCTAGAAAATACGGTTAATCACGAAGAACAATTTGGGTGGATTGAAGTCATCTGCGGCTCCATGTTTTCGGGCAAAACGGAGGAATTAATCCGTCGTTTGCGTCGGGCACAATTTGCCAAACAACGGGTGGAAATTTTCAAGCCCGCCATCGATGTGCGCTATGACGAAGAAATGGTGGTTTCGCATAATAAAAACGAAATTCGCTCCACACCCGTTCCGGCTGCTGCCAATATCGCCATTCTTGCACAAGGTTGTGATGTAGTTGGTATTGACGAAGCACAGTTCTTTGATGACGAAATCGTGAAAATTTGTAACGACCTTGCCAATTCCGGGATTCGCGTAATTGTTGCAGGTTTGGATATGGACTTTAAAGGCAATCCATTCGGACCCATGCCTGCGCTTATGGCTACCGCCGAATATGTGACCAAAGTGCACGCCGTTTGTACCCGAACGGGGAATTTAGCCCACTACAGTTTCCGAAAATCAAGCAACGACAATTTGGTTTTACTCGGCGAAACGGAAGAATATGAACCGCTAAGCCGTGCCGCCTATTACAAAGCCATGCGCGAAAATATCGAAGTCAACGATCCTGAAGAATTACCTTCAGATACCAACGAATAAGCTACCGTGACACTATCCATTCGAAATATCATTCCGATTCTTAAAGCACAATTTCAAGGTGATCGGGATGTTGCAATTATCGATACCGTATCGATTGACAGCCGTTCACTCCAAAATGGAGAAAGCACCTTGTTTTTTGCGTTAATCGGACCCAATCATGACGGTCATGAATATTTGCCCGAATTGATCGAACAAGGCGTTTTTAACTTCGTTGTACAATTTGTTCCCGAAGCATTGGTTGGTCAAGCTAATTTTTTGATTGTAGAAAATTCGCTAACTGCCTTACAAGATTTTGCAGCAAAATACCGGTCTAATTTTACCTTTCCCATTATCGGAATTACAGGTAGTAACGGTAAAACCATTGTCAAAGAATGGCTGAACTTTTTACTGAGTCCCGACTATAATATCATTCGCAGTCCGAAAAGTTATAACTCCCAAGTCGGAGTGCCTTTGTCGGTTTTAGGCATTAATGAAAAACATAACCTCGGTATTTTTGAAGCGGGAATTTCAACCGTGGATGAAATGGTGCATTTGGAAAAAATCATCCGTCCTACTATCGGAATTCTGACCAATATCGGTTCGGCCCACGATGAAGGTTTTCATGATGCGGGTGAAAAAATCAAAGAGAAACTCAAGCTCTTTCCTTCGGTTGAGGTGTTGATTCTCAATAAAAACCGTACCATCGAAGCCTTTCTTTCACCCAAAGTCAAAACCTTTACCTGGAGCTCTGACGATGGCAAAGCCGATGTGTTTATCATGGCGAATGAAAAGCCCGATCAAACCGAATTGCGCATTACTTACCAAAAGCAATGTTTCAAAGTTATCATTCCGTTTTCCGATCAAGCCTCGATTGAAAATGCGATTCACTGCTTGATGCTTATGCTGTATTTGCAGTATGACGAAGCTGTCATTCAAGCCCGCATGCAGCAATTGTATCCAGTGGAAATGCGTTTGAAAGTGAAAAATGGAACGCACAATACACGCTTGATTGACGACAGTTATAGTTCCGATTTCCAATCGCTGAAAATTGCCTTGGATTTCTTGGAAAGTCAGCAACAATACAAAAAGAAAACCCTCATTTTATCCGATATTTTTCAAAGTGGATTAAACAATGACGAACTCTATGCACAGGTTTCGTTTTTGATTGTAACCAACCAAATCAATCGTGTAATTGCAATCGGTCCCACGATTTCAGGCTATCAACGCAAGTTTCCAAATTGTTTGGCATTCCCCACCACCGAAGCCTTTTTGGAAGTGATGGATACCTTGCCTTTTGCCAATGAAACCATTTTGATCAAAGGCGCGCGGCATTTTCATTTTGAAGAAATCGTCACCGCATTGGAAGAGAAAACCCACGAAACCGTACTGGAAATCAACCTCAATGCGATCAGCCATAACCTTAATTTTTACAAAACCAAACTCCAACCCGATACCAAACTCATGGTGATGGTAAAAGCGTTTAGTTATGGAAATGGGGGTTATGAAATTGCCAAACTACTGGCCCACCACAAAGTCGATTATTTGGGTGTCGCTTTCGCAGATGAAGGAATCGCGTTGAAACAAGCGGGAATTGAATTGCCAATCATGGTGATGAATCCCGAAAGTACAAGTTACCATTCGTTGATTCAATACGGTCTCGAACCCGAGATTTATTCCTTAAAAGGACTCAATGCTTTTGTGAAATTGGCCGAGGAAAAACGACTCAAGCATTTCCCCATACATATTAAACTTGATACGGGCATGCACCGGTTGGGTTTTATGGAAGACGATATACCCCAGCTCATCGCGCGTTTGCAGCAAACCCAAGCCGTGGAAGTGAAAAGTATTTTGTCGCATTTGGCAGCAAGCGATAACATGACGTTTGTAGATTTTACTTTAGACCAAATCAAATTGTACAAATTTCTGTCGGAGCAGCTCATGACAGCACTGAATATCCAACCCATTCGCCATATTTTAAATACGTCGGGGATTTCCAATTTCGGTCAGGCACAGTTCGACATGGTGCGTTTAGGTATTGGTTTGTATGGTGTTTCCAATGATGAAGACGAACAAAAATTACTGGAGCAGGTAGCGACGTTGAAGTCCATTATTTCTCAGATTCGGGTGATTGAACCTGGAGAGAGTGTAGGCTATAGTCGCCGATTCATGGCCGAGCGTCTCACTCGAGTGGCTACAGTGCCGATTGGTTATGCTGATGGAATATCCCGTCATTGGGGCAATGGGAACGGTTATGTGACTATTAAAAATAAAAAAGCGCCGATTTTAGGCAGCGTTTGCATGGACATGCTGATGGTAGATGTGACCGATATCGACTGTAAAGAAGGCAACGAAGTGATTATTTTTGGAAAAGATCCTTCGGTGATGCACATGGCCAAAGTATTGGGCACAATTCCTTACGAAATCATGACCTCCATTTCCCAACGCGTGAAGCGAATTTTTTACCGGGAGTAAGATATTCTAATTATTTTTTGTAGTATTGGAAAGGATTCTGTTGATTATCATGTAAATACAGGGTCATTGAATCGTTGATATTAAATTTATACGCCATGAGAAAAATTGGTTTTTACCTATTTATTTTAATTTTTTTAGGTTCCTGTTCAGCTTCTCAAAAGAAAAACAGCAGTGTTGACAACCTTTTCATTAGAGAATATGATATCAATAGCTATTCTCAGGAGGAAAAAAAAGTAATCAATGATTTTTTGAAAACGTTACTAGCCTTTGATCGGTATAAACCCTACCAAAATCATAATCTAGTAATTATGGAAGAGGCAGAATCAAGAATTGGTTCTATTTACGCGTACAATTATTGTAAAGACAGAGACAGCAGTGGTGTAAAAGGGTTGTATCAAGCGTGTGAAATTATTCCATCAAAAAATGAAATTTTGAAATCCAAGTACCAAGAGCGACCCTATTTTTGGAAACCATCTGATTTTGAGAATAAAAATATATCCGTGTTAAAAACAGAGGAATTAAGAGCAAGTATCAAATTGGGAAACTATACAGCATTACCTCAAAGATTGTTAGTTTATGCATCGGTTCCGGTATTATTCGAAAAAGATAAAGCGTATTTTAGTTTTAGATCTGGGAATAGTTTTTTTGGGTTTGGTGTGATTGAAATGGGAATAGTTTCAATGAAAAGAAATATAAATGGAATATGGGAAGTTGAAAATTTCTATTTTGATCCCAATATTGCTTGGTAGTAGTTAACGCCATTTCCCAACGCGTGAAGCGAATTTTTTACCGGGAGTAAGATATTCTAATTATTTTTTGTAGTATTGGTAAGAATTCTGTTGATTATCATGTAAATACAGGGTCATTGAATCGTTGATGTTAAATTTATACGCCATGAGAAAATTTTGTTTTTACCTATTTATTTTAATTTTTTTAGGTTCCTGTACTTCACAAAAAAAGATGATCGAAAATTTTTTAGTGGATGAGGTTAAAAAGAATAATGCAATCCAAAAGAGCACTCATCTCGTTTTGAATAGCGAGCAAATAGGTTTTTCACATGCCATGCAGTCGTTTGTGGTGGGCAGAGTAACAGGTTCCACTCCAGAGGAACTTGAAATTTATACGGAACTTCGTAGAAAGTATCATACAAACCAGCGTGATGAACTGAATTTATTTGACAATCAATCGTGGAAGAAAGAGGATTTTAAATCTATTCCATTTGAAAAATTTCCGCAAGATTCGTTGAGTAAAATTTTAAAAAATTGGCAAAAGAAGGGAGAATCGGCGAGCTATTATGCCCTATCGCAACCCTTTTCGTATAGCCATAATGGTCGGAAGTTTATTTTTTTTAATCTCCAATACAAAAAGAGTTTTTTTGTCGGAAAACCAACATACGACGAAGCAATTATTTTTGAAAAAATTAAAGGGAAATGGACATTGATCGATCGTAGACCGAATAAGGATCTCTAATTATGTTATGCGTTAAAATCAAATGAATAGCGATACTGTTTTTGATAGTCTCACACAGCCCTAGACATAAGTAACAGCGATTTAAAAATAACATTTCGGGATGTTTCCCATCAAAATTCTATGAAAATCAAATTTATATTCGGAATATGTGTACTTTCTTTTTGCTGTATAAGTTGTTGTGTAAATAAAGAAAGTTACGCTGTAATCAACACAATCATTGATAAAAATATTGGATTGAAAGATTGCGATTCCTTAAGTGTGGTTAACACAACTTTATCCTTTGAAAAGGCATTTTTTGAGCAGTATAATGCCGCTAAACTCAAGGAAAGCCGTGCGGATTTTCTAGATCACCATCCGTATATAACTTGGGCCAATCCCAATGAAAGATGGGTTTTAGACCAAAATGATGTGGTGCAAATGAAAATGGCAAATCCGACAATTGGTTTTTTAGAGAAGCATAAAATTCGAGTAAAATCAACTATTGATTGGATTGAATTACCGGTGCATATCGATAAAGTTCAACAACACAAAGATTTAACAAATCAAATCGTCAATTGTAATTTTAAAGAACACTACAGTGCGCCGCTCTTCAATCGCAATAAAGACAAAGCGGTG
The DNA here is from genome assembly GCA_039798185.1 of Bacteroidota bacterium. GTDB lineage: Bacteria > Bacteroidota > Bacteroidia > Flavobacteriales > Flavobacteriaceae > Flavobacterium. Next base: position 19,027 of record JBDKGM010000050.1, read on the forward strand.
ATTATGGTGCGTTTAGTTAGTGATCCAAATCAGATCAATTATTTCTATATTTTGAAAAAAGAGAATTCAAATTGGGTAATTGTTGGCTACAGCAATTATTACACAGAATAATTTGGTGGCGATTAAAGTTTTTAATCATTGAAATCTCCCAATAGATGAAGCGAATTTTTTACCGGGAGTAAGATTTTTCTTTTTTACCGTTCTTTTTTTGTGTTAAAATTCTTAGCTTTGATTCAATAACCTTAACAAACAGTAAATTATGGGAATGGTATCCGAATTTAAAGACTTTATTGCCAAAGGCAATGCCATGGACTTGGCCGTAGGGGTAATCATTGGAGGTGCTTTTGGCGCGATTGTTACTTCATTAGTTTCAGATGTAATTACACCTGCGCTTTTAAACCCTGCGTTAAAAGCAGCACATGTTGAAGATTTAGCCGGGTTAAAAACCGAAGGCGGAATTTTATACGGTAAATTCTTGGCTGCAGTAATCAGTTTCTTAGTGATCGCTTTTGTTATCTTTTTGATGGTAAAAGGAATTAACGGCATGAAGAAAAAAGAAGAAGCCGCTCCAGCCGCACCAGCGGGTCCAACACAAGAGCAATTATTAGCCGAAATACGTGATTTATTGAAAAAGTAAACCGCTACCTATATATTCGAACTAAAGCCACTCCTAAACGAGTGGTTTTTCTTTTTTAAAATGTACCAACCGATACAATTTCTCGTTATTTTTGCGATACAATTTCAAGGAGCTATTGCTGTGCCTTGAATTGCAAACTGCTCAAATTTCAACTTAAAACAAAAAGACCATGAAAGTTGCCGTTGTAGGTGCTACCGGTATGGTAGGCGAAGTGATGCTACAAATGTTAGCCGATCGAAATTTTCCCATTACTGAACTTATTCCTGTCGCTTCCGAAAAGTCGGTCGGCAAAGAAATCACCTGGAAAGGGAAGGGCTACACCGTAGTCGGATTGCAAACGGCTGTGGACATGCATCCTGATATCGCCTTGTTTTCCGCGGGTGGTCAAACGTCCTTGGACTGGGCACCCAAATTTGCAGCAGTCGGCACCACTGTGATCGACAATTCTTCCGCATGGCGCATGGATCCTACCAAGAAATTGGTGGTTCCCGAAATCAACGCACATGAATTGACCAAAGACGATAAAATCATTGCCAATCCCAACTGTTCTACCATTCAAATGGTGATGGTGTTGGCGCCTTTACATAAAAAATACGGCGTAAAACGCGTCGTGGTTTCTACCTACCAATCCATTACGGGAACAGGTGTAAAAGCTGTACAACAGTTGGAAAACGAATATGCAGGTATCCAAGGTGAAATGGCCTACAAATACCAAATTCACCGCAACGCCATTCCACAATGCGACGTGTTTGAAGACAACGGCTACACCAAAGAGGAAATGAAACTGACCCGCGAAACCAAAAAAATCATCGGGGACGATTCCATACACGTGACGGCTACGGCAATCCGTATTCCTGTCGTAGGCGGACACAGTGAAGCCTTGAATGTCGAGTTTCACAACAACTGTGACTTGAGCGAAATCCGCGAAATCTTACACCATACGCCTGGCGTGGTCGTACAAGACAATACCGATACCTACACCTATCCAATGCCGCTGTATGCACACGGAAAAGACGAGGTTTTTGTAGGCCGCATCCGCCAAGACGAGAGTCAGCCCAACACCGTAAACATGTGGGTCGTTGCCGATAACCTGCGCAAAGGTGCCGCTACAAACGCGATACAAATTGCCGAATATTTAGTGGCACACCAATTGGTATAACCCGATTGCACCTATAATACAGTCCCGTCGAATCTTAAAAAAATGGTAAATCGGCGGGATTTTTTTGTTTGAATCAATACCTTTGCGGCATGAGAAATGTCCGTAAATTACTTTTCGGAGGCGGTATGGCCGCTGCACTACTGCTCGTTTTCGTGTTGCAGTTCGTGCATGCTATGAACCATATTGTCCACGAATTTGAAGTGACGCACTGCCATCATCATTACACCTTAGGAAAAACAGAAGTGGGTCACGCACACCACGATTACGAAAAATGTTTTCAATGTGAGTTTGCGTTTAGTTCGTACATCGAACCCACCGCGATTTCTTTCCATCCACAACTTTCCAATGCCACTTCTACCCACGTAATTCAAGCACCACAGCGGTTTGTTGCGGTTTTTGAGGGTAGCTTCTTCAGCCTTCGGGCACCCCCGATTGTCGGTTAGATTTATTTTTTGGGCGCCACCTTGCCTGGGCTAAAGCCTGCGTCAAGGTCGGGCTGTACGCGGTGCACGGCACCTAGCTCCCATCCCTGGCGCGTTGGTGCACGCCAGGACGTTTATTTTTCTAATCACAAATCAAATTCATTCACTCATGAAACCATTTTTATGGCTGGCTGTGCTTGGCGTTTTCTCGTTAGCACAAGCACAAAATACAATCGCTGGAACGGTTACCGCTTCCGGAAAACCCTTGGAATCCGCCGCAGTACAATTGCCCGGGTTACACCTCGAGACGCAAACCGATGCACAAGGGAATTTTACCTTCAAATCCATTCCCAAAGGAACCCACAAAATCGTTTTTTCCTTTGTTGGTTTTGAAACCCAAACCCAAGAATTAAAAATGGTTGCCACTGCCGTAACCGTAAATTGCGAACTCCAAGAAAGCATCCACCAAATGGATGAGGTGATTGTGTCAACAGCGTTCAACCGACTCCAATCGGAGAACGTGATGAAGGTCGAACACCAAACCACCAAAGACTTACGTCAAAAAGGAGCGGCCACGTTAATCGAAGGCTTGGCTACCATTCCTGGAGTCTCGCAAGTATCAACAGGAACGTCCATCGGAAAACCCGTAATTCGCGGGTTAAGCGGTAATCGGGTTTTGGTCTATAATCAAGGCGTGCGCTTGGAAAACCAACAATTTGGTGAAGAACACGGCCTCGGACTCAATGATGCCGGCATCGAAAGCGTCGAAGTGATTAAAGGTCCGGCCTCACTGCTTTACGGCTCCGATGCGCTCGGCGGTGTGTTGTATTTTAACCCCGAAAAATTTGCCCCCGCCAACCAAATGCATCTTAATTTTGGACAACGTTATTTTACCAATACCTTAGGAAGTAATTCCACATTAGGCTATAAAATTTCGGGCGAACACCTGAAATGGACTACCCGTGTTTCACAAAACCTTCATTCGGATTACCAAACGGGAACCGGTGACCGTGTGACCAATACCCGCTACAAAGAGCTGGATTTCAAAACAGGTTTAGGGTATTCCAATTCCTTTATGAATACCGTTTTTCGGTACAATTATAACCGGTTGAATCTGGGTATCCCCGAAGAAGGCATTGCAGCGCAAACCACGACCAAAAACCCAGAATTTCCAAGGCAAAAAGTAATTGGTCAAATTCTGAGTTGGAACACCATGTACTATCTCGGCACCTCCAAATTAGAAACCGATTTCGGGTATATCGATAATGACCGCAGCGAATTGGAAGACAGTGAGATTCCAGTCTTGCACATGAAACTGAAAACCTTCAATTACAATATTCGGTATCATTTGCCTGCATTCGGCAAACTAGAAACGATTGTGGGAACCCAAGGCATGTACCAAACCAATACCAATTCAGGAGAAGAATATTTGATTCCCGATGCGACAACCCGCGATTTTGGTGTTTTTGCTACTTCCAATTACCAATGGGAAAAAAGTGCTATTCAAGCCGGTTTGCGTTGGGACCGTCGTGGTGTAGTGTCCAAAGAAAACGGCACACCTGGCGATGAAGGTTATTTTCAAGCTATCGACCGTTCGTTCAACAGTTTCAATGCTTCATTAGGGTATAAAACCAACCTAAAAGACAATGTAATCATGCGTTTGAATGTAGCATCGGGATTCCGTGCGCCCAATTTAGCTGAGCTTTCCTCCAATGGTATTCATGAAGGGAGTAACCGCTATGAAATTGGAAACGCCCAGTTGAAAAACGAGCAAAACCTGCAAACGGACTTGAATATTGAATACCGAAATCCACATTTTGAATTGTTTGCTAATGGTTTTTACAATCATTTGAACAATTACATTTACATCGCGCCCAATGGAACCCAAATCGATGGCTACAATGTATTTGATTATGTGCAAAATAATGCATTTTTGTATGGGGGAGAAGCCGGAATCCATTTTCATCCGCATCCCATCGATTGGCTGCATGTGTTGGCTACTTTTGAAAGTGTCACAGGAAAACGCAGCAATGGAGATTATTTGCCTTTGATTCCTGCGAATAAAGTCACTGGAACTTTTCGAGCCGAATTAAAAGATAGTAAACGTTGGAAAGAATCGTTTGCAGCCCTCAATACCGAACATATTTTTGCGCAAAATAACCCGGGTGTTTTTGAAACTTCTACACGGGATTATACGTTGGTGAATTTGGCTTTTGGAACAAAACTTACAGTGGGTAAATCCAGTTTTGATTTGAGTTTGAATGCCAATAATTTATTTGATAAAACCTATGTTTCCCATTTATCCCGACTCAAAGTCGACGGCATCCCCAATATGGGTCGAACCATCGTTCTCGGTTTAAATTATACCTTATAAAAAGAAAAGCCTAACAGTGATGTTAGGCTTTTTTATTTAGAATCGGTTGTCACCATCGAGTAAATTCCCGAGTCCGCCGAGGATACTTCCTTCTTCGCGCGAACTACCGCCGGCTTTGGGAGCAGAAGCAATAATGCGATCGGCCAAACGACTAAACGGAAGCGATTGCACATAAACGGTTCCTGGTCCGCGTAGTGTGGCATAAAACAAGCCTTCGCCACCAAAAAGCGAATTTTTGATGCCGCCGATAAATTCGATATCGTAATCAACTTCTTGGGTAAAGCCTACGATACAGCCAGTATCTACTTTTAATACTTCACCCGGACCTAATTCACGTTTCGCTAGTGTTCCGCCCGAATGCACAAACGCCATGCCGTCACCTTCGAGTTTTTGCATGATAAATCCTTCGCCACCAAAGAGTCCGCGCCCTAGTTTTTTCGAGAATTCGATTCCTACCGCTACACCTTTAGCCGCACATAGAAACGCATCTTTTTGACAAATAAATTTACCGTTGAATTGCGCTAAGTCAATTGGGATGATTTTTCCAGGGTACGGAGAGGCAAAACAGGCTTTGCTTTTACCATGATTGTTGTTGATGTAAGCAGTCATGAACAAACTTTCACCCGTTAATACACGCTTTCCAGCAGACAATAATTTGCCAAATAATCCCGAGTTTTGGTTTTGTTCGCTACCATCACCAAAGATGGTTTCCATTTGGATGCCGTTGTCCATCATCATAAAACTTCCCGCTTCCGCGATGACCACTTCTTGCGGGTCCAATTCAATTTCTACGTACTGCATTTCTTCGCCGTAGATGGTATAATCGATTTCGTGTGCTTTCATAAAAAAGGTTTTGGGTATTAGTTGGAAAAGGCTTACAAAAGTTACAGTTGGGCTAGTTTAAGGTTGTGTTTTTTGACAATTAAAAATAAACATGAAAATTATAAATAAATAATGTTATATTTTTACCATAATGATAACCAAAAAACTATTAAATTATGAATTCAATGTTTACACGAATTGTCAGGATCCTTCTCGGACTGATTTTGGTCGTATTTGGCTTAAATAAATTGATGCCTTCACCCTTTATTCCTTTACCCCAATTGCCTCCCGATGCTGCGTCGTTTATGACTTCCTTAGCTTCAACGGGTTATGTCTTGAAAGTAGTAGGGATTTTGGAAGTTGTGATCGGCGCGTTGTTGTTGCTCAAAAAATGGGTGGCCTTTGCATTGATATTATTAGCACCAATTTCGTTAAACATCCTATTATTTCATATGTTTTTGGATGCTTCAGGGATGGCAGTAGCCATTGTGATTGCTGCGTTAAATGGAATTTTGATCTACAAACATTGGTCGCAATACCGGTCATTATTTTTATAAAAAAAGAAAAAGCGTTGGAACTCCCAACGCTTTTTTTTAATCCAAATAGTCGGGGCGACCGACATAGCGCATAATCCGCTTGATTTTTGCTTTTCGTTTTTGAATGTATGCCGAAGAATTAATCGGTTTGTATTTTCTTGGGTTAGGAAGAATGGCTGCAATTCCTGCGGCTTCATCTTTGGTTAAACTTTTCACATCATGACCATACCAATACTGAGCTGCGGCTTCTGCACCATAGACGCCGTCGCCCATTTCGATGCTGTTGAGGTAGACTTCCATAATGCGTTCTTTGCTCCAAAATAATTCGATTAAAACGGTAAAGTAGGCTTCAAAGGCTTTCCGGATATAACTTCGACCTTGCCAAAGGAAAACGTTTTTTGCCGTTTGTTGCGAAATGGTACTGCCGCCTTTGATACGTCGTCCTTTATTATTGTTTTTAAACGCCTTTTGCATGGCGCCAAAATCAAAACCCCAGTGTTTGGTAAAGGTGCCGTCTTCACTGGCAATTACTGCTTTTTGTAAATTCACAGAAATACTATCGATAGGCACCCAGTCGTGGTTGCAAATCATCTCTTTGCCATCAAATTTATTTTCAATGGCGCGGGTTACCATTAAGGGAGTAAACGGTATCGGTACCCAACGAAATAGGATCACTGATGCGACGGATAGACCGAAAAACCACAGCATGATTTTTCGTAATATTTTCCAGAATCTTTTCATTTATGTTATAATTTCTGCTAATTCTTTTCCAACTAAACTACCGATGGCAACGCCCATTCCACCCATACGAACCCCGCAATAGGTGTGTTCGGAAAGTCGTTCAATAATAGGATTTTTGCTGTTTCCAATACCCATAATTCCGCTCCAACGGTGTGCGATTTGTACTTCTTTTTCAGGAAGAATAACTTCGCTTAAAAGTTCGTCCAACCGTTTTTGAATTTTTTCGGTGATTTCCAATTCAGTAGTTGTTTCCCCTTCAAAATCTAAATTACGTCCACCTCCTAATAAAATTCGGTTTTCAAAATTACGGAAATAATAATAACCGCGATCGAGGTGAAAAGTCCCTCGAATGTCAAGATCTGCAATCGGTTCAGTAATTAAAACTTGAGCACGAGCAGGCCGAACCTGATTAGAAGTGAGTTTTGCGGCAAATCCATTGGTGGTAAAAATTAATTTTTTGGTAGTAAACGAAAAATGTTCGAGTTCGACCTGCACTTGCGTATTCTTTTCATAATGATCTTTCACCTCCATTTGGTTGAGAATAAGAATTCCAGCGGCATGAGCTTTTTGTAACAGCGACTGTATCATATTTCCCGTGTCGATTTGTGCTTCAAATGGATTGAAAATCAAATATTCATGAATGCCTTTAAAATCAAAGCGGTCCATTTCACGGGCAAAAACATCATTTTTGAATAACGGTTTTAAAAGTTCATTGACAAATGGGAGTTTTTGCAGACATTCATAATAGAGGTTTTCATCTTCTTTTAAAAACAATTCATAACCTCCATGGGGTTTAAAGTCCAAAGCAGTATCTCCTATGTTTTTACGCAACAATTGGAGTCCGTCCCATCGTTTTTGAACGAGCTGAATCACTTCTTCTTCGGAATGGGTTTTGAGGTCGTCAATAATTTCAGAGATACTACCAAAACAAGCAAACCCTGCATTTTTGGTACTCGCACCTTGGGGTAAAATGCCACGCTCCAATAAAAGTATTTTGGCGTCAGGAAAACGTTCGCGTAAGGTTAATGCGCAGTGAAGTCCGACGATTCCACTGCCAACAATGGTGTAATCCACGTTAGAAAACCAATTTTTTATTTCCCAAAAACTAAGTTGCATGTGTAAATTTTTGATAAAAATAAAAGTATTTAATTTTTTTAAATATTGTGGAGTTCATAG
>JBDKGM010000051.1:0-124420 GCA_039798185.1 Bacteroidota bacterium
AGACGTATTCAGTTCAAGTAGCGGTAAGTATGCCGGGTCAACCTGACTTTGGAGCCTTTAGTAAAACATGTACTATCGTAATTCCAACAGTTGCTCGTACAATCGAGGATACACAAGTTGCAGGAGCAATCAGCTTCGAAGCTACGGTTTATCCCAATCCATTTGCAGAGCACTTCTATTTCAAAGTGAATTCAGCAAGTACCGAAGATTACACGATCCAAGTGTATGATATGTTAGGGCGAACAATTGAAACAAAGGTCATTAATTCCGATTCCATTGAAAGTACTGAAATAGGAAATAATTATCCAGCTGGAGTATATAATGTAATTGTTTCTCAAGAAAACAACGTAAAATCGCTTAGAGTGATAAAACGTTAATTATATCCATCATAATTAAATAATAGCCTCTCTTACCATAGGGAGGCTATTTCCTAATTACATATTCTACGTAAAAACCTATGAAATATATTCATATCCTTTCACTAAGTCTACTAACATGTATTAGCAGTTCTCTTTTTGCACAAGTGGGTATTGGCACCATAAATCCTGAAGGGGCCCTAGATATTACAGCTACTGATGATGGATTGGTAATTCCGAGAATTGCACTGGTCAACACAACAACGGTAACTGTAATCACTGGAACAACTTCAGAACTAGTCTACAATACCGCTACAAGCGGAGATGTAACACCAGGTTTTTACTATTTAAGTTCGCCAACAGGGCCTTGGATTCGACTAGCCACGGGCGGAGCTCAAGCATGGCAGATTACTGGAAATAGTGGAATTGTAGACGGTATCAATTACATTGGAACCGATGCTTCCACAAATGTTGATGTTGCATTTCGAAGAAACAATAGTGCTGCAGGAAAAATTGGCTTAACCAGTACCTCTTTAGGTGTTGGAGCCTTAATCAATGGAGCAAGTACAAATAGTACCGCTTTTGGAACTAATGCACTTCGATTAACCACAGGAGTTAATAATGTAGCTTTTGGAAATGGTACGTTGGCTGCAAACACTACAGGTATTCAAAATACTGGAGTTGGTAATGCTTCTTTATCGTTAAATACTGGTAATGCATCCACTGCAATAGGATTTGAAGCCATGCGCAGCAATACTTCTGGGAATAATGGAACCGCTGTAGGCTTTCAAGCTTTATCGAGTAATACCTCAGCAAGTAACAATACCGCTATCGGATTTCAAACCATGATTAACAATACCATAGGTACAGAAAATACGGCAGTTGGTTTTCAAGCGGCACGTGCGAATACCGCTGGTAGTCGTAATACTGCAATCGGTCATATTGCACTTAACAATAATATTGGGAGTGAAAATACCGCAATTGGACACAGCGCTTTACAAGGCATAAATAACACCGCTTCCCGCTTCAATACTGCTTTAGGCTTTCAAGCCATGTATGCTGGAACTGGAAATGTATCAAATGTAGTCGCAATTGGAGCTAATGCGTTATTTCAAAATACTGCTTCAAATGCAACTGCTGTTGGTTATAATGCACTTCAAGGACAAATTGGTGGAGGAACTGGTAATACAGGTGTTGGTTTTAGTGTCTTGAATAACAACTCTACAGGTGATAACAATACTGCTGTAGGTACCGAGGCTGGTTTTGCTGCAGTAGGAAGTGGAAATACAATGATTGGATTTCGTGCGGGACAGTTTGCGAGTAATACAACTGGAGCTGGAACTTTTCTAGGCTTTCAAGCGGGATTGGGTACAACTGGTGCGAACAATACTGCCTTGGGACATAATGCCCTAATTGCTACTGGTGCAAGTGCTAACAACGTTGCTGTAGGAATGAACGCCTTAAACCAATCCATTTCTTCAAACAACACAGCAATTGGATTTAGTGCTTTGGTAAATAACATCTCTGGAAGTGGCAACGTAGCTTTAGGAAATCAAGCGGGATTTTCTGAGACAGGATCAAACAAACTTTACATTAGTAATTCTAACACAAATCCAACAACATCTTTGATTTATGGTGAATTTAGTCCGACGCCAATATTACGTACCAATAGTACCTTTCAAATAGGGAATCCAGCTGGTACTGGTTATGTTTTCCCAGTGGCTCGCGGCACAGTGGATCAATACCTTGCTAGTGATGCCAACGGCGTTTTATCTTGGGTATCCCCATCAGGAACTAATCGATTATCGGCTGTTAGAACCAACCTTAGTGGGAATGTCGCACTAAATACTGTAGGTTGGCAATTACTACCATTTACAGCTGAAGTTTTTGACGTGAATAATGAATTTGCAGGAAATCGCTTTACTGCAACACAAGCAGGAATTTATGAAATCAATGCCGGTTTCCATACTGACAATCAAAGTAATAGTCAATTTTACTCTATAGGCATTTTTGTAAATGGAGTCTTATATCAACAGAATTCTGGTAATCATTTAGCAAATGGACCTGTGAATCGAACCATAAATTGTTTGGTTAATTTATCCGTTGGCAATTATGTCGAAATTTATGTTGAAAATTATCAAACTGGAGTTACTGTAGATGGATTTGCTGGCAAAAGTTATTTTGAAATACAACAAGTTAGGTAAAAAATAAGAGCAATACAGATATGCATTGCTCTTATCAACCTAACCAATAAATAAACAAACATTACTTGCTTGCTTGCAAGTACTTTTCAAAGTGACGTGTATGCACACGCGCTTTTAAATCGTGTAATAAGTTATATAAACCAAAAAACGTGCGATTGATATACAGGAAATGTTTGGATCCTCGATTACCATTCATCTTACGCAATTGGGTATCTTTTGCAAATTCTTCGCCCATTACCGCAATTTTTCCAAAAAATTCTTCATTTGAAAAATCAAAATAATCCGAGTGGAAAGGCTGAGTAAATAAGCTTAGCAAGTCGTGGAAAATTTTGGTGAAATAGACAATTTCTTCCGGGCTGTCGTCCAAGCGGAGAATTTCCAATTCATATAATTTTTCATTGAAAACTACAGGATTATTGATATTCTTCTCGTCTGCCAATTCAAAATAAGGTTTGTAAAAATCCATTGGGACTTTTTTGATACAACCAAAATCAATAGCTACCAATTTTCCTTCTTTATCCACTAAAAAATTCCCGGGATGTGGATCCGCATGCACTTGTTTCAATTGATGCATTTGGAACATATAAAAATCCCACAACGCTTGACCGATACGATCACCCAATGATGGATCGGTATTTTGTTGCGCAAATTCAGACAAATGCAACCCTTCAATCCATTCCATAGATAAAATCTTAGAAGAAGAATATTCAGGGTAATACACAGGAAAACGAAGATTTTCAATCGCGTTACACCATTGTGTCATTTCTAAACTTTGCTGCAATTCCAATACATAATCGGTCTCTTCCAACAATTTATCTTCGACTTCTTTAAAATATTTCTCCGAATCTTTACCTTTCAAATTAAACATCCGAATGGCAAAGGGTTTTACTAGAGCCAAATCCGAACTAATACTCTCCGCTACACCGGGATATTGAATTTTCACAGCAAGATTTTTCCCATCCTTGGTTGCCTTGTGTACCTGACCGATACTCGCAGCATTAGAGGCTTCTGGTGAAAACGAATCGTATATCTGTTCGGGATATTGACCTAAATATTTTTTAAATGTTTTTCGAACTAAAGGTGCTGACAAAGGCGGCACACTGAATTGAGACAATGAAAATTTGTCGACATATTGCTGCGGCATGATACTTTTATCCATGCTCAACATTTGTGCAACTTTCAATGCACTCCCTTTCAGATTTTTGAGTCCGTCATAAATATCCTCTGCATTATTCTCATTCAATTTATCACGGGAAACGGAGGGATTCACTAATTTTTCACCGTAATAAGCGACATAATTCGTCCCAACTTTCAAACCCGTTTTCACCAACTGACCGGCGCGTTCAATTTTCCCTGTTGGAATTTTATCTAAGGTTTTCATCCGTTAGTTCATTTTTTCTTTCCACAAGAACTTTCCCAAATCCAACAAACTTTCAAGCGGTTGTGTATTGGCTAAGTCCATTGCAGTATTCACTGATTTTTCAATCAAAATATCGGTTTTCTCAAAACCTTTGGATGTATCGTCAATCCAAAATTTTAATACCATCAAAAAATTCACCCAGGCACCTTCAGCCATTACTGGTTTGGAAATTTTTGCCCATTTCTCTTTCCACGCTTCATCCTGAGTGAATTCAAACGTATCTACGATAAAATCTTTAAAGCGGTTTCTCAAACCTTTCAGTGATTTAAGATTCTTAAGTGCTTGCTGTTGCCCTTCCAATTGGAATACGATGTAACTGCGATTGAGCGTGAGAATTTCAAAAAATGTAAAATATAGCGTTAACAATTTATTACGTTGATTGTAACCCGCATAATTTTCATCCTTTTGCATAGCTGCTACAGCGTGGTCAAACAATTGCACCCAGATGTCTTCTTTAACAGAATTTAGTGAACCGTAATGCACGTAGAAATCGGCTTCAGAAATTGCATTATCAGCACAAAACTGATAGACATTTTTAGGCTCAGCATTATTTTTCAAAACGGATTCCATAAACATGCTAATAATCGCTTGATCATCAACTATTTTCTTCTTTCCGCGTTTCTTGGTTGTGGGCTCCATAATCTTGGTATTTGTTGTAAAGGTAATACTTGTTTAATGTTTTATACAAATTATTAAACAAAAATATTTGTTAATATTTAGAAATAAAAAAATCCGGCGATCACCGGATTTTAATTTTTAGCGTTGCCCTGCTTCTTTTTGGGCATCTTGCACCATTTTATCATTAGCAACAATTGAGAACTCAACTCTACGGTTTAAAGCTCTTCCCGCTTCTGATTCATTATCTCCAATTGGATCCGCTTCGCCCATTCCCACAATTTGGATACGGCTACTGTTTAATCCTTTGGCAGCTAAGTACTCTTTCACCGCTTGTGCTCTTTTTTCTGACAAATTTAAATTATAGTCATCAGCACCTTTGGCATCCGTGTAACCAAATATTTTAATTTCGGTATCGGCATATTCTTTAAATACAGGCACCAACTTATCCAAATTTGTTTTGGCATTCGGTGTTAGTGTCGACTTATTAAATTCAAATCGCACCGCATTTTCTCCTAAAGTCAATTTAATTCCCTCGCCTACGCGTTCGACTTGTGCACCCGGTAAAGCGGTTTGTATTTCGCGAGCTTGCTTATCCATTTTCCGTCCGATGACACCACCAGCAACTCCGCCAATTACTCCGCCAAGAACAGCACCCATAGCACCATTCCCGCCTTTTCCAGCGTTATTACCAATTACACCTCCTAAAACGGCACCCGCAACGGCACCAATAGCAGCACCACGCTGGGTTTTGTTTGTATTTTTAACGGACTCACAACTGGTTACGAATGGACCTCCAAGGATACCTGAAACTACAATTATTGCAACACTCTTTTTCATACTTTTTTAATTTCTTGTGAAATGATAAACTACTTCTACAACTTTTCCACCGATACTAACGCTATCGACCAATTCAAAGGTTGCCTCAGAAACATTTGCAACCTTTAACACATAACCCTCTTTTACTTTTTTGGATTTATTTTCGTCTAAAATTTTCATGACGAATTGCCCTTCAGGATTGATATACCATGTAATTGGCGAACTGTACCCTGTACATGACGCATTGTTTAAAGAGAATTCTCCTTTGTTATTATTGGATATAAATTTCCATTGACTGCCTACAAAACATTTGCTGTCTGCAAGATCAAACGCATTTATTTTAATGTAATCCGAACCCGGAAAACTTACTTTCGTTAAGGTCCAATTTCCTTTTAAGGCAAATTGTGTACTGCGTTCCAAACGGGTTTCTACGGGTGACTTGGATTTACAAGCCGCCAATACCATAAGGCTAACAAATAGAACAATGTATTTTTTCATAAATTTTGGTACTAAAAAATTTTCTACAAAGATACTTCATGCAGTAAAATGATTTGTAGAATTTAACGAATTGTTAATGTCATTTTTAAGCTGCGACAATTTGTCAGTTTTACAGCTTTGGTATTTTCTTTGTTACATAGAAAACACAAAATGTGTAACTAAATTTAAACGCTATGTCAACTGGAAAAATCAATGTATCCGTAGAGAACATCTTCCCGTTAATCAAGAAATTCTTATACAGCGACCACGAAATTTTCCTTCGTGAGTTGGTTTCAAATGCTACTGACGCTACCTTAAAACTAAAACACCTTACCGGTATCGGCGAGGCAAATGTCGAATATGGCAATCCGCGCATTGTGGTGAAAATCGACAAAGAAGCTAAAAAACTGCATATCATTGACCAAGGTTTGGGTATGACTGCTGACGAAGTGGAGAAATACATTAACCAAGTGGCGTTTTCAGGCGCAGAGGAATTTTTAGAAAAATATAAAGACTCAGCCAAAGACACCGGAATTATCGGCCATTTTGGTTTAGGTTTCTATTCGGCATTTATGGTTGCTGAAAAAGTAGAAATCATTACTAAATCCTATAAAGATGAACCCGCAGCGCATTGGACTTGTGATGGCAGTCCTGAATTTACCTTAGTTCCTCATGATAAAACAGAGCGCGGAACTGAAATCATTTTACATATTGCAGAAGATTCCACAGAATTCTTGGAAGAGCACCGCATTGGCGATTTGTTGCGCAAATACAACAAATTCATGCCAATTCCAATTCAGTTTGGTACCCGAAAAGAAGCATTGCCAAAACCTGAGGATGCAGGCGATGACTATAAAACTGAATTTGTAGACGTAGACAATATTATCAATAATCCAGAACCCGCTTGGACAAAACAGCCCACGGATTTAAAAGATGAGGATTACCAAAATTTCTACCGCGAATTGTATCCAATGCAATTTGAAGACCCATTATTTCACATTCATTTAAATGTGGATTATCCGTTTAATTTAACCGGAATCTTGTATTTCCCGAAAATGTCACAGGAAGTACAAATGCAAAAAGACAAAATACAATTGTACCAAAATCAGGTTTTTGTAACGGATAATGTAGAAGGAATTGTCCCTGAATTTTTAGGTATGTTGCGCGGAGTGATTGACTCGCCAGACATTCCTTTGAACGTGTCTCGCTCCTACCTTCAAGCGGATGGAAATGTTAAAAAAATCTCCAATTACATCACCCGAAAAGTTTCTGACAAACTAAAAGCCCTTTTCAATGACAATCGCGAAGAGTTTGAACAAAAATGGAACGATATTAAAATTGTTTTGGAGTATGGAATGCTAACAGAGCCTAAGTTTTATGAAAAAGCAGGTGACTTTGTTTTGTATCCAACAGTAGACAATAAATTCTATACACTTGCCGAGTTGAAAGACGCTTTGAAAGATGCGCAAACAGACAAAAATGGAAAATTAGTTGTGCTATACACTTCCAATATCGAACAACAACACAGTTACATTGATCTTGCCAAAGAAAAGGGATATCAAGTCGTATTGTTGGATTCACCTATTGTTTCCCATTTGATCCAAAAACTTGAAGCAGACAATGAAAATCTAACGTTTACAAGAGTTGATGCCGATCATATCGATCGTTTGATTCAAAAAGAAGATACGACGCCTTCAAAACTTTCAGAAGAAGAAAAAGAACAATTAAAAGGAGTTATCGAAAACTTTGTCCCAAAAGCAAATTATACTATTCAAGTAGAAGCTATGGACAGCAGCACAGCGCCTTTCATCCTTACGCAGCCTGAATTTATGCGCCGTATGAAAGAAATGAGTCAGACTGGTGGCGGCGGCATGATGGGCTTTGGTAATTTCCCTGAAATGTACAATTTGGTAATCAACTCCAACTCGGATTTGGCAGCTACATTACTCAAATCGGAAGCCAATGCACAAGAAGAATTGGTAAAACAAGCTTTGGATTTGGCAAAAATTTCTCAAGGTTTGTTGAAAGGAGAAGAATTAACGGCGTTTGTGAAACGAAGTTTTGAACGAATAAAATAAGGGACTTT
Source organism: Bacteroidota bacterium (assembly GCA_039798185.1). Classification (GTDB taxonomy): domain Bacteria; phylum Bacteroidota; class Bacteroidia; order Flavobacteriales; family Flavobacteriaceae; genus Flavobacterium. The sequence goes on from JBDKGM010000051.1 coordinate 7,978, forward strand.
TCCCGACTTAAAAAGCTGTTGGTTATAACTGACAGCTTTTTTTATTTTTAGTAATGCTGTATCTTTATCCAACTTTAGAACAAATTTCTATGAAAAAAATAGTCCTTATTACACTCATGAATTTACAAGCAATAGCTGTTTCAGCCCAACAAGACCCTTATTTATGGCTTGAAGAAGTCGATGGTGCCAAAGCCATGGAGTTTGTCAAAACAAACAATTCAAAAACATTTGCTCAATTAAAAAAGAATGCAAAATACGAGCAACTTTATAATCAATCGTTAACCATTATTAATTCGAAAGCACGCATCGTTTATCCTTCCGTTACCGGAGAGTATGTCTATAATTTTTGGCAAGATGACCAACATGTTCGCGGGATTTGGCGTCGAATGCTAAAATCCAATTACGACAAAGGAGCAACACAATGGGAAGTGCTTCTTGACGTTGATGCGTTGGCTACCAAAGAAGGTAAAAAATGGGTATTCCATGGCGCAACGCCTCTGTATCCAGGCAATGGATTGTATTTAATTAATCTTTCCAATGGCGGCGGCGATGCCAATGAAGTGCGAGAATTTGATGTGCGAACCAAACAATTTGTAACTGCAGGCATCACCTTACCAGAAGCAAAATCCAACATACAATATATAGATGAAAACACCTTACTTGTTGCTACTGATTTTGGTCCCGGCACATTAACAACTTCGGGGTATCCAAAAAATGTGAAATTATGGAAACGCGGAACACCATTATCAGAAGCAAAACTACTTTTAGAAGGAGAAGCTACCGATGTATTTAACAGTGGTTCTGTCTATCGAGATGGCGATGCAACGTATTTGATTATCAACAAATCCTTATCGTTTTACACCCGAAAATTATTCTGGTATACGGACAATCAACTCCAACCCATTCCAATCCCCGAGGATGCTTCTCTAAATGGGATTAAATTTGGAAAAGCCTTGGTTGAATTAAAATCGGATTGGGAAGTGAATCAAAAAAAATACTCCCAAGGAAGTTTATTAGCGCTCGATTTTGCTGCTTTAATGCAAGGAAAATATGAAATCGATGTCTTGTTTAAACCTACCGCAGTAGAGAGTTTAGAATCTGTGGTTACCACAAAAAAATGGGTGGTCATCAACGTTTTAAATAATGTGAAAAGTGAATTATTTTTATTGGGAAAAGGAAAAGACAAATGGTACCAAACCAAAGTCAATGCACCAGCTTTTGGCACTATCAACATCGTTAGCGCCAATCGAGAAAGTGATGATTTTTATTTCTCTTTTGAAAACTTCTTAGAACCAACTTCGCTCTATGAATTTTCGGCAAACGGAGCTACCCCAAAAAAAGTACAAGGCTTACCTGCTTTCTTTGATGCTTCTAAATACCAAGTTGAGCAATACATGACGCACTCAACAGATGGTAAAGAAGTACCCTATTTTATCATTTCTTCAAAAACTACCGTTCGCAATGGCAACAACCCCACTTTGCTCTATGGCTATGGCGGATTTGAAGTTTCCATGCAACCGTTCTACAGTGGTACAATGGGCGCATTATGGCTCGACCAAGGCGGCATTTATGTTTTGGCAAATATTCGTGGGGGTGGCGAATTTGGCCCTTCATGGCATCAAGCCGGATTAAAAGAAAAAAGACAAATTGTCTATGATGACTTTGCCGCAATAGCTCAAGATTTAATTCAACGTAAAATCACGACACCACGACATTTAGGAATCATGGGAGGTAGTAATGGTGGCCTACTCATGGGCGTTGCCTTTACACAACATCCTGAATTGTATAATGCGGTTGTTTGCCAAGTTCCTCTTTTGGACATGCAACGGTACAACAAATTGCTAGCTGGTGCGAGTTGGATGGGAGAATACGGTAATCCTGATCTTGCAGAAGAATGGGAATTTATTAAAAAATATTCTCCGTATCACAATGTTAAAAAAGGAATGAAATACCCAGAAGTCTTTTTTATGACCTCAACACGTGATGACCGTGTTCATCCAGGACATGCACGTAAAATGGCAGCAAAAATGATGGATATGGGCTATCCTATTTACTATTATGAAAATGTAGAAGGCGGTCATGGTGGCTCTTCAACCAATGAGCAGCGTGCTCAATGGAATGCTTTACAATACACCTATTTACTTGAAAAATTAAATTAATAAACCAAGAATGCCTTCGGGCATTTTTTTGTTTTTAGAAAAAAAACGAACTTTACACAAAGCATTTTCATGGATTTACATATTGAAACCCCAGCCTTACTTTTTTCAGCGACATCCTTAATATTATTAGCGTATACCAACCGGTTTTTAACCATTGCTCAAATCGTTCGGGGATTGAAAAAAAATTATGATGAGGATCGGAATAAAAGTATTTTGGTTGAAATCAAGAACTTAAATTTACGCCTCACTTTGATTCGCTCCATGCAAATGTTTGGTGTGCTTTCCCTGTTCCTTTCTGTTTTTGCGATGCTTCTTCTGTATATAAAACAACCTTTGTTGGGCATTTATACCTTTGGCGCTAGCCTACTCTGCCTATTGATTTCCTTGGGAATTTCATTCTGGGAGATCAGTATTTCAGTTACTGCTTTGCGCGTTCATTTAAAAGATTTGATTGACGAAAACCAAATGGAAAAATAATGGGATTTGATTGGCTCACTATCGTAAAAGAACTTCCTGAATTGGTCAGTAATTTAGGCGGATTAATTAAAAATAATCGCGCGCTGAAAGATCAATTGATTCGCGAACTAAAATTGAATTTAAAGGCATTTGAAACCGCTCAAAAAGGAAAGACCATCAATTACGACAAACTGTTGACTCTTTTAAAAAACGAACAAATTCAAATCGCACGAAAACAACGTTTTACCTTCAACTCAATTAAAAACGGAACAATTGGTTCCCACCATATTTACAACGACCGCAATAAGAAATACGAGGGTAAAACCTGCGAATGGCTTTTCAAAAATATTGATGAAAAAATTGAAGATTTACGCATCCAACGAGAGTACCATGGTAGTTTGCATCAAATTGAAAACAGCAATCTTCCGCTTCAATTTTCAAATTTATTCTACAAGTTAAAATTACTCGCGGATTTCATTATCGATTAAACCATTTGTACTTTTATATGTCAAAATGAAAAATTTAGGCTTATGAAACGATACTTTATCGCTGCTTTGGCAGCATTGACTTGTTCGGCTATGCAAGCGCAAGAAGCCGATCAACCTGAATTCATTGGTGAAAACTTTAGTCTTGAAGGTGCTTTAGCTTTATTCCAAAAAGCAACTTCTTTGGAAGAATTTGAACAATTGTTGAATCAAGAAAACAATGGTGTCAATAATTTAGATTTAGACAATGACGGTTCGATTGACTACATCCAAGTAGATGATTATCAAGAGGGTGACAGCCATGCTCTTGTTTTAAGCACTTATCTTTCTGAAAATGAAAAGCAAGACATTGCCGTTATTGGAATTGAAAAAACAGGTGCAGAAAGTGCTCAACTCCAAATTGAAGGTGATGAAGACTTGTATGCAGCAAATACAATTGTCGAACCCACAGATGCGAAAGAATCTTTTGAAGGAGGAAAAGGTCCGGATTTAGGTACCTTACATATTCGTCCCATAGTTGTAAATGTTTGGCTTTGGCCGAGTGTTCGCTTCATTTATCGCCCGGGCTATGTGGTTTGGCGTTCCCCTTGGCGTTGGCATGCTTATCCCAAATGGTGGCGACCATGGAAACCTATTAACTACACCGTATTTTATACCCGTTGTGCACCCCATCGTGTGGTGTATCACCGCGTTCCAACCCGTCGTGTTGTTGTAGCGCGTTCGGTTTATAAACCCAATCGACGTCATTCTACTGTTGTGGTGCATAACCGTAGAGGCACTAAAGTTGTACGTAGAACACCCCGAGGGACTACTGTAATTCGTACTCCTCGTGGAGGCGGAAGAAGAAAATAAATTGATAATTATTAGAACGAAGAAATCCCACGTAATTGTGGGATTTCTTTTTGGAACACTCTCATGTTCACTAACCAAACAAGTATTGAAAATTCAACTACTTTCGATAATTGAGAGAAAAATTGGCATCCCCAATGTAATGTTAAAAGGGAAAGTAATAGCCAAAGCCATCGGCAAAAACAACCCCGGATTAGCTTTGGGGACAGCAATTTTCATAGCGGCCGGAACAGCAATATAAGAGGCGCTTGCTGCCAATACAGCCAACATAAAACGATTCCCTATTTCTGCCACAAAAAAGCCTGACGTCCAGGCAACAAAGCAACCATTGATTAGTGGAATTAATAGCGAAAAAAGCAAGGCAAACTTTCCATTTTTGAAAAAATCATTAAGCTTCTCTCCACTGCTAATTCCCATATCGAGAAGGAATACCGCCAAAAAACCTTTGAACAAATCATTGGTAAACGGTTTTATTCCTTGGGCTTGTTCTTCATTGGCTAAAAATCCGATACATAAACTTCCTAAGATCAAGAGTACGCTCCCATTTATTAAGGAATGTTTGAGAATACTCAATAATTTAGGACCTTCTTTATCAGGTGAAAAAAATCGAATCATACTTACTCCAACTACAATGGCTGGAGCTTCCATCATGGCCATTACAGCAACCATATATCCGTTAAAATGGTAGCCTAACATTTCTAAAAAACTACCTGCAGTCACAAATGTAACAGCACTCACAGACCCATAGGAAGCGGCGATCGCTCCTGAATCATACACTGAAAAATTTCGTTTTAGAATAAAAAAAGTATAAATGGGTATGACCAAAGCGGAAAGTAAACCCATCAAAACGGCACCCATTATTTCGTGATTGAAGGTGCTGTGCGACAATTCTTGACCGCCCTTGAAACCAATAGAAAACAGCAGATAAATAGAAATGAACTTGGATGAATTTTGCGGAATTCGCAGATCACTTTTAAGCTGTACAGCTATTACTCCTAATAAAAAGAATAATAAAGCAGGGTTGGTTAAATTGTCAAAAAGTAAATGTAAATCCATAATTATCGCATTGATGCACGTGTTAAACGATCATTTATTGTTTTTCCTAATCCTTCTTCTGGAAATTTTTCAATTACCATACAATCAAAATGCATTTGATCAATTTCAAACAATGTCGCATAGAATTTTTGCGCCACATTTACCCAGTTCTCTTGTTTTTCCCACTGAAATAAGGTGCAATGGTTGGGTAATAAATGTAGCGTTGAATAAGCGATAACTGCAATCTTTTGCTCGGCATAAGTGTGAAAAGTATCCAATGTTTCTTGAACATTCTCAGTGAGAAAAACGGGGGTATTGGGTGCATAATGTTTGGGGTAGCGCCCGGGAGTAAAAAATACTTTATCGGGTTTTCCTTCATAAATCACTTCACCTACAATCGCCGTGATAGATTCCAATGAAAGTGCGCCTAGTCGGTATATTTTAACCTGTCCATCTTCAAAACCCACAATGGTAGACTCCAATCCAGAAGTACAGGGTCCGCCATCCAAAACAAATACATCGTCTTCTTTAAAATAATGTTCAACCATTTGTGCGGTTGTCGGACTAATTTTTGAAAACGGATTGGCACTTGGTGCGGCCAATGGAAACCCACATTGATGAATTAAATCCAAAGTCAACGGATGATTGGGCATTCGAATACCTACAAACGGACTTTCACCCGTAATCCATTGTGGAATTCGATTATTTTTTGGCAATAAAACCGTTAAGGGTCCGGGCCAAAAATGCTCCATCAAGGTTAGAATTGGCATCGGAATAGTTGTGACAAATTGTTCACATTGTGCGATGGAATCGACATGAACAATCAGCGGACTCGTTCGAGGGCGCTTTTTTAACTGGTATATTTTTTCTACAGCCTTTTGACTGAAAATATTAGCGGCAAGACCATATACTGTCTCTGTTGGTATGGCCACTACATCTTCATTTTCTAAATATAGTTTGGCTATTTGAATTTCGGGTGTATGCATAGTTTAGGGATTACAATAATCACAATAATCGGGTTCTTCTTCCTTTTTTTGATGGGGATAAAAATCGTGTTGTTCCCAACCACAGTTACCACATTGACGCAATGTAAACAAGGGTGAACGTGTAGGCTGTTTGCACCAGGCACATGGTAACCCCGATTCCATTTTTAGTATAGAAAATCCAGGAGCTTGGCAAGAAGGACATAACGACTTAAGGTTGGCAACCAAGTTTTCAGTCGCCTTTCCTATGGCGAACATTCGCTTGGGATTGTACATCGCCCGCATATCCGTTTCGGCATAAACTGTCCCGAAAGTATCTTTCAAATAATGATAGTGGTGCCAAAGCTTATCTTCAGCAGTGATACCTTTGAATATGGGATCAAAACTCGCTGCATCTTTTCGAAGTAGTACTCCATGCGAAGGAAAACCCACACGATTTAAAAATGCTTCCATTTCATCTTCACTTTGAATAATTGCCGCCGAAAAATTGGTATCAGTCGTCCAATATGACCCTGTATACTCTTTTCCATTTAGCACATCCACAAGCAAAACCATTTCGTAATCCGCCGGTAAAAACGGACTGGAGGGATGTGCACCGAAAGACCCTTCGCTGGCAAGTACAAGATCCGTTGGATTCTTTTTCATAGCTAAAGTGCACTTGGCGCGAAGGGTTTCTAGTACATTTCCTTTCCGAGAAATTTCTCCCGAAAATGTACCTAGACTATCGGTGTCTAGATGAGCAGGGACTACACACTCAACTCCTAATCCCTGCTCGACAACAGAAGCAATAGCGATTTCTTTATGATGCGCTGTAGCAATGCACAATTTTTTACCTAAAAAAGCATTCATGCCTCGCGAACAATATGAATCTCACTAAAGATTTTATAGTTGGAATCATTCGACGGACTCGCTTTTAAAAAGTGCTGCACTTCCGAAAGTGCTGCATCTAATGCGACGATTCGTTGTTGAGAATGTTGGGTTTGCTCTACATTTCGAATCGATTTACTAAATTCATCTTGTTGATGAAACTGAATTTTATAGTTCATTAACTTAGTGAGGAGTTCAAAAGCTTCCTCCGCTTGAAATGAACCTTCAATAAGTGTAATTTTCTTTTCTTCCATCTATACTATATTTTAAAATTACCAAAAGAATAACAATACTTATTCCGTCTAAAAATGCGCTTTCATGCTTTTTTAATGGATACAGTTGTACGATTGAAAGCACAACTAAAAGCAATAAACAGCAGGGTATAATTTTAAACCGAAACATGTACCATTGCTTTTAACGACACTGGGATTTCTCGTTGTTGAACTTGAATTTGAATTTGTTTCCACTCCGCTTGCAAATCTTTGATACGCTTCTCCCGAAATTTGATATCTTCTTCTGAAGCCGAATTTGCGATTTTTCGCTCGTGAAATTTTATTTTCACATCAACCATTTCTCTTAGCAATTCCAAGGCTTCAACCGAAGAAAATTGCCCTTGTATCAATTGTATTTCCATAGTTTATACTTATTGTCCTTGGCCTAATGAAAAAGCTGGTTCACCATCAAAATGATATAAATTCTCTGTTTTAATCACATCGATTGCTAAAACATTTGCCTGCTGTAACAACTGAATAATTTTTATCTTATCCATTGCTTTCCCATCGTTTGGTTTAAAGCGACAACGCCAATGATCTGTACAAAATGTTTCCGAAAACCCTTCAGGCCAAACTTTGATACCGCGGTTGGTTATCATCGACAGCATCACATTACCATCGCCCAATGCTTGCACTTTCTCTGCCAATTCTTCTGCATTGGTTCCACTCCAATGCACAAACAAATCGACACCGTGTAACGTTTTTACTTTTGGACTTTTACGTTGATAAGTGGGAAGTTCCATCGGTTTTGAAGTCCCGTAGGAAACTGCATTCAATACTTTTGGCAACTGCCCTAACCTTTCAATGATTGCTGCTGCAAATGCTTGAGTACCTACCTTCTGAGCGCTCACTCCTTCTACATAAATATCGTAGGTGTGAATTCCATCTTCTATGGTTTTTAACCACGCATTTTGAATTTTCTCGGCCACTTCATTTTGCCCAATGTGTTGCAGCATCATAATTGCTCCTTGCAACAGCCCCGAGGGATTGGCCATATCTTGACCTGCTCGACGTGGCGCAGAACCATGGATGGCTTCAAACATGGCACAACTTTCTCCAATATTTGCGGATCCTGCCATTCCGACTGAACCTGCTATTTGTGCAGCAACATCTGAAAGTACATCACCATAGAGGTTTAACGTCACAATTACATCAAAAGCTTCGGGTGTATCGGCCAATTTAGCAGCCCCAATGTCGATAATCCAATGTTCATTTTCAATTTCAGGAAATTCTACTGCGATTTCGTCAAAAACTTTATGAAATAATCCGTCAGATTGCTTCATGATGTTATCCTTGGTGAAACAAGTTACTTTCTTGCGACCAAAAGCACGGGCATATTCAAATGCATAACGAATGATTTTTTCACAACCGGGACGGCTGATTAATTTTAAACATTGCACCACTTCATCCGTTTGTTGGTGCTCAATGCCCGCGTACAAATCTTCTTCATTTTCACGAATGATAACTACATCCATTTGCGGATGCTTGGTTGCTACATAAGGACTTAAGGAAAGACAAGGACGTACATTAGAATACAATCCTAAAAATTTACGCGTGGTTACATTTAAACTTTTATAACCGCCACCTTGGGGTGTAGTAATGGGAGCTTTTAAGAAAATTTTATTCGCTCGAATAATATCCCATGATTCTTTAGCGATACCCGAAGTGTTTCCGGATAAATACACTTTCTCGCCTACTTCAATTTCATCATATTCTAAAGCCGCACCGGCAGCATTTAAAATGGATAAGGTTGCATCCATAATCTCTGGACCAATACCATCCCCTTTTGCAATTGTAATTCTTGTCATCGTTTTTAAGATTTAACGATGCAAAGTTGTAAAAGTTAATTTATATATTTTTATTTATGTTTTAAATAATATATATAAACTTTTATTTATGCTAATCAATGATCCAAAGTAAGACAGGCTTTTTTGTAGCTTGCAATTGTTGGTCTAAAATTCGCATGAAATTATCGGAGACTGCAGGACAGCCCCAGCTTAACGGACTCACTCTTGGATATATCTCCTTATCTGCAACAGCACTCCAGGAATGCAAAACAACCACACGATCAACTGCCGATTTATTTTGAGTTTCTAATCCGTGTAACCAATATTTGACTTTTATCCCCCAAGAACTGTAATCCCGTTTTCCAATTTTAAACTTCCCTTTCATGCTGCAATGGCTATTTTGGCGTGCATCAAACTTAGCTTTTTCCCATTGATCTGGGTTTTCTTCAAAAACATCACAGCTCCCATGAGTCACTATATTTTGATGGGTGATACTATCTTTTTTGAAATCATACACAAAAAAACGGAATCGTCCTGGATGAATACTTAAGTCGATTAAATAATAAAAATCGGTAGTAAATCCATTCTTTTCACAATAGGAACGAGCCTCTTGGTGATTTTTAGCATACGACTTTGCGGGTGGCGCAAGTGGCTTATTTTTCGTGGAATGACCATTATTACAACAAATTAAAAGTAAGACAATCGCAAAAAAGGAATTTCTCATGGTATCAAGGTTGGTACTACTATTAACTTCATTTTTAAAAATTTATTTAAACCTTTCCTGTTAAAATTTGTCCTATTGAAAAACTAACCCGCATGGAACTCCAAAATTTATGGTCACTTCGTCTCGGATTTTCAAATCGCCAAGCCAGTAAAATCAAAGCTTTTGGAATTGAAAAATACTTGAAGAATGCCTTTGCCGCACCATTTTCACAAAACGAACCTAATTGCCTAAAGGATGACCCAAAATCGTTACTAGAGCTTCGGGAAAAACGGCAACAATTCAAAAACGGGCAAAGTGAAGAAGCCAAAAAATTAATCAAAGAACAAATTCAAAAAGGAGTTGAATTAAAACAATGGTGGCTGAATGAAATTCTTCAAGCGGAATATCCATTGCGTGAGAAAATGGTGGTTTTTTGGCACAATCATTTTGTAGCTTCAAGTCAGAAAGTCAAAGTAAATTGGTGGATTTACCAGCACAATCAACTCCTTCGTGAAATGGCTTTTGGGAATTTTAAAACCCTTACAAAGGCCGTTATCCAAACCAATGCTATGGTGCGCTATTTGGATAATGTGGACAATAAAAGGGGAGAAATCAATGAAAATTTGAGTCGGGAACTGCTCGAACTATTCACTTTAGGCATTGGAAATTACACCGAAGACGACATAAAAAATGGAGCCAAAGCGCTAGCTGGTTTGACCTTAGGGGAGCAAAAAGCGCAATACCGACCGCGAATTGAAGATAATGATAGCATTACTTATTTGGGGAAAACAGGGCATTTTAAAGCCGATGATTTGGTGGATATTATTTTTGAACAACCAAAAATTCCCTATTTAATCACACGCAAAATTTTGCAATGGTTTATTTATGATGAACCAACTACCGCTTTAGTGACCTATTACGGGGATTATTTTCGAAAAGTGAACTTTGAAATTCAACCCTTATTACTAAAAATTTTCACTGAAGAATATGCCAAACCAAATGCCGGAAGTAAAATAAAAAATCCGTTAGAATTCATTGTCCAACTGCATGATGAACTCCAAATTAAGGAACCTTCTCCAGTAGTTCTCGCTTTTTTCCTACGGCAACAAGGGATGGATTTATTTAATCCACCCAATGTAAAAGGATGGGTTGGCGGAACGAATTGGCTCACTTCGCAAATTTATTTACAACGTCAAAACAGTTGTGACTTGTTGTGTAGCGGACGAATGATTAATCGGAGAATGTTTAAAGACACTACTGAAAACAGTGACCTTCCAAAAATGAGTATGGAAAAACTACCGATTTCAATTGATTTCACACCTTCCGATTCGAATGTAGAAATCATTCAGAAGCTAAGCAATCGACTGCTGTTTCAAGTCGGACCCGAACTCCAAAAAGATATGGAAACGATTCTGAAATATGATTTTGATGGCCAAAGTGCCAATGCCCAAAATGCCGTACTTCGGTTATTCAACTTTATGGTAAAAACTCCCGAATTTCAATTGATCTAAGATGCATCGTAGAAACTTTTTAAGCTTAACAGGAACATTTACTAGCGGACTTTTAGTCGTTCCTGATATTTTACACAAAATAGGCACGCATACTTCGAGTGTTGTGGCGGACTCTTGTGTGGTTTTCATTCAGTTAAATGGTGGGAATGATGGTCTAAATACATTCATTCCGTATGATGACCCTTTGTATTATGAATACCGGCGCAATGTGGGAATTCCAAAGAGTGAGATTGTAGGGAAAAATGCGGGAATGGGGTGGCATCCTGCTTTAAAAAACTGGGCTACGATCCAACAGAATGGTGATTTGTGTGTGGTTCAAAATGTAGGATATCCCGACCCAAATCGTTCCCACTTTCGCAGTCAAGAAATTTGGCAAACGGCATCGGATTCCCAACAGTATTTGAATGAAGGCTGGTTGGGACGTTACTTGGACATGCATTACAAAGAACATCATCCAACGGGAGCGGTCAATTTGGACAGCATCGACAATTTAGCCCTTAAAGGGAAAGAACCCAATGCCATAACCCTAAAAGATCCTGAACGCTTTCGGAGTAAAACGGAAACGGAAGCCACCCAATTATCTGACAATCCACAATTGGACTTTGTCCGAAAAATTGCGCATTCAGTCACAGAAGGCGCCGAAGAAATACGGAAAGCCTTGGATCAATCGACTACCGAAATCAGTTATCCCAAAAGTGCATTGGGGAAAAATTTAGAATGGATTGCGCGTTTGATCAAAGGTAATTTACATTCCAATGTCTATTACACCAGTCACACTGGATTTGATACCCATGACAATCAGTTGACCGTTCATAAAAACAAATTAGGAGAATTGGATGAAGCTGTTTTTGCATTTTATCAAGAAATCAAAAAAGCGGGTTTATTGCCTCAAGTGACTGTAGTTGTCTTCTCAGAATTTGGCCGTCGGGTAAAGGATAATGGAAATGGAACCGATCATGGAACGGCGGCACCGCTATTCATCATTGGAGGAAACACTACTGGAAAAATATTGGGGAAAAATCCGAACTTGGGGCAATTAACCCAAGGTGATTTACAACATGAGATTGATTTCCGCAGTGTTTATGCCCGTTTATTGGAACAAAAACTTGCTTTTAATACGAAACAAATTGGGATAACCCAATCACCATTACCGGGAATTTTTTAGAAATCAAGTTGGGCTCTTGGAGATTTGAAAAGTAATGGTGTATCTTTGCCGGCTTTTTAAATTTTAAAAAATGTCAGGAACCAACGTATTTAAGGGAGTCGTTTTAGTCGGCCTAGGAGCTTCAAGTTATGGAATGTTAGCCACTTTTGTCAAATTGGCCTATGGTGAACATTACACGACTGCCGAAGTAACGGTTTCACAATTTATCTACGGAATACTGGGAATGGTTTTGATTAATCTTTTTACAAAATCAAAAGCCAAAGGCAAGGTTGAAAAAGCTAGTCCGACAAACATTTTCAAATTAATGTTAGCCGGAACCTCGCTAGGCATGACGAGTGTTTTCTATTATTTATGTGTTCGATACATCAATGTTTCTATAGCGATTGTTTTACTAATGCAAACCGTTTGGATGGGCGTTTTGTTGGAATGGATTTTAGAGAAAAGAGCGCCTTCGGGTCAAAAAATAATTGCTGTAGGTATTGTTTTAACAGGAACGGTATTGGCAACCAATATAGTAAATAGTAAAGTCGCTATTGACTGGCGCGGCATTTTTTGGGGATTAATGGCCGCAGCCTCATTTACCACAACGATGTTTACGGCCAATCGTGTAGCGGTTGGAATTTCTTCTGCGCAACGAAGTTTGTATATGCTTTTGGGTGGAGCGGTTGTCGTTTTTGGCTTTGCCTTAGCTACACAAAATACCCCTTTTAATTTTTCCATTTTCATGAAATGGGGAATATTCTTGGCACTCTTTGGCACCATTATCCCTCCAATTTTAATGAATGCAGGGTTCCCAATTACGGGTATTGGTTTAGGTAGTATTGTCTCTGCTTTAGAGCTTCCTGTTTCAGTGATGATGGCTTTTATGATCTTGGATGAAGTCGTTGTTTTTTCACAATGGACAGGGATAGTACTCATAATTTTAGCAATTATAATTATGAATATTAACTTCAATAAAAAGGAGTAATAAACTGACAGCTAAACTTTTTGAGCGAATTTTTATACAGAAAATGTTAAAATTTTACTACATTCGCCTCGAAAAACTAACTAAACATGGAGAAACCCTGGCATTTGTATGTCATGGCACTGATTTATATCATGGCCGGCATCAATCATTTCCGGAAACCCCAACTCTACTATACAATTATACCTCCATTTTTTTCGAATAAAAAGTTTATCAATGAGATGACCGGATTTTTGGAAATCCTTTTAGGCATAAGCCTATGTATTTCTGGATTTACCAACATTGCTGCATTGTCCATCATCGTGCTTTTGGTTGTGATTTTTCCAGCTAATATTTATATGGCCATCTACAAAGAAGCGCGTTTAGGCTTGCCTGCATGGTTACTGTATGTGCGATTACCTTTGCAATTTGTACTCATGGTTTGGTCGTATTCGTATTTGGATTTTAAAGAACCTTTGTTCTAATTTGGAGAAAATACAAAGAGTGCTTATTTTTGAGCATGTCGCTTTTTCCATTTCAAGATCCTATTGTGTTTAACGTTCCCGATGCCGAAATTTTATGGTATCCCAACTTTTTTGATATCGCGCAGTCCCAAGATTTTTTTCAACAATTACTATCGGAAATTCCTTGGCAACACGATACGATTACGGTTTATGGAAAAAAGCACCTTCAGCCGCGTTTGACCGCTTTATTTGGTAATGAAGGAAAACCTTATGCCTATTCTGACATCGTGATGCAACCCCACGCATGGACACCATTATTGACATTTTTAAGAGAAGAAATCGAATCGGTTTGTGATGAGCGATTCACCACAGTGCTTTTGAATCAATACCGAAATGGTCAAGACAGCAATGGATGGCATGCTGACAATGAGCGTGAACTGGGTCGAAATCCCGTAATTGCTTCCTTGAGTTTCGGTGCCGAACGTATGTTTCATCTGCAACACAATACGATTAAAGAAGCCAAACTCAAAATCAACTTAACACCGGGTAGTTTGCTCCTTATGAAAGGTTCGACCCAACATTTTTGGAAACATCAAATACCCAAAACGGCCAAACCTGTTGGACCTCGCATAAACCTCACGTTCCGTATATTGAAATAAATTGTATTTTTGAGAAAAGGCAAACAATGAACGAACTTATATCTTATTTTGAAACGATTCCTTCAGCACACCGTGCCGCATTATTAGCGGGTGGAATCGCATTTTTTTGGTTGCTAGAAAGTGCTGTTCCTTTTTTTAAATTTCAATATAATAAGTGGCAACATGCGGGCATTAACCTATTCTTTACCTTAACCACTATAGTTGTTAATTTTGTATTGGCTTTTATACTGCTTAACGCTGCTGCGTGGACACAAAGCAATCATTTCGGTATTTTAAATTGGCTTCCCGAAATGAATGTAGCACTTTATGCGATAACAGGTTTGTTGCTTTTGGATTTAATCGGTGCTTATGCTGCACATTATGTTGAACACCGTTGGTATGCCTTGTGGCGATTTCATTTAATTCACCACACGGACACCTATATTGATACCACTTCAGGAAATCGTCACCATCCTGGAGAAAGTGTCATTCGCTTTGTATTTACTACTTTAGGCGTATTAATAGTTGGTTGTCCCATGTGGATGGTTTTTTTATACCAAAGTTTATCCGTAGTGTTTACCCAATTCAATCATGCAAACATTTGTCTTCCCCCTAAACTGGATTTGTGGTTGAGTTATTTTATTGTATCCCCCGATATGCATAAAATTCACCACCATTACCAACTTCCCTACACCGACAGTAATTACGGTAATATCTTTTCTATTTGGGATCGAATCTTTGGAACCTATTCGTATATGGATCGAAGTCAATTGGTTTATGGAGTCGACACCCACATGGATCCCAAAGAAAATAATTCCTTAGGAAATCTTTTAAAAATCCCATTCCAACCCATACGAAAACCCAAATAAGGAAGTAAATACCGCTTTCGTAACAAACTTTAACGCTTGTTTATCCTACAATTTTTCTATTCCTTTCGACTTTTGTAGAGATGAAAGTAAATACGTTAACAATCGAACAAATTGATCGTATCATTGAAATGGCATGGGAAGACCGTACGCCTTTCGAAGCTATAACCTTTCAGTTTGGTTTATCAGAACAAGACACAATCACGCTGATGCGTAGAGAGATGAAACCTTCAAGTTTTCGCATGTGGCGAGCACGCGTGCAAGGGAGAGCTACCAAACATGCGCAAAAACGTGTTGCAGGAATCGATCGGTTCAAATGTACATTGCAGCGACAAATAACTGGAAATAAAATATCCAAACGGTAAATTTCAATTTGGAAATTCATACATTCGTTAGGTAAAATCTTACCTATGAAACCACTCTTTAAAATCCTTTTTCTTTTTGTCTCCATAACTATGGTGGGGCAAACAGCATACACGACACAAGAAGTTGAAGTTAGTCCTTTAATCAAAGGAAACTTAATTACTCCCAATGCGGAATCAAAAACTTTGGTTATCCTCATCGCGGGATCGGGTCCGACCAACCGAAATGGAAACCAACCCGGATTATCAACCAATTGTTACAAATATTTAGGGCAACAACTCGCTCAAAACGGCATTGCATTTTTTAGTTATGACAAACGAATTATTGCCCAAATGATTAACAAAACTATGGACGAAAGCAAATTGCGTTTCGAAGACATGGTGGTTGATGCTACTGCAGTAGTTGATCATTTTAAAGCAACAAACTCCTATTCAAAAATCATTATTATCGGACATAGTGAAGGCTCATTAATTGGGATGTTGACGGCACAAAAAGGTGCTACAGCTTACATTTCAATTTCAGGACCGGGTCGTCCCGCAGATCAAATATTAACGGAGCAACTTACAAAAGAGCAACCTGAATTATCCAATGCGCTTCAGCAGTGCATTGATGCCATGAAAACGAGTGGAAAATGGCAATGTGAAACAAAAATTGAGAATGCGGCAAGCATATTTCGACCTACTGTAATTCCGTATTTATTGTCATGGTTTCAATACAATCCGTATACCGAAATTCAAAAATTAAAAATTCCGGTACTCCTAATCAATGGAGATCAAGATCTACAAGTTCAAGTTAAAGATGCCGAACTTTTGAAAAAAGCCTTGCCTTCAGCACAATTAGAGGTAATAAAAGACATGAATCATGTTTTAAAACACACACCGACCCAGCAAGAGAACATTGACTCGTATACCAATGGAACACTTCCAGTAGAACCCAAATTAGTAGCGATTATCGCCGATTTTATTCAACATCTGTAACGAATTCAAAAAATAGACTACTTATCGAACGAAATTTAATCTCATGAAAAAAATATTCATTTCATTCGCTACCGCATTAGTAATTTTTGGATGTGGATCGGCGCCAAAAACCGTTCAATTACGCAACGATGTTGGAGTTCACCTTGATTTAGTACAAGTTAAAGATGACAAAGTAAAAGTTACCATTTCGGCTCCAGCTATTCAAGAACCTGAAATTGTATATCATTTGCCAAAAATTATCCCAGGCACCTATTCTGTGGATGATTATGGGAAAATGATTGATGATTTTCAAGCTCTAGATAGTGATGGCAAACCGCTGGAAGTTAATGTAATCGACAAAAATTCTTGGTCCATTAAGGGAGCTCAAAAATTAAAAACACTTACCTACTTTGTGAACGACACGTACGATACAGAAAAAAGTATGCGTTTTGGAGAAGGAATATTTTCACCCGCTGGAACAAATATTTTAGCGGAGAAAAACTTCATGATTAATCAACACGGGTTTATTGGCTATTTCGAAGGTAAAAAAGACCTTCCCTATTTGGTAAAAATCAGTCATCCAGAAGGATTATTTGGTGCGACATCTTTAACCGATTCTGATCCAAGTGCCACGGAAGATTTATTTATTGCCAACCGCTATAATGATTTGGTTGACAATCCGATTATGTATGCCAAACCGGATTTTACTTCATTCAATGTAGATGGCATGGAGATTTTGTTCAGCTTATATTCCCCAAGTGGGAAACATAATGCGGCAGCGCTTTCACCCGACATTGAGCGTATGATTCGCGCCCAGAAAAAGTTTTTGGGTCCGATCAACAACAATAAAAAATATACCATTTTGTTGTATCTATCCAATGTAACAGGAGCCGATGCCAAAGGATTTGGAGCCTTGGAACACAATTCTTCGACTACAGTAGTTTTCCCTGAAATGATGGGTAAAGAAATGCTAGGAAAACAATTGATCGATGTAGTTTCCCATGAGTTTTTCCACATTGTAACGCCACTTGGAGTACATTCGAATGAGATTCATTACTTTGACTTCAATGCGCCAAAAATGTCCCAACACTTGTGGATGTATGAAGGTATTACGGAATATTTCGCCAATTTATTTCAAGTGAACCAAGGATTAATTTCAGAAGATGAATTTTATGGTAGAATGCGAAGCAAAATTAAAAATGCTAAGCAATTTAAAGATACGATGTCATTTACAGAAATGAGTCAAAACGTCTTGAATGCTCCTTACAAAGATCAATACACGAATGTTTATGAGAAAGGTGCTTTAATAGGCATGTGTTTGGACATTATCATTCGTGAAAAAAGTAATGGTGAACGTGGCGTTTTAGATTTAATGCAAAAATTAACCAATGAATTTGGTCCTTCACACCCTTTTGAAGATGCCGTGTTATTTGACCGTGTTGTGGCGTTAACTTATCCTGAAGTAGGCGAATTTTTAGGTACACATGTTTCAGGAACTACACCAATTGATTATGATTTCTATTTTGCAAAAATGGGCGTTGGCAAAGGAAAAACAAAAAAGAAAGACAATCCCTTTTTCTTAAAATATACACCTTGTATCACTGCAAATGCTGAAAAAGAAATCACGGTTCGTGAGGGTGTCGAACTTTCTGAATTTATGAAATTGATTGGATTAAAGGCAAATGATGTTATTACAACCATCAATGAAAAATCATTTACAATGGATGAGATTAGTGCTTTAATGGAGACTGTCCAACAATGGAATGAAAACCAGCCGATAACTTTAACAATAAAAAGAGACGGTAAAGTGCTGAAATTAAATGGAAAAGCTGTATTTTCGTATTCGGAGTCTGAGTCATTTATGACTTTAGACCCCTCCAAAAATCGATTGAAAGAATCCTGGTTGAAAGGATAAACTTGAATAGACCCGTTTGTTTAAAGTCCTCAATTTGTAAAGCAGATTGAGGATTTTTTTTCATCTTTGTGAAAACTTTAAAACAATGCGCAATATTTTTTTGGGTGGATTAGTAGCCCTAACCTTGGCTTCTTGTGCCGAAGAGAAAAAACCAAAGGACGGTTTAGACATTAGTGGAACGATTAAAGGGTTCAAAAAAGGAACATTATATATTCAACGTTTAAATGACAGTTCGAAATTAATACCCATTGACACCTTAAAATTCAATGGTCAATCTGATTTCAGCACCCATATTGATTTAAAAGAGCCTGAAATGCTGTATTTATTTTTAGATCGTGGTGTGACTAATTCTATTGATAACAATCTTCCCTTTTTTGCGGAACCAGGAAGTATGACTATTCAAACATCTTTAGAGTATTTTACTGCTGATGCCACGATTAAAGGTTCGAAAAACCAAGATTTGTACAATGAATATCGATTAATGATGTCCCGATTAATCAACAAAAATCTGGATCTAATTCAAATGCGAATTATTGCCGCTAATGAAAAAAATACAGCGCGAATAGATAGCATTCAAAAAGAACAAGATGACAATTTAAAAAGACGGTATTTAACCACTACCAACTTTGTGGTAAATCACGGAGATTATGAAATTGCGCCGTACATAACTCTAGCTGAAATACCCGATGTGACATTAAAATATTTAGACACCATCGAAAAATCAATCACCCCAAAAATCGCAAAATCGAAATACGGGAAAAAGTTAACAACATATATTGCCGAACGTAAAAAAATGGGGCAATAAAAAAAGCGGTCAGTTGACCGCTTTTTTTTATGGATTTACAGGCGTTGCTGTATTATCTAAATGTCTTCGTAATCGAGGATTTGCTGTGAAATCATCCTCAACAGGTGTGGCCAAACCATTGACAACTGGGCCTGTATATTTTCTTGGAATACCACGGCGTTCATCTACATTGGGCGTTGCAGGATCATCAACAGCGGCTCCGTTGAATGGATAGTAATAATTGGTTCCATTAACGGTATATAATAATTCGTTACGAGTGAGAAAACCATCGCCATCATCGTCTACATCCACATAATTGGCTTTTCCATCGCCATCAGAATCAAAATCCTTCGGATTATCACTCCAATTGGTTAATGGAAAACTACGTTCATCTTTGGAAAATATCTTATCTCGATCGTGATCTTTGTATTGAACTTCAATAAGTTTAAAAGAGAAAATCAAAGGTGAATACGGATCAATATTGGTAGATGAACCACTAAAATATCCTAATCCTGATGGCAGGAATACAACTCCAGCACCATAATTATCATATTGTAAAGGTTCACCAGGAACTAAAGAATAAGTACCCGATTTAAAATTTGGAATCATATGAGACCATCCTGTAATCACGGTTTCAAGATTAAACCAATTCGCTACGGGTGCTTCATCAAAAACAGTCAAATCTAAATTAATTCCTTTGTAAGCAACGTGAACGGAATCTACCTGGGTGGGTCGTTTCTGCGTTCCTTCTCTAAATTTTAAGAAATATACTTTATAATCAATATCATCTTGATTGATTAACGTATCTTTTAAAGGATATTGAGTTTGCTCACGGATGGATTGTTGCGTTCCGTTTTCTGGGATTTCAAAAAAATCAACTTCAAACGTTGCGGGATCCACTTCCATGTAATGGGTATCGATAAATTCATCAATGGAAGCAATGTCGGTGGCATATTGTTCTGCTTTATCACGAACGACAATTGTACTATTGTTATCTTTTGAACATGAAGTCAAAAATAAATTGACTACAACACTCAAAATCAAAGCTATTTTTAAACGCATTTTTATGGTATTTAATGCCCGCAAGATACAATATTGATTTATTTTTGTAAACTATTTAACGTAGTTTTTAGCAATTTATGAGAGTTGACAAATACCTTTGGTGTGTACGCTATTACAAATCGAGAAATATGGCCACTGAAGCTTGTAAAAAAAACCAAGTTTCAGTGAATAAACAAGTTTGCAAAGCTTCTCGAGAAGTGTATCCAGGAGATCAAATAAGTTTCCGTAAAGACCAAATCACCTATGAAATTGCCGTGTTGGATCTACCGCCAAATCGTGTTGGTGCGAAATTAGTGGATGTGTATCGCAAAGATAATACGCCCGCTGAAGCCTTTGCTCATCTTGAACTTTTACGCTTATCCAAAGAACATTACCGCAGAGCAGGAACAGGTAGGCCTACTAAAAAAGACCGCCGTGATTTGGATGAAATGGATGAACTAACCTGGGAAGATGAAAATGAAATTGAATAAAGACTATTGGCAAAATAGATACGAAAACAACGAAATTGGTTGGGATACCGGATCAATTACCCAACCCTTGAAAGAATATATTGACCAATTGACAACCAAAGATCTTCGTATTTTAATTCCGGGAGCTGGAAATGGCCATGAACTGGAATACTTACACCAACAAGGTTTTCAAAAGGTTCATGTAGTAGATTATGCAGCTCAACCTTTAGAAAATATAAAAAAAAGAATGCCTCAAATTGCCTCAGAACAATTGATACAAGCCGATTTTTTCGAACATGAAGGCACTTATGATTTAATTATTGAACAGACCTTTTATTGTGCATTAGACCCTGAATTACGGGACAATTATGTAAGACACATGCATCATTTGTTGGCTGAAAATGGTAAGTTAATCGGACTCCTATTTCAATTCCCTTTAACTGAAGTAGGACCACCTTTTGGAGGCTCTAAAGAAGAATATGTACAACGCTTTAGTTCATTGTTCGATATAAAAACATTGGAAACGGCTCATAACTCTATCCCGCCACGTCAAGGCAACGAACTCTTTTTTATCTTTAGCAAAAAATAACAACAACCACAACTCATGAATCAAAACCATATCCTAAGTCATCAAGAAATCGAACATAAAATCAATCGTATTGCGTATCAGATTTATGAAACCTTTGTCGAGGAAGAGCAAATTATAGTGGCTGGAATTACTTCGAACGGTTATATTTTGGCCCAAAAAATTGCTGCAGTTGTCCAAAAAATTGCGCCTATTGAAGTACTCTTGTGTGAGGTTACCGTTAACAAACAAAATCCTCTTGACCCAATTACAACATCATTACAAGAAGCGCAATACACAAATAAAGGTGTGGTTATAGTAGATGATGTACTTAATTCAGGAAGTACATTAATGTATGCCGTTAAACATTTTTTGAATGTACCTTTAAAAAAGTGTAAAACAGTAGTTTTGGTCGATCGCAACCATAAACACTATCCTATTAAGGTCGACTTTAAAGGCATTTCACTTTCCACCTCATCACAAGAACATGTCAGTGTTGTTTTTGATGAAGAGCAATCCTATGCGTATTTAAGTTAATTTTTGCTCGATTTCACTGACAATTGCTGCAACCGACTTATCATCAACTACAATACTATATTTGGATTGTAAATAATAAAAATTACGATCAAACAAATGTTTCGCAATGTATTCTTGCAAAGCGTCTGCATTCAAATTTGCAAGTAACGGACGTTGGTCTTGTTCCGTTTGTAGACGATGAACTAATGTTGCAATGGAAGCTTTTAAATAAAATGAAGCCACATCGGGTAATTGCAAATATTCATGATTGTTATAATAGCATGGAGTTCCTCCTCCAGTACTGATTATCACCGGTTCAGGTTGCGACAAAAACTGAATAAAAAGTTCGTGTTCACGCTTTCGAAAATACAATTCGCCCTTAGTTTCAAATAGTTTTGCTAGGGTAACCCCTTCACTTTTTTCGATTTCATGATCGAGATCAATCCATTTACATTGTATTTTTTGGGCTAACTGTTCGGCTACAACCGACTTCCCAGCCCCCATATACCCCGTCAAAACAACTTTTTGCATAAAGTAAAACCTTAGGAATTAAGGCGTTAAGAATGATTTTTAAAAAAAGGTAAATTTAAAATAAAATTGCTTTGAAAAATTAATTTTATCGCCTTATATTTGCACCCGCATTCAAGAAATGTTATTGACTCGATAGCTCAGTTGGTAGAGCACAACACTTTTAATGTTGGGGTCCTGGGTTCGAGCCCCAGTCGGGTCACAATGACCTTAGTCAATACAAAACAGAATGCACTGACTCGATAGCTCAGTTGGTAGAGCACAACACTTTTAATGTTGGGGTCCTGGGTTCGAGCCCCAGTCGGGTCACAAACAAAAGTTGTTCGCTTGCGGATGACTTTTTTTGTTTAGGCCACGTGGAGAAATTGGTAGACTCGCCATCTTGAGGGGGTGGTGCTGCAAGGCGTATGGGTTCGAATCCCATCGTGGTCACGAATAAATAAAATTCCCTAAAACGAATGAAAATTTATTTTCAAATTTGTTTTAGGGAATTTTATTTTCAAAGCGGAGCTTTGTGGGAACTGCGAAGCAGAATCCCGAGTGACCTAGCTTCAATTGTCTCCTGAAATTAAAATTTATTTTCAAATTCGCTTTAGGGAATTTTATTTTCAAAGCGGAGCTTTGTGGGAACTGCGAAGCAGAATCCATAATTATTTATAATATTATGCTCATTTTCCTCCATTTAAAAACATAAAATCACCCTGAGATACATTTAAATGGGTGAAAATTGAAAAAAAAATCAAATTTTATTTTTTGTTTAATTATTTGTGTACATTTGTTAAACAAAAAAAGAAGTGCAATGAATAATGTCAAAAATACTTTTAGTATCAAAGACTTAGAGAATTTATCGGGAATTAAAGCCCATACTATTCGAATTTGGGAAAAACGATACAATGTTTTTGAACCCATGCGTACCGATACAAACATTCGTTTTTATGACATTAAGGCATTGCAAAAGCTCTTAAATATAACCTTGCTTCATGATTACGGATATAAAATTTCAAAAATATCCACCTTATCCGACGAGGAAATCAAAGCAAAAGTTAGAGGTATCATTTCTCAAAAAAGCGCCAAACATCATGCCATAAGTGCTTTTAAATTAGCCATGATGAACTTTGATCAAAAGTTATTTTTTGAAACGTATGACGAACTCTTGTCTGAAAAAAGCTTCAACGAAGTATTCTTTGAGGTTTTTATTCCACTGATGCAAGAATTGGGAGAACTGTGGCAGTCAGACACCATCACACCTGCACATGAACACTTCATCAGTTACCTTATCAAACTTAAATTATTGATAAATACCGAAGAAGTAATAAAAAAACCTGCACTTCATGATGATAAGACGTTTGTTTTATTCCTACCTTTAAACGAAATCCACGAATTAGGATTGATGTATCTGAATTACGAACTCAATTATCGTGGCTACAACACTGTATATCTAGGAGAAAGTGTACCGGTTGATAATTTATCCGATGTGAAAAAATATTTTTCCAACATCACTTTTATCGGATACATTACTGTTGAACCCACAGCCGATGAAGTCAATAATTATGTAAAAGAACTTCAAGAAGCAACCGCAAACGAAAACAATGAATTGTGGCTTATTGGTCGAATGACAGAAAATATTTCAAATCAAAATTTAAACAATTCTACTAAAATTTTCCAATCGATTACCGACCTACTCGGACAGTTGTAAATTTTTCTTAAAGAAGTTATATTGTTTAACTTTTTATTATATTTGTTAAACAATATGAAGAAAGAAATTGCAATATTAGGAGCCGGATTTTCGTCATTAGCCGCTGCGTGCTACTTGGCGAAGGCAGGTAACAAGGTTACTATTTATGAAAAAAATAGTACAATTG
Source organism: Bacteroidota bacterium (assembly GCA_039798185.1). Classification (GTDB taxonomy): domain Bacteria; phylum Bacteroidota; class Bacteroidia; order Flavobacteriales; family Flavobacteriaceae; genus Flavobacterium. Next base: position 32,161 of record JBDKGM010000051.1, read on the forward strand.
GCGGACGTGCGCGCCAATTAAAACGGGATGGTTTTACATTCGACATCGGACCAACTTGGTATTGGATGCCGGATGTATTTGAACGTTTTTTCGGTGATTTTGGTAAAAAACCATCCGATTATTATGCATTAATCAAACTAAATCCAGCCTATCAAGTTTATTTTGGAGTCCAAGATTTCATCACAATAAGCGATAACATGGAGGCTATTGCAGCTACTTTTGAGTCCATAGAAAAAGGTTCAGGTTTGCGTTTGAAGCAGTTCATGAAAACGGCACAAGACAATTATGTCATTGCCATCAAAGATTTGGTGTATCGTCCTGGTGTCTCACCACTCGAACTTGTAACTTTACAAACGGCTACTCGAGTGGGTCAGTTTTTTAGCAACATTTCAAAAGATATCCGAAAACAGTTCAAGAATCCTAAATTAATTTCAATTCTTGAATTTCCTGTACTCTTTCTCGGCGCAAAACCATCAGATACACCTTCGTTTTATAGCTTTATGAACTTCGCTGATTTCGGCTTAGGGACTTGGCATCCAAAAAATGGAATGTATTCCGTAATTTTAGGGATGGAACAATTAGCACTCGAATTAGGCGTTACTATACAAACCAATGCGACTGTAGAAAAAATTGAAGTTTTTCAAAATACAGCTACAGGAATCTGGATTAATGGCAGTTATAAAAAGGCCGATGTAGTGCTTTCGGGGGCGGATTACCACCACTCGGAACAACTACTCGAACCTAATTACCGGGCATATTCTGAAAGTTATTGGGAGAAGCGGACCTTTGCGCCTTCTTCACTACTTTTTTATGTTGGTTTAAATAAAAAACTAATCAACGTCGAACACCATAGTTTGTTCTTTGATGTCGATTTTGACACCCATGCTGAAGCTATTTACGACAACCCGCAATGGCCAAAAGACCCTTTGTTCTATGCGAGTTTTCCTTCTAAAACGGATGAAAATTCAGCGCCAGAAGGAAAAGAAGCCGCAATATTTTTGATTCCGTTAGCTCCCGGCTTGGAAGATACAGAAGTATTGCGCGAAACCTATTTTGAAAAAATTATCACCCGATTGGAAGCATTGACCCAACAATCCGTGCGTCAACATATTCTTTTTAAAGAATCCTTTTGTGTGAATGATTTTATAAAAGAATACAATTCTTATAAAGGTAATGCGTATGGAATGGCGAATACCTTATTCCAAACGGCATTTTTACGACCCAAACTGAAAAGTAAAAAAGTGAAACATCTCTATTTCACGGGGCAATTAACAGTTCCCGGACCCGGAGTACCACCTTCACTTATTTCAGGTAAACTAGTTGCTGAATTAATTGAAAAACAACACTAAACGCTCACTCCATATGAAATCCTTATTTGATCAAGTTTCCTACGAATGTAGCCGTACCACAACAAAAGCATATAGCACTTCATTTTCAACTGCTGTTAAAATGCTTGCGCCATCCATTCGACAAGACATTTACAACATCTATGGCTTTGTTCGTTTTGCGGATGAGATTGTCGATACATTCCATGATTACGATAAAAAAACTTTGTTTGATCGTTTCGAAAAAGATTTGGAACAAGCGCTTACGGATCGGATTAGTCTTAATCCCATTCTCAATTCATTCCAATATACAGTTCATAAATATAACATTCCAAATCATTTGATTGCTGCTTTTATGAAGAGTATGAAAATGGATTTGTACAAAAGCAATTATGCCTCGTACGCAGAATACCAAGAATATATTTATGGTTCTGCCGACGTTGTAGGCCTAATGTGTTTGATGGTTTTTGTCAATGGAGATGAAAAACGATATAACGAACTCAAAGACGCGGCGATGCGTTTGGGTTCGGCCTTTCAGAAAGTCAATTTCTTACGGGATTTAAAAGCCGATTTTGAAGATTTAAGTCGAACCTATTTCCCAAATACCGATTTGACCCGCTTGGATGAAGCTTCCAAAGCTGAGATCATTAAAGATATTGAAGCAGATTTTGAAGCCGCCTATGAAGGAATTATCCAATTACCCTTGGAGGCAAAATTTGGCGTGTATACTGCTTATATTTATTACAAAAAATTATTATCAAAACTAAAACGTACGCCTTCGATGGAAATTCGAAACACCCGTATTCGCGTTCCCGATTATGAAAAAATTGGATTATTGGCGCGTTGTTATGTAACTTACCGACTTAATATATTATAACTATGTGGATTCACTTTTTGGTTTTTTTGCTCACCTTTTTCATGATGGAATTCATGGCGTGGTTCACACATAAATATGTGATGCATGGATTTTTATGGTCTTTGCATGCTGATCATCATAAAAAAGACCACGATTCTTGGTTTGAACGCAATGATGCTTTCTTTATCTTTTATGCTGTAGTGAGTATTATTTTCTTTTTACTTTGGCAGAACGATATCCTTTCCATAGGATTAGCCATAGGCCTTGGGATTTTTGCATACGGTCTAACGTACTTTTTAGTGCATGATATTTTCATTCATCAACGTTTTAAGTTATTTCGAAATGCCAATAACCGATATGCTAAAGCGGTACGACGTGCACACAAAATGCACCACAAACATATTGGAAAAGAACACGGAGAATGTTTTGGAATGTTAGTAGTTCCCTGGAAATATTTTAAATCATAAAAAAATCCCGATGCATACATCGGGATTTTTTATTTTTAAGTTCACTAAAATTACGGTTTCAATATTCCTTTTAAAGGTTCTAATTGTTGCATATTTACATCCGAACTTTGTAAGACCGATAAGAATGTCATGGCATCGGCTGGATTCATATGATCGCCCAAAATACGTATGACTGCTAATCCACCGTCGCTCTTACTACCGTACAATATTATTTCATCCACATCCTCTTCCGAACCCACAAAACTGATGGAACCGCCTTCTTTACCCGACCCAAATTTCATCAACTGTTGGTAATGGGTCGTATCTTTAAGTATAGCTTGCACTTGCTTACGCTGAACATCCATTGCTTTTGGATTCTTCGGATCGGCTTTGTAGAACAATACATTCAATTTTTTAAATGTCCCCAACACCCTTTTTTGCTCCGGTGTTAAAGTCGCTTTATCGGTATTGATGATACTCGAAGGCACATCAAAAACACTAAATCCTTTCTTTTGTTGGCTGTTTACAAAGTATTGCTGCATGCTTGGTTCAGATTGACAACTGAATAGCAACAAGCTCAATAAAAACGTTAGGGCATAGATAATTTTCATAGGAATCCATTTTTATTTTTTACCTGCTTTTTTCAATACTTCACCTCCTGGCAAATTCATTTTCTCTGTCAAAGCAGATAACTCGTCCAAGTCAAAATTCCCTGTCAAAGACATCAATACAGACTCTTCTTTACCTGTACCTTCAATAAACATTAAAAGCTCTTTTACTTGCGACTCGGTTGCACCGGAACGAACATAAATTCGGACCGATTTTCCTTTTTCTGTAACACGCATCAACTCATCCAATCCAGCTGTTTTCACATACTTCAAGGCTTCATTCTTCATTTCTGTAGAACGCTTATCATTTGAAGTAATGAATACTTTTAAATTTTCTAATTTTTTAATCAACGCCAAAAACTGTTGACCCTCTTTGTCTTTAACTTCCATTTTCCCCATCATGGAAAACATCTTTTTGTTCACGATGACGGCACGAATGTCTTCTTGGTTGTCAAATTTGTCAAATACAGCCTGTGCAGAAGCAAAATTCACTGCCAATAACAAGGCTAAAACGGTCATCCCTCTAGAGAGACGCTTTACTGAAGTTTGAATAATTGTTTTCATAATACGATTCGTTTTTTGATGATAATTATTGTTTAAATACTTGATTTTTAGAATTTTCATATTCATTTAAATAGCCCATACTTTCGATACCGGTATTTAAATGTCCCGACACCATAGCCAATGCTTTTTGGGTTTCTTCGAAAGCCTTTTCAGGAGAGTCATAAGTCCCTAATTCCGATTGAACTACTGTATTTTGTGTTGCTTTTTGTTGGGTAAACCAAAATCCGCCACCAAGAAGAAGGGCAATACTCGCTGCAACGAACCAACGATAAGGATAGGTTTTTTGTGGAGTCAGAACCAACTCTTTTTCAAACGTATCGCTCTGTTGTTGAGTAAAATAACCAAAAATAGCACGGTACTGTTCCAAATGTGGAGCCACCTCATGAGAAGCAAAATAGTGTTTAAGCTGCTTTTCTTCGGCTAAACTCGTTTCCCCTTCAAAATACTTTTCTACTAATACGTCTATGTTTTTATCCCATTCCATAGTGATCAATTTGCATCATTTTTTCTCTTATTACTTTTCGAGCTCTGGACAAAGCGACTCGAACTGCTGTTTCATTCATTCCTAAAACATTCGCGATCTCTTCAAACTCATATTCTTCAACTTCCCGCATTTGGACGATTAAACGTTGTTGCTCGGGTAAATCATTGATGATTTTTTCTACCCAACGCAATTGGTCGCCATCTTCCACTTGCTGTTGTAAACCCGCCTGACGGTCTTGATAATTGCTATGAACAATACTCAAATTTCCCGCACGTTTTGACTTTAATTGGTCCAAACAATAGTTCCGAGTCATCGTCATCGCCATGGCTTCCACACTATTTAATTCAGCCAACGATTCATTTTTTGACCATAATTTCACCATCACTTCTTGGGTCGCATCTTCAGCTTCCTCTGTACTTACCAACAACCGTTTCGCTAAGCGAAAAACCTTATCCTTAAACGGCGTGATGAGTTGTACAAATTCGTGTTGGTGCATGGTTGAACCGGGTTTATAAAAGAGAGACGAACGGTAATTTTATTTGTTACAAAGGACGTTATTTTTTTTTCAAAAAAAATTGCTCTCCGCTGAAAATCAACGAAGAGCAATTACAAACATGAAAAGTAATTAGTATTACAAAGACAGGTTCAATCCTAGGCGGAAGTTACGTCCGCGGGTGGAATAGCCCACATTCTCTGTAAAATCTTCATTCAAAATATTCGTTGCTGAGGCAAAAAGAGTCAACTGATTTTTCAATAATTCATATTTCACTAATCCATTCAAAAGAGCGTAGGAACCCAATTGAACAGGCACAGTCGCAAAGGTAGCGCCGTCAAAAAACAGATCACGACGTCCATCTGTATATTGGTAATTCGCATTAACAAACCAACGACTTGCCGGCTGGATATCAATACCTACATTAGCTTTGTGCTTTGGAATCAATCGATTTAACGCTTCATCCACTTGGGTAAAGGTGTAGTTGGCAGTCAATCGAATCACTTTATTTACCTTATAATCCAAAGTAGTTTCTACTCCTTTGGCCTTATTCAACCCGTCAATATTGATATAATTGGACTGAAACGTACTTGGGTTTGTATAAAATCCGAAACTATCCGTTTGCTCGCGGTAAAATCCAACTGCAGTAAAAACTATTTTTTTACGGAATACCGTTACCTCAAACCCCGCTTCTCCTGTAAAATTCGACTCCGGCTTCAACGTTCGATTGCCATACTGTGAATACAATTGGTACAAACTTGGGGTAACATACGCCGTACTTACTGATGAAAGCAATTTCAACGGAAGGGTTTTAAAATGATACGACGGATTCACATTATAAACAAAATGATTGCCATACGCACTGTGATGATTCATCCGTGCTCCCGCATTTACATTGAGTCCGAAGTTGGAATTCCAAACCGCCGTCACATACGGGTCAACCATATTAAATTTCGTGGTGTCTTTTGCAATTGATCCATACGGAGTTTCCGAATTCATGTCGTGAAACTGGTAATTTACACCCGCGATTACAAACAAATCTTTACGCACAGTGTACTTATTAAAAGCATCTACAACCACCGAACGACCTACATAACTCGAACGATCGATTTGGTTCATCCAAGAATTGAACTCGTCATAATTTCGACTAATTTTTGTATACGCTGAGTTAATTTTAAATTCGCCCTTCGCGTACGTATACGTGGGAGAAAATCCAAATCGCTCTTGTTTAGAAGTCGTCGTATTCAACGGTGTATCACCCGTGCCTGTGTTATCAAAAGCTTGATCGTAATCGTTGTGGATTTTATCCTGACTCCCAAACACGTCAAAACGCAATTTCGATGAAGCTTTCCAACCGAATTTCCCTGAAACATTCAATCGTGAAAATCGGTCCGCTTCATACGTTTGTCCAGCAGGAGCCGCGAGTTGCGACATGTTTTTGGATTCCGTACTGTTGACAGCAGCTGCATACGTAACCTGACCTGCCGAACCATTGGCCGAAAAACCTTGATTAAATTCCTGACCGTTAATTTTAGTCTGTTGTGCCGTGTTATTTGATCCTAAGTTCACATAACCATTTCCTTGTAATACATTTTTACCCGCACGTTTCGTGGTAATATTAATCACTGCTGTAGCCGCACCAGTTCCGTATAACGTACTTGCAGCACCTTTCATCACTTCTATCGATTCAATCTGATCTACAGGAATCAAACGCAAATCAAATTCGAAGCTAATTCCCGATGGATCCGTCACTGGATTCCCATCAATCACAATTAAAACTTGCTGATTGCGACCACCACGAACGTAGTAGCCTAAATTTTTACCATTGGCACTCTGACTCCCGTTGATTTCCACACCGGCCACGCTATTCAAAACTTGAGCTAAGGTTTGACCACTGCGTTTCTTTAAATCGTCTTGTGAAATTTTGGTAATGACTTTTCCGGATTTCTCCTTGCTTTGTGCAAATTTCGTGTCCGAAATCACGACTTCATCCAATTGAATTCCATTGGAAGTCTCTTTTTGTTGACCATACGCCAACGTTGATACCAGCGCCCATACGGCACCAATACCCCACCATTTGTTGTTCATTTTTGTTCCCTAAAAATTACTACTACTGGGAAAAAAGTATAGAATTACCCATACCCAAACTTTTATCCCGAAAGTTTGATACTCAGTATATCACGGCAGGTCTCCTGGCTTGCGTCTTGTCATCCGCCTTCTCATTCTTTCGAACAATGGCATCGTAGCGATGACAAGCTTGGTAGCATACAGTTGCGGGTACAGCTCAAGCTTGATAAAATTTAGAATTCAGAATTTAGAATTTAGAATTATTATGTACTTGATTCCCTTTTAATGAATAAACACAGACGTGCTTACCCAACCGAAATACGCCCGCAAAGGTAATTTTTATTTTCAATAATCAAAACCCAACCCCCAATTCATAATTCATAATTTATAACTTCAGTATACAGTGAACAGAAAACAGTATACAGTGAACAGTAAGCAGTAGTCAGTTACCATTCTAATGTCTAATGTCCAACGACTAAAGACTAAAGACTAATCACCAGTCATTAGTAACTAATCACTCTAAAAGTAAATCCCTACTTTTGCAAAAAAAAGTATGCTCCGAAAATTAACCTTGGTCCTTGCACTACTACTCGCTACATTGGGAATGCAATGTAAACAGGAACCCATCGATGCAAGTGCAACTAAACCCTCCAATACCGTAAAATACGCCACCGGATTTTCAATTGAAAATTACGGGCAATACTCTATAGTAACAGTGCGCCATCCCTGGCCCGAAGCAAAAAAAGAATACCAGTATGTTTTGCATAAAAAAGGGGTTACCCTACCCGATTCATTGCAATCCTATACCGCTATTACTATCCCGATAAAAAAAATGGTGGCGACCTCAACCACACATATTCCGTCCCTTGAAATGTTGGGTAAAGTCAATACCTTAGTTGGTTTCCCCAACCTGGATTACATCTCCTCAGATAAAGTCCGCCAACGCATCGAACAAAATAAAATCAAAGAATTGGGGTCCAACCAAACCTTAAATATGGAAGTGCTGCTCGAACTCCAACCCGATGTGATTGTAGGCTACGGTATAGATAATAATAACCCAACTTTAGACAACTTACAAAAAAGTGGTTTGAAAGTGATTCTCAACGGGGATTGGAACGAACAAACGCCGCTAGGCCGCGCCGAATGGATAAAATTCTTTGGCGCTTTGTATGACCAACAAGCCAAAGCCGAAGAAATATTTAACAAAATTGAAAAAGACTACCATAAAACCAAAACCATTGCCACCCGAGCACAAAAACAAACGACCGTATTAGCGGGCGACATTTTTGAAGGCAAATGGTACCTCCCCAAAGGCGATAGCTGGGGAAGTTTACTTATAAAGGAAGCCCACGGCAATTACCTTTGGAAGGACACAAAAGGAACTGGAAGTCTAGCCTTATCCTTTGAAACAGTATTTGAAAAAGGGCATCAAGCCGAACTTTGGATCACCTCTGGGCAATTCAACTCCTTGTCCGATATGCAGACAGCGAATCCGCATTACAACCAATTTAAAGCGTTTCAAACCAAGCAAGTCTATACCTTTAACCGGAAAAAAGGAAAAACAGGAGGAAGCCTTTATTACGAATTGGCGCCCAACCGTCCCGATTTAGTGATTAAAGATTTGGTCAAAATACTCCATCCAGAATTATTACCTTCGTACCAACTTTACTTTTTTGTAAAACTCGAATAGTGACCACACCGCAAAGACATCGCAGCTTGTTTCTCGGCCTCGGACTTTTTTTCCTGTTGGCCTTACTCGCCAATCTTACCTTGGGTCAAGTCGCTATTCCTGTGAAAGAAGTGCTCAAAAGTTTGACCGGCAGCACCGCAGAAAAATCAACCTGGGAATACATTATTATCCATTTCCGATTGCCAAAAGCAATAACTGCCTGTATCGTAGGAATGGGACTCTCCACTTGTGGCTTACTCATGCAAACCTTGTTTCGCAATCCGCTGGCAGGCCCGTATGTGCTTGGACTCAGTTCGGGTTCCAGTCTAGGAGTCGCTTTTGTTATCATGGGAGCTGCTTTTCTACCCGAAACATTACGCACTATTTTTCTATCTCCCTACGGCATAGTCACCGCTTCATGCTTGGGAAGTTTTGGGGTTTTAGTGTTGGTACTCATCGTATCGCGAAAACTAAGAGATACGGCGGGTTTATTGATTGTCGGACTCATGTTTGGGAGTTTCACATCGGCCATTGTTTCCGTGTTGAGTTATTTCAGTTCGGCCGAACAGTTGCAACGCTTCACCTTTTGGAGTATGGGAAACATCGGAAATCTTTCGATGGGCAGTATCGGAATACTAGGAATTTGTTTAGTTATTGGTTTACTGTTAAGCCTATCGGTGCTCAAAGCGCTTGACGGATTATTATTGGGAGAAAATTATGCATCCAGTATGGGCATCCCGATTTACCGTTCGCGATTAATCATTATTGCTGCCACTTGTATTCTATCTGGAAGTATCACGGCATTTGCAGGTCCCATCGCGTTTATCGGATTGGCGGTTCCACATGTAGCAAAATTGCTATTTCAGACCAATAAACACACTACATTATTTGGTGCCACTTTATTGTTAGGCGCCGGAATCATGCTAAGTTGTGATACGGTTTCGCAACTCCCCGGTTTTAATTTCACCTTACCCATCAATGCCATTACTTCTATTTTAGGAGCGCCTATTGTCATTTGGTTAATGGTTCGGAAAAAAAGTATTTTGTAATGGAAAACAAAGTCGTAACTACTTCCCAATTGGCCATTGGCTATGCCTCCAAGAAAAATATTTTGACGTTGGCTTCCGGACTCAATATCACACTGGAAGCAGGAAAGTTAATCAGTTTAGTGGGCCCTAACGGCGTAGGAAAATCAACATTATTACGAACTCTTTGCGGACTCCAACCTGCTTTAGAAGGAGAAGTTTTTATTCAAAATCAGCCCATTGCGCAACTACAACCCGAACAACGAGCGCAACAATTGGCTTTGGTGCTGACCGAAAAAATCCCAATGAGTAATTTAACGGTCTATGAGTTAATTGCATTGGGACGCCAACCCTATACCAATTGGCTAGGGCAACTTACCGAAGACGATAAAAACCATATTTCCCGAGCGATCGAACTTACCGAAGTGTCTGCTTTTCAACATAAAAAACACTTTGAAATCAGTGATGGCCAACTACAACGGGTATTAATTGCTCGAGCGTTAGCCCAAAACACTCCTTGGATGGTGTTGGATGAACCGACCACACATTTAGATTTAGTGCATAAAGTCAGTGTGTTTCGCTTACTTAAAAAGTTAGCCAAAGAAACCCATAAATGCATTCTATTTTCTACCCATGATATTGACTTAGCCATCCAACTCTCGGATGAAATGATCGTCATGACTACCGATCAAATCGTTTTGGATCAACCGTGTAATCACATTAGTTCGGGCATTTTCACCACCCTTTTTCAAGACGAAAACATTCATTTTGACCCGACAACCGGACGGTTTATTATTGCATAAAAAAAGCTGCTCCGAAGAACAGCTTTTTTAATCTTTATAACAGTCAATTCAATTATTGACGACTTTGAACGTATTCAGACAATTCATCCGCATTGGAACTGAAACTGAAAATACCGTTTACTTTAAAGTAATTGCGGGGTTCGATACAAAAATCATACGCGTATTTGGCAAACTCTAATTTGTTGTCTTCAAAGGAGAACAAATTTGCAATTTCGATCACTTGATCCACATTTAAACAGTTTACCGCTACAATTTGCTTGGCTGTTTTCAAACGTGAATCTTCAAAAGCTTGTTTTTTCAAAGTAGCCAAGGCCGCATTGTAATCCGCTGGACGCATACAGCTTCTGCCTGGACAGCCTACAGGTGTTGGCGTTGTTACAACAGGACGTGGATTTTGAAATTCACCTCCATTGTGGTTTCCATGACTCGAAGATGATGAAGTTGTGGTGGTTGTCGTTTGTGTTACACTTCCACCACCCATATTATCGTTGATAGAGAACCCCATATTGATTCCGCCAACATTGATGTTTGCATTGATATTATCACCACCAGAAGTAGTGGTCGTTGTGGTGGTTTGGGTAACTGAACCGCCGCGAACAGGTGGCGTTTGTTGCACAACAACGGTTTGAGGAGCTTGTTGTTGTACCACTACCGTTTGTGTCTGAACAGGCGCCGGACGTGGCTGACCGTAATGCATCACATACACATTTGAAGGCGGTACAAAATCAGGACGAACAGGAATAGAGGAAAAGAAATTCATCTTCATTTTCCCTTTTTTGTTTTTGTCTCGCTTGATTTTATAAGTTACATCCGACATGATACCATCAATATCAGCAATCATCATATTATTGGTGGTAATATCCATCAAAGATTTGTCTTCAAATTGGATACGCGCATTGTAATACGGCTGATTCAGGTCTTCAATTCGAATGTTGGTTTGTGGGATATCATTTTGTTGTTCCCCATTCAGGATAACATAAAACTTATCGCCATCTTCGGAAAAAATGGTTAAGTGACCCACGGGACTTCCTTGTGCAAAAGTCAGCGTTGCCATCAATACCATTAATACAGTGGTAATTTTTTTCATAATGATTAAAATTTTGGTAAAAATAATTCTTAATTCTTAAAATCCAAACTCAAAAAATGTGCCATAGCAAAAAGAGGATTTTTTTTATTGGGTTATTTATAAAAAAGCACTGACTTCACGTACTTCACCTGCCTTTAATTCCAATGTAAATTCACCCACGCGAACGCGTACAAGTCGCAAAGTTGGAAATCCAACCGCAGCGGTCATTTTACGCACTTGACGAAATTTCCCTTCGGTTAAGGTGAGTGCCACCCAACTTGTTGGCCCATGCCGTTCATCGCGAATCCGTCGCCCTTCACCAATACATTCGGGTAAAGTGTCAATTATTCGGGCTTGACAGGGTTTTGTGGTATACCGAATTCCTTTAAATCCAATTTCAACACCTTTTTCTAACAAGGCAATGGCTTCCTCCGTAATACGACCGTCTACCTGTGCGTAATATTCTTTTTCCACTGTTTTGCTCCGCACCAACTCACTCATCATGCCGTCTGTAGTCAATAGCAGTAAGCCTTCAGAATCTTCATCCAAACGACCTATAGCCATGGTTCCTTCAGGAAAAGGGAATAATTCGCCCAACAACTTCTTCGGACGTTTTTTTTCATATATAAATTGACTCAAAAAACCGTGGGGTTTGTGTAGAAGAAAATGCCTGTGAATCATCGGTTTAAATTTCGATTCAAAAATACAGTTATGAATTTAAAAACAACTATTGGGATGATGCTTTTGTTTTGTATTTTTATACACTAAAATTAAAAAAATGACACTACCTATTCTTCTATCAGCCGTATTCTTGGTGCTTGGTTTTTTCATTGGAAAATTATTCTCCGGTAACCAATCTGCTGCAACATTAGCACAAAAAGACGAACAAATTCGTCAACTGAATTTACAATGCGAACAGCTGCAACACCAAGTTAAAACTGCACTTTCTGAAAAAGAACAATTCCGAAACGAACGAGAAGCGGTAGCGATGCAACTCACTAAAAAGGAAGTTGATTTTGATAATCTCTTGGAGCGAAATAAAGAATACCGCTTGGAAGTAGAACAATTGCAAGAGAAGTTTGCCAAAGAATTTGAAGTATTAGCCAATAAAATTTTAGAAGAAAAAACAACCAAATTCACGGAGCAAAACAAAGAGAATTTGAAAAACATCTTGACTCCTTTGCAAGATAAAATTCAATTGTTTGAGAAAAAAGTAGAAGATACCCACAAAGAAAGTATTGACTACCACGCCGCCTTACGCCAGCAAATTCTTGGTTTGCGCGAAATGAACGAACAAATGTCTAAAGAAACGGTGAACCTGACCAAGGCATTAAAAGGCGACAGTAAAATGCAAGGAAACTGGGGTGAATTGGTCTTGGAACGGGTTTTGGAAAAATCGGGATTAGAAAAAGACCGGGAATATTTTGTCCAACAAAGTTTCACCACCGAAGAAGGTCAGCGTTTACAACCCGATGTGGTGATTGCCCTACCCGATGGCAAAAAAATGATAGTAGATTCAAAAGTGACTTTAACCGCTTATGAACGTTACATTAATGAGGAAAAAGAAGAGTTAAAAAAGCAGCATTTGCGCGATCATATCATTTCAATTAATCGCCATGTTGAACAATTGAGTGCCAAAAATTATTTCGATTTGTATCAAATGGAAAGCCCTGATTTTGTGCTGTTGTTCATCCCAATTGAAGCGGCATTTGCAGTAGCTTTAAACGAAGATACTACCTTATACAACAAGGCATTTGAAAAAAACATTGTGATTGTCACACCCACCACTTTACTGGCTACGTTGAAAACCATCAACAGCATGTGGACCAATCAAAAACAGCAAGAAAATGCTTTGGAAATTGCACGTCAAGCAGGTGCGCTGTATGATAAATTTGAAGGTTTTGTAGCGGATTTAATTAAAATTGGCAAGAAAATGGACGAAGCGAAATCCGAGTATCAAGGCGCGATGAACAAATTGATTGATGGCAAAGGAAACTTGGTGAGCAGCGTGGAACGATTGAAAAAAATGGGAGCAAAAGCAAAGAAAGCACTGCCAGAGGCCTTATTATCACGAGCTGGAATCGAAGGAAATGAACGTTTAGAAAATCAATCCCATGAAGAAAATCTTTAAATCGGTAAAATCGTCACGTATTTCGATTTCCCAATTGATGTTACCCTCGCATTCCAATTTTAGTGGAAAAATTCACGGAGGATATATTCTCTCGTTGATGGACCAAATTGCGTTTGCTTGCGCCTCAAAATTCTCAGGAAATTACTGTGTGACCGCTTCGGTAGACACCGTTGATTTTTTAAATCCAATAGAAGTGGGCGAACTCGTAATCATGAAAGCGAGTGTAAATTATGTGGGTCGGAGCTCAATGATTGTGGGGATTCGCGTCGAATCCGAAAACATTCAAACCGGAAAATCCAAACACTGCAATTCGAGTTACTTTACCATGGTTGCCAAGGATGAAAACGGAAAAAATACAGAAGTTCCCGGACTGACATTGAGCAACTGGGATGACATTCGTAGGTTTTATAATTGCATCCAACAAATTGAAGCTCGAAAAACGAGAAATCGACATGAAGTAGAATTTGATTATAGAGCAGCCGAAGCCCTGAAAAACCTTGAAAATTATAATGTGAAAGTCGAAATGAATTAAGTTTACTTTTTTCAAATTCTAATTAAGAAACTAAAAATTCTCAGATAACTACAATACAATTAGGTAAATAGATTTTTTTTTCTATTTTTGAAGTAGAAACATTAATCATGAAAAAATATTACTTAATTGGGTTGCTAGCAGCCGTTTTCTCGCTATTTATTTACTCTTGTTCCTCCAATGACGAACCCGATTATGTAGAAGTGAGTCCGGTAACTGTCGATCTCACTCAAGTACCTTATGCCAAATTATCGGATTACCATTTTTTTAAAGCCCCTATGGTGGATATGGTACCCGAGTTAAACGTAATTCCTTACGAACCTGCGAGTGCTCTTTTCACAGATTATGCCCACAAAAAACGTTTTGTGTGGCTACCTGAAGGAACAAAAGCCACCTACAATGGCGATGGAAAAATCTTAGAACTTCCAGTTGGCGCAGCTATTATCAAAACATTTTATTACGACGAAGTGCTACCCAGTAACTCACGTAGGGTTATGGAAACACGGATTATGATTCGTAAAGCCGAAGGTTGGATTTTTGCAGAATACATTTGGAACAACGAACAAACAGAAGCCTTTTTAAACATGACGGGTAGCAACATGCAAATCAGTTTCATGGAAAACAATACGGTAAAAACAGCCAACTACCGATTCCCTAATGAAGCACAATGTGTGACTTGTCATAAATTAAGAAACAATGATACTGGGTTGTATGCCAATGTTCCAATTGGTATCAAACCCCAAAATTTGAACTTCAACTATACCTATACTTCAGGTGCTAAAAACCAAATCACTAAATGGAAAGAATTAGGTATACTCGAAAATACGGTGGCACTGCCCTCAGCCGAGAATACCACCATCAACTATAATGATACTTCGCAACCTTTGGAGAAAAGAGTGCGCTCCTATTTCGATATTAATTGCGCGCATTGTCATAGCGAATTAGGACACTGCTATTACCGCCCGATGCGTTTTGCCTTTTCAGAATCCAATAACAACCCGACCAATATGGGGGTTTGTGTTCCCACAGCTGACATGCAAGATTTCCCTCCAGCATTAAGTAAGATTGTGGCACCTGGAAATGTGAACCGTTCGATGCTATATTACCGCATCAACACGGAAAACGAATCGTATATGATGCCTTTGCATGGACGTTCCATCATCCATACCGAAGGTGTTCAATTAATAGAACAATGGATTAATTCCTTACAACCTTGTAACTAAGAACTTTTTTAATAACCTGACTTTTAACCAATATGAAAAAAATTACACTATTACTAACAATGCTTACAGCGGCTTTTACTCAGGCACAAGACACCTGTGGAACTGCTGTAGCAATATCTGCTGGAACACAAGTAGTGGCCGCAGTAAATGGTACAGAGCTACCACCAACAATCTGTGCCGCCAACGGCGCCTTGGGAACCAATGGTGCTGCAGAATGGTACAGCTACACGCCAACTCAAAACTACACCATAATTTTAACTACAGACATTGCTGCAAATAACCCAAGAGTGGATACACGTGTTCATATTTATACGGGAACTTGTGGAGCACTTACTTGCTATGCAGGCGATGACGACAGTGGTGCAGACTATTCTACAGTGGCAACCTTTAACGTGAATGCAGGTACTACCTATTACATTGCATGGGATAACAAATGGACCAGCGCTGGATTTACATTTCAATTGATTGAAAATCCAATTGTGGTTCCACCAGTTACTCCTGTAACGTACACCACTCAAACAGTTTCTACCATTAATAGTGGCTATAACATCTGTGTCGTAGACATGAACAATGATGGTTTGGATGATATCGTTGGAGTGGGCACTGGTAATTTAAAAGTACATTACCAAACAACTACACCAGGTACTTTTAACATTGCAAATTACCCATTTACAAACGTTTCATTCTATCCTAATTGGAGTATGGCAGCGGGAGATTACAACAAAGATGGTTATAACGACCTTGTATTAGGAAACGGAAGTGGATTATCAATCTTAACTTCAGCAAACAATGGTAGTTCGTATGTAGGATATACACCAGGACAATACATTTTCTGTCAACGTACCAACTTTGCTGATTTGAATAAAGATGGTAATTTGGATATCTTCTCATGCCACGATATCAATGAAAATGTATACTACTTAAATGATGGTAATGGAAATTTAACCTACTATCAATCGAATATTACGCCAGGCGCTATGAACTTAAGTAGTGGTGGTGGTAACTATGCGACGCTATTTACTGATTTCGATAACGATGGTGATTCCGATGTATTTATTTCTAAATGTTCTGGACCTCCATGTCAATTAATCCGTTATGATGGGGGTACAACTTACACCAACATTTCTGCTACAGCAGGTGTGAATGTTACACCGATCCAAACTTGGTCATCGGGTATTGCTGACTTTGATAACGACGGTGATATGGACGTAATCATCACTGCAAGTGCTGGTTTACACAAATTCTTCAGAAATAATTTTGAAACCACAGGTTCGTTAACTGCGTTTACGAATATTACTACAGGATCAGGTTGGGATACGAATACTTCTACAAACATTGATAACATCGCTTACGATTTTGATAACGATGGTAAAGTGGATGTATTAGGTGGTGGAAATAAAATCATGTTCAACCAAGGTAACAATACTTTTAGCGCTGTTCCTTACACAGGAATTACTGTAGGAGCTGTGGGTGACTTGAACAATGATGGTTTCCTAGATATCCAAAGTGGTACTACTATTCGTTATGCGGTTCCAAATGGAAATAACTGGATTAAAATTCGTTTAAACGGTGTACAAAGTAACAGTAATGGTATCGGGGCTCGTGTTGAAATCTATGGTGCTTTTGGAAAACAAATTCGCGATATCCGTAGTGGTGAAGGATTCAAATACATGAGTTCATTAAATGCTCACTTTGGTATTGGAACAAACACTGCAATTACACAAGTAATCATTCGTTGGCCTTCAGGAACTGTAGATACGATCAACAATCCAGCAATCAACCAACGTTTAGACATTACCGAAGGTTCTACATTGGCAAATACTGCTTTCAACAGCACTTCAGTTAGCATCTTCCCTATTCCTGCGAAAAACGTACTTAACGTAAAAACAAAAGAAGGATACACTGCGGTAAGTGCTGAAATTTACGATATGAATGGTCGTGTTGTTTTAACAACTAAAATTGAAAACGAAACGGTGAACATTCAATCCTTAAACGAAGGAACGTATTTGATGAAAGTTATGGATGCTGAAGGAAATGCAGTGACACAAAAAATTGTAAAAAACTAAACACAATACAATACCCATAAAAAAGCCCTGAAGATATCAGGGCTTTTTTTATAAAGTTACTTTTTCAAAAGCGTTGAGTTTGTCAATCTGCAATATCGTTTTTTGTTGGGATACATCCCGCGTGAACATCGGAATAAATCGGGCTCCATAAACGATCTCATCAAAAGTATAGGAAGTGCGCTTAATCACTGTATTGCTATACATATCATCAAAAACCTTTAGAAAAACTATAAGTTCCCCCACTGTGTTTTTAAAATCAGTAGCTGTAAATTGATAGAGCGGACTGTCTTCCGTAATCGGATGCACCAAGGTCCAGTTTAAATTCAACGCATTAATCGTCGCCAATTCCAATTCCAAAGTAAAAAACTTATTGACCATTTGCCCATTTTCTTCCACATGCATTCCCATAGTCACCCGCGCTTCTGCATCACTTAAATTCGCATTCTTGGACGGACACATCCGCAACATCAAAGCCGTACCGTTTTTATACGGCGCAATAATCGCATTATGGGAAAATAAGATATGCGCCTTGGGCTGACTGAACCGCCCGTAAAATAAACCCGTAGCAATAGCAAAACTTAACAGCCCAAACAAAGCCTCTACAGCTGCCATAAAACTGGTTAAAAAACCACTCGGACTCACATGTCCGTAGCCTACCGTAGTAAACGTTTGCACACTAAAAAAGAAGGCCTGTCCATAGGCATCCCAATTGGATGTGGCATTAACACCATTCAAATGTTCGACCCCTAAAGCATAGTATATCGATGCAAAAATGGAATTGACCAAAAAATAAAACCCGCAGATAATCACAAAGAACTTCCACCGTGGCAAGGTCAACATCGTGTGGTACCAACTGATACTATCCAAAAAAGGAATCCCCGACTTCCGGATATTGGCATTCCCAGATTTCGTAAAAAACCGTCCGCCGTAACTAGCGGCATTCGTTCCCAAACCTGTATTGGCATCGGTGCGGGCTTTGGAATTAAAAGGGGTGCGAAAGGCCATGCTTTTTTTTGGTAAAACTACATAATTTCAAGCATAAAAAAAGCCACTCGAAAGTGGCCTTGTCTTATTTTGATAAATACATTTTTCGTCGGGAATACAAATCGTAAAATTGATCGTCTTTTAAATCCTCAATAAACAAAATACTTTCCCCTGTTGATTTCATTTCAGGACCGAGCGCCTTATTCACATTCGGGAACTTATTAAAAGAGAATACCGGTTGCTTAATCGCAAAGCCGTTCAACTTCGGATTGAAGGTGAAGTCAGTAACTTTTTTCTCACCCAACATTACTTTAGTCGCATAATTCACATACGGTTCGCCATACGCTTTTGCAATGAATGGAACAGTTCGTGAAGCTCGTGGATTCGCTTCAATAATGTATACGATATCGTCTTTAATAGCAAATTGTATATTGATAAGACCCACCGTCTGTAAAGCCAAAGCAATGTTTTTCGTATGGTCTTTAATTTGTTGCATCACAAACTCACCTAAATTAAAGGGTGGCAAGGTTGCATTACTATCCCCCGAGTGAATACCGCAGGGTTCGATATGCTCCATGATTCCGATGATGTACACATTTTCACCATCGCAAATCGCATCGGCTTCCGCTTCAATGGCACCGTCCAAGTAGTAATCCAACAACAATTTATTATTGGGAATATGTTTCAAAATCTCAATCACATGCTCTTCCAATTCTTGCTTGTTGATCACAATCTTCATCCCTTGGCCTCCCAATACATAGGAAGGACGCACTAACAACGGGAACTCCAATTGATCAGCCAACTGCAAAGCTTGTTCCGCATTTTCGGCTACACCAAATTTAGGATACGGAATATTCAATTCTTTCAATAAGCCCGAGAAACGACCGCGGTCTTCGGCCAAATCCAAGGCGTCATAGCTGGTGCCGAAGATTTTAATACCGTAACGGTTTAACTTTTCAGCCAACTTCAACGCGGTTTGTCCACCCAACTGTACAATCACCCCTTCCGGTTTTTCGTGTTGAATGATATCATAGATATGTTCCCAAAATACGGGTTCGAAATATAATTTATCCGCCGTATCAAAGTCGGTCGAAACCGTCTCCGGGTTACAGTTAATCATAATGGTTTCATAACCGCATTCTTTAGCCGCCAAAACCCCATGCACACAGGAATAATCAAACTCAATTCCCTGCCCAATACGGTTCGGTCCCGAACCCAAAACCACAACTTTCTTACGATCGGTCACGACACTTTCATTCGAAACATAGCGTTCCCCAGATGCCGTTTCAATCTCCGCTTCAAAAGTAGAATAATAATACGGCGTTTGCGCTTTAAACTCGGCCGCACACGTATCCACCAATTTGTAAACCCGACGGATGTTCAGGTCTTCGCGTAAGCGGTACACCTGACTCTCCAAGCAGCCTAACATGTGGGCAATTTGACGGTCGCCGTAGCCTTTTTGTTTGGCTTCAAGCAACAATTCTTTGGGTAAAGTATCAATACGATAATTAGAAATTTCTTTTTCTAAGAAATACAACTCCTCGTATTGTTTCAAAAACCACATATCGATTTTGGTAATCTCGTGAATTCGGCTCAAAGGAATACCCATTTGAATCGCGTCGTAAATGACAAAAACACGGTCCCAACTCGCATACGTGAGTTTTTCGATGATCTGCTCATAGTTTTTATATCCTTTTCCATCAGCGCCTAAACCATTGCGCTTAATTTCCAAGGATTGCGTCGCTTTGTGTAAGGCTTCTTGGAACGAACGTCCGATGCCCATCACCTCACCTACCGATTTCATTTGAAGTCCGAGCGTGCGATCAGCTCCTTCAAACTTATCAAAGTTCCAACGCGGTATTTTCACAATCACATAATCCAAAGTCGGCTCAAACAAAGCCGATGTGGATTTTGTAATTTGATTTTGTAATTCATCTAAGGTATATCCCAAGGCCAACTTACTGGCAATCTTGGCGATTGGATATCCTGTAGCTTTTGAAGCCAAGGCCGACGAACGCGACACACGGGGGTTGATTTCGATGGCGACGATATCTTCTTTTTCATCGGGAGAAACGGCAAATTGCACATTACATCCACCTGCAAAATTTCCGATCGAACGCATCATATGAATGGCCATGTCGCGCATTTTCTGATAGGTCGTATCCGACAACGTCATCGCTGGGGCCACGGTAATCGAATCTCCCGTGTGAATCCCCATCGGATCCATATTTTCAATCGAACAAATGATGACGACATTATCATTTTGGTCGCGTAACAATTCCAATTCGTATTCTTTCCAACCCAATAGCGCTTTGTCAATCAAGACTTCGTGTATCGGAGACGCTTCTAAACCACGGGTTAACAACTCATCAAAATCTTCTTTGCGGTGTACAAAAGCGGCACCCGTTCCACCCAACGTAAACGAAGGACGAATTACTAAAGGAAAACCAAACTCTTGCGCGATTTCTTTGCCTTTCAAAAACGAATTGGCCGTCTTTGCCGGTGCATACGGAATTCCGATTTCGCTTAACAAAGTCTTGAATTGATCACGGTCTTCAGTAACGTTGATGGCATTGATATCCACACCGATCAAACGCACATTGAAATCCTTCCAAATCCCTTTCTCTTCCGCTTCCAAACACAGGTTCAATGCGGTTTGTCCACCCATAGTGGGAAGCACAGCATCAATGTTGGGATGCGCTTTTAATATTTCAATAATGGATTTGGTGGTCAACGGTTTTAAATAGACATGATCCGCCATGGCTGGATCCGTCATGATGGTTGCCGGATTCGAATTGATGAGAATAACTTCAATCCCTTCTTCGCGTAGCGAACGGGCAGATTGTGACCCAGAGTAGTCAAATTCACAGGCTTGACCAATAATGATCGGACCTGAACCAATAATCAAAACGGATTTGATAGAGGAATCTTTCGGCATGTGGTGTTGTGGTTTAGTTGTTTATTGTTGTGTGTGTCAAAATTAGTCGGTTTCCAAAACTTTTAAAAAAATCGAGGTTGCCAACTTATCAATAGTTATAAACAGTATAAAAAAAAGGCGCTACTCCAAAAAGTAACGCCTTTATATATGATACTGAATATCATTATTTTTTGTGTCTTGGTTCAGAAGATACAGTCAATTTATGTCTTCCTTTTGCACGACGACGAGCAAGGACTTTTCTACCATTTGCAGTAGCCATTCTTTCCATAAACCCGTGTTTATTTCTTCTTTTTCTTTTCGATGGTTGAAATGTTCTTTTACTCATTGTTCGATATCTTTAAATCCTGATAAATATTCTATGATTACGGCTTTTTTAAACCGAGTGCAAATATACAAAGGTTTTTATTTCTTGCAAGCGCTTTTTTAAAAATATTTTAAATTCCTTTTAGTACATTTGCAACCTAAATTTTACAATCATGTTTCACAGAAATATCAAAATCGTTTTAACCGTTCTG
Organism: Bacteroidota bacterium; assembly: GCA_039798185.1. Taxonomy (GTDB): domain Bacteria; phylum Bacteroidota; class Bacteroidia; order Flavobacteriales; family Flavobacteriaceae; genus Flavobacterium. Next base: position 53,953 of record JBDKGM010000051.1, read on the forward strand.
ATTTTCGCTGCAGCGGTATGGCAATTTACCGAAAATAATATCGGAAATGGGATTTTTCTTATCGTCATCTCCCTTTTACCTTTAGCCTTATATTTCCGTAACGAGTACATTTTGTTGGCTTTTTTACAAATGCGTAAACAAAATTTCCCAGGCGCACAGCAATGGTTGAGCAAAATCAAAAACCCCGATACCGCTTTAATTAAAAAACAACAAGGGTATTACAACTACCTACAAGGTTTAATGGTTTCGCAAACCAACTTGAACCAAGCAGAGAAGTTTTTCAAAAAAGCCATCGAATTAGGATTAAATATGGATATGGATTTAGCCGTTGCCAAATTGAACCTGGCCGGAATCGCTTTATCCCGTCGCCGAAAACTAGAAGCGACCAACCTGATCAACGAAGTGAAAAAGCTCGACAAACAAGGCATGTTGAAAGAGCAAATCACCATGATGAAAGAACAAATGAAACGCATGTAATACAAGACTCCGAAAGGGGTCTTTTTTTTGTTTTGAATTTTAAATTTTAAATGATCAAGGGTGAAAATTAAGAGGGTAGCAATGAGAATAAAATGATAGCGCCCTGTTTTATAAAAAATTCCAATATTTTAAATTCCTCCCGAAATTTCGGGACCAATGTCCAACGACTAACGTCTAAAGTCCAAAGTCCAAAGCCTATATTTTTGGCGCGCCCCCGTTGATCAATCGATTGCATTATTTCACGTACCTAGACAACGGGGTCGGGCTATCCGCGGTGCACGGCACCTTGCTCCTATCCCTCGCGCGAATCAGTGCTTCGAACTTACGCAAGTAGAAAACCCCGACAGCACGGATTTACTTCGTCTGTTCGGCTTAAGCCTCGAGTGCAATCCGCGCCACCGGGGCATTTTTCCTGTCTCCTTCAACTACGCTAAGACCCGTAAAGCAAACAGGATTATTAAAATCCTTCACGAGTTGTACTTACAGATAGGACTTCTAACGAAAATCCTTCGTGCTATTCAAAAAACACAGGCCAATCCCCATCAAAAACCACCAAAGGATTCTGTAAAGGTGTGGCGTATAGCATTTCGTGTACGCTACCCCACTAAAAAGCTAGGGTCAGGTACGCTTTTTACGTACCTCACCTACTAAAAGGGTACGATGGGGTACGCAAATTACGTACTTTGGGTACGCATAAGGCGTACCCAGGGGTGAGGGTGGCCCCTGGCTAGGGTACGTTTTTTACGTACCTCCAGTACGCCTTGTGCGTACCCCAAATACGCAAAACGCTGCATCGAGTCAGCATAAGGCGTACTAAATAGTAGGATTGAGTAAAAATATTATTGTTTTTTTACGATCGGTTTGAGGTTATCGGTTACAAATTCCAAGGGTAATATATAGCAAAGTAAGGAATTACTCTTCGAGTGCGAGTTTGCAATACGCACATTTAGTATTATGCTACTATGCCTATTATAAATAATAATTACCATTCCATTATCTCCAATAGAATCCAAGGTTTCCTCCCATTTAAAATTTAAAATAGAAAAAAAGGTGCCCGAAAGCACCTGCAAGTTTATTGTTTACTAAAAAACGAATCACGTCTAAAGTCTAACGTCTATTCACTAATCACTAGTCACTAGTCACTCTAACGACTAACGTCTAAAGTCTAACGACTATTCACTAGTCACTAGTCACTAGTCACTAAAAAAAGAAAAACATCATGACTACTCCCCAACTCATAACTCATAACTCCTAATTCCTAACTCCTAATTCCTAATACCCTTTCGTCGGGATCTCCAACTGGTATTTCTTCTTGCTGGGGTTCGCCAACTTCTTGTCGCGCAACCACGGATTGTGGATTTTTAAGATTTTATAGTTGATCCCTTGGGACTTCGCAAATTGGGCTAAATCGTTGATCGAACTGTCAACTTCCACGATTTTGGTCGGCAAATTTTCATACAATTCATGCTGACTCACATCAAATCCATACAAGTCGGGATGTTGCATGATTTCTTTTAAAGCCAAAATTCGGAACACATAACGGTGGGTTTCGTCGGTTAACAATAAGTCGTAGTAATCCGTTACACCTTGCTCATCGAGTTTGCGGGACAAACCGTTCATACCGCCGTTATAACTCGCCGCCGCTAGGGTCCACGAACCAAATTTATTTTTGGCAGCCAACAAATACTTACAAGCAGCTTCGGTTGATTTTTGCAAATGGTACCGCTCGTCTACCGTTTCACTCACCTCCATCCCTTTTTCTTTGGCTGTATCGGGCATAAACTGCCATACACCACGCGCTCCCGAAGCGGAAACCGCATTCATCAAGGCACTTTCAATAACCGCCAAATACTTGAAATCATCGGGCACTCCGTATTGCTTCAAAATGGGTTCGATCACCGGAAATGCACGATTGGCGCGCTTCATAATCAATATCGTCGACGAATGTAAATTGGCATTGACCAACAATTCGCGATCAAAGCGTTCTTTCACATCGGCCACATGCAACGGGGTGGCTTCGCCTGCAAAATCCACTTTCGCAGGAAAATATTGTGCGGTTCCTTCTTTAAATAAGTGTTTCTTTTCTTCACCAGAAATTGAAAAAACAAATAAGCCGGTGAGTACTACAGCCAACGCTCCGGTGGCCATCCATTGAAGAGGTTTCATAAGGGCAGTTTTTAAGCGAACGTAGATACCGACTATTTTCGTGTATACCACGCCGTATTTTTTTTACAAAACTACAAATTTCAGACCAATAACTTTATGGTTCTAGCAAAATTGCGGGTAAATGCGCATTCAGCCAGCGGTACTTACTCAAGATCATCGCATGCGTACCGTCTTTTACCGGAATAAATCCCTGAAGGTATTTCGGCGGAAAAACCTCATCCTGGGTACCGTGAATATGAATCACCGCAGGATCCACTTTGGTGCGCTCCCAGCACATCACTTGCTCAATCGCCCAATCCAAGTACCGCTTGTCGCGCATGTGCAAAAACTGCTCATACAAATGCAACTTGCGCTTCAACGTTTCCCCAAACGCAAACTTGACGAGGAGTTCGACATCCTGCAATAATCCGGTCGGGAGCAATTTGTAAGCTTTAGTCGTTCGGGCTACTTTAAACTTCCGCGGAAATTCTCGATTGGACTTTACACTCGAGATAATCACCACCTTACGTGGTAGTAGGAACGCTTTCATCTCCTGCACCAAAATACCTCCAAAAGAAACCCCCACCAAAATAGCGGTAGGATCCGTGATTTGTGCAGCCATACGTTGGGCATAGGCCGACAAGGATTCCTGGGGTTCGGGTAAGACCCATTCGAGTAAATGCACTTCAAACTGGTCTTCAGGCAATTGAATACGTTCGAAAATGGAGGAACTCGCGGCGAGTCCGGGCATGAAAAAAACCGGAATTCGGGTCATAGACAAAGATTTAACGCTTTAAAAGGTGCAAAGTTTCTAAATTATTCCGAAATTTGCATAAAATTAATGAATACTACGAAAAGAAGATGAACTCAGAGTTAATTTTGGAACAAATGGAAATTAAAGACAATACGTTTGCCCGTCAGTTTGAAACGACGTTCAACGGTGAAATGGTTTCTGTTGAGTATTCCTTTCAAGAAAAAAAGATATTCTTGACCCGCATTAACGGTACGGAAGATGATGCCTTCATCACCGATTTATTGAAAAACATTATGGAAATCGCTTACGAACGTAAATTAAAAGTCGTACCCATTTTCCCTAAAGTAGCTGCATTTATGCGGAAGCATTCCACCTATCGCGATTTGCTTCCTCCTGGAATTCGTATATAATAAGTTTATGATAAAGCCGTTTCAATGTGAACGGCTTTTTTTTATCTTTAAACCATGAACACGGAAGAACTACGCGACAACATCCTCGAATTTTTTGAACACATCGAAAAATACTACGGCTGCCCTACTGAAATCACCGAAGGCATCATGACGAGTGCCGAAGATGTCGATGCCGAGAACACCACTTGGAATTTATCCGAATTCCAACTCGTGCGTTCGGCCTACCGCAATGCCGGCAACCGGTTTATGTTGGAAGGTTCGGGCGTGTATTATGAAATTTCTGCCGAAAAAATCATTGACTTTAAAAGCCCCGGCCGCCATAAATATGAGTTCGTCGAAATCTACGGGTACGGCGTGTACCGCATCACCCGATTGCATTTCCGGTCGAAGTATTAGATTAAAGAAAAAAGAATAAAGAAATTATACGGGAACATTGACAAATGCAATGCGCACGCCACCGTCTTCATCGATATGCGTCAACTGTACTTCGTGTAACGTATTCACCAACTCTGGATTCCAAGGTGTTTTCACTTTGACATAGTTTTCGGTAAATCCGTAGATATAGCCTTCCTTGTTTTCGCCTTCAAACAAAACAGTACGGGTGGTTCCTAGCTGACTTTCATAAAATGCACGACGTTTTTTCACCGACAAGCCACGTAACATCTTGCTGCGTTTGGCGCGAACCGCATTCGGCACCACACCGTCCATGGCAGCAGCTTCAGTATTATCGCGTTCAGAATAGGTAAACACATGCAAATACGAAATATCCAACTCGTTTAAGAAGTGATAGGTTTCCAAGAAATGCGCGTCCGTTTCCCCAGGAAAACCAACAATCACATCCACACCAATACAGGCATGCGGCATCACTTCACGAATTTTAGCCACGCGCTCTGTATACAGTTCGCGCAGATAACGGCGCTTCATTTTTTTCAAAATCGCATTACTCCCCGACTGCAACGGAATATGGAAATGCGGGACAAACGTGCGACTCTGGGCTACAAATTCGATGGTTTCATTTTTCAGCAAATTGGGTTCAATAGAGGAAATACGCAAACGTTCGATGCCTTCCACTTGATCCAAGGCTTGCACCAATTCCAAAAAGGTATGCTCGTGTTTTTTATTGCCAAATTCGCCTTTGCCATAATCCCCGATATTCACACCCGTCAACACGATTTCTTTAATCCCTTGTTGGGAAATTTCGGCCGCGTTGTGCAATACATTTTCCATGGTATCACTACGAGAAATACCGCGTGCTAAAGGAATAGTACAATAGGTACATTTATAATCACAACCGTCTTGCACTTTCAAAAAAGCGCGGGTACGATCGCCGATGGAGTAACTGCCTACATAGAAATCCGCTTCTTCAATCTCACAGGAATGCACTTCGCCCAAATCATTTTTGGACAAATCGTGAATATAATCGGTGATTTTAAATTTTTCAGTAGCGCCCAATACCAAATCCACCCCATCCACAGCAGCCAACTCTTCAGGCTTTAACTGGGCATAACAACCCACCGCCGCCACAAAGGCATTGGGATTCAGCTTCAAAGCTTTCTTGACGACTTGTTTGAATTGTTTGTCGGCATTATCGGTAACCGAGCAGGTATTGATGACATAAATATCGGCTACGTCTTCAAAATCGACGCGATCAAATCCTTCATTTTGAAAATTTCTAGAAATAGTAGAGGTTTCCGAGAAATTGAGCTTACAGCCTAAGGTATAAAAGGCTACTTTTTTTTGCTGTTCCATATGTATACACAACCCAAGAAATCGTTGTCAAGTGATTGCGGGCGCAAAGGTACAGCTTTTTCTAATGTGTCAATATAAGAATTTGAAAATCTGCCAATCCCTCATGAATGCATCCACCAACTCAGCAACTCATTGACTCATCGACACATCGACACATTGCCTCATCGACACATTGCCTCATTGACACATTGCCTCATTGCCTCATTGCCACATTGCCACATTAACGATACTTCTTCGTCTCCTCAAATACATGTTCCAAAATACGGGCTTCCACTTCGTCAAATTCCACATGACGGCGCGCCATCACGATTTTAGCCGTTTGAAACGCTTTATTCGTGAGGTAGGTTGTCATTCCTGAAGCACCACCCCAACTGAAGCTGGGCACAAAGTTGCGTGGGAATCCCGATCCGAAGATATTCGAAGAAACACCCACAACAGTTCCGGTATTGAACATGGTATTGATCCCGCACTTGCTATGATCGCCCATCATCAAACCGCAGAATTGGAGTCCGGTGCGAGCAAAACCTTCCGTTTCATAGCTCCACAAGCGCACTTCTTCGTAGTTATTTTTTAAATTGGAATTGTTGCTATCGGCACCGATGTTGCACCATTCGCCCAAAACAGAATTTCCTAAGAACCCATCGTGACCTTTATTGGAATACGCAAACAAAACAGAATTACTCACTTCGCCTCCTACACGGCAATGCGGCCCCACAGTGGTAGCCCCATAAATTTTAGTAGCTAATTTCACTTGGGCTTCTTCACATAGGGCAAACGGTCCACGAATCACCGAACCTTCCATGATTTCGGCATTTTTTCCAATGTAAATCGGACCCGTAGAAGCGTTCAAGGTAACAAATTCCAAACGCGCACCTTCTTCAATAAAGATATGTTCGGGTGCAATCACATTCACCGATTTAGGAATGGGCTGCGAATGACGATCGGCGGTAAGGAGTTCGAAATCCTCACGAATCGCTGCATCGTTTTTAGCAAAAATATCCCAGGTATGTTCGATTTTCAAGACCTCGCCTTCATACTCCAGAATTTCATAGGTATCAAAATCCACTTCCTCTTGGGTATCATGCGTAAAAAATGCAATCACATCTTCCCCGTGAAGGATGGCTTGATTGGCTTCCAAATTACGCACCATTTCCACCAAAACAGGATTGGGAGAATAGGCACCATTAATCAACACATTGGCTTCCATTTCAACCATAGGATACTTTTCAGAAAGGTATTCCTCGGTTAACGTGGTTGTGGTATAACCCAAATACTTTTCCCATTTTTCACGAAGGGTTAAAATTCCAACACGAAGGTCACAAACGGGGCGTGTAAACGTAAAAGGGAGTAATGCATTGCGGACGGGTCCGTCAAAAAGGATATAATTCATGATGTTGATTTATGCTAAAGTGTCAAAAATACGAAGAAATAGGCAATAAAAAAACCACCCCGAAGGATGGTTTCTTTTTATTTGAACACACAATAAATATCAAATTACTTACCGTGTTTAGCGTATTTCGTTTTGAATTTATCAATACGTCCGGCAGTATCGATTAGTTTCGATTTACCAGTGTAAAATGGGTGCGATGTTCTCGAAATCTCCATTTTATAAACCGGATATTCAACTCCGTCTACAACAATTGTTTCTTTAGTTTCTACTGTAGATTTAGTAATAAATACATCTTCGTTTGACATATCTTTGAAAGCTACTAATCTGTAATTTTCTGGGTGAATACCTTGTTTCATCTTGTAAATCTTTTTATTAGTTATGAAGCAGTTGACCTTGATGCTTTTGAATCAAAAGGTATCGGCCACGCTGCAACGTTTAGTAATCCTTTTAATTTTGAGTGTGCAAAAATACAACTAATTTTCAATTATCAAACTCTAAACCACTTTTTTTTAATGGGAAAATCAGAAAAACGTTTCGTGAGATTCACTATATTTGCGAGTTGAATCTAACAAACTGTACACAAACATGGAACAAAAAACTACAGCTGGAAAAATTATCTTGCAATACGGTGCATTATTTGGCATCATCATGGTGCTTGAATTTGTGGTGGGTTATGCTTTAAACATTGACCCACAAACCAATAAAACATATGGTTTAGTAATTAATATTTTAAACTTTCTGATTTTGCCTTTCACTCTAGGATTTATGGGATCCAAACAGTTAAAAGAAAGCAAAAACGGATTTATCTCAATTGGTGAAACCATTAAAGTCGTTGTAGGTATGGGAGCTATTGCGAGTTTAATTTACGGTGTTTTCTTTTGGATATTCACCTTAATCTTCCCTGATTTTATTCCAGAATTAATGGAAAAAACAAGAAGCATTACATTGGAACAAAACCCCAATTTAAGTGCTGCGCAAATTAAAATGAGTCTTTCTATTATGGAAAAATTCATGAAACCTTACATATTAATTCCTTCCACAATTTTAATCAATTGCTTCGTTGCATTAATCCACGGAACAATTTTAGGCCTAATTGTAAAAAAAGAACAAGCCAGCTTCTAAATAGATGAATATTTCCATTATTATCCCGTTACTCAACGAACAAGAATCCTTACCTGAACTTCACAAGTGGATCAAAAAGGTGATGGATGAAAACCAATACACCTATGAAGTGCTTTTCATAGACGACGGGAGCACGGACCAATCTTGGAACGTTATCGAAGGTTTGTGCCAAGAAAATCCAAACGTAAAAGGCATTCGTTTCTTCCGCAACTATGGGAAATCCCAAGCCTTACATGCTGGTTTCGCTCGTGCGCAAGGCGATGTAGTAATTACTATGGATGCCGACCTTCAAGACAGTCCGGATGAAATTCCAGGCTTATTCAAAATGGTTACCGAAGAAAACTTTGATTTGGTTTCCGGCTGGAAAAAGAAACGCTACGATAATGTAGTCACCAAAAACCTACCGTCGAAACTATTCAACTGGGCGGCTCGGAAAACTTCGGGTGTCTACTTGAATGACTTCAACTGCGGTTTAAAAGCCTACCGCAATAGTGTGGTGAAAAACGTAGAAGTTTCGGGTGAAATGCACCGTTATATCCCGGTACTCGCGAAAAACGCTGGGTTTAATAAAATTGGCGAAAAAGTAGTGATTCACCAAGCCCGTAAATACGGCGAATCCAAATTTGGAATGAGTCGGTTCATCAATGGCTTCTTGGACCTCATCACCATTTGGTTTCTTTCCCGCTATGGCAAACGTCCGATGCACTTATTTGGCGCTTTCGGAGCCTTAATGTTTGTACTGGGATTTATTTCGACCGGAATCATAATCGCGGTGAAATTAATTAAATTGTATACCGGTTTCCGCACCATTTTAGTCACCAGCAATCCCTTATTCTACATTGCCTTGACTTCGATGATTATTGGAACCCAATTGTTCTTAGCCGGCTTTTTGGGCGAAATTATTTTACGCACCAAAAGCAATGAAGAACGCTATAAAATTGCGGAAGAGCGCTAACCGTTTTTTAAACCACAACACAACTTCCTGGATTTAAAAACTTATAATGATGCAAATTGAATCGCACGTTTTAGACAAAGTAAACGAATGGTTGACACCAACCTTTGATGCACATACGCAAGCGGCTATCCGCGAAATGATGACTTCCAACCCGAAAGAACTGGAAGAGAGTTTTTATAAAAATTTAGAATTCGGTACGGGTGGAATGCGCGGTGTCATGGGCATCGGCACCAACCGCATCAACAAATATACCTTAGGAAAAAACACCCAAGGACTTTCCGATTACCTCAAAAAAGCGTTTCCGGGTGAAGCGCTGAAAGTAGCCATTGCTTATGATTGCCGACACAACAGTGATACGCTTGCTAAAATAGTGGCGGATGTTTTCTCTGCCAACGGAATTCAGGTGTATTTGTTTTCTGAAATGCGACCAACCCCTGAGTTGTCCTTTACCTTAAAACATTTGAATTGTCATGCGGGTATTGTGTTAACGGCTTCGCACAACCCACCTGAATACAATGGCTACAAAGTATATTGGCAAGATGGCGGGCAATTGGTTCCGCCACAAGACGGCGAAATCATACAAGTGATCGAAGCCTTAAACTATGCCGACATTCAATTTGAAGCGAATGAAAATTTAATCGAATACATTGACAGTGCGCTGGATGAAGCTTTTGTGGCTTCTACCCTAGCCAATGCAAGTTTCAATACACCCAAAGAAGCACGTGAAGGTTTGAAAATCGTGTACACTTCGTTACACGGTACTTCCATCAAAGCCATTCCTGCCGTTTTGACAGCAGCAGGCTATACGGATTTGAATATCGTGAAAGAACAAGCCGAACCCAATGGCGACTTCCCAACGGTGAAATCACCCAACCCCGAAGAACCCGAAGCCTTAACCATGGCAATGAATTTGGCCAATGAAATCGGCGCGGATATCGTGGTGGGAACCGACCCCGACTCGGATCGTCTAGGTGTAGCTGTTCGCAATACCAATAATGAATTGGTACTTTTAAACGGGAACCAAACCATGGTCATCATGACCGCTTATTTATTGGAACAATGGAAAAGAGCCGGAAAAATTGACGGAAAACAGTTTATTGGCTCGACTATTGTATCCACTCCCATGATGCTCGAACTCGCTTCAGCCTATGACGTGGAATGTAAAGTAGGCTTAACCGGTTTCAAATGGATTGCGAAATTCATTAAAGATTTCCCCGAATTACAGTTCATCGGCGGTGGTGAAGAAAGTTTCGGATTTATGGTAGGTGATGCAGTGCGCGACAAAGATGCCGTAGGTGCTACCCTATTAGTTTGTGAAATCGCTGCCCAAGCCAAAGCTGCTGGCAGTTCACTATACCAAGAATTATTGAATCTCTATGTAGATTTCGGATTTTATAAAGAACATTTGATTTCCCTAACCAAAAAAGGGATTTCAGGCTTACAAGAAATCAACCAAATGATGATTGACCTCCGCCAAAATCCAGTCGCCGAAATCAACGGACAACGCGTGGTATGCATTGAAGATTACCAATCATCCCTAGGTCGAGACCTTATGAACGGTAGCGAATTTGATATCACCATCCCAAAATCCAATGTATTGATTTACTATTTGGAAGATGGCAGTAAAATCTGTGCCCGACCAAGTGGTACCGAACCGAAAATTAAATTCTATTTCAGTGTCAACGCACCTTTACTTTCTTTGGAAGATGTGGAGTTGGTAGAAGCCGATTTAGACCAAAAAATTAAAAACATAATCGCTGCAATGCAGTTACACTAATGGATGCCAATTTAAAGCGAATTTTACCCTATATGAAAAACTACAAACACAATGTAGTTTGGAATATATTCTTCAACATACTGTATGCATTATTCAGCACGCTTTCTTTCATTTCGCTGATTCCCATGCTGCAAGTATTGTTTGACCAAGCCGAACGTGTCGCTGAAAAACCCGAATACAAAGGGATATGGGACATCATGAATTATGGAAAACAAAACTTGTATTTCTACATCACCCGACTCACGGAATCCCACGGAGCACAATATGCCTTGCTACTTGTAGTTTGTTTAGTGATTTCTACATTTTTACTAAAAAACCTATTCAATTACATCGCGAGCAATCACTTGATGCTTATCAAAAACAGTGTCTTGCGTGACATCCGTAATGAAGTGTATGAAAAGATCATTTCCCTCCCTATTTCCTATTATTCTGAAAAGCGAAAAGGAGATGTAATGGCGCGCATGTTGGGCGATATCAATGAGGTGCAAAATTCCTTTTTCAACATCTTGGAACTTATCGTCAAAGAACCCATGACGATTATCTTTACCATTTTCGCTATGGTAGCCATCAGTTTCAAATTAACATTATTCGTGTTTGTATTTATACCGATCTCTGGATTTATTATCTCTCGAATTGGTAAAACATTAAAGACGAAATCCGTAAATGTTCAAAGCGAAGGCGGTTATTTAATTTCCGTCGTTGAAGAAACTTTATCCGGTATGAAAGTGGTCAAAGGTTATAATGCCGAAGCCAACTTTACAACAAAATTTAAAGCTTCTGTAGAACGTATTCTCAAACTTTCCAACAGCATTGGACGCAAAAACAACCTAGCCTCCCCCATGAGCGAATTCTTAGGAATCATCGTGATTGCCGTATTGCTCTGGTTTGGTGGAAATATGGTCTTAGTCGACCGAGGTTTAGACGGAAAACCCTTATTGGATGCCGCAAAATTCCTAGCCTATATGGGATTAGCGTACAACATTTTAACTCCAGCCAAAGGAATTTCGAAAGCGTCTTATTCAGTTAAAAGTGGTTTGGCTGCTGCCGAACGTGTATTTGAAATCTTAGCGGTTGAAAATACCATTACGGACCCCGCTGATGCGAAGGAGATGGGCGATTTCAACGATAGTATTGTTTTAAACAATGTCAATTTTGGCTATACCGACGAATTGGTTTTGAAAAACTTTTCACTCACTATTCCCAAAGGAAAAACCATCGCTTTAGTAGGCCAATCCGGTTCGGGGAAAAGTACGATCGCCAATTTACTCACGCGTTTTTACGACATCAACGACGGCTATATCGCCATCGACGGCCATGAATTGAAGAACATCACCATGCATTCGTTGCGCAAAAACATTGGCTTGGTCACCCAAGAATCCATTCTTTTCAACGACACCATAAAAAACAACTTATTGATTGGTAAACCCGATGCCACTGACGATGAAATTATCAATGCGTTGAAAGTGGCAAACGCCTATGAATTCGTTAAAGAATTACCCGAAGGCATTGAAACGGGAATCGGTGATGCCGGTGGTAAACTATCAGGCGGTCAAAAGCAGCGCCTATCTATTGCCCGTGCCGTATTGAAAAACCCACCGATTATGATTCTCGATGAGGCGACTTCTGCCCTAGATACCGAAAGTGAAAAATTGGTGCAAGTTGCTCTAGAAAACATGATGCAAAACCGAACATCTGTCGTGATTGCGCACCGTTTGTCCACGATTCAAAACGCCGACTTAATTGTGGTGATGCATAAAGGACAAATCGTCGAACAAGGCACACACGCCGAACTCATGTCCAAAGACGGTACCTATTCCAAACTCGTTTCCTTACAAAGTTTCGAACAAGCATAAAAAAATCGACTTCCTATTGGAGGTCTTTTTTTTGGGCAGCTCATGCCTAGTTTCCTACCTACATTTCTTCCCGTGCTCCACTGTATCTTTATTCCGCTACGCTTCATAAAGGATGCCGTTTCGCCCGGGGCTGTAGACACGTACCATTCTTAAATTCCACAAAAAAATCCGCTAGTTAAGCGGATCAAATTCTTGCGGTTGTACGGGTAATACCGAAAGGTCTACCCTGTAATAATGGACTTTATCTTCTTTATCAAAAGCGCCATTCTTATTTAAATCTTCAATAGCTCGAAAATACAATTGCTTCCGCCCCTCAATCACATTCCAACCAATTACTTCATGTAAATCAGGAGAGATTTTTTGAAATTGGGTACCTTCAAGCGTACTGATATACAAACTATGAATATCATTGCCATTGATTTGCCCGTCTTGATTGGTATCGGCATCTTCTACTTCATAAATCAAAAGTTGCTTTTTCACCAAAGGAGCAACGGCATGAAGATAACTCACCCGGTCAATGTGAATCGGTTGGGTAGTAAGCGACACCAAACTATCGGATGGCTTCACTTGAAATTTGATATTGGATAAATTCCCCGCTATTTCAAACTCATTGGTATTGGCAACCGTGAAATTGGTCGATTCTTCATAACTACTACTCTCGTACTTACTCAACTTTTCTTCATTCATTACAACTTCACCCACAGGAAACAAAAGCACATCGGTACCTTCAAATTGAATTGGCAAATCGACTAGTGTTAACTTATCCCCTTTCTTTGCTTCAGTTTTTGAAGCTTTCCCAGTTGATTCATAAATTACCTTCGGTTGGGGTTTTTCGTCTTTACAACCCAGTAAAAGAGTAGCAAAAGCTACCATTGAAATCCATGGATACTTTTTCATAAATCCTACTTATAAACGCACGGTTAAGCGCAAATTAAACACACGGGTAGTCATGTAATTAGGAATTCCATATTGGTTTTTGGTATACGCATCGCGCACCCAAGTATTAGTGATTGCATTTTGGTTATTGAACATATTATAGATTTCAAAACCTAACGAAAGATCGTTGAACTTTTTTAGCCAATGCCCTGCGGGACGTTTATCATTTTTCTCAGTAAACACATAGAAAAAGCCCACATCAGCACGACGGTAATCCCGTAAACGACTTTGGTACGTATAGGCATCGGCGTAGGAAGGCGAACCTCCTGGCAATCCCGTATTGTAGACAATATTCATATAGATTTTCAAGTTCGGGATATTGGGCATATAATCTTGGAACAAGATACCAAATTTCAAGCGTTGGTCCGTCGGACGGGCAATGTAACCCCGGTTGTTTTGGTTCTCTTCCGTTTTCATATAACCAAAAGTAAACCACGATTCGGTGCCTTTTACAAATTCACCATTCAAACGCACATCCAATCCATACGCATAGGCCATGGCATCATTATTCGCTCGGTAACGAATACGCACATTTTCTAACGTATAGGTATTCACATCTTTCATGTCTTTGTAATACAACTCGCTCACCAATCGGAATGGGCGATCCCACATTTTAAAACCGTATTCATTGGCCAATACAAAATGTAGCGACTGTTGTGCTTTAACATTGGGATTCACAACACCGTTTTGATCCCGTAGTTCGCGGTAGAAAGGCGGTTGGTAATAATAACCTGTGGAAAATCGATAGAGTACATCTTTGCCATCCACTTTGTAAGCCAATTGCAAACGCGGACTGAATACCGTTTGTGTTTTGGAAGCAATTTGTTGACCTGAAACTGTCCAACTATGCGCACGTACACCAGCCGTTGCCAGTAATGTCCCGCGACGAAGTCGGGCGCGTGTATTCCATTGTGCATAACCTGAAAAACGATTGATGTCCACAAAATTAGTCGCACGCACATTTTGATACGGCACTAAAGGTCCGATATACGGCTGATACGGTTGATCTACTGGAATATCAATCACTGGCGGGTTGAGTGAAAAGCCCGCGGAATCAATCACTTCCCATTCTACGATACGATCACGGATATTTTCATGGGTATATTTTATTCCCCAATCAAATCGATGTTTGCCTGTTTGGTTGTTTGACCCTTTCAATTCCGCGTTAAAAATCAAGGCATCCAAATTGTTACGCGCATGGTTCAATTGCGAACCAATAGCGCGATTAAACGTTACATTACCGAAGGTTTCAGATCCGATATTGGCATCTACTTCCCCTAAAAAATAGGAAGCATCGATATCAAAATACTCCTGCTCTTGGGTATGATAAGCGGAAGTAATCAAACGGTAATTGTTGTTGTCATTGGGTTTATAAGTTGACTTAAAAGCCCCAAAAAGAGTTTGGTAGCGATCGTCTTCTTGTCCTTCGTAAAAAATTTGCAACGCAATGGGTTCGTCTAAAGTTCCAAAGTTGGTTTGACGTGTTAAAGGCTGATAATTGTAGCGGTTTAAGGACGCATTCCCTAGGAAACTGAAATTCCATTTTTCCGAAGGCATAAAATTCACATTGAATTGGCTGTCCATATAACGCGGACGGTAGTTGGTTTGCGTCTCCTGACTGTTCACCAAAAGCGAATTATCCCTGTAACGCACTCCGCCAATCGCACTCCATTTTTTATCTTTAGAAATACCTTTAGCAGCTAGAGCGCCACCGAGGAAACTTGCATCCAAACTTGCGCCAAACGCTTTTGGTTTTTCATAAGTAATATCCAAAACCGAAGACATTTTATCGCCGTATTTGGCTTCAAAACCACCGGCAAAGAAGTCAATTTTTTGAATCAAATCGCTATTGACAAAACTCAATCCTTCTTGTTGACCCGAACGAATTAAAAAAGGGCGATAGATTTCCACTTCGTTGACATAAACAAGGTTTTCATCATAATTCCCTCCCCGCACAGAATATTGCGAACTCATGTCGCTATTCCCGTTGGCACCTAAAATTTTCAAAATATTTTCCACACCACCATTCAATCCGGGAATCTTCCGAACGACTTCGGGAGAAACGGTAATTACCCCTGCTGCTCGCGGACGAACACCACTGATTACAACCTGTCCCAATTGCTCGTATTCGCTATCCATCACGGGATTAAATTCGAACACTTCTTTAGGTTGCAACTCAAAATTCTGGGTGACTAATTTAAAAGCTACATGTTTAAAAACAACGGTAACTTTTTGGTTAGCCGGAACTTCAATCACATAAAATCCTGACGAATCCGTCGTTACGGAAGTTGCTAATGAGCTAACATTAACCCCTTCAATCGGTTTGTTATTTTCATCCAAAACCACACCGGTAATTTTACCAGTTTGGGCTAAAGCAACAGCTGTTACAAGGGTTAGCAACAGCGAATAAAGTAATTTATGAATTGACAAAATGGTTATTTTTTCTTGGTTCGGTTAAATGTTGATTCAAATATAGTTGAATTTCCGACATTGTCGATCACTTCAATTTTCAAATTATTGGCACCATCGTTTAAAAAACGATCGTCAAACACATGGGTAATTCGCTTTAGTTTGGGTTCATATTCAAACAACACCCATTGATTATTGACATATCCATTGACTTTGGCTACCCCCGATTGATCATCAGAAATCAGTAAACTTAAATTTTTAGCAGTACTCCAATCTTTATTTTTGGGTTGTTTGTACCAAACAATTTTAGGAGGAATAACATCTTGCGCCAGTTTAAACTTTCCTAGTGTTCGTGTGCGAATACTAAACGTCGAACCTTCCACATTTGTTGTATTATAGCCTAATTTCGATCCATAGACACTAGCGAGATACGTTTTAGAGCGCAAAGCAACGGGTATCGTTTCATCTTTTATAGAAACGGTAAAAGATGAATGGGCGGGAACGATATCTTGGTGCACTTGGATTTCTCCATTTTTCACTTCAAATTGTAAATAAAAATCATCATAAAAGGTATGTGCTGGAAAATAAACTGAGGCACTTTCCTTCTCAAATAAAGCATCCGTTTTACACTTAATAAAATATGGCGATTTTACGACTCCATCGTCAATTTTGGCTGGGGCACTTGAATATTCAACGGGTATATCGATGCGAACTTTATTCCCATTAAAATCGGACACTTCAATGCGTTCAATAGCATTAAAATTGAGGGCTACATTTAGAAGTCCGCCCTCTTTCACATTGCGCAAATTGGACCACGCATAGGGATAATTGTAAAAGAGTTTTTGAAACCGTTGGTGTGTTTTTTTATAGCGTTCATAATCGATAAAAGCATTGACATAGCGGGCTTCATCAAAAGGCATTTGATCAAATAGCACTTCAAAAACGGGCGTTCCATTATGCGCTAATTGTGTAAAATAAGTACCGTTATTGTTAAAAGAAACATCATCGCGATCATAAGCGTTGATTGCAAAGCCAAGAGTACCTGTTGCCTTAACTTTTTGGGCCAAATAGGTTCCATCGGCTTGCAAGGACAAACTCAATAAAACGGGACGTTTGGACTCATTGACTACCGAATTGGCCCCAATGGGATACACCATAAGATTGGCAATAGTAGGCGCTTTGGTATCCTTAATCGCAATTCCGAAGTACAATGGATTTATAATTTTTTCGGTTTTAGAATCCCGAAATTCAAAATGCAAGTGCGGGCCATCTGATCCACCTGTATTTCCAGAAATAGCGATAAGTTCGCCCTTTTTAACGGGCAATTCACCCGGTTTAAAATAGGCTTCTACCGCAAAGGATTTCTCTGCATACTGCAACTCTTGAATTTTGGCTTCAATCGCTCCGACCGCTTTTTGCAAATGACCGTATACCGTAGTGTAACCGTTAGGATGGGTAATATAGATTGCTTTTCCATATCCGTTAGTGGCAATTTTTATACGAGAAACATACCCTTCGGCAGCGGCATAAACGTTCAATCCTTCCCGTTGTTGGGTTTTAAAATCGAAACCGGCATGAAAATGATTCGGACGTAATTCGCCAAAATTTCCAGATAATTGGAGAGGAATATCCAAAGGAGCTTGAAAATAATCTTGGGGGTAATTCTGACTAAAAAGGTAAGTGATTGAAAAACAAAAAAATAGAATCCAGCGCATAAAATCATCAATTTTGGCTAAGATAACAAAAGGGATTTGGAGTTGAAAACGAAAGCTGTTAAGAATTTCCAAAATCCTGAATCGCAAAACTTTACCTAGTGGTGTTAAAATTAATTTTATTTTTTATCGTTTTTATTGGATTAATACCCGTAGAATTATAAATTTGTGGGATAAAGTAACGAAACACGTCACTTATGAGTGAAATCACGGAAATCATTGATGCGCTGGAAAAAAAAGTTCAGAAATTGTTCGCCAAAATCGACGATTTAGAGCTAAAAAATCAAGCGCTACAGCAGCAGCTGAAGGTTTCTGCGGAAGAAATCCAACAACACAAACAGGCGAAAGAAAATGTGGTAAAGGATTTTGAAGCACTCAAAATGACCAATGCGTTACTGGGCAGTGACGAATTTAAACGAGATACCAAGCTTAAGATCAATGCATTGATTCGAGAAATCGATTATTGTATTGCCCAATTGGCTGATTAAATATGAACGATAAACTGAAAATCAAGATTTCGATTGCCGATCGTGTCTATCCCTTAACTGTAGAGATGACACAAGAGGAAAGCCTGCGTTTAGCGGCAAAAAAGATCGATGCGATGATTAAACAGTTTGAAGAAAACTACGCCGTTCGCGACAAACAAGATGTTTTAGCGATGTGTGCGCTTCAGTTTGCTTCTCAATTGGAACAGAAAAAAACAGAAGTAGCTGTTTTAGATACGGATTCCGCTGATCGTTTAGCACAATTGAATAATGCCTTGGAAAAATATCTCAACAAATAAAACAATACGTTCTTACATAAAGCAATAAAGACACTGCCTACATTAGTTCATTTTTGGTAAACTCAACACTAACAAATTAAAATGAGCAAATCGTCGCTACTATAGCATGCCCGTTCGACGGGAAGCCAGAACAGCGAGCTAGCTCAAAACTTGTCTATACGAGTTTATACAAGCAATTAATGTGGGCTTTTTTTATATATAACCTTTTATTAACCATGAGTATAGTAGAAATCATAATTGGCCTAGTGGTCGGACTTGCCGGAGGTTTTGGTGTTGCCAAAATGCTGGAAAAAAGCAATGTTTCGACCCTAATTAAAAATGCAAAAAAAGAAGCCGCATCGATTCTAAAAGACGCCAATCAAGAGGCAGAAAACATCAAGAAAGATAAATTACTTCAAGCAAAGGAGAAATTTCTTGAACTAAAAGCAGAACACGAGAAAGAAATTTTAGCCAAAGACAAAAAAATGGCTGAAGTGGAAAAACGGATTAGAGATAAAGAATCACAGGTTTCTAGTGAATTGGCAAAGACGAAAAAATTAAATGATGATTTTGAGTCCAAAGCCAAGGAATATGAATCTAAAATTGAAATCTTAGACAAAAAGCATCAAGAAGTAGAAAAGATGCACAAGTCGCAAGTGGAACAATTGGAAGTGATTTCTGGCTTGTCCGCAGAAGAGGCGAAAGAACAATTGGTAGAAAGTTTGAAAGCAGAAGCCAAAACTAAGGCGATGGCTCACATTCAAGAAACCATTGAAGAGGCAAAATTAACCGCTCAACAAGAAGCGAAAAAAGTAATCATCAGCACGATTCAACGTGTGGGTACGGAAGAAGCGGTAGAAAACTGTGTTTCGGTATTCAATATTGAATCGGATGATGTAAAAGGACGCATCATTGGGCGTGAAGGACGTAATATTCGTGCTTTAGAAGCTGCTACCGGTGTAGAAATTATTGTAGACGATACGCCAGAAGCGATCATTCTATCTTGTTTCGATCCAGTACGTCGTGAAATTGCGCGTTTGTCGTTACACAAATTAGTTACTGACGGTCGAATTCACCCCGCTCGTATTGAGGAAGTAGTTGCTAAAACAACCAAGCAAATCGAAGATGAAATCATTGAAGTTGGTAAACGCACGGTAATCGACTTAGGAATTCATGGATTACATCCTGAATTGATTAAAATCGTGGGTCGTATGAAATACCGTTCTTCTTACGGGCAGAACTTATTACAACACTCGCGCGAAGTAGCGAAGTTGTGTGGTATCATGGCCGCTGAATTAGGATTGAATGTAAAATTGGCAAAACGTGCCGGTTTGTTACACGATATCGGTAAGGTGCCTGATGCAGAAAGTGATTTACCTCACGCTTTATTGGGTATGCAATGGGCTGAAAAATACGGTGAAAAAGAAGAAGTATGCAATGCTATTGGAGCGCACCACGATGAAATTGAAATGAAATATTTAATTTCACCTATCATCCAAGTATGTGATGCGATTTCGGGAGCTCGTCCAGGTGC
The DNA here is from genome assembly GCA_039798185.1 of Bacteroidota bacterium. Classification (GTDB taxonomy): domain Bacteria; phylum Bacteroidota; class Bacteroidia; order Flavobacteriales; family Flavobacteriaceae; genus Flavobacterium. Next base: position 73,939 of record JBDKGM010000051.1, read on the forward strand.
GCGTCGTCAAGTATTGGATTCTTATATTCAACGTTTGAAAGATTTAGAAGAAATTGCATTTGGATTCCATGGTGTGAAAAATGCCTATGCAATTCAAGCAGGACGTGAACTTCGAGTGATTGTGGAGAGTGAGAAAGTAACCGATGAAATGGCAGCGAAATTATCTTTCGAAATATCACAAAAGATTCAAACCGAAATGACTTACCCAGGTCAAGTAAAAATTACCGTTATTCGTGAAACACGTGCGGTAAATATTGCAAAATAATTCACTTCAATTATATATAAAAAAGGGACCGTTTAAAACGGTCCCTTTTTTTATATTGTATTCCTACTGTTTGTATTAGTTTTTGTTAGAGTGAGTGTGTTTTCTTAAGAAGCCTGAGTCAGCATTTGCTCAAACTCCTTGGTGGTAATTGGTTTGAAGTAATAATCTTTTACTTCTTCTTTGTATTGCTTAGAACGGTTTAAATCGGTTGAATCATTGGAAGAACTCACTAGGTAAACCGTTATATCTTTGTTCATGTTGGCTTTTATTTTACGGAATTCATCCAAAAACTGCCATCCATCATAAACTGGCATATTAATATCCAGCAGTATTAAGTCGGGCTCATTATCAGTCTTCATTACGTTTTTCAATCCATCTAAGGCTTCTAAACCATTAAAGAAGAACTTGGCTTCGGCGTCGATATTGCACTTGTTAAAGAGCTTTTTGATGACAAAGTGGTAGACCAGATCATCGTCTACTACAAAAATGTTATTGAATTTCATTACTAAAGTTGATTTTGAAAGTTGTGCCTACGTTAACTTGACTTTCCACTTCAATAGTCCCCCCCATCGATTCGATTTGACTTTTGGTCATAAACAATCCGATTCCGCGTGCATTTGGATGTTGATGAAAAGTTTTATACATCCCGAAAAGTTTTTCACCGTGTTTCTCTAGGTTTATTCCTAAACCGTTATCTTGAATCACTAACATTAATTTTCCTTCCTCTTTGACAAGAGAATATTTAATTTCTGGTGTACGATCCGGATGTGAATATTTGATAGCGTTTGTGGTAAAATTCAAAAACAAACTTTCTAAATATGCAGGATTAAACTGAATCGTTTCCTTTCGGTCTATCAAATTTACAATATTTACTTTATTATCTTTAATTTCGTTGCTTAAAACTTCCAAGGTTTGATTTAAAAATTCATTTAAATTCAAATCTTCTTTTTTGTGGACAATCGTACTTTGAATATCGACCAATTCTTTTAAATGATCAATAGTTTCGGAAAGTGCTTTCGAAGTTGCTTTTAAAAACCCAAAACACTCCTCTTTTTGATCTATATCGTTGGTTTCATCAATGATATTAATCAACATTTTGAAATTGCCCGTATGGGAGCGCAAGTTATGCGAAACGATATGTGCGAAGTTCAGTAAACGATTGTTTTGTTTAGAGATAATCTCCATCTGACTCTGCATAGCTTTCTCCTTTTCCTTTTCTTGGGTTACATCAGAATGCACACCAATAATACGAAGTGGCGCACCGTTTTCATCACGCTCGATGATTTTACCTTTACTGCGAATCCATCGGTATTCGCCATCTTTGGTAAGTACGCGTTTTACATTTTCATAATACGGAGTTAACCCATCGATATGCTGTTGAATCTCCTCTTGGTAAATTCCATAATCCTCCGGGTGAATTCGATCGTCCCATTTGGAATTGGTTACCAAATTGTCCGTTTCGTCAAATTTTAAAATATGTAAAGATTCTTTTGAAAAGTATACTTTATCAGTGGTTACATTATAATCCCATACCCCATTATTCGAAGCTTCTAAAGCAAATTGATAGCGTGCTTCGGATTCAATAATTTTAAACTCCCGCATTTTAATATCCGTAATATCGGTGAGACTTCCGATAAATACGGCACTGCCATTCTCATCAATATCGATATTGGCAATCGCTTTGAACCACATCAAACCTTTGGTAGACAATTGCACTCTAAATTCATGGTGCCATTGCTCATAACAGTCTTTAGCTACAAAAATGGATTGAAAAAATGCCTCCCGGTCATCGGGATGAATCCGGCTTTTAATCACTTCAAATGGGTTACAGGTAAGTTCAAATCGATTGACTTCAAAAAATGAAATTATACTTTTATTCAAGTAAGAGAAATAAAAGTCTTCATTGGAATTAACCGTAATTTGAAATATTAAATCGGGAATTAAATTCAGAATACGCTTATGGTAGGCATAGTTATCCTGAACAAAATGTTCTCTTGAGGCTAAGTTAGTTTTCATAATCCTATTGTTTTGGGGCGTTTGGGGTGCTAATCTTTCCATTTCTGTTAAAATCAGCGAATCAAATTTAACAATTAAATCGATATATGGTAATTTTTTATCGACAAAATGCACTTTTTCACAAAAAAAGAGTGTTTTTGTAATCTTATTATTACATTTATTGCTTTCGAGGGTGAAATTGGTGTACAATTTGGGTCAAATGACGACGATCTAAATGAACATAAACCTCTGTTGTAGTGATGGATTCATGTCCGAGCATCATTTGTATCGCTCTTAAATCGGCGCCATTTTCTAGAAGATGCGTTGCAAAAGAATGGCGGAATGTATGGGGACTAATCGACTTTTTAAGATTTATTTTTACGGCTAGTTCTTTAATAATGGTAAAAATCATAGCACGTGTAAGTGCTTTTCCTCTACGATTAAGAAATAAGGTATCTTCAAAACCTTTATGGATATCCTGATGGGCACGAATCGTCTTTCGATACAACTCTATATATTTCAAGGTGTAAGCGGCAATAGGCACAAACCGCTGTTTATTACCTTTTCCAGTTACTTTTATATAGCCTTCCTCTAAAAAAAGATCAGAGATTTTTAATTCGACCAATTCAGAAACGCGTAATCCACAGCCGTAGAGCACTTCAAGCATTGCGCGATTGCGTTCCCCTTCAGGTTTGGACAAATCGATTGCCGCTATTAATTGGTCAATTTCATCCACATTCAACGTATCGGGGAGTTTCCGACCCACTTTCGGTGCTTCTATTAACTCCATTGGAGAATCATTTCGAAGATCCTCAAAAATCAAATAGGAAAAAAAAGATTTGAGTCCGCTAATAATACGTGCTTGCGAACGTGCATTCACTTCTTTGGATAGTTGATATATAAAATCCTGAAGTTGTTGTGAAGTAATGGTTATAGGTGAAACCTGGATGGCATTCACTTCTAAAAAAGCCATCAACCGTTCGATATCGAACGTATAATTGGCAATGGTATTGGAAGAGAGACCGCGCTCCAACCTCAAATAATTTTGATAGCCTTTAAGATAGGTTTTCCATTGCATGTTTAAATATACAAACAAAAAAAGCCACCCCGAAGGATGGCTTTAAATTTTTTTTGACTCTTGATTACAATTTGTAGATCAAACCAAAAGATGGAGTGTCAAAGAAGTTTTTGAATACGTTAGCTTCAACGTTCAAAGAGTTAGATTTAACATCTCCTGTTTTTTCAGAAGTATAGCTAATTACGTTAGCTAATCTGAAATCAATTGCTAATCTAGAAGTAACGAAATAGTTAATTCCTAAACCACCACCAATGTTGAATGAGTTAGTTTTCTCAGCTGGAGAACCACCATTGTCATCAGTACCAAAACCTAAACCAAAGTTAGTGTACGTTTTGAAACGCTCACCCATGTTTAAGAAATAGTAACGACCACCAACATTAACACCGAAAGTGTTAGTTTTAACAGTACCGTTATCTGTGTTTCCTAAAGAAATACCAGCAGTGATAGCGAAGTTATCAGATAAGAAATAACCAGCTTCAGGAGCAATAGTGTAACCAGATGTAGTTACAGAAGTTGTACCGTTGTCATCTTTTTGATTAGTGTAAGATAACAAACCACCTACATAGATATCTCCTTCAGAGAAACCAAATCCTTTAGAATCTTTTTTGTCTTGCGCGTTAGCTGTAGATAAAGCTAAAACCGCAACCATAGATAAAATAATTTTTTTCATGTTTTATTTTGTTTAAAATTATTGAGACAAAGTTAAAATTATTCCTTCCTGAAAAAATTTGGTTGCATTTTGCAGTTATCAACATAGTTGTTAACAAAAACTATAGTGTAAATATTTTGATTTCAATAAATTAAAGTGGATTTAAGGAAAATTAACACGAATTTAAATTTTTGAATTTTCTAAAAATCACCGCTAAAAGTCAATAAAATCATTACTTTTAATCAGAAAAACTATCAAAAAACGCAGTCAAAAAAATGAAAGTCATCATTATCAACGGACCCAATTTGAATTTATTAGGCAAAAGAGAACCCGAAATCTATGGCAATCAAGACTTTGCTCAATACTTTGACTCCTTAAAACAGCAGTACTCTTCATTTGAATTGACTTATTTTCAAAGTAATATTGAAGGTGAACTTATCTCTAAAATTCAGGAATGCGGATTTGACCATGATGGGATTATCTTAAATGCTGCAGCCTACACCCACACTTCCGTTGGTATCGGCGACGCAATCAAAGCAGTAACAACTCCCGTAATTGAAGTACATATCTCCAATACCTTTTCTCGTGAATCGTTTCGACACACCTCGTACATTTCACCTAATGCCGCAGGTGTAATCATGGGTTTTGGCTTGAAAAGTTATGAATTAGCACTAAATTATTTTTTAAAACCCTAATATGAAATTCATTTATTCCTTTATTTTACTCGTCTTTGTTAGTTCTTTATCCGCCCAAGTCAAAGGGAAAATTACCGATACGAAAGGACAACCCATCCCCTTTGCTAATATTTATGTAAAAGACACCTATATAGGTACAACTTCCAATGACAATGGTAATTTTGAATTATCCCTACGTCAAAATGGTACCTACACCTTATTAGTACAATATCTAGGTTATAAAACCGAAAAACAGGTCATTGAATTTGCAGGAAAACCAATTACGGTTGACTTTATATTAAAAGAGGAAGAAATCCAATTGAATGAAGTCGTGATTGACCCAAAAGCAAATCCTGCCGATGCCATTATTAAAAATGCAATCGCCAATCGAAAATCCAATAGCGCTAAAACCTCAAAATTCACCTGTGACTTTTATTCGCGGGGCCTTTTTCGCATAAAAAATCTTCCTAAAACATTTATGGGTCAGAAAGTCGATTTCTTAGATGAAGTTATTGATTCCACACGAAGTGGTATTCTATATCTTTCTGAAACCGTTTCGAAACTTAGTTTTCAAAAACCTGACAAAATGAAGGAAGTCATTCTTGCTTCAAAAGTGAGTGGTAAAGACAATGGATTTAGTTTTAACAGTGCCGCGCAAGCTAATTTCGATTTTTACGAAAATTATATTGACCTAAATGTAAAAGCTATCTCTCCCATCGCAGATAATGCTTTTGCCTATTATCGTTTTAAATTCGAAGGTTCTTTCGCCGATGAAAATAATCGCGAAATCAATAAAATCAAGGTGATTCCGAGACGGTCTAGCGAACCCACATTTGAAGGTTATATTTATATTGTAGAAGAAAATTATGCCATCTACGCCGTAGATTTGGCTATTAAAGGGGCAAGTATTCAAAATCCTGCAATGAATCTACTCACTTTAAAACAAAACTTCAGCTACAATGCGACGACAAAAGTTTGGAGCAAAAACACCCAAACCTTAGATTTTGAAGCCGGAATTTTTGGTTTTAATTTCAATGGTCGTTTTACCTATGTGTATTCCAATTTTGAATTCCCTGAAAAATTTGAACGTAAAACCTTCACGGCTGAAGTACTGAAGTTTGAAGAAAATTCAAATAAAAAAGAAGACGCGTATTGGAATACCATCCGCCCAGTGCCTTTAACGAGTGAAGAATCCAATGATTATATCAAAAAAGAATTGATTCAAACCAAGCACAAATCGAAAGCATATTTGGATTCCATTGACAAAAAGCGAAACAAATTTGGACTAATGGACTTGATCGGTGGTTATAGTTATTCCAATTCTTATAAGAAAAGGAGCTTTACCTATGATGGGCCAATGTTTTCAACTTCCTTCAATACAGTTCAAGGTTGGAAAACCCAAATTGGATTTAGTTACAACCAACGGAATGAAGACAAACGCACGTATTATTCCATTGGCTCCCGTTTTGACTATGGATTTGCTGAGCAAAAACTACGTGGATCGTTAAATTATATCCAAAAATTAGAAAACAAACACAATTCCTATTTAACGTTTGGATTGGGATCTTTTGTGCAACAATTTAATTCCAGTAAACCGATTTCCGAAAATATCAACTCCGTGAGTTCGTTGTTTTTCAAAAACAATTTTATGAAGTTGTATGAAAAAAACACCGTTTCTGCAGTTTATACAAACGAAATCACCAATGGTATCCGACTCAATGCTCAAATCGAATACAGTGAGCGAAAGCCCTTATTCAACAACTCTTTTCAAGCTTCGGTAAAATCAAAAGACAGTTATTCTTCCAATAATCCATTGGCGCCATTGGACGAAACCACACCCGCATTTACTAAATACAATCTTGTAAAAACAGCTATTAGTGCTCGCTTTGATTTTGGTCAAAAATATTGGACCCGTCCGGATGGTAAATTCAACATTGGCAATGGTCAGTATCCCACCTTAACGCTTACTTATGAAAAAGGATTTGCGGGAAGTGAAAAACGCTATGAATTTGATTTTCTAATGGCTCGAATCAACCAAGAATTAGAATTGGGCAATAAAGGTGAACTTGATTACAATTTAAAAATGGGTAAATTTTTTAATGCAGATCAAATTGCCTTTCCTGATTTCAAACATTTCAACGGCAACCAAACGCATGTGAGTGGTGGCGGTACTTACACTTCGGTATTCAACAATTTACCCTATTACAGTGCAAGTACCAATGATGCATTTGTGGAGTTTCATATGGAGCACAATGACAAAGGATTTATTATGAATAAAATCCCTTTATTGAATAAAATCAATTCACAATTGGTGATAGGCTATCATAATTTATCGGTACCCAATCGCGCACCTTATCATGAGTTTACTATTGGTTTGGACAACTTAGGATTCAAAAAATTCAAGCTATTCCGAATCGATTATGTACGTTCCTACCAAAGTGGTTTTGTGAGCGATGCGGTGGTATTCGGTATGAAATTTTTAGGCATGATTGAATAACCTAAAAAATGTCCCAAGCAAAACGCAATAAGGTTCCAATCACTACAATTAAAAACACTTTACGAATAAATTGATTTCCTTTGGCTATGGCGGTTTTGGCACCCAACCAACCGCCTAAGGCATTGGCAAGCGCCATGGGTAATGCAAGTGTCCAAATTATTTTTCCTTTGAGTGTAAATAATAGTATCGAACCCAAATTGGTCGCGAGATTGACTATTTTGGCATGAGCCGATGCTTGCAGGAAATCAAATCCCAGTACAACGATAAATCCAAGAACGAGGAAACTTCCCGTTCCAGGTCCGATAAATCCATCATAGAAACCAACAACAAGGGAAAGCAAAACTCCATATAGTAAGAGTTCACGATCGGTATGGGACTTTTGAGCCGTTTGTCCAAAATCTTTCTTGATGAAGGTATACAGTGCAATTCCGATTAAGACAATGAACAAAACAGGCTTCATAAATGCATTGTTCACTTGCGTAAGTGTCCACGATCCGAAAAAGGCTGCACAAAACGCTAGTGTCCCCATCAAAAGCAACAAGTGCAATTTAAGGGCTACTTGTCGAACATATTGGCGGGCAGCCATGGATGTTCCGCTAAAGGCGGGAATTTTCAACGTTCCAATTAAAGTAGCCACCGATTCTTTTGGAAAAACAATTAATGCTACGGGCGTTTGAATGAGTCCGCCCCCACCCACTACCGCATCGACAAATCCTGCAGCAAAAGCAGCGAAACAAAGAATTATGAGGGTATAGATTTCCATTGATACAAAAAATTCCAAAGAAAAAATTCCAAATTCCAATACTATTAGCTATAGTTTGGAATTTGGAATTTCAAATATTGGCATTTATTAATTTAAACTCTTACTATATTGGCACCTAAGGCACGTAAACGCTCATCAATGCGTTCATAACCACGGTCAATTTGTTCGATATTTTGAATGGTTGATGTTCCTTTTGCAGAAAGTGCAGCAATCAATAGAGAGATTCCGGCACGAATATCAGGTGAGGACATGGTTGTCGCTTTTAATTGGGATTTGAAATTATGTCCCATAACCACCGCGCGGTGTGGATCACATAACATGATTTTAGCGCCCATGTCAATTAGTTTATCTACGAAGAACAAACGGCTTTCAAACATTTTTTGGTGAATCAACACGTCGCCATTGGCTTGCGTGGCTACGACCAATACGATGCTTAGCAAGTCTGGTGTAAATCCGGGCCAAGGTGCATCGGCAATGGTTAAGATTGAACCATCGATATCGGTTTTGATTTCGTATCCATTTTCATGAGAAGGAATGTAGATATCATCACCTTTTTGTTCCAATGTAATTCCCAATTTGCGAAAAACAGAAGGAATCACGCCTAAATTTTCCCAGCTCACATTTTTAATTGTGATTTCACTGCGGGTCATTGCGGCTAAACCAATCCAGCTCCCAATTTCGATCATATCCGGAAGAATGCGGTGTTCGCAGCCTCCTAAGCTTTCTACTCCTTCAATCGTTAATAAGTTGGAACCCACGCCGGTAATTTTTGCCCCCATGGAATTCAACATCTTACATAATTGTTGCAAATACGGTTCACAAGCCGCATTATATATGGTAGTCACACCTTCTGCTAAAACGGCAGCCATTACGATATTGGCTGTTCCTGTAACCGAAGCTTCATCCAATAACATATAGGTTCCTTTCAAACGCTCTTGCGTTTCAACGCCATAGAAGTGGTCTTCACGTTCGTAGCGGAATTTTGCACCCAAATTGATAAAACCTTCAAAGTGGGTATCCAAACGACGGCGTCCGATTTTGTCACCTCCAGGTTTTGGAATATACCCTTTTCCGAAGCGCGCTAAAAGCGGACCAACGATCATGATTGAACCGCGTAACGAACCCCCTTCTTTTTTAAAGGCTTCGGTTTCTAAGTAGCCCACATTCACTTCGTCGGCTTGGAAGGTAATCGAACCCGGACCGTTTTTTTGCATTTTCACTCCGAGGTTACCTAACAAAGTGATTAATTTATTGACATCAATAATGTCTGGAATATTGTTGATGGTTACTTTTTCAGGAGTCAACAAAACAGCACATAAAATTTGCAATGCTTCGTTTTTTGCCCCTTGTGGGGTCACGTCTCCTTTTAAGCGGATTCCTCCTTCAATCTTGAATGTTCCCATGTTTTAGTTATTGGCCGATTGGCTTTCTATTATTTAATTTTTGTGATTCTTTTTAATAAACTTTTTCCCGTTGTTGTTATTATTATTGTTGTTGTTATTTTTCTTTTGAAAACCACCTTTATGTTTTTGCATGGGTTGCTGGGCTTTATTCGACATTTTTTTGTTGGTGCGAATTAAATCCGTGGTGGTTGACAATTCTTCTTCACTTTGGGAAAGGTTGATGCGACCGTCTGAGAGTTCGTACAAATGTTCGAAAATCACTTGGTCGGTCACGGTATCTTTGTTCCAACTCAAATAGGATTTTTTCATGTGATTGGCAATCACCATGATGAGCGCGCTTTTGAGTTCGCCCTCTTCCCAAGAATTGGCAATATTAATCATGGAAGTGATGTTATTTCCATAAAAGCGGTACTTCGGATTCTTTTGCGGATAGGGCAAACGTTCCGGTTTTAAGTTGATTACATCACGGGTTGGAATGGGATACGGGGAATCGACATCCAATTTAAAATCGGACATGATAAAAATTTGATCCCACAATTTATGCTGAAAATCGGGCACATCGCGCAAGTGCGGATTCAAGTTTCCCATTACATTAATTGCATAACGAGCCGCCTTATTGCGCTCTTCCCGGTCTTCGATGACCACTATTTGGTCAATTAGTTTTTGCAAATGGCGCCCGTATTCTGGAATAAACAAAGCAGAACGTTCCGCGTTGTATTCCAAATTTTGCACGGTATCATGTGCATTTTCCTTGATGTATTTTGGTACCATATTATAAGGATATAATGCCTTCTACGGTAGAAAGCTCTTGATATTTCTCCACAACTGCATCGGGAGAAGCCATCATTACATTTACCGAAACGCTGGTAAATTTACCGTTTTTTGACTGATGTGTATTAATTACGGCCCCCATGTTATCAAAAGCGTTTTCCACAATGACAATCTTCTGAGCATCGGTGGGTACTATAAATTTATATAAATAAACACTGGGCCAATCGGAGGTGGCTTGCAACTCTTCTTTGAGGCGAATGTAAAATTCTTCCGTTTTTTTATCCATCTTCATTAAATAAGCGCAAATATACGGTATTTGCAATTAGTTTGGTATAGGGATTTGGGTTTGTTTACACGAAGAAATGGGAAGCACAAACGGTTAGGTTTTTCGGGATTGCGTGAGGGATGGAGGGATTGTTGGAGCTCACCCGAAGCATGAGGGTAGCGACTCCCGACAGCCCGACCCTTTGGGCACGCCCAACAAATCTGCAGGCGTAACCTTTTTTTGCAAGTGCCTAACGAAAATCACGGGAAGGCTTGACAATTTCGAAAACATTTCGATACATTTGCGCCTTTCCAAATTGTATGAGTCAGTCCATTATTGTCATCACCGGCGGACCCGGTACCGGGAAAACAACCATCATCAATCAAATGGTGGCGATGGGTCATTTGTGCTACCCTGAGATTTCGCGTCAAATTACCTTAGAAGCCCGTGAACAAGGGATTGAACAGTTGTTTTTGGAAAAACCGTTGTTATTCAGCGAACTCCTATTGGAAGGTCGTAAAAAACAATATTTTAGTGCGAAAAACGAAGAAGAAAACCGTGTTTTTTTGGACCGCGGGATTCCGGATATTTTAGCCTACATGCACTACATTGGCGATGCCTATCCCGCTTTTTTCGATCAAGCTTGTAAAGAGCATTTGTATACCAAGGTTTTTATCTTGCCGCCCTGGGAAGCGATTTACCAGAGTGATGAGGCCCGGTATGAAAATTTTGAACAAGCCCAGTTGATCTACAAACACTTACAAGAAACCTATCGTTCGTATGGGTATGACTTGGTCGAGGTTCCCGTTGGTTCGGTTGAAGACCGCATTGATTTTATCCTCAATCAGTTGTAATATTCCCTTATCTTTGTGGTTAAGGCCCAGCCCTAGACCGAATGAGTACATTGCATGACATTTTAAAAAAACATTGGAACTACGACGCGTTTCGCGAACCGCAAGAAGCCATTATTCAATCCGTTTTAGAAGGTCATGACACCTTTGGGTTGATGCCTACGGGTGGCGGAAAGTCGCTGTGTTATCAAGTTCCAGCTGTACTCAAAGAAGGTTTGGTATTGGTAATTTCTCCGTTGATTGCTTTGATGAAAGATCAAGTGAATCAACTGCAGATGCGCGACATTAAAGCCATGGCAATAACGGGCGGAGTAAGCACCGACACCTTATCGGATTTGCTTGACAATGCCCAGTATGGCGGTTATAAATTGTTGTACATTTCTCCTGAACGCTTGCAAAACGATTGGATTGTGGAGCGTTTAAAAGCCTTACCGATTCATCTTATCGCTATTGACGAGGCGCATTGTGTTTCCCAGTGGGGGCATGATTTCCGACCTGCGTATTTGAAAATAGCCGAATTAAAAACCCATTTTCCGAAAGTGCCCTTTTTAGCTTTAACAGCTACAGCTACAGATCGGGTAAAAGCGGATATTATTACGCAACTGCAATTGCACGAACCCAAGGTGTTTACCAAATCGTTTGCGCGGGAAAATTTGGCGTATATGGTTTATGCTGCGCCAGATAAATTGTATTTCACACAAAATGTTTTAAAAAAATATTCGGGTCCGTCAATCATCTATGTATCCAATCGAAAAGCGTGTGCTACAACGGCTGGTCACTTAGAATCGCTCGGGATTTCGGCTACCTTTTACCACGGTGGTTTATCGATGGCCGATAAAGAAAAGCAAATGGCATTGTGGATGGAAGAAAAAAAGCAAGTGATGGTGGCAACGAATGCTTTTGGAATGGGAATTGACAAAAGTAATGTTCGGACCGTTTTTCATTTTAACCTCCCTCCTAACCTAGAAAATTATTACCAAGAAGCAGGACGTGCGGGACGAAATGGTGAGAAGGCCTATGCCATTTTGTTAGCCAATGACGCTGACCGATTGCAAGCTGAAAACCAATTCATTGCGGTATTGCCTGACAAGGCCTTTTTAAATATGGTCTATAAAAAGTTGTGTTCTGATTTACAGATAGCGTTTGGAGAGGGATTGGATGAAACGTTTGGGTTTAACTTAAATCGATTTTGCAGCAAATACCAATTTCCTGTTTTAAAAACTTTTAATGCGTTGCAGTTTTTAGACCGACAAGGAATAGTAACGTTATCACAAGAGTTTTCTGAAAAATTAACGTTACAGTTTTGTATTGAATCCAAGGAAGTCATACGTTATACGAGTTTAAATCCGCAGGACGAACCCATTATTGTGACCCTACTTCGTACCCATCCGGGAGTTTACGATGTGATGACACCGATAAATATATCGATTGTAGCCCGTAAATCAGAAGCCACAGAAACCCAAGTTTTGGCTGTATTACATAAATTACAAGAGCGCGGACTTATTGAATTGCATGTAAAGTCAAACGACGCACAACTCACTTTTAATGAAGTTCGGGATGATGAACGCACGATAAACCGAGTGAGTAAATATTTAGTGAGTCAGAACCAACTTAAAGTGGAACAACTCCAGGCAGTTTTGGCGTATACATTGAACAATCAAGTATGTAATTCTCGGTATTTACTAAAATATTTTGGTGAAAATAAAGCGGAAGATTGCGGTATTTGTTCGGTTTGTCTTCAATCCAAAAAGCCAAAAATTGAATTGGGTGATTTACCGGAAGCTTTATTAGCTGCTTTAAAAAAATCGGATCTGAGTTCGAGAGAATTACAAGAAATGCTTTCACAACCCGACGAGGTACTTATCTTTGCACTCCAAACGTTGTTAGAGGCCGAAAGAATTCGGTTATTACCAAACAACAAATACAGTTTACGATAACATGAACGATTTACGCATTGTTTTTATGGGTACTCCAGAATTTGCTGTAGGTATCCTTGACACGATTATACAACATAACTTCAAGGTAGTTGGAGTGATTACGGCGGTTGACAAACCGGCTGGACGCGGACAGCAACTTAAATATTCGGCGGTTAAAGAATATGCTTTGGAAAAAGGATTGCATTTAATGCAGCCCACGAATTTAAAAGATCCCAACTTTGTACAGGAACTAGCGGCACTTGAAGCCAATGTGCAAGTGGTGGTCGCTTTTCGAATGTTGCCCGAAGTGGTCTGGCGCATGCCTGAATTGGGCACTTTCAATTTACATGCTTCATTATTACCAAATTATCGCGGGGCAGCACCGATCAATTGGGCTATAATCAATGGCGAAAAAGAAACGGGAGTAACGACCTTTTTCATTGATGACAAAATTGATACAGGAGCAATGATTTTATCGAAGTCAACACCGATTGATTCGACGGAAAATGCGGGAGTTTTGCATGATCGATTAATGGAATTGGGATGTGAAGCTGTTGTGGAAACATTGGAACAATTGAAATCGGGAACAATTGCTACCACAGTTCAAACAGATACGCCAGAAATAAAAACAGCGTATAAACTCAACAAGGAAAATTGCAAATTGGATTTTACCCGAGATGGATTAGCCCTCTACAATCAAGTTCGTGGTTTATCACCGTATCCTGCGGCTTGGTGTTATGTTAATGATGAAGCACAAGAATGGGCAATCAAAATCTATGAAACGGAATGGATTGCCGAAGCGCACACTGTGGCTGTAGGAACATGGTTAACGACGAAAAAAGAAATTTCTATTGCTGTACATGGAGGATTTTTAAAACTAAAGCGTTTACAATTTCCAGGTAAAAAACAAATGGCAGCGGTTGAAGTTTTAAATGGAATGAAATTCAGTGAAAATTGTAGGGTTTTTTAGCAACAAGTCCCTATTAACGGGCGATTGCGACGTTTTAACGACAGCTTATCAACAAAACGGTTGAGTTATCAACAAAATAAGCGAAAATAGTGGTAAAGGCTTGCGTGCTGTGGATTTTCTACTAAATTTGTTTTGATTAACAATTAAGTTTAACCAACAATTAATAACTATTATTATGAACAAGTCAGAATTAATCGATGCAATTGCTGCTGATGCTGGAATTTCTAAAGCAGCTGCTAAATTAGCTTTAGAGTCATTTTTAGGAAACGTAGGTGCTACTTTGAAAAAAGGTGGTAGAGTTTCTTTAGTAGGTTTTGGATCTTGGTCAGTTTCTAAAAGAGCTGCTCGTGAAGGAAGAAACCCACAAACTGGTAAAACGATCAAAATCGCTGCTAAAAATGTAGTGAAATTTAAAGCTGGTGCTGAATTAGAAGGTTCTGTGAACTAATTCTAGACCTTTACCTTATAAATTAATCCCGATGTATATCGGGATTTTTTTTTACTTCAAATTTGAAACCGAAGTTTTTTTTTGTAATTTTAGTTAAAATTGCTTGTTGAATGATCTCCGAAAAACTACATAAAGGCCAACTATTAATAGCGGAACCCTCGATTATTGGCGACTTATCCTTTAATCGTTCGGTTATCCTTTTAGCGGACCACAATGATGAAGGTTCTGTCGGATTTATACTAAATAAGCCACTAAATTACTCAATTCGCGATTTAATTCCAGAAATTGATTCCGCTTTTGAAGTATATAATGGCGGACCTGTAGAGCAAGACAATCTTTATTTTATTCATACCATCCCCGAATTACTTCCTAACAGTATAGAAATTTCGAATGGAATTTATTGGGGAGGCGACTTTGAACTCACTAAAGAATTGATCAATAATGGAACTATTCAACGGAATTCCATTCGTTTTTTCCTAGGCTATACAGGATGGGGTGCGCAACAACTTGAAAGTGAGCTACATTCCAATTCGTGGATAGTTTGTCCTAATATTTATGAAAACAGAATTTTGGGTAAATCATCCAATGAATTTTGGAAAGAAAAAATCATAGAATTGGGAGGCGACTACATTATTTGGTCTAATGCACCCGAAAATCCAATACTAAACTGATTGATTTACTAAATCGAGAATTTCATTCGCGACTGTATTACCATATTCTTTTTTACGGTATTTCGTAATGGATTGCACGCCTTGAATAGCATTGGTAAAAAATAACTCATCTGCTTTTTGCAATTCAAATGGAGAAATCGCTTGTTCGACCAAAGTGAACTTTTCATGACTCCGTAATAAGGTGATAATTTGTTTTCTAAGAATTCCATTCAAACAACCTTCTGATAAAGGAGGTGTGAAAATAGTTTGTCCCATCACCATAAATAAATTTCCATTTAAGGTTTCCACCACATTTTTGGATTCATTAATTAAAAGACAGGAATCCAAATCATTGTCTTGTGCATATACAGAACCCACGATGTTGACTAAACGATTGGTTGTTTTTAGGGTAGAAAGTAAATGATTGGCAATATGAAAATCTTTATACAAATCAACTTCAAAGGAAGCAGAGTTAGCTACAAAAGATTTATTTTCAAGCAGTTCTGCTGTAACCATGAATGACACCGTATTATTTTCTGGTGTATAGCGGCCGCCCTCGTTGCGATAAACGGTCATTCGTACACGGAATGCACCTGTAGGTTGGACAACAGAAAGCAGTTGCTCTTCAAAATATTCTAAGGTAAAAACTTGAGGAATACGCATACGCAAAATACGCATGGAAGCCATTAATCGAAAATAATGATCTTCTGAAAAATTAATTTTACCATCAACGACACGAACGGTTTCAAATAAAGCATCTCCGTATAGGAATGCGCGATTGGAAGTTGCGATTGAAGAAATGGTTGTGAGTTCACCGTTACAATTAAGCATAAAAAATCCCTCTTTTTTGGAGGGACAAATATACTTTATTGCTTCGAATTTACACGGAACCGATTACATGTTTCAAATCAGAAATTTGATTTTCCCACAATTGTTTTGATTCATCAACCTCATCTTCTTCTGCAAAATCGATGACCATCAACGATACATCTTTGGTAATTTCATCCTCTAATATGCGTAATTCAAAAAAATACTCAGTGTCTTTTTTATTATCATCTACCCATTTAAATCGAACTTTCTCTCCTGTTTTTTTAGACGCTAATCGGGCATTCTCCTCAGTATCATCCCATTGAAAAGTAAAAAATTCACCACGAGAATTCACATTATTGGCAAACCATTCCTGAAGACCAGATGGCGTAGAGATGTATTGATAAAGCAATTGAGGTGACGAGTTAATGGGGAACTCGATTTCATAACGTACCTTTTGTGCCATAAATTAAAATTTTTCGAAATATATAATTTATTTAAGAAATTTCACTTTAAAAAAAATATTTTTTTTTGGCAGGATTTATTTGCAGACTTTTAGATTAATTATATATTTGCACCCGCATTAGCAAACGCTTTGCATTGTCCTGGCGAGGTAGCTCAGTCGGTTAGAGCGCAGGATTCATAACCCTGAGGTCGAGAGTTCAAATCTCTCTCTCGCTACAAGTAAAAAAAGCAGTCTGAATTTCAGGCTGCTTTTTTGTTTTTAGCCATTTTCCTACCATACATCATTATATTTCCACTTCGTTTAGCGATATTTTTTGTAAGAAATTATTTCTTTTACATTGTTTTGTGTGCATTTCATCGATTTTTTATGCACTTTATCGAGTTTATACACTTTTACTTACATATCTTTGAACCGTCAAATCAAATCAAAACAATAAACAATTCTAAATGTTATGAAAGCAATTGCCCTTAAACTGCACTTCATAGTATTATTTACTTTACTCGCGCAAACCCTAAATGCGCAATGTAGTGGATGTAATGTAACTATTACCGTTCCGAACAACTCAACGTACAACCTAACAGCAGGTCAGACCGTTTGTATTGTAGGAACAGGAAACTTCACAGGACGCCTTAACAATTTCAATGGAAACACTTTATGTATTGGCACTGGGGTAAATTATAACCCATCAACAGCACCCAATTATAATGGCAACTGGACGATCGTGAATAATGGAACCTTTTCAAATACTTCCAATTTGAATTTCAATTCAGGAACCTCATTCACAAATGCCGCAACCGGCACGATTACTCTTGGTTCAATCAATATTGGGTCTTCCACTACTTTTAATAACTATGGAACTTTGTCTGTTACTGCTCTAACAGTAAATAGCGGAGGTTCAGTAACATTAGGTGGAACAACAAATAGTTCAGGCTTAATCTCTAACAATGGTAGTTTAAATGTAACCGGCTCTTTGAATACTGTTGGAATTACTAACAACTCAGGGGGGACAATTACTGCCTCTGCTCCTATTGTTTCAACAGCTGCTCTAATTAATAATGGAACTTTCAGTTCTACTGCAAACGTATCCACAACAACGTTAACGAATAACAGTGGTGGCAATTTTGCAGTAACAGGAAACTTAACTCTTACGGGATTATTATCAAACAGTAGTACAATGTCTATTACTGGAAATGTTACAGGTACAGCAGTAACAAACTTCAGTGGAGGCAATCTATCAATAAATGGTAATGCGAGTATTACTGGGACTTTAACCAATTCTGGAACCCTTACACAACAAGGTAATTTCAATACCGCTATCATTTTGAATAATAGTGGAGGTGTGATTTTAGGCGGATTAACTTCCAATTGTAATTATATTAGAGCAACTGGAACTTTTACAAATAATGGAACTATCGGTGGTAGTGGTTATTCCTTAATAGTTGGAAATACCACCCTAGGAACGGGTTCAATACTCTCACCTGCTACAACATCGATTTCTACACCATCTGCGCAACCCTCTGCATTAAACTTAAGCTACAATGGAACTTCTGTTAATGGGTCTTTTACGCAAGCATCATCAAGTTCTGTTGGAGGATATATTATTTTACGTGCAACGAGCACTACAACTTCAGCACCAACTACAACAAACCCCACAAATTATGCAAATGTTAGTGTCGGCCAAACACTAGGATCATGGACTATAGTTGCATTAAATGATGGAAGACCAAACACTTCTTTCACTGACAACGTTTCTGGACTTTGTAATTATATTCACTACCGCATTCTTTCTTATGCCCTTTCAGGAAACTGTCGCGTATACCGAACTTCCGGAGCATTAACGAATTATATTGATATTCGTCCAAGTATTTCGGGTACAACACCAGGCACTACTTATGGCGCTGGCACTGTAACTTTAGGTGCAACTGCAAATTATGGAACAGTGAACTGGTATGCAGCAGCTTCAGGAGGAACAAGTTTAGGAACAGGTACTACTTTTACAACACCATCCTTAACAGCTACTACAAATTATTATGCAGAAGCAGTTAATGGAACCTGTGTTAGTGCTACCCGTTCTTTAGTAACCGCAACTGTTGATTACCCTGAAATAGATATTAGAGGAAACAATGTAGCCATCGGAAATGGAGATTCCACTCCTTCTGCAGCCGATTTTACGATCATTGGTTCAAATGATGTTGCTGTAGGTAGCATTTCAAAAAGTTTTCAATTACGTAACTTATCATCAACAGCGCCTTTGACTATTGGAACAATAAGTTTTAGTGGAGCCAATGCTAGTGACTTTTCAATTGGAACTCCTCCTTCGACAACGGTGGCAGCAAATAGTTCTACTACTTTCACGATCGTCTTCAATCCTTCTGCGCTTGGAACTCGAAATGCAATTATCACTATTGTAAATAACGACCAGAATGAAAATCCATTTACATTTTCTATTCAAGGTACCGGAATCACTGATATTGATGGTGATGGTATTGATGTAAGTGTCGATACGGATGATGATAACGACGGTATTAGTGATCTATCAGAATGTCGCACTTGTACAACTGACCCTTTCCAAAATGGTAGTTTCGAAACACCTGCAATTGGCGCATCAACTTATGCTTTTGTAGCGACATCTTCTGTAACCGGCTGGCAAACAAGTGCTGAAAATGTAATCGAAATTTGGAGCTCAGGATTTAACGGTGTAAATGCGGCAGCAGGAAATCAATTTGCCGAATTGAATGCCAATGTTCCAGGAGTACTGTATCAAACGTTTTGTTTGAATGGCGCTGGAGGTACAATCACCTACTCCGTAAGACACCGCGGACGTGTAGGAACAGATACGGCTTACATGAAAATTGGAAATTCACTTGCCAATGCTCTAGCCTCAACTCCAGTACAAACATTAGTCGATGGTACTTCCGGATGGGGATTATATTCTGGAACCTATACAATCCCAACGGGAATGCGTCAAATTGTAATTACCTTCCAAGCAGGACCTACTGCCACAGGTGACCAATCTGTAGGTAACTTTATAGACGACATCCAAATCACAATCAATCAAAGTTGTATGGATACCGATTCAGACGGTGTTGCCGACATTAATGATTTAGATTCTGATAACGATGGAACTCCCGATATTGAAGAAGCTGGATTTAAAGCTTACAGCAACCAATCTTCTACCATGGATAAAACCAATGCCGCAATTTGGGCAGACGCCAATGCCAATGGATTAAATGATTTTCTTGAAACAACTTTAGCAGCTCCTGGTTATACCGTATTAAACAGTGATGGAGATGCAGTTCCTAACTATATTGATTTAGATAGTGATAATGACTCCTTATTTGATATCGATGAAGCGGGCCTTTTAAATGGTGATGGTGATGTTAATGGTGATGGAAAAGGCGATTATTTAGATTCAGACGGAGATGGAATAATGAATATCCATGATAATTTACCTGGCTATGGCACAAATGGCAAATCATATGCACAAGATACCGACAACGATGGTACAGCTGATTTCCTCGATTTAGATTCTAATAATGATGGAACAAATGATATAGCTACTGGACTTTTTGCCTCACTTGACACCGATAATAACGGTCGTATCAATGGTTCAGCAGACGCAGATGATGACGGTTTACTTGATACTTTCGACACCAATACGTCTACATTTGGTTCACCTCGTGACATCAACCGTAAATTGTACTTAAACTTTGACGGACGCAATGATTATGCGGAAGATACAGCAATTCTTGGCGGACTTTCTAATGTAACCTTGATGGCTTGGATTGACCTTGCACCAGGATTCACAACGGATGGTGTAATTATGGGACAAACTAATTTCCATCTAAAAGTTAATAGCAGTCGCGCACTACAAGCTGTCGTAAATGGCACAACCTACACCTACACTAATACTGCAGCATTAGGTCGTAGTAAATGGTATCATGTTGCAGCTACTTATGGCGGAGGAAATTTAACACTATATGTAAATGGTGATCCGCAAACTTTTTCAGTAAGTGGTGCCATCAGTGCAGATGCATCCAACTTTACTTTAGGTAAAAATCCTTTAACAACGAACACCTATTTTAACGGTAAAATTGACGAAGTACGCGTATTCAATGTGAGTATGTCAGATACGAAAGTTCAACGCATGATCAACCAAGAAATCCAAAGTAATGGTGCGCAAGTGCGAGGTACTTTCATCCCAAAAGATATCGAATCGTTGCCTTATGCCAATTTAATTCGCTACTACCGAATGGATACGTACAAAGACGATATTGCGGATAATTTCGTTACTGCATCTGTGGACACCGGTACCGGATTAAAATTATACAACCACAAAGTTATTGCCACGCAAGAAGCTCCAATGCCGTATGTAACCGTTCGCACCGGAGATTTCGCTACCGCAATTACAGATGCAACCAAAGATATCGATGGTGCAGATGTTTTAAACTACGACTGGAACATCATCGATGTTCGTCATAACATCACCGAAACAAGCAATTCAACCGACTTGGCAATGATCATCAATTCTGGAGTTCGTGTTACCATGTCAAACGATACAAAAATGCAAAATGCATGGTACTTAAAACTAGACGGTGTATTGGACTTAGAAGGTCGCTCACAATTAATCCAAACGAATTCTAGTGATTTAGAAGTTACTAGCGCAGGTTCTATCGAACGTGACCAACAAGGAACAAAAAACATTTACAACTATAACTATTGGAGTTCACCCGTTTCTGCAATCAATACCACTGCAAACAATGGTGCATTAACCGTTGCTGGTGTCCTAAAAGACGGAACAACTGCAACACCACAAAATATCACTTGGACTAGCGGACTTGATGGTGCGCCTACTGCGCCCATTACGTTAAGCAGCTATTGGATTTTTAAATTCCAAAACCTTACTAATACCTATGCAAATTGGCAATCCGTTGGACCTAACGGTACGCTTTATCCTGCACAAGGATTTACACTTAAAGGAAGTGGTGCAACAGGAGCTAACCAAAACTTAACTTTTGTTGGAAAACCAAATAACGGAACAATCACAACAACGGTGGCGCCTTCTAACTTGAATTTGACAGGAAATCCGTATCCCTCTGCGATTGATACCAACTTGTTCATCAATGCCAATACTGGTTCAATTACGGGATCCTTATACTTCTGGGAACATGCAAACAATAATAATTCACACAACTTATCAGCCTACCAAGGTGGATACTCGGTGCGTAACTTAGTAGGTGGTGTTGGACCTTCAGCTCCAGCAGGAATCAACGGATTAGGAAGCAGTAGTCGTGTACCGCAACGTTATATTCCTGTAGGTCAAGGATTCTTTGTGGTAGGAAATGCAACAGGAGGAACTATTACATTTACCAACGGTCAACGTTTATTTGTGAAAGAAACCAATGCGTCTTCTAATAGCATGTTTAAAACAAGTAATGCGACAACCAGCTATGTCGGAAATAACGAAGAAGACCCAATCACCAATGACCAATACATTCGTGTGCGTTTGGGTATGACTTCCAAAGACAACTACCACCGAAACATCTTGTTGGGTTTCATGGAAAATTTAGCTACTCCTGCTTTGGATTATGGCTATGATGCCGTGAGCATTGACAACCAACCGAATGATGTGTATTTCAAAACGGCGGGAACCAACTTAGCAATTCAAGGTGATGACTATTTCAACGTGAATAAAATGTACCCTATTGGCGTGAAAGCGTATGTAACAGGCGAAATCAAATTCATGATTGATGAAGTAGAAAATCTACCCGCTTCGCAACGCTATTATATCCTTGATAACCAAGATGGTGTTTTCCACGACATTACCAATAATCCGTACATCGTGGAAGTGCCGCAAGGCAATACAGACAATCGTTTTGTGTTGACATTCAAAGATACTACGGCTTTAAACAACACCGATTTTACCAATGAAAATTCGATTCAAATAGTATACACTTCAACCAATGATGTGTTGACTATCAAAAATAATGTAGCCGATGCTACAATCCAAAAAGTGCTCCTTTACAACATGTTGGGTCAAGAAGTAATGACCTTCAAAGTGAATGGCGAAGACCAAAGTCACATTGAAATTCCAGTAAGCGGAATCAGCAGCGGCACCTACATTACCAAAGTAGTGTCCGATAAAGGAACCACAGCGAAAAAGATTGTTTTTAATTAGGGTTTAAACAATTTTGATTTGACGACGATAAAGCCACGCCTGATTAGCGTGGCTTTTATCTTTTGTAGCAGACGCTTTCTTTACTAATTTAGTGTCTTCCCGCTATCCGCGCTACACGGTAGCTAGCTCCTATCGGGGCTAATCATCGCGTGCCGTCATTAAAGAACCTTTCTAATCCGTATAAAAAAACCACGTCTTTTGGAACGTGGTTAAGTCTGCTAATTTTTTAAAAGTTTATAAAGCTTTCAACGCGTCAAAATCCAACGTGAGTACTTCACCACTTTTTATATTTTTTACAGAAAATTGTGCTTCTTCTATAGACCGAACTACATACGGAATACCTCGCTTTTCTGCGAATTTAAATTGCTTGTCTAATTTCGATGCATCCGGATACATTTCAGCACGAACGCCTGCTTTTCGCAAAGCGGTTACCGCTTGCATCGCTGCTTGTGTCGCTTCGTCGCCGTTGTTGAAAAACAATAGGGTTGGCGCCGAAGTAATGGTTTCTGGAAACAATCCCAATTCGTCCAACACCAAATAAATGCGATCCAAACCAAAGGAAATCCCTACGCCACTCACATTCTTCAACCCGAAGATTCCGGTTAAGTCATCGTAACGACCACCGCCGCCAATCGATCCCATTTGCACCCCTTCAGGTGCGGCTACTTCAAAAATGGCACCTGTATAATAATTCAATCCACGGGCTAAGGTTACATCCAAATCCAATTGGGCTTGTTGTAATCCCAATTGCAACACATTTTCTGTGATAAAACGCAATTCTTCTACGCCTTTCATCCCTTCAACGGAATTTGCCAACAGTTGCTCCAATTGAGTGAGCTTGTCGGAGGTCGAACCCGTAAACGAAAACAAGGGCTGTACCAAAGTGAGCGCTGCTTCGGAAATGCCTTTTTCCAACATTTCTTTTTTCACGCCCTCTTCCCCTATTTTATCTAATTTATCCAAGGCCACCGTAAAGTCAATCAACTTATCCGAAGCGCCAATTACCTCAGCAATTCCGGAAAGAATTTTACGGTTGTTGATTTTAATCGTCACGCCGTTCAATCCTAATTCGGCAAAAACGGCATCGTACAATTGTACCAATTCCACTTCTTGCCAAAGTGAAGTTGACCCTACCACATCGGCATCGCATTGATAAAATTCACGGTAACGCCCTTTTTGCGGTTTATCAGCACGCCAAACCGGTTGCATTTGGTAGCGCTTGAACGGAAATGCCAATGCGTTTTGGTTCATCACAACATAGCGCGCAAACGGTACGGTCAAATCGTAACGCAAGGCTTTATCTGAAATTTTCGCTGTGAATCGGTTCAACTCGATGCGTTGCTCTATAGTTATGGTCTCCGCCGAATTCGACAATAATGCCTCAAGAGAAGCGGGCAATTCAACGCGGTTTTTATCGTAGAAATAATTGCCGCTATTCAGAATTTTGAAAATCAATCGATCGCCTTCTTCGCCGTATTTTCCCATCAACGTAGCAGCATTTTCAAAAGAAGGTGTTTCAATCGGCTGGTAGCCAAAACACTCAAAATGATGGCGCATCACCGACATAATGTAGTTGCGTTTTGCTACTTCTGCGGGAGATAAATCCCGGGTTCCGGTGGGAAGTCCTGGTTTCTGTGCCATTTTGAATGAATTTTAAGGATAATTGGCTGCAAATATCGGACATTTCAAGGAGTTTGAAAACCGTATGTGAAAGAAAATCTATGCGTCCCTTTTTCTCCCGTTGCGTTAGGGATTGAGGGATTGTTGGAGCTCGCCCGAGGCTACGAGGGCAGCGACTCCCGAAAGCCCGGCCAACGCCCTAAAAAAATGCATGGAAATCTGTAACAAAATCCGTATTTTCGTTACCTATGGTCACCATGAACGGAGTTTTTAGAGAAAATATTAAAATTGCTTTGGGTTCGATTCGTTCCCAATTGTTACGCACCATTTTGACCATTTTAATCATTGCCTTAGGAATTATGGCTTTGGTTGGTATTTTGTCTGTGGTTGCGGCTTTGGACAATACGCTCAACTCTAAATTTGCTGCGATGGGTTCGAATACCTTCAACATCAACCAATACGAATTCAAAAACCGACGTCGTGGCGGTGGTGAAGTGGACCAAATCAATCCTATTATTTCGTATCCTGAAGCGAAAGCCTTCAAAGAAAAATACGAGTATCCCGCTACCCAAACGGCCGTATATTTTACGGCGACTGCCAAGGCAGAAATAAAGTTTGAAAACGAAAAAACGGATCCCGCGATTTCGGTTTTGGGTGTGGATGAGTTTTATGTTCCCAATACGGGTTCGGAGGTAATTCAGGGCAGGAATTTCAATGTATTTGACGTTGCCAACAACCGCTATGTTTGTGTGGTGGGAAATGCTTTTGTGAAAGACGGTTTATTGAAAAATGTCAATCCGATAGATCAAATTATTTCGATTCGTGGGGCTAAATTCCGTGTGATTGGCGTATTGAAAGAAAAAGGTTCGACCTTTGGCAACAATCAGGATCAACGTGTGATGATACCGATTCAAATTGCACGCTCTTTATTTTCGGCACCTTCGATTAACTATACGATAAGCACGATGGTTTCGCGTAAAGAAATTTTGGATGCGGCCATTGACAATGCACGGTTAACGATGCGTAGGGTGCGCCATTTGAATCCGGTGGAAGACAATAACTTTGGAATTTCCCGCAGTGATGACTTGGTGCAGCGCATTGCCACTATGACGGGAACCTTGAATGTTGCTGCGTTTATTATAGGACTTATCACCATTTTAGGTTCGTCGATTGCCTTGATGAACATTATGATTGTTTCGGTTACCGAACGCACACGTGAAATTGGAGTTCGGAAATCCTTGGGTGCCAAACGCAGTACGATTGCTTGGCAATTTTTTATGGAAACGCTGGTTATTGGTCAGTTGGGAGGATTTGTCGGGATGCTATTGGGCATGTTGATTGGCTACCTTTTTGCGACTATTTTAGATTTTGACTTTACGATTCCTTGGATGGCGATGATTACTGCGGTGATTACTAGTTTTATTGTAGCAGTTGTTTCTGGATTGTATCCTGCGTTAAAGGCGTCAAAACTCGACCCTGTAGAAGCTTTACGCTATGAATAATTAGCGTTCGCAGCGCAACATTCGGTCGTTTCCAAACAAATCTTTACGGAGTTCACAATTTTGAAAACCGAGTTCGTGCATTAAAGCGACGGTTTCTTTACCTAAATATTGATTGATTTCAAAATACAACTTCCCTCCTTTTTTCAAATGGTTTTGGGCAAACTGTCCGATATGGCGATAAAAAAGTAAGGCGTCTTCATCTTCAACAAACAAAGCGAGATGCGGTTCAAATTCGAGCACATTGGGTTGGATGTCCTGCTTTTCCAAATGACGCACATATGGCGGATTGGAGACAATAACATCAAAGTATTGATTTTCAAAATGCGCTTCCAATGCTTCCGTTTCTAAAACACTTTGTAAATCAAACCGAATCGTTATTTCATTTTTTTGCGCATTTCGGGCAGCAACAGCAAGCGCTTCAGGAGACACATCCATCGAAGTTACTTGTGCATTAGGCGCATTTTTGGCTACGGAAATAGGAATACAACCACTGCCGGTTCCAATATCCAGAATAGTACAGGGTGTTGGAGCGATTTCTTTTAAAATCCAAGCCACCAATTCTTCTGTTTCAGGTCGCGGAATTAGGGTTGCGGGCGTGACTTCAAAAGGGAGGTCATAAAAATAAGTAGACCCAATAATATATTGAATGGGGGTGTATTTTTGTAAAGATTCCAATGCGGCTTGCCATCGATCGGGTTGTTGCGTTTCACTATCGGGGTTTAAAACCAGATCGATTCGCTTTTTGGATTCATAGGCTTCTAAGAGCAATTCAAAAAAACGCTGCGCTTCTGCGGCATCATACAGCGGTTCAAGAACCGAACAAAATTGCGATTTAAGTTGGCGTAATAGCATTACCGAAGTGATTTAAGCATCCAAACGGGACAGCTGGTATGCCCTGTGTTTCCGAGTGGCGCACAAAGATAGGTAAAACCCATTTTTTGATACACATGTTGGGCGGCTTTCATTTCGGGTAAGGTTTCCAAATAGCAGTTCTGGAATCCGAATTCTCTAGCAGTGTCTAAACAAAGTTGGATAATTTGATTACCGATTCCTAGCCCCCGAAAAGCGGGCAACACATACATTTTTTGAAGTTCGCAGGTATCATCAGCCCCGTTCTCAAGGGGAGCAATACCGCAACCGCCACAAATTTCACCCGCAACTTCAGCAATAAAATATACCGATTGTGAGGCTTGATAGGTTTCAAATAGAAAATCCAATTGTGGATCGGCATAGGCGGTTCCTGTTAAAGGATAACCTTCATGTTTGAAGACGGTTCGTATCACCTGAGCGATTTTAGGATTATCGGCTTGACGAATTTTACGAATAGAAATGGAGTTCATTGCTTGGGTAATCGTATTTTTGTGGGGTGAAGATACATGAAAAATACATACAGCGTTGCATTCAATTGGCCAAAAATGGCTTGGGAACCACGTATCCGAATCCGATGGTAGGCAGTGTAATTGTGCACAATGGCCAAATCATTGGCGAAGGTTGGCACCGAAAAGCGGGCGAGCCGCATGCCGAGGTGATTGCGATACGTTCGGTTAAAAATCCGGACCTATTGAAAGAAGCCACGATCTATGTAAGTTTGGAGCCGTGTAGTCATTTTGGAAAAACACCACCGTGTAGTGATTTGATTTTGGAAAAAGGAATTCCGAATGTTGTGGTGGGAACGGTAGATCCGTTTGCAGCTGTGGCGGGACGAGGAATTCAAAAATTACGGGAAGCGGGACGCCATGTGGTGGTGGGTGTTTTGGAAAAAGAATGTCAGGAGCTCAACAAACGCTTTTTCACTTTTCACAATTTACAACGGCCTTATATCATTTTAAAATGGGCACAAAGTGCGGATGGATTTATAGCGCCTCTTCATAAAGAAAAGCGCGAACCCGTTTGGATTTCCAATTCCTATGCGCGGCAGTTGGTGCATCAATGGCGTAGTGAAGAACAGGCTATTTTGGTGGGAACACAAACCGTTTTGGATGATAATCCGAAATTGGATACCCGGGATTGGTCGGGCGCCAATCCGACGCGAGTGCTTATTGACCGAAGTGGGAAAATTAGCACTGACTTTCATATAAAGGATGGAAAAACACCTACAATTGTGATTACAGAAGGAGAAAATTTTGCGTCAAGCGACCAAGTTGACTATCAAAATTGTATATTTGATAGTTCGCTACCTGAACAAATTGCAGGAATTTTATTTCAAAAAGGACTGCAATCGGTGCTCATAGAAGGCGGTCGAAAAACGCTACAATTTTTTATTGACAAGGGATTGTGGGACGAAGCTCGGGTTTTTGAGAGTCCGGTTTTTCTGACTTCAGGTGTGGAAGCTCCGCGATGGAGCGCACAAGAACAGCGTATAGAAAACCTAGTAGATAACCAACTTAAAATCTATTACCGTCATGATTAACGCCATTATTTTTGACTTCGGAGATATCTTCATCAATTTAGAGAAGGAGACGCAGATTGAAGCGTTTAAAAAATTGGGGTTAGACGGACCGAAGGATGATTTAATTGCACAAAATGATTTGTTTGAAAAGGGTAAAATTTCGGAGCAGGAATTTTTAGAATCCTTTCATAAGTACATCCCAAATGCCACACTTCTTGAAATTCGTGAGGCTTGGAATACGATTATAGGTGATTTTCCTTTGGAGCGCTTAGAGTTTTTGCAAATGTTATCGGGGAAATACCGCATGTTTTTATTGACCAATACGGACGAAATTCATATCAGCAAATTTGAACATAAGGTAGGCATGTCTTTTTATACGGATTTCTACAATTGTTTTGAGAAGGTGTTTTACTCTTATGAAATGGGAATGCGCAAACCTGATCCTGAGATTTTCACGCACATCATGAACAAATACGATTTGTCACCGAAGCGCACTTTATTTATCGACGACAAAAAAATCAACACGGATGCGGCAGAAGCGTTGGGCTTGAATGTATGGAACTTACAAGTAGGCAAAGAAGACGTGACCGAGTTGTTTCAGCATAAGGAGTTTTTGTTGTAGTGATTAGTGACTAGACTTTAGACTTTAGACTTTGGACTTTAGACTTTAGACTTTAGACTTTAGACTTTAGACTTTAGACTTTAGAAACTTATTTTTTACTATTATCTCCACTTCATTAAACCCATTCCACTTTTACACACTGACTCATTGCCACATTGACTCATTGACTCATTGCCTCATTGACACATTGACACATTGCCTCATTGACACATTAGCCCAAACCTGCGTTAGGGATTGAGGGATTGTTGGAGCTCGCCGGAGGAACGTAGGCAGCGACTCCCGAAAGCCCGGCCGGAGGCAACGCCCAAAATCAGAAGAAACTTAGTATTTTTGCCGACTGAAACCAATCCATTTTGAACGATACGTACCAAACTTTAGCAGCGCCGTCGGAAGAGACCTTATATAAGGAGAAGCACAGTAAATTTTTTGGCTATGCGTTTCCGGTACAGACGGAGGTTGACGTGAAGGAACATTTAGAAGCTTTACGCAAGCAGCATGTGGGCGCGGTTCACTTTTGTTATGCCTATCAATTGGGAACCGAGAAAATCAGTTATCGTGCCAATGACGATGGCGAACCTTCTAACTCAGCGGGTATGCCTATTTATGGACAGATTCAATCGTTTGGCGTGACGAATGTATTGGTGGTGGTTGTTCGGTTTTATGGCGGTATTAAATTAGGCGTTGGCGGTTTGATTTCGGCCTACCGCACCTCGGCACAACTGGCATTGGAAGCCTCTACGATTGTGGAACGCACCATTGATGTACATTTTAAGGTAACATTTGATTACAAAAACCTCAATAAAGTGATGCGGGTGATTAAGGAGAAAAATTTAGAATTGATTACACAAACCATGGAATTGAGCTGTGAAGTGGTGGTGGCTACGCGAAAAAAAAATGCCGAAAATATATTCGACATTTTTAATGCGTTGTATGAAATTGAGATTCAACGGTTGGATTAATTATCCGCGTTCATAATTTCCAAAACTTCTTTTGGCGGAACAATGGGTCGGCCCGTTTTGACATCGACAAAAACCAGTATAAAATGTGCAGTTGTTAATAACTCATCGTTTTCACTGCGGATTTCGCAATCAAATTCAATCTTCACGCCACTATATTGTTTTAATCGTGTGGTGATGACTAACAAATCATCATAGCGCGCTGGTTTTTTATAATTGATATGCATGGAAACAATGGGGAGCGCAATACCGCTTTCTTCCAAGGCTTTGTACGAAATACCCCTATTTCTGAGCCATTCCACACGACCGATTTCAAAATAGGGCACATAACTCCCGTGATACACTACTCCCATTTGATCGGTTTCGCTGTAGCGAACGCGAACTTGAACTTCGTTTAATTTCATCTATATTTTTATGCTGTTAATCTATGATTTGAATATTCTTTACAACAATATTTTCAAAAAATCAATAGGGTTTTATTTTTTTTTAACCAAAATTGTTCACATATTTGTTAACCCAAAAAATAGGAAGCAAATCTTGCTTTTCCTCAGCAACAGAACCTTTAACAAATTATTAATTTTAACAGATTTATGAGTAAAACTGCGCAATCAGTATGGGAGAATTGTCTGTCTTTCATAAAGGACAATATCCAGGAGCAAGCTTACAAAACTTGGTTTGAACCTATCAAATCCGTTGAACTTACTGATAATGCATTGTACATTCAGGTTCCGAGCAAATTCTTTTATGAATGGCTTGAGGAACACTATGTAAAACTGTTAAAGGTGGCGTTAACCCGAGAACTTGGAAAAAACGCAAAGTTACTGTATAAAATCAAAATGGAAAACACGTATGGCAACAAACAACCGTTTACGGAACAGTTGCCGAGTGCGCACCGCAGTCCGATAAAATCCCAAAACGTTGATGCTCCGTATAAAAACTTAAATCCGGAGTTAAAAAATCCGTTTGTGATTCCGGGAATTCGCAATGTTAAAATTGAATCGCAATTAAATCCGAACTACAGTTTTGACAATTTCTTAGAAGGAGATTCCAACCGTTTAGCGCGTTCAGCTGGTTTGGCTGTGGCGAACAAACCGGGCGGCACTTCGTTCAATCCTTTATTGATCTTTGGCGGTGTAGGTTTAGGTAAAACACACTTAGCGCACGCGATTGGGGTTGAAATTAAAGACAAATACCCAGAAAAAACGGTGTTATACATTTCAGCGGAAGTGTTCACCCAACAATATATCGATTCGGTTAAGAAAAACAATCGTAATGATTTCATTCACTTCTATCAATTGATTGATGTGTTGATCATTGATGATGTGCAATTCTTATCTGGAAAATCGGGAACACAAGATGTGTTTTTCCATATTTTCAACTACTTACACCAAAACGGAAAGCAAGTTATTTTAACTTCAGATAAAGCTCCTGTGGATATGCAAGACATTGAACAACGTTTATTGTCGCGTTTCAAATGGGGATTGTCTGCAGAGTTGCACCAACCGGATTACGAAACACGCGTATCGATTTTACGTAATATTTTGTATCGTGATGGTGTTGAAATGCCGAATGACATTGTAGAATATGTGGCGCAAAACATCAAATCGAATGTGCGCGAATTGGAAGGCGCTATCATTTCTTTAATTGCGCAATCTTCATTCAATAAAAAAGAAGTTACCATTGAATTAACGAAAAGTATTGTAGAGAAATTCGTTAAAAATGTGAAACGTGAAATTTCGATTGACTACATCCAAAAAGTGGTTTCGGATTATTTCCAATTGGATATTGACACCTTACAATCTAAAACCCGCAAGCGCCATGTAGTGCAAGCGCGTCAATTGGCTATGTTTTTTGCCAAGAAGTTTACCAAAGCTTCCTTAGCAAATATTGGCTCTCAAATTGGCGACCGCGATCACGCTACAGTTCTCCATGCTTGTAAAACAGTTGACAATTTAGTAGCTACCGACAAACAATTCAAAAAGTTTGTGGAAGATATCAACAAAAAGTTGTCATTGTAGACGGGATTCGTACTTTTGTACCAAAATTAAGTAGTCTTTACCATCATGCCTGTTAAAATACTCATGGTATGTTTGGGAAACATCTGTCGTTCGCCAATCGCGGAAGGACTTTTGGCCTCCAAATTACCTAAGGATCAATTTATTGTCGATTCAGCTGGCACCGGCAACTATCATGTTGGCCGTCAACCGGATCATCGTTCAATTGCCACAGCGCAAAAAAATGGTCTCGATATTTCCCAACAAAAAGCACGTCAATTTTCGGTTTCTGACTTTGATACCTTCGACTATATTTTCGTCATGGACAATACCAATTATGACGATGTTGTTTTTTTAGCTAAAAATGAAGCGCAAAAACAAAAAGTGGAATTGATACTTAATGCACTTTTCCCAGGCGATAATGTGGATGTTCCCGATCCGTATTATGGTCTACAAAATGGCTTTGATATGGTCTATGAAATGCTGGATGAAGCCACTGATTTAATCGCCCAACGTTTATTGAAAAAATAATGGATCATACTCCCAAAGGCAAACTGTATTTAATTCCGATAACCTTAGGAGATAATGAACCTTTGGATGTTTTACCCCATACGGTTCAACGTATCATCGAACAAATCGATATTTATATTGTTGAAAATGAAAAGACGGCTCGTCGATTCATTAAAAAAATAACTCCTGAGAAACCTCAACCTTCTTTACAACTTAGCACCTTAAATAAACATACCGCAAGCAGCGAACACAAACAGATGCTTCAGCCTTGTATGGAAGGGAAAAACGTGGGATTAATGAGTGAAGCGGGCTGTCCAGGTATTGCGGACCCAGGTGCTGATATCGTGAAATTAGCTCATGAACGTGGCATACAAGTGGTGCCTTTAGTTGGACCTTCCTCTATTTTATTAGCCATGATGGCCAGTGGAATGAACGGACAAAGTTTTGCCTTCAACGGCTATCTACCTATAGATAAAGGAGAGAAAAAAACAGCACTAAAAAATTGGGAGCGCATTTCATTAGAACGCAATCAGTCGCAATTATTTATTGAAACACCGTATCGTAACAATAGACTAATGGATGATTTGTTACAAAACTTACATCCAAATACGTTGCTTTGTGTTGCTGTGGATATTACACTACCCACAGAATTTATTAAAACGTATCGCGTAGCAGACTGGAAACGACAAAAAGTAGATTTTGATAAGCGTCCAGCGCTTTTTATCCTTCATAAAACCCATTAAAAAAGCCCCCAATTTTGGAGGCTTTTTTTATTTTACTTGTGGATTTTTTTCTGCGAGCAGATTATGAGTTTCATATCCTGCAAATCGTTTCATGTAGGTTTTAACCGAAGTTCCGTATCCATCACGGCATTTGCGTTTGCCATTAGTTTCTAAAAAGCGACGCACCGAGCCCGGACCTCCAAGATGTGCAGCGGCAAGAATACCTGATTCAGTAATGTAAACTCCGCCAATGGTTTTCCCGCGATAGCGTTGAATTTCATCCCGTAAAACCCATTTGTGTTTTTTCAATAAGGCAACAAAGGCTTTCTCTTGTAATTCAGGATTACGTAAAAAAGCGGCTTGATCGCGAATACCAATTGAGGCTAAGGTTTGGGGACCAAATTGATATTTCCCCATAAATCCTTTGGTATTGATTTTTTTGTAATTTCCTTGTGATTCCTTGAAAGCCAAAGCTTCTTTAAAACCTATAAAATATTTACCGGTAAAAGGAATCGTATTGTAATTGTAATCGTTTGGGTTTTGTGAAGGTAGTTGATATACTAACTCTTCGTGTTCATTAACGTAAAACCAATTATGGTCTGTTACGTCTAATGGTTTAAATGCGGAACTAATAAATCCGACAACAAGTAAAATGGTTAAATAATACGTCCATTTTCTAATCATAAAGTTTGATTTCCAAGCCCTGTCACCACTTGATTAGCGGGGGCAAATATACAACCTTTTTTAATATATTTATTGAAAATCAAGCAGTTAATTACTTGTTAAAAGTAAATCCAATGTCCTTTCCAATTTCCTGACGCTTGATATTCAAGGGTTGGCGCTGGAATTTTGATCCAATTAAACGTATCAAAGAGCGTCTTTAATATTCTATTATTTGTACGAATTTTCTTTAAATCTATATCCAAACTAAGATAAAACTGACGGGTTCGTGAATATGATTTTAGTCCTAAAACACTACTTTGTTCGCTTCGTCCGGCTAACATTCCTGTCGCGCCATATCCAATGGCTATATTGAACCATTTGGGAATCCAATTTCTTTTCGTAAATGCATAGGGATTGATGGACAGCCAGTAGGTTTGACCGTTATAATCTTTTAATAATTGCTCGCTAAAGGAACTACCCAGGGTATTCGGTCGTTGCGATGCAAAATAGGTTTGATGAAATGAGAATTTAGGAACAATTCGCTGCTCCTTCCAAAGCAATTCCTGACTAATATACAAAGCCGAGCCTGTAGTATTCGCAATGATATCGCCTGAAGATGCGCCCCACTCTGCTGAAAATCCATCAAAAACTTCGACAACTGTCATAAATGCCCAAGCGGCAGATGCGCCATATAACAATTGGCTTTTTTTTGACATTCCTGCCCAATGAAACGATTCCGCACTTA
This sequence comes from Bacteroidota bacterium, assembly GCA_039798185.1. Lineage (GTDB taxonomy): Bacteria > Bacteroidota > Bacteroidia > Flavobacteriales > Flavobacteriaceae > Flavobacterium. The sequence goes on from JBDKGM010000051.1 coordinate 108,308, forward strand.
AGCGACCCAGATGATAACAGGAAAATACATGACCGGCTTTATCCATTTGCAGCCATTCATCATTATCATTAATAAAATGAAAATTAGATTGCGGATAATCGGCATACCATAACTGATTTAAACCAACTAATGCGGTAGTTGCCAATCCAGCAGTTGAAATCACTACTGTATTTCTTCGTGCGATATTTAAAGAATCGGAGGGTTTTAAAAAGGCAAACTGCCCACGTTGTGCTTGAAGGCTTAGCGTGGACAGTAGTGCTACTAATTTCAATAAACGATACATTGCTTATCGTGTGGTACCGGTTGAATTAATCCAATCGGCATATTTTTTTGCATTGACTTGGTGTTCAGGATAGGTAGCCGCAAATTCATGATAACCGAAACGGTCAACACTGGCACAGAAATAAATAAAATTGTGTTTTTCTGGATTCAATACCGCATCAATGGCTGTAATATCAGGCATTGCAATCGGCCCCGGTGGCAAGCCAACATGTACATAGGTATTATAGGGTGAGGATAAAGTTAAGTCGCCATATAATACTCGTTTGATGACTTTAGTAAAATCATTGTCTTTAAGTTTCAAAGCATATATAACGGTTGGATCGGCTTGAAGCGGCATCCCTTGTTCCAAACGATTCAAATAGGCTCCAGCTACACGTGGGCGTTCATCTTTTTTCACCGTTTCTTTATGCACTATGGAAGCCAATGTGATTACTTCAACGGGAGTCAATCCTAATTTTTCCGCTTTAGCTGTACGATCTGCATTCCAGAAGTTCTTGTATTCTTTCAACATTTTATCACGGAATTTCTCCGCTGAGATATTCCAATAAAATTCATAGGAATTAGGAATAAACATTGCAATTACATTTTCTTTCGTAAATCCATTCTCTTTTAAGAAAATTGAATCGCGAAAAACTTTCATCAATTGGGTCGTATCAGGTTCAATTTGTTGACTGAAGCGCACACACAAATCTTCCAAACGCTCTTGATTATTGAAGGTCAATTTTACAGGCATGTTGTGGCGTAAAGCGGCAACAATTCCAAAATTCCCCATTCCTTTTTTCAATAAAAAACGGCCTGGCTTCACATTTTTATCGTAACGTCGTAAGGCTGCCATGGTTTCAAAACCGCCCATTCCATCGATATAAGGAGCTACTATTTTTTTTACATCTTCGAATGTAGACCCTGTGGGTACATTAACCCATTTTTCCTCTTCATTAAATGTAGTATTGGAAGAAAAAAATCGAATATAAAGTCCGATAGCAATGATAAAAAGTATCCCTCCAATGCTGTAGATCCATTTTTTTTTGTTTGCAAACATACTGTATTACTTATTTTGTATGAGTTGATAGATTCCTTCGTCGTAAAATTTACCTTGTTGAAAAATCCAGTCTTTTTTCACCCCAATTTTACGGAAGCCAAATGTAGTAAAAAGGCCTATACTCGCTGCATTATCTTCGCCAATATTTGCATAAATCTGATGCAATTGAAGGTGTGTAAAGGCATAATTCACTAACAAAGAAAGCGCTTCTTTTCCCCAACCTTGTCCGCGGTGATCTTCATTTCTGATGATAATTCCGATACCTGCTCTTCGATGTATGGGATCGAAATCAAATAAATCGATAAGCCCAACGGCCTCTTCATGTCCTTTTAAACAAATGGCGAGCCGTAATTGTTTGGCTTCAAAAATATCTTGATGGGCATTTTCGAGATATTGTCGGATTAAAAAACGGCTGTATGGTGTGATTGTATTACTAACTTCCCATATGGCTTCTTCATTTTCTATAGCATAGAGAAATTCTAAATCCTCAGGTTCTAAAGCCCGTAAATAAACGGTATGTCCATGTAGCGTTATCATTCGACTTCAATTTCTCCTTCAAACACAAAAGTGGCTGGTCCGATTAAGTGTACATTGGTGTATTTCCCGTTTTGGTATTCAAATGAAACGCGCAATGCACCTCCTTGGACTTCTAAATCAATATGATTTGTAGTTGCTTTTCCTAGCGCATGCATTGCAATGGCAACCGCTGTGGCGCCCGTTCCACAAGATAAAGTTTCATCTTCAACACCGCGTTCATAAGTGCGCAATCGAAAATGATTTTCACCCAATTGCTGCACAAAATTGACATTACTTCCTGCAGAGCCGTACAACTCTGAATACCGAATTGCGGCTCCTTCTGCTTTCACATTGATTTGAGCGACATCGGGAACAAGGGTAACATGATGGGGCGAACCCGTATTTAAAAAAACGTAATCGGGTTGCAGAGACAGTTCTTCCACATCAATCATTTGTAAGGAAACGATTCCTTTTGCGTCGATCGATGCAGTATGCAATCCGTCAACGGCTACAAACCTAGCTTGATCAACTATAACCTGTTGTCCTTTTGCGAAAGCGGTCAAACAACGACCACCGTTTCCACACATCGAACTCTCATTTCCATCAGAATTGTAATAGACCATTTTAAAATCCGTCAAATTGTCATTTTCCAACAGGATTAATCCGTCAGCACCAATACCAAAACGACGGTCACATAGCTGTTCAATCAGTTTGGTATTATTTTTGGAAAAAGTTAAAGAACGATTATCAATCATGACAAAATCGTTACCCGTTCCCTGATATTTTTGAAATTTCAATCGCATTATTACTTTTGTATGAAGTACAAAGTTACAAATATTAATAGCACGTTAAACATTGTTAAACGAGCGTTAAAGGAAATTCAAAGGGGTAATATTTTGATAATTTTGAGGTTAAATTGTATACTAATATTTGAAGTATGAAACGATTATCGAGCTTATTTTTAGTTTCTCTCTTAAGTGGTGCCACCACATTAGGAGCTTACAAACTATTTATTGAAAATGGAAATTCACGTGATGGCATTGTCACATTAGCGCCTAACTACAGTACCCGAACTGTTGGAATGGGGGCTGAAAATGTTGACTTTACAGCGGCTGCAGACAATGCTGTTCATACAGTTGTTCACGTTAAAAACGTTTCCGTTCGAACGGTTTACAATCCCATCATGGAGTTCTTTTATGGATCGAGAGGGGGCGCACAACAGCAAGAACAAATTGGAACTGGATCAGGGGTGATTATTTCACAAGACGGCTATATCGTTACGAATAATCACGTGATTAAAGATGCTTCCGAATTGGAAGTAACCTTAAATAATAAAAAAGTTTACAAAGCAAAACTTATTGGTACCGATGCAAAAATGGATCTTGCGTTATTGAAAATTGATGCAGAAGAAAAGCTTCCTTTTGCTACGTTTGCCGATTCGGATCAGGTGAAAGTCGGCGAATGGGTTTTAGCCGTTGGAAATCCGTATAATTTGACTTCGACGGTGACCGCTGGTATTGTATCTGCAAAGGCTAGAAATTTAGACACGAATGGAATTCAATCCTTTATTCAAACCGATGCGGCTGTAAATCCGGGAAACAGCGGTGGCGCCTTAGTGAATACACGGGGTGAATTAGTCGGAATCAACACGATGATTTCTTCACCTACAGGAAGTTATGCCGGATATTCATTTGCCATTCCCTCCAATATTACCCGTAAAATCATTGAAGATATTATGGAATTCGGTAATGTGCAACGCGGTGTTTTGGGCGCTGTGGGTAATGAATTGAATGGTACCAATGCAAAACAATTGGGATTGAAACAAACCGAAGGATATTACATTACGAATGTAATCGAAAATTCAGGTGCGGCTAAAGCGGGTATTAAAAAAGGAGACATTATTGTCAAGTTAGACAATCAAAAAATCACTTCATATTCTGAGTTAAATGGCTATATCAACACAAAGCGTCCAAATGACAAAGTAAATGTGACGATTATCCGCGACGGATCGAATAAGGTGATTCCTGTAACGTTAGTCAAAAACGACCTAATCAATACAGAATTCCGAGGGATGGAGTTGGAGAATATTAATGCGAGTGACAAAAAACGATTTAATATCGATGCGGGAGTAAAAATTAAAGACATCACCAATGAACGACTTCTTCCTTATAAAGAGGAGCTGATCGGTAGTGTTATTCTTCGCATTGATAATACGAGTGCTACGGATATTGAAACCGTTTCAAAGCTTTTAGGTAATAAAGATGACCGTGAAGGCGCGAGTGTACAACTGATTACAAAAAATGGCCAAGTGTTACGATTTATCATTTAAAGATATTTTTTTTACTACCCTACCATCTCTAGCAACAGAGATGGTTTTTTTTTTGGAAAAAAGTTGGTAAAATATTTTACGAAAACGTTGTAGTTAATTACTTTTGCACCGGATTAAATAAATGTACAACACAACCTTAACCCCATACTTATGACGAATATCCAGCAATACGAAAAAGAACTGGCGTTTCAAGTGGATCGCAGAAAAGCGGCCGTAGACATTATTAAAATTGTAAGTGATTTATGGTATGACAAATCTATTGAATTGATTTTTTTCCGTAATCCTTTGTTGAATCGCAATGTAAGCGACATTATGAACCTTCATGAATATGCAGGGGAATTCATTCAAAAACCAATTAATGTTTTTGACACTGACGAAATTGTGAAAGCGCTTGCTAACTTGGACTTGCCACCTTCTCGAATCGATATTGGTAAATTGACGTATGAATTCCATTTGGATACAAATACTACGCATGATGCCCGTGCTTTTGTAATTGACCGTTTAAAAGACTCCAAAAAATCACAAGAAATCAAACCTAAAGATGTGGTTTTATATGGTTTTGGTCGTATTGGTCGACTTTTGGCTCGTGAGATGATGAGTAAAATTGGTAAAGGAGAACAATTGCGTTTACGTGCTATTGTTACGCGTGACCGAAACGATGCACAATCCTTAGAGAAAAGAGCTTCTTTATTACGTTATGATTCGGTTCATGGTGATTTTGAAGGTTCTGTTACGGCTGATCTTGCTAACAATGCATTAATTATCAATGGAACTACGGTTCATATCATTACAGCTTCAGGTCCGGAGGAAATCGATTACACACAATATGGTATTGAAGATGCATTAGTCATTGATAATACAGGAGCATTTACAACTGAAGAAGCATTAAAACGTCATTTAACTTCAAAAGGGGTTGAAAAAGTATTATTAACTGCGCCAGGTAAAGGAGTTCCCAATATTGTACATGGTGTTAATCATAACGATTACAATCCTGACGAAGTAAAAATTTACTCGGCAGCGTCATGTACTACAAATGCAATTACGCCTATTTTAAAAGCCGTTGAAGATACTTTAGGTGTTGTAAAAGGTCACCTTGAAACTATTCATGCGTATACGAATGACCAAAATTTGGTGGACAATATGCATAAAAAATACCGTCGTGGTAGAGCCGCCGCTTTGAATATGGTAATTACAGAAACAGGAGCTGGAAGTGCAGTTGCCAAAGCATTACCAAGTTTAGCTGGAAAATTAACTTCAAATGCGATTCGTGTTCCAGTTCCAAATGGTTCATTAGTGGTATTAAACTTAGAGGTTGGCAAAGCAACATCGGTAGAAGAAGTAAACAACATTATGCGTAAATATGCATTAGAAGGGGAATTAGTAGAACAAATCAAATATTCTTTGAACAACGAATTGGTGTCATCGGATATTGTAGGCACCTCTGCTCCTTCTATTTATGATAGCAACGCTACCATTGTATCAGGTGATGGAAAAAACATCGTATTGTATGTTTGGTATGACAACGAATACGGTTACAGTCATCAAGTGATTCGATTGGCTAAATATATTTCTAAAGTAAGACGCTATACGTATTATTAATAGCAATGAATTCAGAATTGATAAAAGTCCGGTATACATTTACCGGACTTTTTTGTTAAATAAATTAAGATACCCTTACTATTCATGTAGTTAATCCTTTTTGAATAAAAATTATTTCTATATTCGCCTTATCAAAATAGCCCAAACTACTTGATCATGAAAAAATTACTAATGCTCATGCTGTTATCAGCAGGAAGTTTTGTTTTTGCACAGGAAACAAAAACGGAAGCTTGTACCAAAACCTATCGGTACGGCTACAACGGAATGGAATTGATTGCCAATACGCCAAAGGAAACCATTATCGTGAGTACTTATAATTCCAAGTTGAATTTAAAAGAAGATATCGCTCAACGCATTTTCCAATATTATTGGGACAATTTACGAAAGAGCAATCAAGAACCCCTTACTTTAACTATTGAAGGTCAAAATGCAAAAGTCACGGGTAAATGCATAGTGATCAAAAAAGGTCGCTTAACAACTATTGAATTTCATTATGAAAAAGTGGAATGGCCCGATGGAATTACTGAATTGTATCGAAATACTTTTGGCTAATCCTTTCAAAATTAAAAAATAGAACCGCTCAAAGTAGCGGTTTTTTTGTGTGTAAAAACATGTATTATGTAATATTTTTATTACTTATAATTATTTATAATGCATTTCATCGATTTTATTTGTTTTTAATCGATTATTTGTTGTAATATTGAATCAAGAAAAAGAAAGTACGTTCATCATAATAGTCCCCAAATCTATTATAAACCAACCTACTAGACTATGCGACAATTAGCTTATTTAATTGTATTAGTCAGCTACTTTGGAAATGCACAATCAAAAGAAATTTTACCCTACAATTATGGTAAAAATGGAATGGAGTACATCGTAAAATACAAGAGCGGTAAAACTGTAATTGTTAGTACGTTTAATTCTCGACCCGATTTGATTGCTCCGATTTCGATTGCGATGTTTGACTATTACATAGAAAATCAACCAAAATCTGGTCAACGGATTCAGTTGCGAGCCAATGGAGCATTGGTGAATGGAACTTGTAAAATTACAAGTATTGAAAAATTAACTTCGATAGAATTTCATTATGAATCTGTCGAACGGGAAAACGGAATTACGGAAGTGTATGTAAATCCGGAGAAATCCCACCCTACAACGTCTCAAACGGCAGTTGCCGTCGAAGAATAGAACTCATATTATTATTTTGTTTAGGTTATTAAGAAAAACGCCCCTTTGTGCAAGGGGCGTTTTTTGATGCAAAATGTATTACTAACCGATTAGGCTTTGCCAGCGGCAGCAATAAGATTCAAGGCAGAACCTGCTTTAAACCATTCGATTTGACCATCGTTATAGCTATGGTTGGCTAGAATTGTATCCTTAGAACCATCTGCATGTACAACTTCTAAAGTCAATGGTTTACCTGGCGCAAACGCTGTCAAGTCCACAAAGTTGAACGTGTCATCTTCTTGGATTTTATCATAATCCGATTCATTAGCAAAAGTCAATGCTAACATACCTTGTTTTTTCAAATTGGTTTCGTGAATACGTGCAAATGATTTCACCAATACAGCTGAAACACCAAGATGTCTTGGTTCCATAGCCGCATGTTCACGTGAAGATCCTTCACCGTAATTTTGGTCTCCTACAACTATAGATGCGATTCCGGCTGCTTTATAAGCTCGTTGTACTTTTGGCACTTCATCATAGGCACCTGTCAATTGATTCTTTACAGAATTGGCTTTACCATTAAAAGCATTTTCTGCACCAATTAACATATTATTAGAAATGTTATCCAAGTGACCACGGAAACGTAACCATGGACCAGCCATAGAAATATGGTCTGTAGTACATTTTCCAAATGCTTTAATCAACAACTTAGCACCCGTAATATTTTGACCATTCCAAGGTTGGAACGGATCTAATAATTGCAAACGCTCTGAGGTTGGAGACACCACTACATTCACACCACTTCCATCTGAAGCTGGAGCTTGATAACCAGCATCTTCAACAGCAAATCCTTTTGAAGGCAATTCATCACCTACTGGCGGAGCTAATTTAACAGCTTCCCCTTTATCATTTAGAATTGTATCGGTAATTGGATTAAAATCCAAACGACCTGAAATTGCTAAAGCAGCAACCATTTCTGGAGAAGTTACAAAAGCATGTGTATTGGGATTACCATCGGCACGTTTCGAGAAATTACGGTTAAACGAGTGTACAATTGTATTTTTCTCTCCTTTATCTGCTCCTTCGCGATCCCATTGACCGATACATGGTCCACAAGCATTGGTGAATACTTTTGTACCCATTTTTTCGAAAGTGGCTAAAATTCCGTCACGTTCAATCGTGTAACGAATTTGTTCTGATCCCGGATTGATTCCGAACTCAGCTTTTGGTGTAATATGATTTGCAACCGCTTGTTCTACAATAGAAGCAGCACGTGCCATATCTTCATAAGAAGAGTTGGTACATGAACCGATTAATCCCCATTCCACTTTCAATGGCCAACCGTTTTTCTCTGCTTCCTCTTTCATTTTAGACGTTGGCGTACCGCGATCTGGAGTGAAAGGTCCGTTGATATGTGGCTCTAATTCAGATAAATTAATTTCAATCAATTGATCAAAATATTGTTCTGGATTAGCATAAACTTCTGCATCAGCTGTTAAATAAGCAGCTACTTGATCGGCAGCATCTACAACATCTTGACGACCCGTTGCAATCAAATAACGACGCATAGAATCATCATAACCGAAAGTAGAAGTGGTCGCACCAATTTCAGCTCCCATATTACAAATGGTTCCTTTTCCAGTACACGACATGTTTTCAGCACCTTCGCCGAAATATTCCACAATTGCTCCTGTTCCTCCTTTTACGGTAAGGATATCTGCAACTTTCAATATCACGTCTTTTGGAGCTGTCCACCCGTTTAATTTACCGGTTAATTTTACCCCAATTAATTTAGGGAATTTCAACTCCCATGACATTCCAGACATAACATCAACGGCATCAGCACCACCTACACCAATTGCAAGCATACCTAAACCACCTGCATTAACTGTATGTGAGTCGGTACCAATCATCATCCCGCCTGGGAATGCATAATTTTCTAATACAATTTGGTGAATAATCCCTGAACCTGGTTTCCAGAAACCAATTCCGTATTTGTTTGAAACAGAAGATAGGAAATCAAAAACTTCTTTTGATTGTGAGTTCGCAACTGCTAAGTCCGTTGTAGCTCCAACTTTTGCTTGAATTAAGTGGTCACAATGAACGGTTGTTGGAACTGCTACTTGAGATTTACCCGCATGCATGAATTGTAACAAGGCCATTTGAGCTGTTGCATCTTGACAAGCCACTCGGTCTGGAGCGAAATCTACATAATCTTTACCTCTAGAGAACGCTTGAGAAGGAGTTCCTTCCCATAAATGCGCATATAAAATCTTTTCAGAAAGTGTAAGCGGACGACCCACTAACTCGCGTGCTTTGTCTACACGTTGTGGCATGTTAGCATACACCTTTTTAATCATTTCAATATCAAAAGCCATAAAAAAAGGTTTATTTGTTTGCAACGCAAATTTACGAAAACGTTGTACTTTTAAAAAATATTTAATCAATTATCTTTCTGAGCAGAAATAATTTGCCAAATAGACAAAATCAATAGATGATTTTTACCAAAATGGTATTTTATCGAAGAAAAATTAAAAATAGTTGATTTTTTTAACCAAAAACTAGTGTAACGAAACAACTAGCGCCTTTGACTTTTGAAGTATTTGAAAAACAATACTACACCCGTAAATAAACTAACTGTAAAGACACTCATAAACACAATTAACAAGCGATTTGCAGTAGAAGGATTTGTAATTTCTGAATACATAACAACAAACCGATAGCCCATAAATAAAGCAAACAAAATAGTTAATGCTCCCATGAGCATCCCTAATGAACGCATTTTACTGAGCGCTGCCACACTAATTAAAAAAGCAGCAAATAAGGCATAATAATTGACTATTCCTGAATCCAGATAGTTTTCCAAAAACCAAAACATTGCAATGGAAACTACAATGAATTCGGGGATATACCACAGGACTTTTTTGAGCATTACAGGATTTTTTGGATAATCATTTCTTCTGAAATTCCTTCTGCATCGGCCTTGTAGTTCTTGATAATACGGTGGCGTAAAATTCCTTCTGCTACTGCTTTTACATCTTCAATATCTGGTGAAAATTTCCCCGTAAAAGCGGCATGTGCTTTAGCCGCCAAAATTAAATTTTGAGAAGCACGAGGACCCGCTCCCCAATCCAAATAATTACGAACGTAGTCCGAAGCCATCGTCCCATTTGGACGGGTTTTATTTACTAAACCTACGGCGTATTCAATTACGTTGTCTGCAACTGGAATACGACGAATTAAATGTTGGAACTCTATGATTTCTGCTCCTGTAAATAGGGCATTAATTTGAGGTTTTGAATCGTTGGTTGTACTTTTTACCACTTGAACTTCTTCTTCGAAGGTTGGATATTCCAATTTTATAGCAAACATAAAACGGTCCAATTGCGCCTCTGGAAGTGGATACGTTCCCTCTTGCTCAATTGGGTTTTGGGTAGCTAATACAAAATACGGCAAATCCAACTTGTAATTATGTCCCGCTATAGTTACAGCACGTTCTTGCATCGCTTCCAATAAGGCAGCTTGGGTTTTGGGTGGTGTACGGTTGATTTCGTCCGCTAAAATAATATTTGAAAAAACAGGACCTTTAATAAATTTAAACTGTCGGTTTTCGTCTAAAATTTCACTACCTAAAATATCCGACGGCATTAAATCGGGCGTAAACTGAATACGTTTAAAATCCAAACCTAAGGCTTGGGCAATTGTATTCACCATCAACGTTTTTGCTAGACCGGGAACTCCGACCAACAAGGCGTGACCCCCTGAAAAAATACTCAACAAGATTTGGTCCACTACGGCTTCTTGACCTACTATTATTTTTGAAATTTCGGCTTTAAGTTCGTTGCGCTTTTGAACTAAATTTTGAATCGCTGCTACGTCTGACATATACGAGTGTGCTTAAGTAGAAATTATTTTTTTAACCAATTGTTGGTGAATTTACAATCTTTGTATTCACCATTAATTTTGATATAGGTCTCTTTGATTTTTTGATCAAACCACTTCCCGATTGCTTTTAACTGCTTTTCTTTCAAAGCCAATTCACGAATTTTGGTATAATCTTTACTAAAATCCGCTAAATGTTCATCGGATTTAGAGGTAACCGTAATGATTTTATAGCGTTTACCGTTGCGTCCATCATCATCAAAAAGAACTTGCGTTACTTCGCCACTTTTTAAGTTTGACACTTGGCTATACAGTTCAGGATCCATTTTTGTCAATTCAAAATGGGTATCTTGTGTTTTCGGATTAATCAATGCTCCACCATTGGCACGCGTTTCTTTTTCATCAGAAAGCGTACGTGCAGCATCTGAAAATGTAATCTCTTTGTCAATAATGCGTTTACGAATCAAATCCGCACGTTCACGCGCATCTTTCAAGGCAGCGTTGGTAACTTTTGGTTTCATCAAGATATGGCGAATTTCCAAATCTTGTCCTCTAACTTTTTCTAAGTAAATAATATGGTACCCAAATTCGGTTTCAAAAGGATCCGATATTTCACCTTCCTGAAGGGAAAAAGCGATGTCCTTAAATTCTTTGACAAAGGGAGTTTTTTTATTGATCTTATAATAGCCTCCATTGGAACGTGAGCCCGGATCTTCGGTATATAGCACTGCTTTCGTGGTGAAACTTGCACCATTCATCACTTCCGCTTTAATTTCCTTTAATCGATCGATGACGATTTTCTTTTCTTCATCAGTAACTTTTGGAGTAATCACGATTTGTGCTACTTCCACTTCTGATCCCACAAGCGGCAAGTCATCTTTGGATAATTTTTGAAAAAAAGTTCGGGTTTCCTCTGGAGTGATTTCAACAGCATTCACAATTTTTTTGGTCATTTCTGACGCCAATTGTTGTTGTTTTAGGATATCAAACAATTCTGCACGGAATTCATCTTCATTATCTTTCTTAAAATATTTAACTACCGCATCCATGGATTTTAATTGCTCAACCATGTAATCGATCTGTTGATTCATGCGTTCTTTCACCTCTTCATCTTTGACTTGAATAGAATCTTGAATCGCTTGGTGCGCATACAGCTTCTCTTCCATCAATTTTCCTAGGATTTGACAACGCGTTATATCTTTGGTGGACTGCCCCTGACTTTCGATTTCCAGATAGGTTTTATCAATATCAGAATCCAAAATATTATAATCTCCAATAGTTGCCACAATACCATCGATACGTTGCTTTTTTGGAGGATTAACCGATTTTTTCTCGGGTTGTTTTTCAGGAATTATTTCCTGTGCCGCCATAGGAGTTGCGATGAACAATCCAAGAAAAAGAATTCGGAAAAATTTGAAAGTATGCATGTTTAAATTATTTCTTAAGTTGTTGTTTTACGCGTTCAAACACGTCATTATTTACTTTGATTTGGAATTCTTTCTTGAGTGTATCGATCCAATTTTGCTCCAAATATTGCTGGTATTCATTGGTTGCTCTTCCTTTGCACTCTTCCAGCGTTTTTGTACCAGCCGGAATCACTTTTCGAATTTTAGCAACATAATAATATTCTCCTTTTTGAGAAATTTCAGTGTAGGTATCTTTCGTATTGCAATTTTTAGGTAATGCATCCGCGCCTTCCTCATAGATACCGTCATACATCATCACATTCAATTCTTTTTCACTATTGAATTTCTCTTTGATGGTTTTAGCATCATTTCCTTTTTTCAAAAGTGCCAAAACCTTCTTCATGATTTCGGGCTTAGTTGAGGAATATACTTCAGCATCAAAGCGAGTTTTCCACAAATACTTTTGCTTATTTGTTTCATAAAAGGCTTTCAATCCAATACTATCCGTTTTTGCTTTTTGCCAAATTTCTTTTTCCATTAAATCAAACAACAGCAGTCCATCACGGTATTCGCTCATCACTGCAGCAAACTCAGGATAGTCATTTTCAAGATTTTCATTATTGTAAATTGCCCGTTGTTCATCAGCAAATCGATCAAAATAATGATCCACTAATTTAGACACGGGTTTAATGCTAACTGCATTTTTTTGTTGCGAATACAAATAATCTAGGAATGTTCCCCCTTTGATTTCTTTGGAACCTACTACAAATAGTTTGGTGTCGAATTTCTTCAAATCAGTTGGCATTTTCCATTCCCCTTTATAAAACGTATCATCCAAAGCTTTGGCAATTTCTTTGTATTGTTTTGCCTCAGGTTTAACAGGGAATTTTTTTCGCAATTTAACGGCAAGTGCATCGCTTATTTTCTTAGAACGGTCATCGCGAGCAATTTTATTTTCCAATTCCACTTTCATCTCCTCTTTGGTTCGAAGTGGAAACTTATCGTTCAATTTTACAATATGCCAACCATAAGCAGTTTCAAAAGGCTTGGATAGCGGATTTTCTTTCGTTAAAGCAAATGCTTGATTTTCAAATTCCTCAGAACTCAATTGTCCCGAAGCAAATTTATTCAACACACCACCTTTAGTGGAAGACGATTTATCTTCAGAAAATTGTTTTGCCAATTCCTCAAACTTTTCGCCTTGTTGTAACTTTTGATAAATTTCGTCGATAGTCGTTTTTGCCTTACCTTGATCTTCACCTTCTTTAGGTTTTAGGATCATAATGTGTGAAACCGCAACCTCACCTCTATTGTTTCGGATATCGTTAACTTTGATGATATGATATCCAAATCGACTGCGAACAGGCATTGAAATTTTTCCTAGAGGAGTTTTGTAAGCTCCATTTTCAAAAGCATACACCATTCGAAATGCGGTAAAATATCCTAAACTTCCTTTATTTTCTTTAGCTGATGGATCTTGTGAAGTTTCCATAGCTACAGTTCCAAAGTCTTCTCCATTCTTGACGATTCGATCACGAATGGCCATAATTTTATTGTAAGCCGCTAAGGTATCGGCTGGAGCTGCATTCTCATCAATCATTAATAGAATATGCGAAGCATTTACTTCTTTTTTCAAACGCTCATACCCTTCATCCAACAATTCTTGGGTAACTTTTGAGTCCATTAAATAATTTTTGGACAATTGAGTTCGATATGATTTTAACTCATTTTGATACTGCGTACCATTTTGCAAACCTAATTTGAATGCTTTATTTACTTTAAGCTTATATCCAATGAATAATTCCAGATATTGATCCAAATTCTTCTGGGATTCATCTTTTACCAAATCTAAATTTTTGTTGTAAACCCGAATAAACTCATCGGTATAGTACGGATTGTTATCAATGGTAAAAAGTACTTCTTTGCCTGAATTTTGTTGTTGAGCCGCAACTGAAAGTCCGGTCAAAAGGGCAAAAAATAAATTTTTTAATCGCATATTTTAGTTCAAATTATCGTTTGTAATCAGTGTCTGAAATGGTTGGGTTCGAATCAACAAAAGTAAGAAAACGCAGGTATTAAACAAGTCACTACCCTACTATTAACAAAAATTTATTAACACTTTTAAAAAGCGATTTTCGTAGCTTCTTTAATAGAAATAATTGAATGATAAATAGTATTTTTGCACCCAATTTTAGAAGTTATGAATTTTTTACAAGAAATCGCTCGAAGACGCACCTTTGGTATTATTTCACACCCTGATGCTGGAAAGACAACCTTGACAGAAAAGCTATTATTGTTTGGTGGAGCAATTCAAGAAGCAGGAGCGGTAAAAAGCAATAAAATCAAAAAAGGAGCAACGAGTGACTTCATGGAGATTGAACGTCAACGGGGAATTTCTGTTGCCACTTCGGTTTTGGCTTTTAATTATAAAGACAAGAAAATCAACATTCTTGACACTCCTGGACACAAAGATTTTGCGGAAGATACTTATCGAACGCTTACTGCAGTTGATAGCGTTATCGTAGTTATTGATGTAGCGAAAGGGGTTGAAGAACAAACGGAAAAGCTTGTATCTGTTTGTCGTATGCGAAATATCCCCATCATTGTTTTCATTAATAAATTGGACCGTGAAGGGAAAGATGCCTTTGACTTGATGGATGAAGTCGAAAAGAAATTGGGCTTACAAGTTACACCTTTGAGTTTTCCTATTGGAATGGGCTATGATTTCCAAGGAATTTATAACATTTGGGAAAAGAACATTAATTTGTTCAGCAGTGATAGTCGCAAAAACATTGAAGATGTTATTCAAATCAATGATATTCAAAACCCAGAATTAGAAAAAATCATAGGTGACAAAGCAGCTGCAAAATTACGTGAAGAGTTGGAATTGATCCAAGAGGTTTATCCTGAATTTGACCGTGAACGTTATTTAAACGGCACTTTACAACCCGTATTTTTCGGATCTGCATTGAATAATTTTGGAGTGAGAGAACTATTAGATGGTTTTATCGAAATTGCTCCTAGTCCGAGAGCCAAAGAATCGGATACACGTTTAGTTGCCGCCGATGAGACCAAACTTTCTGGATTTGTATTTAAAATTCACGCCAACATGGATCCAAAACATCGTGACCGTTTGGCTTTTGTTAAAATTGTTTCTGGAACATTTGAACGCAACAAACCTTACACGCATGTTCGATTGGGCAAAAGTTTGAAGTTTTCAAGTCCGAATGCCTTTTTTGCTGAGAAAAAAGAAATCGTTGATATATCTTACCCGGGCGACATTGTTGGTTTGCACGATACTGGAAACTTTAAAATTGGAGATACATTGACAGAGGGCGAATTGATGAACTTCAGAGGGATTCCAAGCTTCTCACCAGAGCATTTCCGTTACATCAACAATGCGGACCCGATGAAAGCCAAACAATTGGAAAAAGGGATTGACCAGTTAATGGATGAAGGTGTAGCGCAATTATTTACTTTAGAAATGAATAACCGAAAGGTAATTGGTACTGTTGGAGCACTTCAATATGAAGTTATCCAATACCGCTTAGAACATGAATACGGAGCGAAGTGTTCTTATGAAAACTTTCCTGTACACAAAGCTTGTTGGGTAAAACCAGACGATTCTAAGAATGACGAATTTTTGGAATTTAAGCGCATCAAACAAAAGTTTTTAGCGCACGATAAATATGGGCAGTTGGTCTTTTTAGCCGATTCAGATTTTACTATTCAGATGACGCAAAGTAAATATCCAACTGTTAAATTATTTTTTACATCAGAAATTGATTAAAAAAATACAATGAATTAACCCTTTAAAGAGTAAATAACAATCATTTAATCGATTATCAATTAATATTTAGGGATAAATTAAAAAAATGATTTTATATTTGTCC
>JBDKGM010000052.1:0-20164 GCA_039798185.1 Bacteroidota bacterium
TTTCACACAATTCATATTGCGGGAAGTAACCTACAGCAGGTAATAGCGGTAGCGGGTCAACCACTAAGTCTACCGATACCACATCAAAACAACCGGTAGTGTTATTTTGAACACGTATCCATAAGGTAGTAGATGCCGAACTAAACGCATTGGTTCCTGACAACGCATTTTGTGGAACCAAAGCATCCGCTTGTGAAGCGTAATACGTTACCGTATGCTGCGAAGCCGATAAACTGCCCAATACTTGTGGGTTTACAACTGTATTTAAATTAAATACTGCAATACCATCGGTGTTATCATCACATTTATGGTAAGCTGCAGGTGATGTAGCCACAGGTTTTTTATTGACAATCAATTGTAAGGTTGTATACGAAGGACAAGCAGGAGCCGCCGGGTCAAACACACGGATATAGATCGTTTGTTGGTCGTAATCGTTATTACAGAAAGGCACATTCACAGGAATCGGATTGGATCCCGTCTGTGCATCCGTTGTTGTTAAGTGAAACGTTACACTCACCGTTGGGTCAGTAGTAATTTCAGGGATTTTAATCGATAAATCAAAAGTACACGCAACTCCATCATTATTATCATCACAAACTACATATGGAGTGGGCTGATTCGAAGGAGGAGATGTAATTGGATTTACAGTTACGACACTTGTATCTGCTGAACAAGGTGAAGCACCTGAAACAGTATAAGTAAATGTACTTAATGTTGCATTAAATCCTGGAATGAAGGTACCTGCTACCGCATTAAATGTACCACCAGTACCCGATGTACGTGTCCAAGAACCTCCATTTTGTTGTCCTGTAAGAATAGACGCTAAATTAATTGGGGTTGTAGATTGACAAACCGTAATTGAACCATCAGTTCCGGCATTTGGAGCTAATGATATTGAAACCGTTGCTAAACTTGAATCAGGACCACAAGGAGTTGTTCCAGTAACTGTGTACGTAAACGAACTTGAGGTAGCACCTACTGCAGGAGTAAACAACCCATTAATCGCATCAAAAACACCACCTGTACCTGTTGTTCGCGTCCATGTACCACCTGTTTGTTCTCCTGTAATTAGATTATTAAGATTAATTGTAGTTGTACTTGTTTCACAAACTGTTGTAGAACCATCATTACCAGCTGTAGGTTGATTATTAACAACTATAGTTGCTACACTACTATCAGAAATACAAGGAGCCACACCTGTAATGGTATAAGTAAACGTACTTGTATTTGTTGTAAAACTTGGTGTAAAAGAACCCGAAGCGCTATTAAAAACACCTCCTGTTCCTGAAGTTCGTATCCAAGTTCCTCCTGACTGTTCTCCATTAATCAAACTATACAAATCAATAGTGGCTGTATTTGTATTACATATGGTGAGTGAGCCATCAAGACCAGCATTAGGTTGTGCCTGAATAGTAATAGACGCAACACTTTCATCATCAGCACAAGGAATTGTTCCAATTATAGTGTATGTGAAAGTACTTGATGTTGCTCCTAAAGCAGGAGTAAATGTTCCTGCAGTTGCATTAAAAGTTCCTCCTGTTCCTGTAGTTCGAACCCAAGTACCACCTGTCTGTTCTCCGGTGATTAAACTAAATAAGTCAATTGGCGTTGTACTAGATTCACATACAATTGTGCCTCCATCGACACCTGCATTAGATTGTGGAACTATATTTATTGAAGCAACACTACTAGAATTCACACAAGGCGCTGTGCCGCTTATTGTATACGTAAACGAACTTGAAGTAGCACCTACAGTCAGACTAAAAGTACCAGCAGCAGCATTGAACACACCTCCAGTTCCCGTTGTACGTACCCAAGTTCCTCCTGGCTGTTGACCTGTAATTACAGCATTTAAGTTAATTGTTGTTGGGTCATTACTACAAATGGAAAAACTTCCACTTGTTCCAGCATCCGGTTGAGCTATAATAGAGATAGTGGCCACACTAGAATCTGGCGAACACCCTACTCCACCTGTAATAGTATACGTAAAAGTACTAGAAATTGCACCTACAGCTGGTGTAAAAGTACCAGCTACTGCATCAAAAACACCACCTGAACCTGTAGTTTGCACCCAAGTTCCACCTGTTTGTTCACCTGTAATTAAAGAAAATAAATCTATTGGAGTCGTACTAGTTTCGCAAACTGTAGTTAATCCATCTAATCCCGCATTGGGAGGTAAACTTATAATAACAGATGCGACACTACTATCATTAGGACATGGAGCAGCTCCCAAAATTGTATAGGTAAACGAACTTGAAGTTGCATTTACAGTAGGTGTAAAAGTGCCGGCACCCGCATTAAAAATTCCTCCTGTACCTGTTGTTCTTACCCAAGTTCCACCAGTTTGTTCACCTGTGATTAAAGAAAATAAATCAATTGGAGTCGTATTGGACTGACAAACCGTTATCGATCCATCAACACCAGCATCTACTGCACTGTTAACAATAAATTCAATTTCTTGGTAAGGTCGACAAGCGACATCTGTAGGTGTTGGATTTAATATCGCATACACGTAATAGTTTCCTGGTACGTTTGGCAAAGAACCTGATGTACCCAATAAACCAGCATCGTGACTTGCTACACCTGTATTTGGGGTTACATCTGCTAACACTGTGCCTCCTGAATACATGGCATCACCTGTTTGTGGTGAATTAAAATATACAAAGCGTATCGAATTTGCTCCCGTAGCACTTGTAGTTACAGAAAATGGCGTTGGATCAGCTCCTTGACAAACTGTAAGATCTAACGAGGGATTCGTAATTGTATCACAAGTTACTGAAGTATAATTGAGTGTAAAAGTTTGGATTAAGACACAACCATTTCCAGTTGTTTCCATTGCAACCACATAAATGGTTTGACCATTGGATAGTGCTGAATAAGCTGTAGTATTAGAGATAGGATTGGCTATATTTTGTGCATCTGCTAATGTCAAATGGTATGAAATATCATAATCAAAAGGATCCAAACCATTTAGAACTATTGATGTATTTTGATCTAAATTAAATACCGGATTCGTAGAGGGTTGGAATAAATTATTTGGATTCCCTACAGGCATCGGCGGATAAAATTCAACTGGAAATGGACAACTACTTTGTGTAGTCCCATTTGGAAAATTAATGGAAACAGAATAAGATCCTGGTTGAGAAATCACGTAAGTATTATTATTAGATCCCGGGATAGGTGACCCATTAAAATACCATTGATAGGTAGCTCCAGGTGTAGGAGTTGTCTCAGCATACACCGGTCGAGTGCTTCCAAAACAAATTGCCGTTTGATCTGCAATTAAGTAACCATCTAAACCGAAACCTCCTGTTTGTAATGGAAAATTAAAACTTCCTGCGCCCAAGAATACCGCAGAATCATAGGCATCATCATTTCTATCAGCAATAACCAATTTTATATGATACGTATTATTTGGAACTACAGCTGAGGAAGCCGTCATTCGAATAGTATTTCCATTAAAATTGGTAGGAGCTGCTAAGGAAGGTGCGTTGGTTGCATTCCCATTTGTATAATATCCAAAATAAGTAGGGTTCTGAGAATTACATCCATTATTATTTGCATTATCTCTAATTGTTGTAACCGAAATTGGCGTAGTAGTACTAGGCACTAATGCCAAATTGGTTGTAGGAGTTCCTGCAGTAGTATTGGTCAAAAAGAAGGCAAATGCATCTGAATAAGAACATTGAAACGTTCCATATTCTTCTGAGGCAAACACGAAATCAAAACTCATTGAAGTGGTCAATGGTACAAAGTCAAATTCCAAAATTGTAGCATTGTTGTAATCAATCAAACCCGGATCTATCCCTAAACCATCAATATAATTGAACAATTCTGTATCCCCAGGCCAATCACCATTACTTTGAATTGAGGTATTTGGTCCAGTTGCACTTACTGCACGACCTGTACTAAGAATAACTCCTGCCGATAATGGAAAATTTGCATTGGTATTGGTAAAATATCCAATTCCGTTCTCAGATCCAAAATTAGTACCTGTACTCCAAGTGATGTTGGATAAAGAACCTGTACATGAATTACTTGTAACACCCGGTGGTAAATTGAAAAGTTTTTCACGCACCAATTGAGGTACATTATATGTGGTTACATCCACATTGATTACTTGTGAAAAACCAAACTGAAATGCCAGTAAAAAGAATAGTAATTTCCCCTTCATTCGCTTTTTATTTTGAGTCGCAATCCTCTCGGAATAACGTATATTTTGTTAATTAATTGTTTAAAACTTCAAATATAGTATTTCTCAAAAAATATCTTTGTTAAATTTGCAGAAATTACCCTTAAAACCATGAAAATTACCATAAAAGAAACCCAAAATCCTACGATTTTAAAATTCGAGTTTTCGGAATTCATAACCAACGGAAGAAATTATGAATTTAAGAACATCGATGAAACAAAAAATTCTCCGTTAGCACAAAAACTTTTTTACCTCCCTTTTGTGAAAACAGTTTATGTTTCAGGAAACTTTATTGCTATTGAACGCTTTAGCATCGTGGAATGGATTGATGTGCAAGAGGAAGTCGCTGCTCAAATTGAATCGTATGTTGCCGATGGCGGTAAGATTATCCTAGAAGACAGCACGTCAAAAAAAATACCGATTTCCGTTTACGGGGAAACAACCCCAAATCCAGCAACATTAAAATTTGTAGTCAATCGAAAAATCACTTCACAAGCAGTGGAATGCAAAAATATCGATGACTCTAAAGCTTCTCCATTGGCAAAAGAACTTTTTAAATTCCCATTTGTTAAAGAAATTTTCATTGACGAAAATTACATTTCCATTACAAAATACGAAGTGGCTTCTTGGGATGAGATCACGCTTGAAATGCGAACTTTCATAAAAGAATTTATTGAAAATGGCGGAACTGTTGTCGATGATAGTTTAGTTCAAGCTGCCCCCAAACAAGAAAAACAGCAAATTAAAAATTTTGATAATTTAGATACTACTTCGCAACAGATTATCAATATTTTGGAAGAATATGTAAAACCCGCAGTTGCTGCAGACGGTGGAAATATCTTATTTGATTCTTTTGACGAAACAACCAAACGTGTAAAAGTTGTTTTACAAGGTTCATGTAACGGTTGTCCTTCTTCTACTTTTACACTAAAAAACGGCATTGAAAACATGCTCAAAGACATGCTTAAAGACCAAGATATTGTGGTTGAAGCATTGAATTCTTAATTCAGAAAATCATGAAAAAAACGCATTTTTATTTCCTAATTGCATCGCAACTTTTTCTTTTGACAAGTTGTAATTCTAAAAAAGCGGAAGCCGATTTTACACAAATTACAAAAGCCTATTTTGAAGGGAAAAATCGGTTAAACCCATTAGAAGCTACAGTTAATGGCGCATCGAAATACAATGATCAATTGCAATTTGAAATGACTGACGGTTATCGAAAAGAACAAAAGTTATTTTTTGAAACTACAGAAAAATCATTAGAAAATGTAGACTACGATGCCTTAACTCCCGAAGAAAAAATAAGTTTTGACATTATCAAATGGGAAGTAAGTGTAGGTAAAGAAATGCTCCAACATCCAAGTAATTTAATTCCGCTCAACCAATTTTCAGGCACACATCTCACGATGGGTCAATATGCGGGTGCTGAAAGTGCACAGCCTTTTAAAGATGAAAAAGATTACCGGAATTTCTTAAAACGTATGGATTTATTTGCCGTATGGATGGATTCTGCTCAGGTTTATATGAAAAAAGGAATGGCGAAAAACCTTGTACTTCCTAAAGCGCTAACTGAAAAGTTAATCCCTCAGTTTGAAGAAATGATTACGGCCAATCCGGAGCAACATTTGTATTTTACTGCTGTTACCAAATTTCCTGCTAATTTAACTAAAGAAACCAAAGACCAATTAACTGCAGAATATAAATCGGCTATCAAAGAGCGATTGGTTCCTTCTTTTCAGCGAATGGTACTTTTTTTGAAAAATGAATATTTACCAAAATCGCGTCAAACAAGCGGAATCGGCAGTCTTTCAGGGGGCAATCAATGGTATACTACCCTAGCTAAACAGTGGACAACGACAACAAAAAGTCCATCAGAGATTCACGAATTAGGCTTGAAAGAAGTAGCTCGTATCAAATCCGAAATGGAAAAAGTAAAAAATCAAGTCGGATTCAAAGGAACTATCATTGAATTTTTTGATTTTGTTCGAAATAAAAAGGAATTGATGCCTTTCAAATCCCCTGAGGAGGTGATTGCTAACTTCGAGAAAATCCATGCAACCATTAAACCAAACGTTGATAAATTGTTTGCGTTACAACCCAAAACGCCTTTCCGAATCAAACGCACAGAGGCATTTCGTGAAAAAACTGCGAGTGCAGAATACGTTCAGGGAGCGGCTGATGGTTCTCGTCCTGGAACATTTTATGTTCCGATTCCCGATGTAACCCATTATAATTATTATGGCGACGAGGATTTGTTTTTACATGAAGCCATTCCAGGCCATCATTTTCAGATCTCCCTTCAACAAGAAAATAAAAATCTTCCAGATTTTAGAAAATTTAATTGGTTTGGTGCCTATGGTGAAGGTTGGGCTTTGTATACCGAAAGTCTTGGAACTGAATTGGGTTTATATAAAGATCCATTTCAATATTTTGGTATGTTAAGCAATGAAATGCACCGTGCTATTCGTTTGGTTGTGGATACTGGAATTCATACGAAAGGTTGGACACGCGAAAAAGCTATCCAGTTTTCCCTTGAAAATGAAGCCGAAAGTGAAGCTAGTATTGTTGCAGAAATTGAACGTTATATGGCAATTCCTGGTCAAGCCTTATCCTATAAAATTGGCCAACTAAAAATCCGAGAGTTACGGGATAAAGCCCAAAAAGAACTCGGTAAATCGTTTGATATTAAAAAATTCCATCAAATTGTACTCGAATCTGGAGTGATGCCGTTGGCGCTTCTAGAACAAAAAGTAAATCAATGGATTACCGATTCAAAATAAAAAAAGCCCCTGTTGTGGGGCTTTTTTTATTTATTCATTTTCTCTTCTACTTTTTTAAAATCAATGGCTTTACCGTCAATGTCAAAAAATTGATACCTGTATTTTAGCTTCCCATGTGATTCCTCAATATCAACATGCATTTGATAAAAGCCTCCATTCCATTCCAAAATAATATCAAAATAGTAATCCCCAACTCCAAAACTTGAAGGCAAGTTACAGACATACACCTGTTTTTTTGATTTTAAATTAAGGGTAGAAATTTCCACATTTTGGTAGGCGCCAACATCTTCTGTACTGAAAGTACGCCCCATGTAATTATAATCTTTAGCTTTCTTTTTTCGACCACCATTTTCCGTGTAAATATCTTTAATAGAGAAAATGACATCCTTTAAAGAAAACTTTCCTGTGTTTACTAAATTGAATTTTAATTGATGAATATACGTTAAGCGCTCTCCTTTTTTTCGCGCTTCATTCACTTCTTTAGTTTCACTTAAATCGACATTGGTAATCTCAACAATTGGAATGTTATCCGAGGCGATTTGCGCTTCAAGATTGGGTTTGGCATCCTCTAATTTGGTTTCTGTTTCGACCAAATGCTCTTTAGTGTCTTCGATTTCATTTTTGATGTCATCGATTTCACGATTGGCACGATCCACTTTTAGTTCACCTGTTTCTTGCTTAGTTTTAGCCACCTCATTGGAACTATACAAATAAAACAATGCCCCTGTAACAAGGACTATCCCAATAAAGGCAATAAGTAATGCTATCATAACAGTTCTCTTTTTCATATCATCAATCCGAAGATGATGCAAAAATAACTATCCTGAACTATTAAATAAAATTAGCTCATATAAGTTCTTAACAGATTGACAAAGTGTTGTTAACTGTAGACGAAAAAAAAGCTGCCTTTTTGAGGCAGCCTTGTAATTATTTTTTAATGAGTTTGTAATGAATTTTCTTCTGTTGGGAAGTGAAAATCGTAACAAAGTAAACCCCTTTTTCCAAACCTGATACATCAACTTGCTCTTCAACACCTCCACTTAAATTCTTTTCAAAAACTTTGGCTCCTAAAAGAGACCGAACTTCTATTTTAACTCCACTAATTTCATTCGATCCAAAATCAAGGGTAAGAATTCCAGAGGTCGGATTTGGATACATACGAATATTTTGCGTGTTGAATGTTGTACTTGACAATTGCGTTACAAACTCCGTTTCAAACGTATTGGTAATAATCGCCGCATTAAAATCAAAATATATATAAGCTGTATTTGGAATAACATCACCAATCGCAAAACCAGGTCTTGGTTTCACTTTGAAGGTTACAAATCCTTTTCCAATTGTAGTATTAGCAACGGAAACTGGCAAATCAATTGACGGGAAATTCCAAGTTAAATTCGAACCCACACGATCTAAATTATAATCATGACTTGCCGCAATCATGGTCACAGTGGTTTCATCCAACAACGGATCAAGCGCATCTTCTACACGAATATTCACAGCACTTGCCGTTCCTGTATTTTCGAATCGAATGGTATAGTATAAGTAATCATCTGCAGTGAATTGGGATTGAACAATCTCACGACCATGTGATTCCATTTTGTCATTAGGGTCATACGAATTGACCACAATATCATGCAATACAAAATCATTATTCGCTGGCACCACATCCCCTGTATTGGGCAGAATGTTCGCTGATGAAACTAGCACATCGTTTGCATTTACGGTAGGCGGAACGGGCACTTGAACCACTACATCAAAATGACGGGTTTCAAATGGCGCTAAATTGGAATAAGCAATCGAAAATCCGTTGGTTGTGGTTGTTACTCCACTTGGAGTGCTCACCAATGTGACTAAAGCATCCTTGGTATAATTTATGGTTCCCGACGCAATGGTTTGACTTCCTAAGTTGGTATAAATCACTCGTTGAGAATACCAAAACCCAGGACGTGGTGAACTTAACGAAACGATTGTAATACCCAAATCGTTATAGGGTTGTGTTACCGTTACTGGGAAATAATAATTTTGAACTCCACTTCCAGGAGTGATGGATAAATTGGATAACATCGCTGGATTAACGGTGTAAAGTGAAGCATAATTCGGTTGCAGTACAAATCCAACATCATAGGTGTTTGATAAATTCAAATCATAAAGGGATAAATTGCCATACGGATTGGAATAATGGTGAACTACTCCATCATTGTTACGCTCAAAAGTAAACTCTCCTAATGGAAATGGTGATTCACCAACATCAAATGTCCCATTTGCATTGCTGTCTAAGAACGCTTGAAACTGCATGCCACTACAATCAATAACGGCTTGACTACCCATGTTAGAAATGCGAATGAATCCTGGAATATTACTAAAATTAGTAACCATCACTAAGTAATATTTTCCACCAATTGCATTAAATGTTGGCAATTCAATAGGTGAAGCTGAATAACTACAACTCACTATGTTATTAGGAGTTGTTAATCCACAGGCCATTAGTGGATCGTCAAATGGTCCATAAATGGCGTAATCAACATCCAATTGCATTCCAGAGAAATTAGCGTTATCACTCTGCTCAATGCGTAAATTCAAAACGCCTGATTGACTAATCGGCATATAAAACCATGTCGGATTTGGAGTCGTATTTAAACAACCTGCACTACCCGCCGAAGCTACGTTTACAGTGTTTTGGAATGGGATACCTAAGTTACCACACAACGAATTGGCACCTTGACATGTCGAAGCGGGATTGCAGTTTCCAAAGGTGCGAATACTAAACGTATGAATTACATCACAAGCATTGGGGATGATTTCACGAATAAAAATAGGTAATGAAGTACCTTGCACATTCACAGCATAAGCAGTCGGATTTGCAATAGCATTTTGCTCCGTTTCAGCTTGGGCGGCATTGATGTAATACGCTAAAGAATTAGTAGTATTTAATTGATTCGCTAATGTGGTTAAATTGAAAATGACAACACCGTTATTATCCACATCGCATTCAGAATATTCCGTATGGGGAGTCGTATTGTAATTGTAGGATTGCACAAAGAAAAACACCACTGAAGTGAAAAAACTACCGTCATTCTTCAAAACACGAACATAAACGGAAGACGAACCCACTCCTACACAATGATTGGTGTCAATTGGATTCACTCCAGCCTCTGCATCACTCGCATTAGCATGATAGGTAATTGTGTGCTGACTTGGATCTTGGGTCCCTAATATAGGGGCATTGTTTTGTGTCAAATCAAAACAAGCTACATTCGATCCATCCACACAAGCTTGAAAAGAAAGCGGCTGACCGTATTGTGGACCACAAGCGGTTGTAGTAAAAGTATAGACCGTACTCCAACCACTCATGTTTGTGGGACTTACTTCACATATGGTTCGAACAAAAAACTCATAATCTGTTGCACATTGAAGGGCAGTTAAATTGATTACCGAATTGGGCGCTAAATACATAGTCCCTTGTGATGGTGGCGGACCTCCTGCTGGTTGAACAACCACTTCCCAACCATATAAAGATTCATTTGGATCAGTCGACATCATAACAATTTGAGCACCATCTTGGGACGTACTTAATACTGCTGCCGTTGGCGTTGAACATGTAGTACAAAATACACTTTGCATTTGAACAACACCAACCGAACTACAACTGGTGTTGGCATTAGTAATTCGATAATAAACAGGAGGCAAATTAGGTGTTGCAGCAAAACTTTGGTAGCAATTAGGATTTATAATTACATTGGTATTTGCCTCCGCATCTACTAAAGAAGGAAAATACTGGACTTGCATAGCCGGATTTCCGCCTGTAATCTGATTATTAATCGAAGTTAAATCAATACATGTTGCTGTTCCTGAAGAGTTTGTACAAACATTTATCGTATAGGTAGATGCTGTTGGAATCTGATTTAAACCTAACAACATAGTTGTCAATCCATAATTCGTGGGATTGGCATCTTCTTCAACACGAACATACAAGGTTAAACTCCACGCGGAATTGGTATATATCGGGTTCATTGCCCCAACATCATTAGCTGCATCTGCTTGTGATAAATGAAAAGTTACGGTATGTTCATTGGGTGATAAACTTCCAAGAATTTCATACTTTTTGGTATTCAAATCAAAGGTTTCAACTCCGTCATTATTGACATCGCATAAATAATAAGGAGTCGGTTGATTTAAAGGAATCTGAGCAAATAATTGCCCTATTCCTAGAAAAAAGAAAGTTAAAACCGTGTAAAATTGTTTCATAATGGATTGGTTTTGATTGATTTTGAATGCAATATAATTATTTCTAATAAAAAAAGGGAGTAAGTGAGGCATTTCATCCAATCGAATTAGTAACAGCATCGTTTCAATTAGTATTTTTTGGAGATGTAGCGCTCAAATCGTTTTTATTGAAACACTTGGCATCTTTTTAATTAGTTAATACCAAAAAAAAATCCAGACTCTCGTCTGGACTTTTGTGCGGGTGATAGTCCCGAAACTTCGGGAGAAACTACACGCATAAAAAAAAGTCCAGACTCTCGTCTGGACTTTTGTGCGGGTGATAGGACTCGAACCTACACGCCTTGCGGCACCAGATCCTAAGTCTGGCACGTCTACCAATTTCGCCACACCCGCGAATTGTGAGTGCAAATATAGGCATTATTTTGAATTTCCAAAGTACAAAACTGAAATTCGAAAAAAGAAATTGCTTTACGATTTGGATTACTGCATTTCGGGTTTGCCATCTGAATTCGTATATTTGAACTTTACTTATTTTAAATCAATATGGACCAAATAAAAAATTACGTTCAAACCCATAAAGATCGTTTTATCAACGAACTTATCGAACTCTTAAAAATCCCATCCGTAAGTGCCGATAGCGCCTATGCACAAGATGTGATAGACACCGCCAATGCCGTGAAAGATAGCCTACTTAAAGCGGGTTGTGATGTAGCCGAATTATGTGAAACTCCCGGTTATCCAATCGTTTACGGCGAAAAAATGATTGACCCCAACTTACCCACCGTATTAGTCTACGGTCACTATGATGTACAACCACCCGACCCAATTGACTTATGGGATTCACCACCGTTTGAACCGGTAATCAAAACCACAGAAATTCACCCTGAAGGGGCTATTTTCGCCCGCGGTGCCTGCGATGATAAAGGGCAAATGTTCATGCATGTCAAAGCGTTTGAATACATGATACAAACCAACTCGTTGCCCTGTAACGTGAAATTCATGATTGAAGGTGAAGAAGAAGTCGGGTCAAAATCCTTAAGCTGGTTTGTAGAACGCAACCAAGATAAATTGGCTAATGACGTGATTTTAATTTCGGATACCGGAATGATTTCCAACCAACAGCCATCGATCACTACAGGTTTACGTGGTTTGAGTTATGTGGAAGTAGAAGTGACCGGACCCAATCGCGACTTGCATTCCGGATTATACGGTGGCGCAGTAGCAAACCCAATCAATATTTTATCCAAAATGATTGCCTCGTTGCATGACGAAAACAACCACATCACCATTCCTGGATTTTATGATAAAGTAGAAGAATTATCCGCTGCAGAGCGTGCCGAAATGGCAAAACGCCCATACAGCGAAGACGCCTATAAAAAAGCACTAGACATTGCCGATGTTTATGGTGAAGCAGGTTATTCCACCAACGAACGCAATTCGATACGCCCTACCTTGGATGTCAACGGAATTTGGGGTGGCTATACGGGAGAAGGCGCCAAAACCGTAATCGCCAGTAAAGCCTATGCCAAAATCTCAATGCGTTTGGTTCCCAATCAAGACTGGGAAGAAATCACCGACTTGTTCGCCAAACATTTTGTGAGCATCGCACCACCATCGGTTACTGTAAAAGTAACGCCACACCACGGTGGCCAAGGTTATGTCACACCTATTGACAGTATTGGCTATCAAGCGGCCAACAAAGCCTATACGGAAACCTTTGGCGTTTCCGCGATACCCGTTCGCTCCGGAGGTAGTATTCCGATTGTTGCCTTGTTTGAAAAAGAATTAAAATCCAAAACCATCTTGATGGGCTTCGGATTGGACAGTGATGCCATCCACTCCCCGAACGAACATTACGGGATTTTCAACTACTTGAAAGGAATTGAAACGATTCCGCTGTTTTACAAATACTTTGTTGAACTGAGCAAATAAAACCAAAAGCTGTTTCGAAAGAGGCAGCTTTTTTTTGGGCGTGCCCCCGTTCATCATGCTTTAGCTTCCTAATCAAGCTGCATGAACGGGGTCGGGCTGTCCGTGGTGCGCGGCACCTCACTCCCATCCCTCACGCATTCGTGTATAATTAAGTCGCTACTTCTTTCCCGAACGGATTTAGAAATTGGCACGTGTTTTCAGCCCCGGTAGTAGTGGAAATCCTGCGGAACGCAGTGGAGCAGATTGCAACGAATAACGGGAAGGCACAACATAGAAATCGTTACGTGTGCTGCCAAATACCCTGTTAAATTTATTTTGTAAGTAGCTGTAATTCAAAAGAATACTTCAATTTTATCAAAATTAATATACCAGTTCCCAACTTTTGGCGTTACTTTTGTATAATCATCATCAATCAAAAATCAATCATCATGTTAAAACGCTTCTTCTTGCTTTGTTCGGGAGTGGACAAAGACCTTATTGCCGGCTGTTCCAATGGGGAACAAAACAAATATGCCGGAATTGGTGCAACAGTATTTTTCACTGCTTTTATGGCTTTCCTCGCGGGGAGTTATGCCCTGTTTACAGTATTTGACAACTACTACGCAGCGGTAGGTTTCGGACTCATTTGGGGATTACTTATTTTCAATTTAGACCGCTTTATTGTTTCGACTTTAAAAAAACGCGATTCCTTTTTGGATGAATGTATTCAAGCTTCGCCGCGAATTGTGTTGGCGTTAATCATCGCTATCGTAATTTCGAAGCCGCTGGAAATTAAAATCTTTGAAAAAGAAATCAATACCGTCATTCTCAAAGAAAAAAACGAAATGGCATTGGCCAACAAAACGCAAGTCGCCAATTTGTACAAATCAGATCTCGATCAAAACAAAGCCGCCATGGACAGCTTAAAAGGTTCGGTAACTGCCAAAGAAAAAGAAGTCGCCGCCTTGTATCAATCCTACATCACAGAGGCAGAAGGCACGGCGGGCACGAAGAAAATGGGCAAGGGTCCGATTTACAAAGAAAAACGCGCGGCTTATGACCGTGCAGCTTTGCAACTGGATTCCTTAAAAAAGGCGACTGCAACTTCGATAGCAGACAAAGAAGCCCGAGCGAAAACCTTGCAAGCCGATGTAGATAAAAAAGTAAGTGCGACACAACCCATCATTGACGGATTTGATGGTTTGATGGCCCGAATCAATGCTTTGGGGAAATTGCCTTTTCTACCTTCCTTTTTTATAATGCTTTTATTTTTAGCGATTGAAACGGCGCCAGTTATTGCAAAATTATTGTCGCCCAAAGGGGAATATGATTTTAAAGTGGAAGATCAAGAAATGGCGTTAAAAACCGTTCTGGAACAAAACCGATATCAAAGCCAATTGCAAAAGCAAACAGATGCTGCCCTTAACGATAAAATATATGCCGATATCCGAGAGGATCAAGAAATATACCGTTACAAGCGCAAGGGAGCTATTGAATTGTTCAAACTGCAAGCCGATGGTTTTGTAACAAAGCAAAAGAAAGCTTTGGAATAAAAAAAAGTCCCAAAATCTGGGACTTTATCATTCAAATCAAATAAAAAAAACTAACCGGACAACAGATAGAACCCTAACAACTTTCTGCAACCTAATGGTTGTGCCGGTTAGCTTTTTGGTACAAGTTGACACACTCTAAAAAATCAACTTGCTAAAATCAACCATGATTTATATTATTCAACTAATTTGTTACTTTTCAAATAATTGTCAATGTATAGCATCAGTTCATTTTTATTGAGACTGAAATCCATAACTTTTACCTCATGGTCATTGACGTTTTTAATTTTCATTTCTAGAATTCGACTGGGCGAACCTGCAATTACTTCATTGTTCAAATCGGCTACTTTCATCAAATTGAATAAGTCTTCGATATCATTGACAACAAAAAAACAATGTTGGAAATTTCGAAACCAATCCAAACTAAATTTTTTCTTACTTGTACATACTTCGATGTCCACACGCTTTGCAAAATAATGTTTTACAAAAGAGGAAAACCCTTTGGAAGTATCATACACTGCTAATTTTGCCATGACTTCATCATTATACCGCTTTCAAGAAAGACGATTGTTCATTGATTTTTCGATTCAATTTTCGAACTATTGTTTTCGCGTCTTCATGGATTAATGAAGCAACTTCAACCACAATGGGTTCATAATTGACGGTTACCATTTGCAATTGGTAGCGGTATTTCTTTGTTCGATAACTAAAATAGAGTAAAGCCGAACTCACAGTTACACCAAGCACTACCATCAGTGGATCATAAGAACGTAGACAGAATCCTAAAACTGCCATTCCAATAGACACTAAAAACAATACGATATTGTATTGATAATTTCGTAACTTATACAATCGAATTTTCCGAAAGTTGTGATACGAATAATCTTTCATTAGTCCCGATTGCATCACACAAAAGTGCGATTCAAAGAGCAAACCAAAATTGTTTTTAAATTCTATCTTTTCCATAATTAGGTAGATTTATTGGGGCTTAAATCTTAACCAAATGTAGTACGATAAATTCGAGGTAAAATAAAAAATCGACAGACGGATGAAGTGCTGTCGATGAAAGTGCCTTGAGTGTCGATGAAGAAATTTTTTAGCCTTTAATTTCTTTTGATTAAACGAGTTAAATAAGATTCAATCGTTCAATTAATTCCGCTCGATTATTCTTACTCACGGGGATGACATCTTTACCTATTAATACGGTAGAATCTTTAATATCAATGATTTTAGCGATATTTATAATAAATGACCGATGGGTTTTTAGAAATTGATTTTTGGGTAATTTCTCTTGTAATTTAGACAATGTAGTATGCACAATATAATTTTGCTGTTCCGTTTTTATGATGACATAATCACCATTTGCTTTGATATAGTTAATGGCGTTTAAATCTATCTTGATTAACCGTTTGTCGATATTTACATAAATTTCTTGCGGATCATTGGAATCTACAGGCTTGATATAGCCTACATGAAGTTTCATACGGACGCGTTCCATGGCGCGCTCAAAGCGTTCCGGCAAAATAGGTTTGACCAAATAATCCACGATACAATCATAGTTAAAAGCTTCCAATGCCAAATTCTTATCATTGGTAACCAAGATAATTAAGGGTGGATTTTTAATGGTTTGCACAAAATCAAAGCCAGAAAAATTAGGCATATGGATGTCCAAAAAGATTAAATCCACATCGGGATTGGAATTGAGGTATTTCATTACATCAATCGCATTGGAAAACGTTTCGGTGACAATCAAGTCGGGCGTTTTTAAAACTAAATGCGATAAAACCTCACGAGCCAACAACTCGTCATCTACAATTACACATTTCATAGGCTTGGCGTTGAATTAATAAATTCTTGTATTTGTTCCAAAACTGCTTCAAACTCGGGCGCAAAGCGATTGGAATTACGGCGCAATTCTTCTTCATAACGATGCGCAATTTGATAGGAATATTCCATTCCTAAAAATCCAATCTTATGCTTCAAGCGATGCACAAAGATAATACTTTTTTTCATGTCATTTTGCACCGTTGCCGCTTTATACTCCTGATAATCTGCACAATACTCTTTGACCATTACATCAAAAATAGTTTGTCTGACTTTCTGGTCTCCAGCGGCCAACTGTTCTAAATACTCAAGATTTGGGGTTTCTTTTATCATGTTTATGTAAGGTAAAATAAAAAGTAGTGCCTACACCCTCTTCACTGATTAACCATATTTCTTCTCCACTATTCTCTAAAATCTTTTTCACTATATTCAATCCAATACCCGTTGATTTTTCATTGCCATTGATGGATTCAAACATTTTAAAAATCCGGGATTGATTTCGTGTTGAAATTCCAATTCCATTATCTCGAACACTAAAAATATAGCGATTGGGTTCTTCTTCAACATCAATTTCAACAAACCCATCGGGTTTATCATTATAATTGATGGCGTTACTAATGAGATTCAAAAACAACTGTTGCATTCGGAAAACATCTTCTTTAACCGTTGGTAATGCCTTTTTAATTCGAAGGGCAATATGACTTGGAATAAAGATTATGGATTCGATGGATTTAATCATCTCATTCAAATCGATTAGTTCTCTGCGTGAGGTCGGACTGTCAATTTTTGAATACGCTAAAATTCCTTGAATCAAGAGTTCCATTTTCTCTACTTTTTCTTGAATCAAATTAAAATATTTGGCTGTTTGCTCGTTAAATTCTTTATCATTATCCTCTTTGATAAAAGTAATCAAGGAGTGAATACTGCGTAAAGGAGATTTCAAGTCGTGGGATACAATTTGCGCATACTCATTTAATTGACGGTTTTGACGTTCTAAGCGCTCGAGTAATTGCTCCCGTTGAATTTCTAGATTTCGGGTTTCGGTGATATCGAAATGCAAACCAATAGATCCAATAACGGATCCTGTAAGATCGTAATTGGGTCCACCACTCACTAACCATACCCGTTCTTCTCCATCGGAACCGCGAACTTCCAATTCATACGAATCTGATATTTTGCTTCGGCGAAGTTGTGATTTCTCGGTCAACAAGCGTTTGGTATCTTCATTAAGAAAAACGTCGACACCTTTTTTGCCTTCCAATTCTTCTGGAGTATATCCACTCATGGTGCAAAAACGTTGGTTCGCCATTAAAATTCGATCATCATTATCAACCTCTAAAAGTCCGATATTCATATTTTCGATAATACGGCGGTACTTTTCCTTTTCATTATTCAAACGGTCATGGAAATGGCGCTCCAAGGAGATATCTTCATAGGTCCATAGATGTCCTTTATGCACATTATCGATAACAACTGGAATATAAGAACGTGAAAAAACACGCCCATCAACAAGTTCTAGAACTTCATGCAAAACAGACTGTTTATCCGCTAAAATCTGTTCGATTCTACTCACAAAATGAATATTATCTTTGAAAAAATATTTTGATTGTTCTGCGGAATTAGTACAATCGGAACCAATCAATAATTCTGGTGCGACTGGAATACCAAACATGGAACAAAACTTTTGATTGACTAAAAGTATCTTCCGATTTTCATCTTCTAACAAAATACCATCGTGCAAATTCAATATCAAAGAACGCAACCGCTGTTCTGATTCTTTGAGTCGGTCTTGCATTTCTTTTTCATGGGTAATGTCTTCAATCATCGTATAGTATTCGATGAAATTACCCAAATTATCAAATACAGGATGCCCTTTAATTCGGGCCCAGAAATGGGTGTTATCGCTTCGTTTATGAATGACTTCTTGATCAAACAGCTCGGCTTTACGGAAAGCATCTAGCATACTATCCAAAACCCCTGCATCCGTCATTTCTGAAACACCTAAATCATACAGTGTATTTCCCAGTACAACTTCTTCACGATAGCCTGTCATGGACATATAGGCTTCATTAGTCCAAAATATTTCACCATTTAAATCAGACAAAACCACTCCATTCTCATTGGTACTTACAACTAAAGAAAGTTTTTTAATTTCTTCTTTATCGCGTTGTAATTCTCTTTTTTGAGACGTAATGGCATGCACCATATACTTTAAATCATTGTTGCTAATTTCTAAACTTCGCAACATATTGAGCATGTCAATACTGGTGTCATGAATTGCAAAATCAGTCATTTCCAATTTCTTTTCAGTAAGTTCTTCGATACTTGATACCCACGGAGAACCAATAAAAAGCAAGTCGTCTTCGTAAGCCATCATTTGCCCACGAAGAAATGTTTTGTTATGATTATGTACGGTTAAAACTATCAGTGTTCCTTCTAATTTTTCAAATGCTATTTCTTGAAGTTCACTCGAAAAATTAGGTGTTTTAAAACTAAAAAAATGGTCAAATTGACTTGATACCGTGAGTTCGGGAATCATTTTTTTCAAACTATCACCAAAATGTAGAAAACGATAATGCTTATCCATTAAAAAATAAAATGGAAATATGGAAGCAAACGACTTTTGGTTGAAATGAAACCCTTTTTCAATCATGAAGTAAAGGAAATTTTGTACTCGTTATACAAATTTTGATCGTTCTCAATTTGAACTAAAGTTAATTCAAAATTAGCTTCAAACAAAGCACCGAAACCCATTAAAATTCCTTTTGTAAATTCTGGCTTTTTTAATTTGTACGGAAGATGTAAAAACTGAACCTCATCATCAGCAATTTGATAGGACCTAAATTCTGTAAAACTTAAATTGGGATAAATAAGAGCCATCCGATTAATAAACAGCGGAAAGTCTAATAAAAATTTCTTGAAATGCTCAGTTCCTTTTGAAATAGCACCTAAATACAACTTAGGCACAAAATGTAAAGCCCACCAATAGCCTATATCGAAAAATAATTCTTCAACCGTTCTATTTTGAAAAGCCAAAATTGCTTTTAGAATATTTTCCATCAAATCGTCGGGGTAAAACTCAGCATTGATGAAAAAATCTTCCTCTAAACCAACTTGCATACAAATCTCTTCCCAAACTTCGTAGCCGAAATTTTGAATGATGTAATCTTTGATTGAATTTATAAAAATACCGTACATGATTTACGCTTTTACCCGTTGACTTTTTTCCCAATAATTCAGAATCATACTTACCAGAGCAACATATTCTTCGTACCGCAACGGTTTCAAAAAATAGCCTGCAATTCCCTCTTGGTAACATTCTAACAAATCCACATGATTATCAGAAGTAGTTAAAACGACACAAGGAATATGATAGAGTCGATCTTGTTTTTTTAAAGCTTTTAAAAACTCAATTCCACTGAATTTGGGCATATTTAAATCCAGCAAAATGAGGGTTGGTAATTCATCGGTACACGATTGTAAATAATGCATTGCTTCTTCACCATCTTTTGCGATTTGAACCTGATAAGAAGCATTTAGCGTTTGAATTACACGCTCAAATTTCATGATTTCAATTTGATCGTCTTCCAAAAGCAGCATTTGCATTGAGCTTTTCATCTTTTAACAAAGTTTACTCAAATATCTATTTTAAAATTCAATTTTCGTTGGTCATCTAAAAA
>JBDKGM010000053.1:0-107377 GCA_039798185.1 Bacteroidota bacterium
TTTATC
Organism: Bacteroidota bacterium; assembly: GCA_039798185.1. Classification (GTDB taxonomy): domain Bacteria; phylum Bacteroidota; class Bacteroidia; order Flavobacteriales; family Flavobacteriaceae; genus Flavobacterium. The sequence continues at coordinate 7 of JBDKGM010000053.1, forward strand.
CCGAGTAACGTAGTGTATTCGGGAAGTCCCTCAATCGGCTCAGTTTAAAGGAACACATTAGTGTTCCTTTTTTTATTGATTGTGGTAGAGACACACAATGGTGTGTCTACAATCAATAAAAAAAGGAACACTATTGTGTTCCTTTAAACTGAGCCGATGGAGGGACTTCCCGAATCCACTACGTTACTCGGGATAAACTTCTCGTCCCTAAATGAAATAAAAAAAGGAACACTAATGTGTTCCTTTAAACTGAGCCGATGGAGGGACTCGAACCCACGACCTGCTGATTACAAATCAGCTGCTCTAGCCAGCTGAGCTACACCGGCGGTATTCAGTGGTGCAAATATAAAAGTGAATTTTAATTATCCAAAATATTTTGACCACTTTTTTTGGAAAAAAAACCGCTTATAATGCGTTGATTTTATCAACCAATTGATTAGCAGCCGCTTCCAATTCTTTATTAATTTGCTTAAAATGTGCTTTTTTATTTTCAACATTTTTAGCATTCACTTTCGTCATTAAATCATCAAAAGCCACTAATGCCTCAGTAATAATCACTTGAGTAGGTTCTGTTGGTTTCCCTGCAGTTGTCATCTCTAATAAGTAAACTGCCTCGATGATATCACCTAATACGTAGTTAATGTCTTTTTTTAAGTTTCTTACACTTGCCATAATGCTTTGTATTTTAAATTTTGTGCAAAGTTAACGAATATCTTCGGATTGCCGTTAGGAAATTGTGATTTCTAATAGTTCGGCTTTTCCAGTCAGTTGTACCGTACCTAAAGCTGCAGGTAATAAAACCGTAGTACCTTTGGTGATATTCATTGTGGTATCTTCATAATGAAGAGAACATTCGCCTTCCATGACCATCAACACCGTAAAAGTAGTCATCGATTGATTAACGGTTACAGCAGTTGTCAGTGGAATAAAGGAAGTGGTAAAATACGGACAATCGACCATTACATTTGAGGAATCTATTTCTTGCGAATAGTTCATTTTCGCTGCTGTCCTATGGTAATTGATTGCATCCAATGCAAGTTCCGTATGGAGTTCGCGCAAATTTCCATGCGCATCTCTTCGATCAAAATCATAAATTCGATACGTAATATCTGAAGTTTGTTGAATTTCTGCGATTAGCGTTCCTGCTCCAATCGCATGAACGGTACCGGTTTCTAAGAAAAATACATCTCCTTTTTGAACGGAATGTTTTTCTAACAAATCCACTACCTTATTTTGTTCTAAAGCTTGTTTGTAGGCCTCAGCATTAGAATCGTTTTGAAAACCTACGATCAATTGTGCGCCAGGATCCGCTTGCATGACATACCACATTTCTGTTTTCCCGAAGGAATTGTGGCGTTCTTTTGCCAAAGCATCATTGGGATGAACTTGAATGGACAAATCCTCACGTGCATCTAAAAATTTGAACAACAACGGAAATTGGTTCCCGAATTGCGCAACCACTTTTTTGCCTAAAACAGCTTCTGGATTGAGCGCAACTACCGAATTTAAATCCATTCCTGACATTTCGCCATTGGCAACCACACTCACATCACCTGGAACTGTTGAAAGTTCCCAACTCTCGCCTGAAATTTCAGATACCAAAGGTTTGTGTAATACGTCGCGTAATTTTGTTCCGCCCCAAATTCTTTCTTTAACGATAGGCTCAAATACAAGAGGATACCAATTCATAGTGTTCTAATTATGTGGCAAAAATAAAGGCTTTATTGGATTTGGCGTAAAAAAATAGGTTAAACCTTCTTTTTCAAAAAAGTCAGCGCGCGTTCCATGTGACCGCTACCGCTAATCGAATCAAAGATATACTGTATTTTTTGATCAGGACCTATGACGTATGTCGCACGGCCTTCTACAAATCCTAACAAATCATTAGGAACGCCAAAGAGTCGGCGAATTGCTTTTTTGGTATCTGCTAATAAAATAAACGGCAAATTAAATTTGGACTGAAACTTAATATGCGAAGTCACTCCGTCCGAACTTACCCCGATAACCTCTGCTCCTAAATCCGTGAAATCCTGATAGGCATCTCGAAACGAACAGGCTTGTGTAGTACATCCAGGAGTATCATCTTTGGGATAGAAATAGATGACCAACCATTTTTTACCTAAATATTCGGTACTGTCAAATGAATTTCCATTGGCATCAAAACTTTTAAAATGAGGAACTAAGTCGCCTACTTTCAATGCCATATTATGCGCCTTTATAAGTTACAAAATTACGAGGCGTTTCATAAAGCACAATTTCCAAATCCTTATCCATTGTGATGTGCGGACGTAATTTATTCCAAATAACAACGGCAATATTTTCGGCTGTGGGATTTAAATCTTGGAATTCAGGGACATCCAAATTTAAATTTTTATGATCAAATGCGTCTTCGACTAATGTTTTTACCAAATCTGAAATGATTTTCACATCGATCACATAACCCGTTTCAGGATCAATCGCACCTGTAACAGAAACGATTAATTCATAATTATGCCCATGAAAATTAGGATTATTGCATTTTCCAAAAACCAAGTCATTTTGCTCCATGGTCCAATCTTTACGATACAAACGATGGGCTGCATTAAAATGTGCTTTTCGCGATACGGTTACACGCATAATTATAATTTATGATCTTCGAGATAGTGATAAAATTCGTCAAATATGATTTTAAACCATACGGTATAAACGTCAGGATGGTTTTTCATATCTTCTCGAATCGCTTCAATATCCATCCATTTCCAACTTTCTACCTCATCGGGGTTGCAATTGGGTTCGCCATTATAGTAACCAATCATTACATGATCGAGTTCATGTTCGGTTAATCCGTTATCAAACGGCGCTTTGTATATAAAGTGAAATAACTCTTTGAGTTCCGTCACAAAACCCATTTCTTCCTCTAATCGTCGCTTTCCAGCTTCGATATTAGATTCGCCTGCGCGTTGATGACTGCAACATGTATTGGTCCACAATAAGGGTGAATGGTATTTGTGATGAGCACGTTGTTGCAACATGACTTCATTTTTGTCATTCAATACAAAAACTGAAAAAGCCCGATGCAAAACGGCCTTTTCATGGGCTTCCAACTTATTCATCAAGCCAATTGGCTCGTCGTTGGTGTTAACTAATATAACTTGTTCTTCTTTCATAATTAGTGGACGTGTTCAAAAGTACAATTTTTATTTTCTGATTTTGTAGAAGTTTTGAGAACAACCGTTAAACTTTCCTTAAAGCTATAAAGGTTGTAAACTAGAATACAAATTATTACGTAACTCTAGAATACCTTTGTAGTACTAAAAACAGTTTCCCTATGAAATCAGTCTCCTATTTTGTAACTTTGTGTCTGTTATTCACGCTTTATGCTTGTGGTCAATCACAGGAGAAAAAGAATAAAAATAACACCACTTCTATGGAAAATGTAATTCAAAAGCCCGAAAACCCTCACTACTCAAATACGGATACTTCTAAACTTGTACTCACTGATGCCGAGTGGAAAAAAGTTCTTCCCCCCGATTTGTATGCGGTAGCTCGTCATGCAGACACGGAGCGCGCATTTACAGGTACGATGTGGAAAAGTGAAACCAAAGGAACCTACTATTGTGCGGCTTGTGGAAACAAATTATTCCGTTCCAATCAAAAGTTTGTAAGCAGTTGTGGATGGCCTAGCTTTTTTGAGCAAGATAACGCAAAAAGCATTTGGTTCCGTCCTGACAATTCATATGGGATGCAACGCGTAGAAGCATTATGTAGTCGTTGTGATAGTCACTTAGGTCATTTATTTGACGATGGTCCTGAGCCTACAGGAAAAAGGTATTGCATGAATGCGGTATCGCTTGATTTTGTTCCTGATGCCGCTGAAAAAGCAGCGCAATTAAAAACTGTTGTTTTAGGCGGTGGTTGTTTTTGGTGTGTTGAAGCTGTTTATCAAAACTTAGAAGGCGTAGAAAAAGTTGTAGCGGGCTATTCAGGTGGAACGGTGAATAATCCAAGTTATGAAGAAGTTTGTACAGGTAAAACGGGTGCCGCAGAAGTAGTTGAAATCACGTATAACCCTTCCGTTACCAATCTTGATTCCATTTTTGAGGTATTCTTTACTGTACATGACCCAACCACTTTAAATCGTCAAGGCGCCGATGTGGGCACACAATACCGTTCTGTCATTTTTTACCAAAATGAAGATGAAAAGAAAGAAGCGCAATCGTTAATCGACGAACTGAATTACCGCCATGTGTATCCTAATAAAATTGTAACTTCTTTGGAACCCTATAAAAAATTCTGGCCTGCTGAAGATTACCATCAAAATTATTATGGAAATAATAAAGACAAACCTTACTGTCAAATGGTAGTTCGACCCAAAGTTGAAAAATTTGAGAAAATATTTAAAGACCGTGTCAAAAAGAAATCAGCCCATTAATTTGGGCTTTTTTTATGAAAGTGATTCTGCGATTTTTTGAGCACATTTTTCTCCATCAATAGCTGCTGAAATAATTCCTCCAGCATATCCAGCACCTTCTCCACATGGATATAATCCTTTAATTTGTAGATGTTCTAACGTATAAGGATCACGAGGAATTCGAACGGGAGAAGAAGTCCGACTTTCAGGCGCATGCAAAATGGCATCATTAGTAAAATAGCCTTTCATCGATTTTCCAAAGTGCACAAAACCTTCACGCATAATTTGCGTAAGAAATGAAGGAAACACTTCACCTAATTCAACCGAACTTGTTCCGGGAACATAGGAAGTTTTAGGGATGTCAGAAGATATCTTTTTTTGTGAAAAATCAACCATACGTTGTGCAGGTACTTTTTGTGATTTCCCTGCTAATTGAAAAGCACGTTGTTCGATATCCTTTTGAAACTCCACACCTGCTAAAGCACCGAATTTAGCATACGGTTTAAAATCCTCCAAGCGTAATTCAACAACAATACCCGAGTTTGCCGTCGCTTGATCGCGTTTGGAGGGTGACCAACCATTGGTTACCACTTCCCCGGGACTAGTTGCACAAGGTGCGATGACACCTCCGGGACACATACAAAACGAATACATACCGCGTCCGTTGACTTGTTTCACAATCGAATACGGTGCTGGCGGCAAATAGTCTCCGCGAAAATCACACGAATACTGTATTTGATCTATTAAGGTTTGTGGATGTTCTGCTCGAACGCCCAATGCAAATGGCTTTGCTTCAATTAAAATTTGTTTGCGATCCAGCAATTCAAAAATATCCCTGGCCGAATGCCCTGTAGCCAAAATTAATTTTTTAGCATCAATCCGTTGCCCATTCTGGAGTTCGACACCTTGCACTTCACCATTGGTCACCAAAATATCCGTCACACGTGATTCAAACAAAACTTCACCACCAAAATGAAGGATAGCTTCTCGAATATCTTGAATAATTTGGGGTAATTTATTGGTACCAATATGCGGATGGGCTTCGACTAAAATTTCAGGAGAAGCTCCAAATCCGACTAATAAGCGAAGAATGCGATCCACATCACCTCTTTTTTTGGAACGCGTATATAATTTACCATCCGAATAGGTTCCAGCTCCACCTTCCCCAAAACAATAATTGGAATCTTCGTCTACAATATGATCCCGATTAATGGCTTTTAAGTCACGACGCCGACCGCGAACCTCTTTCCCGCGTTCAATCACAATAGGTTTTAGACCTAATTCTATTAATTGAAGTGCTGCAAATAATCCTGCAGGTCCTGCCCCCACCACAATTACAGGAGTTTTATGGGTTACATTGGGATAATCGGGTAAGTGAAGTTCTTCTTCCGTTAGGGATTCACCAGCAAAAAATATAGTGGCTTTGATATTGATTTTAATAGCCTTTTGCCGTGCGTCAATACTTCTTTTTAAAACGGTAACTTTTTGGATTTCCGATTCAGCTACTTGTACTAAGCGTGCCACATGTTGCTGCAACAACTCGGGTCGAGCGGCTACATCGGGTGTAACTTGAAACTGTAATTCTCTTGGCATGGCGCAAAAGTAGGATATTTATTGGTTTAAAACCTAATTCCCTTTAGCATCAAAAGCCAATAAGGCAAATGAAGCTAACCAATGTTCGCCTTCATAATTACCATCTACTATAGCAGGTAATGAATAATTGAGATGGTTTTGGGCTAAAGCTTTCAGATGGCCTAATTCTTTTGGAAAAGCATTTGCTACATGATATAAATTCCATGCTCGACTAAAATTTAATCCATCTAGATGAACCAAATGTCCGTCGGTGCGATCACTCACGATTCCGGGTGCCCATGTATACTTTTTTCGAAATAAATCGGGGGCAAAGGATTTTAACCATTTCAAAAATGCATTGGGTTCCATAATGCGTTGCATCAATCCGATTTCTTCCATACAAGGCGATAAAAAATCGGTACCACTGGGCTCCCATGCAAATGGGCAATTTTGGTCGTTTAAAAATAAACGCAAGGCATTGTTATGGAGACATTGCTGCAATTCTAGATTGTTGGAATATACTGCATAATCCCAAGCTAAAGCCATACCGAAGGCTGTATTGGTATGCGTTCCCACACGTAACGCATAATTCAATTTGGGTAAAAATTCAATGTATCGTTCACAAAGCAATTGTGTTAAGGGTTTTAAATTTTTTGCCATCTCAAGGAGTATTGGATCCTTACTGAGTTCCAATTCCATTTGTAATTTTAATTCCCAAGCCCAACCATAAGTGCGTTCATACGACTTTTCATGCTTTTTGGATAGATACGCAATTTCAGCTTCAATATTGGCCTGACTGAGATTGGTTTGAAGCTTTTCAAGGATTAGACTACGGTTTTCCAATTGAGGAAAATGATTCAGTAAATACACCAAACTCCAATGTCCATGAACGGAAGAATGCCAATCAAAACAGCCATAAAAGGCAGGATGCAATTGCTTGGGTGTTCCTAACTCTGATGCATCTACCAATAGCTGACTGAGTTTATTAGGGTATTCTTGTTGCAAGCATTTCAAGGGTAATCGTGCTAAACCATTGGCACGATCAAGAGTCAACTCTTGTCCATAGCTTTGACCAAAAAAGAGACCAATTGTAAAAAGAAAAAGGGTTTTCATGAATTTTCGTTTGGAGTAAAGATACAATTTCTAATAAAAAAGGTCGGAGAAACTCCGACCTTTCCTAAGAAAATTGAGATATAGATTTATCGTTTGATAAATTTCAAAGCTGAAGTTCCTGTGGTTGTATTCACTTGAATTAAATACAAACCTGATGATAAATCGTTTACAGGAATGGATTCGATTGAAGCATTATTCACTTGCTTAACAAGTGCGCCATTGGTATTATAAATGGCTACCGATTGAATTTCGTATTGATTTGGATTTTGAATCGTTAACAAATCATTTACTGGGTTAGGATAAATGGTAAATCCAGAAATTTCGTTTTGATCTACGCCAAGAGCCACTGCACTTTCCATATAATCGGGAGTACCATTGGCATTGGTGTCATCGTCAGCAGGATTTCCATTACCGTTATAATCTTCCAAATAGGTTAAAATACCGTCACCATCATCATCGTTATCTAAATAATTTGGAGTTCCATCATTATCGGTATCCAATGCCGTATTTACATTTGTTGTAGCAGCATTGGTTTTAGGGAAAACATATTCTAAATTGGTTAAAATCATATCGCCGTCATCGTCATTATCGCTATAATTTGGAATTCCATCAGCATCAGTGTCGTCATTTGCCAAATTGGTATCCGCATTTAAATCTTCCAAATCCGTAGGCACTGAATCTGCATCGACATCGACTGTACAGTCAATAGCTTGCAAGGTCACGGATTTAATTTGTCCATTATACACTGCATAAATCACCTGATTTTGAGACAATGATGTATAAACAGGTCCTGTAATAGCATTTGTTTGTGCTCCAGCATCTGCCATGGTTGGGTAAAGCATTACAGACGTTGGACTCGTTGGCAATAAATCGTTTTGGATGGTTGCAACTGAATACTCCCCGATTCCGTCATTATTAGGATCACACACTACATAACTATAATTTGCATAATATCCAGGACGTGAAAAACGCCAAGATTCATGATAGGCTGACCAAAAACCTGTATTCCTTCCAGCAGGTGCAATTCCATTGGCTCCTGATGCGTCAATCAACCCTGTTACGGTACGACCAGCATTAGCATTGGCACAAGCTTGTTTATCAATTAAAATAACATCGATAATATTTGAGGTTTCATGCAATACAATTTGGAATGTACTTTTCATTGACGAACAAGCGAAAAGTGCATTTTGGTAATAATACACTACAAACTTTCGGTAGGGAGCAGTCCCATAGGTTGTATATCCAATAAAACCTCCCGATGTATTATACAAATCTTGGTAAGCACCTAAGATTGAATTTTTTACTGGAAAAGAAGTGTTTGGAATAGTTGTAGAAAATGAAAAAGGAGAAAATAAATTGGCACTTGAACTTCTCAAATCCACATATCCATTGGTACTAATCACAACTTGATTGTAAGTAGCTCCATAATAATCAAACGAAAAAGGGAGTGCAATTAAGCCAGAACACATGTCATCATTGGTATTCAAATTGGTCATCGTTCCTTGGTAGGGAACATAAGGAATCGTATTCACCGAATAATTCCCTTGTGCATTACCACTATTTATTCCAAAAAGGAAAAATAATGCGATTAAAATGTAATTTTGCTTCATAGTTTAGGTTTGTTTGTTCAAACATACAAAAAAAACAGTAAACTCTGATAATTAGCATTTTAATGTCACGAAAAATTAAACTTATTTGGGATTTCCGAGGGCCAGCAGGAACAAAAACTGCGGAACATCATGAAATTCATCTGAAAGAATATATTGCTTTAGAAAAATTACCGATTCAAATTACAGGCTTCGAACAATTACACGAAATGCATGCCATAGCCTTTATGGTCGTGGAAGAATCAAATATGATAGCTGTGCGTGATGCTTTGAAACCCCACCGTGGAGAATTATTTGAATTATAAATTAGGAGTTATGAATTATGAGTTATACGTAGAATCTGCCCATTGGCAGATTTTCTCGTGATAAATGACTGGTATTCATTTAAAGTTGTGAGGAGCACTTAGTCGCGTGAGGGACAGACGTGGAAAGCCCACAGCGAAGGGCACCGTAGCGAGGACTTGCAACAAATGGCCCGACCCAAAGGGGCACGCACTACAATTATAAATTATGAGTTATGAGTTATGAGTTAAAAAAACCGCAACCCGATTGCTCGAATTGCGGTTCCAAACTAAATGCTTAGTTTTTGCCTAATTGGCCACTTCGCTGATGAACTTAATGCGCATCAATCGAAGCTCTTCAATATCGTAATCTCCATCGAATTCGCGTAAAGCATCTTCGATTCGATCGGTTTCTGAATCCATGAAATACTCATGAATTTCTTCTTGTTGCTCTTCATCCAAAATTTCGTCAATCCAATACCCAATATTTAATTTGGTACCGGAATACACAATTTGCTCCATTTCTTTTAACAAGGCATCCATATTCATTCCTTTGGCAGAAGCGATATCTTCCAAAGAAAGTTTGCGGTCAATATTTTGAATAATGTAGAGCTTGTTTGAAGAATTCGCTCCTGTTGATTTGACCACCAAATCATCGGGACGAATAATGTCATTATCGTCTACATAACGAGCGATTAACTCGACAAATTCTTTACCATATTTTTTTGCTTTCCCTTCTCCTACTCCATGAATATTGGTCAATTCATCAATTGTAATAGGATATTTTAAAGCCATATCTTCTAACGAAGGATCTTGAAAAACCACAAAAGGAGGAACGCCTAACTTCTTGGCTACTTTTTTACGTAGCTCTTTTAACATTCCCATCAAAGCTTCATCGGCTGTACCTGTAGATTTAGCAGCAGCTACAATGGTATCGTCTTCGGCTTCACTGTATTCGTGATCTTCGGACATCATGAACGAATGGGGACTTGAAATAAAAGTGTGACCGAGGTCAGCTACTTTTAAAATTCCATACGTTTCAATGTCTTTATGTAAGAGTCCGTCCACCAAAACTTGACGAATTAACGCCATCCAATAGCGTTCATCAAACTCTTTTCCACATCCAAAAAAGGGTTGTGTATCTGTACGATGTGCTTTGATAATCGCATTTACACGACCGATAAGGGTAAATACAATTTCTTTGGATTTATACAAATGTTTGGTGTCGCGAACCACTTCCAACAACATTTTAACCTGATCTTTGGCTTCCACTTTGGTTTTAGGATTGCGAACATTATCATCCATATCCGCTCCTTCCCCATTCTCAGAGTCAAATTCTTCACCGAAATAATGCAGTAAAAATTTACGTCGGGACATCGAAGTTTCTGCATAAGCGACTACTTCTTGTAATAAAGCATAACCGATTTCTTGCTCGGCTACAGGCTTCCCAGCCATAAATTTCTCTAATTTCTCGACATCTTTATAGGAATAATACGCGATGCAATGCCCTTCACCTCCATCGCGACCAGCACGACCGGTTTCTTGGTAATAACTTTCTAAAGATTTTGGAATGTCATGGTGAATTACAAAGCGCACATCGGGCTTATCAATTCCCATTCCGAAAGCGATAGTTGCCACAACGACTTCAACATCTTCCATTAAGAACATGTCTTGGTGCTTTGCTCTTGTCTTGGCATCTAAGCCCGCATGATAGGGCACAGCGCTAATCCCGTTTACTTGTAAAACTTGAGCGATTTCCTCAACTTTTTTACGACTTAAACAGTAAACAATTCCTGACTTTCCTTTGTTTTGTTTGATAAAACGAATGATATCCGCCTCCACATTTTTGGTTTTGGTGCGAACTTCATAAAACAAATTTGGACGATTAAACGACGCTTTGTACACCAAAGCATCGGTCATGTCTAAGTTCTTTAAAATATCTTCTTGCACTTTGGGTGTGGCGGTAGCCGTTAATCCAATTACAGGAATATTACCCAATTGCTTAATAATTGCTCTTAAATTTCGGTATTCTGGTCGGAAATCATGACCCCATTCTGAAATACAATGCGCTTCATCAATCGCCACAAATGAAATAGGCACCGATTGTAAAAACTCAACATATTCCTCTTTAGTTAGGGATTCAGGTGCCACATACAATAGCTTTGTAATGCCACTCGTAATATCTTTTTTTACCTGATTGATTTCCGTTTTATTCAAAGAAGAATTCAATACATGCGCCACGCCTTCTGCAGAAGATAAACTGCGGATGGCATCTACTTGATTCTTCATTAATGCAATTAATGGCGAAACCACAATTGCTGTTCCTTCTTGAATCAATGCCGGTAATTGGTAACACAAGGACTTCCCCCCGCCGGTAGGCATAATCACAAATGTATTCTGTTTATCGATCACACTGCGTATCACTCGCTCTTGCAATCCTTTAAATTGCGAGAAACCGAAATACTTCTTTAACGCTTCGTGGATATCAATTTCGTTTGAATTCATTCTTTAGTTAAGGGTATTTTTATCTAAATTTGCAACCATAAATATACAACAAACTTCTGTACATACAAATTTTATAACATTTCATTTTGATATCGAAAGAAGCCATCCTCAACTCCGCGAAACGGACACTTTTATCAGAAAGTCAGTCCATCGCCAAACTGACTGATTACATTGACGATAACTTCGTCACTACCGTTGAATTGATTTTTCAATCCAAAGGTCGTTTGGTCGTTACCGGAATCGGAAAAAGTGCCATAATCGCACAAAAAATCGTAGCCACATTGAATTCTACGGGAACTCCAGCGCTATTTTTACATGCTTCTGAAGCCATTCATGGCGATTTAGGCATGGTACAACCCGGCGACCCAATCCTTTGCATTTCTAAAAGTGGCAACAGTCCCGAAATTAAAGTTTTGGCACCACTGTTGAAGCGCAATGGCAATACCTTAATTGGCATGACTGGCAATCCAGAATCTTATTTAGGAAAGGAATCGCATTATGTTCTTAACACTTGGGTAGCGGCTGAATCTGACCCCAACAATTTGGCACCTACCAACAGTACAACAGCCCAATTGGCCATGGGAGATGCTTTGGCAGTTTGTTTGATTGAAATGCGAAATTTTTCAGCTGAAGATTTTGCCCTATACCATCCTGGTGGCGCTTTGGGTAAAAAATTATTACTGAAAGTAAACGACTTACTTGATCCTAGTCGCCGACCCGAAGTGCGCCCTGAAACCAGCATTAAAAATGTTATTGTTTCCATTTCTGAAGGACGCTTGGGTGTAACCGCAGTGGTTGCTGATCAAAAAGTAGTGGGAATTATCACAGATGGTGACATTCGTCGCATGCTGAATAAAACAGAAACCATCACCGGATTAACAGCGCAAGACATTATGTCTGTTAACCCAAAACATATTTCATCGGACATCTTGGTTGTTGATGCACTCAATACGATGGAAAACTATTCGATTACTCAACTCATTGTGGTCGATGAAGGCGAATACCGCGGCGTGATTCACTTGCATGACATTTTAAAAGAAGGAGTCGTATAATGGCATCAAAAGCAAAAAAAGACATGTCCTTCATGGAACATTTGGAGGAGTTACGTTGGGTTTTGGTGCGAAGTACATTGGCCGTTATTATTATGGCTATCGTTGTTTACTTTTTTGAAGATTTTGTTTTCGACACCTTAATTTTTGGACCAACCGACCCTAATTTTATTACTTACCGACTTTTTTGTGAAGTCTCTCATTATGTTGGTTTTGCTGAAAGCATTTGTATTACCGAATTGAATTTTGTGATTCAGAATACTGTAATGGAAGGACAAGTAAATGTTTTCATCTGGATTTGTATAACCGCCGGATTCATACTTGCATTCCCTTATATTTTATTACAATTTTGGAATTTTATTGCGCCCGCATTGTATGAAAAAGAACGGAAAAATGTAAAGGTTTTTATTTTTATTTCTTCACTCCTTTTCTTTGTTGGAGTCCTATTTGGTTATTTTGTTATTGTTCCAATGACGCTTAACTTTTTAGCGACCTTCTCCATCAGTGATGTAGTGAAAAATGAATTTAATTTAGAATCGTACATCAGCATGATAAAAACCTCAGTGATTGTGAGTGGTTTGTTTTTTGAACTCCCCGTCATTATCTATTTCCTAACGAAATTAGGGATCGTCACAGCGGGATTTTTACGTAAATACCGAAAATATGCGATTGTTATCGTATTAATTATAGCAGCGATTGTTACGCCTCCCGATGTGGTGAGTCAAGTAACAGTAGCCATTCCAATGTTATTAGTTTTTGAAGCCAGTGTAATCATTTCGGCTTTAGTTGAAAAAAGGAAAAAAGCATGAGTAATTTAGTCGAAGAATTCAACGAGTATCGTTCGCGAATGAACGAAAAATTATTGGCTGACAATAATTTAGTGATAAAACGAATTTTTAACTTAGACACCAACGCTTACAGTGCGGGTGCTTTGGACGTGAAGACCAAAGAATTATTGGGTTTAGTTGCTTCTGCCGTTTTGCGTTGTGATGATTGTATTAAATACCATTTAGAGACCTCTTACAAAGAAGGCATTACACGTGAAGAAATGATGGAGGCGATGGGTATTGCTACTTTGGTAGGTGGAACAATTGTGATTCCCCATTTACGTAGAGCCTACGAATTTTGGGAAGCGCTCGAGGAAACTGAAAAATAATCAATTAACAGCTTTTTGGCAAGATTGCATGTAAAAAATGTAGTATTTTGCCTTGCAAACAAATCACATTATGAAATTACGTGCCGATCATTTAATTAAAACCTACAAGAAAAGAACGGTTGTTAAAGGCATTTCTGTGGAAGTGAATCAAGGCGAAATCGTTGGTTTACTTGGTCCGAATGGTGCTGGAAAAACCACTTCTTTCTACATGATTGTAGGTTTGGTAAAACCCAATTCGGGGAATATCTATTTGGATGATTTGAATATCACCGATTTTCCAATGTACAAGCGTGCCCAACACGGTATTGGCTATTTGGCACAAGAAGCTTCTGTGTTTCGAAAATTGAGCGTGGAAGATAATATCATGAGTGTTTTGCAATTAACGGACTTAACCAAGGAACAGCAAGAAGCCAAGATGGAAAGTTTGTTGGATGAGTTCAGTTTACAACATATTCGCACCAATCGTGGGGATTTGTTATCGGGTGGTGAACGGCGACGAACAGAGATTGCACGTGCTTTGGCAACCGATCCGAAGTTTATATTATTGGACGAACCCTTTGCAGGTGTAGACCCTGTAGCGGTTGAGGATATTCAACGAATTGTAGCCCAATTGCGCAACAAAAACATAGGGATTTTGATTACGGACCACAATGTTCAGGAAACTTTAGCCATTACCGATAAAACCTATTTAATGTTTGAAGGAGGTATTTTGAAAGCAGGTATTCCGGAAGAGTTGGCTGCCGACGAAATGGTACGAAAAGTTTACTTAGGACAGAACTTCGAACTTCGTAAAAAGAAATTGGAATTTTAGTAGTTCCATTATGCTATACTGGAACGCGTGAAGGATTGAAGCAAGTACCCACCGACGTTAGGAAGGTGCGTACTGCGAAAAGCCTGACCCCGTATATACAAACTTTAGCCACTCCCGAAAACAACTAACGGGGGCACGCCCAAAAAAATAGTTATGGAAAAATTGGATTCAGAAACCTTAAAACGCTGGAAAGAAGATCCAAAAAACTGGAAATGGGGCTTATTTTACTACAACCCGGAAGACCCACGGATTTTTCCACCAAAACCCATAGAATGGATGGGATGGACCATTAATTTTGCCAATCCGAAATCGGTACTAGCTTTTGTGGTGATTTTTGGGATTACGCTCGGACTAATCGCCTTGCTGTAATTAATTTTTGGTGAGATACCCCAACATTTTTGGCGTTCCGTTGTAGAGATTGACATCGACTTTCTCGGGAATACCGTTCACCAAACCTTTTTCTGAAAACTGCCAGAAGAGCCATTCTTGCTGCATTTCTTCGACAAAAAAATTGTAATTCGCGACCCAAAAGGGATACGCTGCAAATTCTTCTTTTAAAAAATCTTCGTAATATTTTTGTCCCGAATAGAGAATGGGTTTCATTCCGTAGTGCTTTTCCACGGCGTCGAGCCATTTTTGCAAACCTAGTTTTAACCGCGCCATGGATTGATTGGCGGGCAATTGTTCGATATCTAAAACGGGAGGTAAATCGCCAGGCTTTAAATGTACAGTTTGAATAAAACGTTGTGCTTGTTCGCCTGAATTTTCATCGGGACGGTAATAGTGGTAGGCACCTCGAATGAATTTTTTCGCTCCTTTCCAATTGTTCTCAAAACGATTGTCTTTGCGATCGTTACCACAGGTAGCCCGCACGAAAACGAAACGAATGGGACGCCCTTCAATTGAATCCACCGCTTCCCAATCGATTTCACCTTGGTATTCAGACACATCGATACCGGCGGATCTATCGGGATGGTTTTGAAAAATTTGATAAATACGCGCTTGTGCTACTTTGTCTTCTTTGAGTGTATGACGGGACTTAAAGCTAAAATAATACAGAATTGCATTTTTATAATGCACGGTTGTGGCTACTATTCCTAAGAAAATACAGCCAAATAGAATCACTTTTCCCCATGAAAAACGGGAAGCAGACTTGCGTTTCGGGGTAGCTTTTTTACGAGCGCGGGTGGCCATGAAGTGCGTTTATATTAGGCTAACTCTTTTTTAGAAAAAATAGTATTGAAAACTGAAAGTAAAACGTAAGTCACGATAATTAAAGGCACGGCAACCACTTTCAAAAACACGATGAGTAGGATAGAAAACAACACAAATCCGAGTTGGAGTTTGTATTTGGCTACACTAAAATTTTTGATTTTTAGGGAGAATAACGGAATTTCAGCATTCATTACGAAAGCGCTCAAAGCTGTAATGGCAAGCAAAACATATTTATTCACTAATAAATCCGCCCAAACAGTATCGCCTTCGTACTGCAACACCAAAGGCAAACTAATGATAAATAAAGTATTGGCGGGTGTGGGCAACCCAATAAACGAATCACTTTGACGGGTATCGATATTGAAATTTGCCAAACGGTAGCACGCACCCAGTGTGATGATGAAACCGAGGTACGGCAAATAACTTGCTAACGGCATGTGAAATGTCATCCCACTTAACAAATAGACCATAGTATAACCCGGCGCCACGCCACTAGTTACCATATCAGCTAAGGAATCGAGTTGAACGCCAAGGGGTCCGGCCACTCCAAATTTTCGAGCAAAAAATCCGTCAAAAAAATCAAAAAAGATTCCGAGGCACACAAAGTAAAAGGCATATTCAAAATTGAAATCAGACACAAAAACTAGAGCAATACAGCCACAAAAAAGATTTAAGAGTGTAAGAAGATTTGGAATATGTTTTTTTACTTCCATGAATTTAAATTTAAAACACAAAGGTAGTACAATAAGTGAATGTACAAACACGTTTAGAAACAGAGTTTTCGACAGCTTATTGCTTGGAATACCCTTCTAAATTGCTATTTTTGAAAAAAAAATTGACCTTGAAAAAAGTCGTGTTACTTTTATCGTTGCTGTTATTGTCTACACTTTCAGCGCAATCTGTTCGCAAATATTCGAATGAATTCATGAATATTGGAGTGGACGCTGCGGCTTTTGGTATGGCCAATGCAATGGTAGCACACACGCAAGACGTTAACTCGGTGTATTGGAATCCCGCAGGTTTAGTCCATTTGGAAGATGCACAAGCCTCTTTTATGCATGCGAATTATTTTGCGAACATTGCTCAATATGATTTTGCTGCCTATGCCCAACCAATAGACACTGAAAGTGCTTGGGGAATTTCGATGATGCGATTTGGTGTAGATGACATCTTAAATACCACCCAATTAATTGACAGCGAAGGAAATATCGACTATAACCGAATCAGCAAGTTTTCTACTGCTGATTACGCGTTGACCTTATCCTACGGTCGAAAATTAAAAATTCCCGGATTTCAATATGGTGTCAATGCTAAAGTTATCCGGCGTATCATAGGCAATTTTGCCAGTTCGTGGGGATTTGGATTTGATGCAGGATTGCAATGGGATCGTGATCAATGGAATTTCGGTCTGATGGTTCGAGACATTACCACAACGTATAATGTTTGGGCCATTAATGAAGAAGAATACAATAAAATCAAAGGAGCGGTCGCTGGTCAAAATCAAGAATTACCTGAAAGTACGGAAATTACGGCTCCCAAAGCACAGTTTGGCGTTTCTCGAGAATTTGATTTACATAATGAAACCTACTTGCGCTTTTCTGGTAACTTAAATATGCAATTTACCAAAACCAATGAACTTTTAGCTACCGATTTTGTGAGCATTGATCCGGCGTTGGGCGCAGAATACAATTATACCGACTTGATTTTTGTTCGGGCTGGTTTTGGAAATTTTCAAAATGTAACGCAAATTGACGGCAGCAAAAAAATTGGATTTCAACCCAATATCGGTATTGGTTTCAAATACAAAGGCATCCAAGTTGATTATGCGCTTACCGATTTGGGAGATCAAAGTGCTGCCTTGTATTCCAATATTTTTTCGATAAAAGTTGATTTTAGCGTGTTCCGATAATATGATAAAAAAACTACTATTTCTCCTTCTCTTCCCGATTTTGTGTTGGTCGCAAATGACACCACTTTCTGAAAATGCAAAAGTCAGTATATTGACTTGTGGTCGGGGTGATGAATTGTATACAACATTCGGGCATACGGCTATACGGGTTCAAGACTCCATCAATCAATTGGACATCGTGTACAATTATGGCATGTTTGATTTTAGTACGCCTAATTTTTATTTCAAATTTGTCAAAGGAGATTTGCAGTATTTTGTAGCGGCATGTTCCTTTACAGACTTCTTAATGGAATACCAAATGACCGAACGGGAAGTGATTGAACAAACATTAGCACTCCCCCAGCCCAAAGTACAGCAATTGTTTGAAACCTTGAATGCTTCTTTATATTCTGAGGAACGGTATTACACCTATAAATTCATCGATCGCAATTGCACCACTATGGTGTATGAAAAAATCAATGCTTTATTGGGTAAACCGATTTTAAAAAAGGTGGACGACACCTCGATTACCTACCGTCAACTACTCTATCCTTATTTTGACAATCATTTTTACTTCAAATTAGGGATTAATATTCTCTTTGGTGCCAAAACCGATGCTGCTGCTGAAAAAATGTTCCTACCTGTCGAACTATTGCACAGTTTAAATCAATCCCGTTGGAATGGAAAACCTTTGGTTGATTCACAGAAAACATGGGTAAAAGAACGTCCGCTACTGTCTGACACTTCCTTTATGAATAGCAATTGGATACTCGTTTTGGTGTTGGTTGGCATCGCATTGTCGCGGAATACCTGGATTTATGGAACGTATTGGACGCTGATCGGGCTCTTAGGTTTGTTCTTGGGAATAGTAGGTTTGTATTCCTTACATGAGGAAGTATTATGGAACTATACGATTTTACTTTTCAACCCAATCTATTTATTTATTCCTTGGATAAAAAATCCGAAATGGAAAAGTAAACTCATATTGGTGGCACTTATAATGCTTTTAGTATATGGAGCCATGATGTTCAATAAGCCCCATTTGTTGCTCATGTTGCCCTTTATTGGTGCGCAACTCTTTATGCTTCGTTATCTGATTCGAAAAGAACGGGAAAAATTATTGCCCTCTGTAGAATAATACTGTACTCGCAGTTTTTATTACTATAGTAAGATCCATAAATATGCTTCGGTGCTTGATATAATACAAATCGTATTGCAATTTGACCAAACTATCATCAATGGAATCACCGTAAGTATAATTTACTTGTGCCCAACCGGTTAATCCTGGTTTAACGACATGGCGCGTTTCATAAAACGGCATATTTTCAGCGATTTGTTGCACAAAAACAGGTCGTTCCGGTCGAGGGCCAATCACAGCCATATCTCCTTTTAAAATATTGATAAACTGTGGAAATTCATCCAATCGGGTTTTGCGCATAAATTTCCCAAACCTTGTTACACGAGCGTCATTTGCTGTTGTAAAAACAGCACCATTGGCTTCGGCATTTTTCACCATGGTTCGGAATTTATAAATACGAAACACTTCGCCATTTTTACCCACTCGTTCTTGGGTATAAAAAAGTGAACCTCTATTTCCGAGTACATTTCCCATTAAAATAATTGGTAGAAATACCATCCCCAAAACTAGTCCGATCATTGAAAATAAAAGGTCGAACAATCTGGAGAACAAAAGGTACAAGTGATTTTGGTTACTGCGACTGAAAGGAAAATAGCGGTAAAAATCACGAGAAACATATTGCACAGGAATCCGTTTTGTACTTTCTTCATATACTTGAGTGTATTCCCGAATCGTAATTCCGTTTTCCAACATATGAATTAACTGATTGTATAAACTCACTGTGATTCCGTCGGTTTTTTGGGAAGCAATTACCAATTCTGAAATCGGATTTCTTCGCACAAATCGCTCTAAATCATCGCTCGGTATATGTCGAATTGGGAAGGCTTTGTTGTTTAGAATTTGAGTGCCATCAGAATTTACAAATGCTATAAATTTATAATGGGGATCGGCATTTTCGATTCCAGAAATTAACTCCAACAATTGATCTTGATCACAAACCAATATGGCCTTTTTTATAAATCGGTGTGAGGCTAAAAATTGGACATAAAAAAACCGCCATACTACCAAAGTGAAAAACAGCGTAATGAAAAAGATGATAATTTGTAAACGATTGGAAGGTAACTCAGGCGTGTAAATTGGCGTTAAAAGATAAAAAAGTACGGTTGTTGAAGTAGTTAATACAATACTTTTTGTGATTTGAAATTGATTACTAGCCACTTGCAAATTATACATTTCAAATACAGAACCAAAAATATTGATGTAAATACCAAGTACTACTACCCAATACAAATTATCTTCGGAGAACGTAAAGTATTTGAAATCTAAAATTGAACTCACACTGTAAAGTGCAAGTAATACCAACAGTACATCAAAGAGACGCAAAAGTATTTTGCGTTCTGATACCTCAAAATGTATTTTTTTGTTACTGTTCATCGTCCATTCAAATCCGATGCAATTTAACAAAAATTAAGAAACAATTATTTCAAAAGTGAAAACCAATAACTTTTAACATGTTGCCAATCAAATCGCTCTACTTTTTTTCTTGCATTGTACTGAATTTGAGCAACTAAACCTTGATCTTGCATTAATTTTTTGATGGCATTAACCATCCCTACTACGTCACTATCATCCACCAATAATCCATCGACACCATCTTCAATTAAAAAAGGAACTCCACCGACATTGGTTGAAACCACAGGAATCCCCAAAGCCATTGATTCGATAACACTTACAGGGGTATTATCATAATGGGTTGTATTGATAAATACATCAAATTCTTTGGATAATTCTATCCATTTTTCTTTTTCTAATTTTCCGGTAAAAGTGACATCTAAATCTAAATCTTGGGCATATTCAATGTATTTGTCCATGATATTTTCTTTATCTGGCCCGACCATACATAATTCAGCCGAAGGGAATTCTCTTTTTAGCATGGCAAAAACATCAATAGCCATTTTCGGATTATAAATTTTTGAAAAAGAACGAACCCATAATAAATAAGGTCCCTTGACTTCTCTAGGTTGGTATTCATAAAATCCAATATTTATGGTATTGGGAATCAACAAAAGATTATCAGTATATTTCGGCAAGAAAGCTTCATACAAATAATCGGATGGCGCTGTGATAAAATAGGCATTTTTAAAGACTAAATCACAAGCTTTCGGAGTTTTTTGCAAGCGTCTTGGTAATTCTCCTCCATGCAATTTTGCAATGTAGGGTACTTTTAAAAAAATACATATTCGGGCAACCAAATAGGCAAACCAAAAATTCTGCGTACTATAAGTGTCAATCATTACATAGTCTACTTTTCTCCCATAATAGAAAGTAGCTAAAAGCATGTGTAACAACCGTAAACCTTTGTTTTTAAAGGAGGAAGCGTAATAGATTTGGTAACCTTCTGTTTCTAAAAAAGCGCCCAATGTTTCTACTGAAGTAGCTGTATTTCCATGTTTGGAAAGCTTATTTCCTACGTACAACAACTTCTTCTTCATCGTTAAATCGAATTTTTAATACGGACAATGCATAAACAAATGAGGGGGCGGCTGTACGCATGGCTGCGTGATTGATGGTAAAAAACCAAAAGCCAACAAAACAAAACATATAAAGATGTTGCTTGTTATCCAGAAATAAAAACAAAGGTGTAAACATTAAGATCATTAAAGCTAAAATCCCTAAAGATCCATGCTCAGCAAGCATTCGTGTTAGTTCATCGTGAGATGCAACCAAATATCCCATTTGTTCGGTTCGAATCTCTGTTCCTTTTCCGGCACCTGCTCCAAAAAAAGGATTGTCAAGAAAGATTTCAATTTCTCCTGCTGCGAGTGCTTCCCTTCCTGTAAATTTACTCTCTTTATCCCGTCCAAATGAATCCTTATTTGCATAACGCTTACCAATCAATCCACTTGTTTCAGATTCTGCATATACCCAAATTAATGCGAATGTCACCAAAAAAACTGCAACTAGCTGAACCAATTGCGTTCGGATAATTTTATTGGAACGCGCATAAGCTATAAACATGAAAATAAAAATCATTATAGCACCGGTTATCATACCTCCACGTGAAAACGTAATAAGGCCTCGATAACCTAAGTTGATGGCAATAATGATGTTGACAATAAAGAATATTTTATTTTTTGAAGCGATAAAAACGCGGGTAAAAAAGATAAACATTCCCAATCCTAATGCGGTTGACACTTGGTTCGGACCAAATCCTCCCGATGTTTCTGAATTGGAGACTGTTGATGTAATAACTTCTTTTAAATCGGGTGTATATAAAATAAGATAAATAGAAGTCGAAAAAATCGGCAATGCCAATAACAAAAGAATATTATTTAACTCAAAAATGGTTATCCTTCGCATGTAACAATAGAGCGAGGCAATACCGAGTGTTATAGGCCCTGAGATATTGAATAATATCGTTTTTCGAATATTAGCCACTTCATAACCAAGGGATTGCGTAGCGATTACTATTCCGGGGACTAATAAGATTAAAAAGACCCAATACGGAACTGCATTTTTAGAAAACCCCGAATAAATCATCCCCATAACCATAAAAATAATTACTGAGTATTTTGAAAATTCGTGATTGGGATTTCCATTCGTCATCCGCAAGAACACCTCACTTCCTACCACATAAGCCGCGGCATAGAGCACTTCATTATTTGCATTTCTTGTTTTAATAATGAAAAATATACTGATCACAAAAATTAGAATCCCATACACTTTAGCCAACATAGGCGCTAGATAGATCACTACTCCAAGTAAAACATGGACCAGAATAAGGAATAAATAATTTTTAACTTTTGCTTCCATTACAGTGATTCAACCCATTTTAAAAATTGTTGAACAATTGCTTTCTCCGAATGTTTTTCATCAATCGTAGCATATAATCCAGTGCCTAAGGTAGTTCTTAATTCAGGACTATCGATCAATTGTACCAATTTAGTATAAAAAGATTCCTGATCATAATTGGGCACCAATAATCCATTCTTTCCTTCTGAAAGTATCAACGGAATTTCTCCTACCTCTGTAGATACTACGGGTAATCGGGACAAACCGAATTCCAACAAAGCTACGGGCAAACCTTCTGATTGTGAAGTGATAATCGCAATATCAGACTGGGCTAAAACCGCTGCAATGTCTTGACAAGTTCCATAAAAAAATACGGTGTCATTTAGCTGCTTTTCCTTCCAGGATGCGTTGACTTCACGTGAATATTCATCTTGAAAATCTTTTCCAACCAAATGAAATGACCAATCGGGATGGGATTCCTTCAGTTTGGCCGCGACATCTAACAATAGAAAATGATTTTTTTGAAAACGCAGGTTGGCTAAACAAACAATTCGTTTTCCTTTATTTCCTTTTAATTGGGTTTGGGATAGAACAGCAGTGTCAAGAAGTGTAAAATTGGGTAAATAAATAACCGATTTACAATGTAATGTTCCTTCTGCCCAGTTTTTTAACTTATAATTGACTACCACTATACCTTTGAAGAAAAACGAACAAAACTGCAATACACGCGTTTTTTGTTTGCTGATAAACTCACTTAAACCATTATGATCATGCCAAATAATTTGAATTGAAGGCCTAACTAATTTTAATAAAAACGCGGTAAAAAAAGAACTACTATGCGCTTGTACATAGTTGATTTTATGTTTTTTACAAAAATTACGCAGCTTCCAAACGGCTCGAATATCAATTTTTGATTTTCGATTCATGGCATAATAGGCCACATCCGGATGAATTTGTTGTTTTAACGGACCTTCTTTACGGGTGGTAATTAATGCTGAAAAAGAAGCTTCTTTAACCATAGCATTTGCATAATTGACTGCCATTTTTTCGGCACCACCAATTTCAAGTGAGTCAATAATTTGTGCAATTCGCATCATGGTTTCATTAATTGTTTAATCGCTTGATCAAAAGCGGTAGTGGTATAGTTTCGTGACCATTGAATGCCTTTTTCTCGCATTGATTTATACGACACACTGGAGCTAATCAAGGCTTGAATCTGCTCACAATCAGCTGTTAAGTCTAAGGTCAAAAGAACACCACGGTTTCCTTCATCCAACATATTGGCAACGCACGAGACCGGAGTTACGAGCGGAACACAACCCCAGAATAAGGCTTCGGCAACCACTTTTGGCCAACCTTCACTTTTGGAAGGTAAAACTAAAAAGTGGGCCTCCAAATATACCGATTTCATTGCGTTTGCATCCACATTTCCTTTTAAAAACACCGAATCTTGCAACCCATATTCTTGAATATATGTTGCAAGTTCCATTTCTAAAGCGCCTTTCCCATACAAAGACAATGCTGTTGGAATACCTTTTTCTTGTAATTTTCTAACTAAATCAATGGCATACAAAGGTCGCTTACCTGCAGCTAAACTTCCCACAAAAACCAATTGAAGCGGTGTATCAAGCTGCTTTTCTTCATTGGGCAATGCTTCGCCTTCTGCATAGGAAGCGGTAAAAAACGACTTCACATTTTTGGTCTGATTTGGCCATTCGCCATAAACCAAAACCTTCATGTTTTTTGTCCAAAACGTACT
The DNA here is from genome assembly GCA_039798185.1 of Bacteroidota bacterium. Taxonomy (GTDB): domain Bacteria; phylum Bacteroidota; class Bacteroidia; order Flavobacteriales; family Flavobacteriaceae; genus Flavobacterium. The sequence goes on from JBDKGM010000053.1 coordinate 24,223, forward strand.
TGACAAAACCGAACGTTGCCATTTATAGGTTAACGGCTGTTTCGCTTTTGGATCCCAATTACCCGCATATTTAGCCGTCTTCACTTTTCTTGGAAAAAAAAGTTGCGCCCACGCGCCCAAAAGTCCCATATTTCCGGGACATCGCAAATGCAAATGATCCGATTTTCGGTACGCTCCGAGTATTTTGAAAAAGATAAATGGTATTACCCACAAGGCTTTTAGCGCGTTTGAAAAAGAAGTAAATGAAAAATGAGGAACAGGAATAAATTCAATGTTTGGATGTTGATACGCCAAATGAATAGCATCGAGTGCACGTTCTTCCAATGGGGCTACCACGATTACTTTGTCGGCATACTGCAACCAAATATTCATTTCTTTAATATACGGCCCATATCCAAAATAATGGCCCTCTTTGGCCGTATGTATAACGTGAGAAATAATACAAAAAGTCATCGTGTATCGCTTTTGGGTTGGTTATACAACAAACTCCACCAGCCCGCTACTCTTCCGAGTGTTTCGCGAAAGGCATCGCGTTTATCCTTTGCCGTGACCACATTGGTTAAACGAATTGCGGTTAATAAAAATGCAATCGTATTCCACTTCAAACGAGCTTGCAATGTAGGTCGCGGATATTTCGTACGCCAAACAAACCAGCCGTTACGAATGACCATTTTACCATAGTGATAAAAATCAGGGCGTCCCGAACTGTCGTGATAATGATAGAGTCCGGCATTCGTATTCAAATATAATTTCCCCAAATTAGAAAGACGCAAGGTATATTCTGCATCTTCATACAAGCCGTAGCCTTGAAAATAGGTTGAAAATTTATGATCATCCAAAACCGATTTTCGGAAAGAGGAAACACCACCCATAAATTGTTGCACTTCATATATTTTACCTGAAGGTGGTAAAAATGCAACGCTTCTTCCATGGGATTCGGGAGGCATAAAACAAGGAGAATTCGTGGTCATTAGCCCCAACTTTTTACGAATCACAAAACGACTACTGTCACTGCGTTTCCATCCATCATAAAAATATTCATTGGACTTGGGTTTGTAATTTTTATCCACTTCCGTCCAAGGACCTACATTTATAATAAATCCTCCTACTCCCAAAGCGTCGGGATAAAGTGAATAGGTTCCAATTAAATGTTCAAAATAATTGGGTTCTAAGAAGGTGTCATCATCCAAGAAACATACAATTTCTGAGGCAGCATTCACCCGATGTATACCGTAATTGCGTTGTTTTGTCAGACCGCGATCCGTTGGTTCAACGCGAAAATATTTTAGATTCTCATAATGTATAATAGCTAGCGCTTCTTCAGTAGCTGTATTTAAAGAACCATCAACAATAAGAATTTCGTCGGGATACCAAGTTTGAAGGCGAATAGAATCCAATAACGTCTGTAACGGCACAGGCCGCATATACGTACAAATGATCAATGAAAAAAACGGCTTTTGTGCTGCCATATTCCGTAGTTCTTGGAAACTTTATTCTAATTAGTACCCCTTAATAATTCGATTGCCCACTTATTTTTTAGTTGCAATAAAGATCAAATTATTATAACCTGTTTTGCGATTGTAAGCCATGCCTTTGGATTGATAAAATGCTTCCAAAGACATTATTTTAACGGCTGTAAAACCTGATTTTTCAAGGTCTTTATGCAAATCATTGGAGTTGTAGTAATAACCAGGGACTTGAAATCCATTGAAGCCCGTCATACGATTTCCTACTTTCACTCCAAGAAAAGGACGCAACAGCGAACGCAATTGAAAATATAAAGTTTTCTTGGGTGTACCGACTTGGTTATGCACTGTTCCAATTAATTGTCCACCAGGAACCAATAATTGATGGGCATTTTTTAATATCTGTATACGTGAGGCATGTTCAGGTACATACGTCATCATACTATTTAAAATAGTAACCAATTCAAAGGCTTGTTCGGGTTGATTGAGTTGAACGGCATCAGCCACCCTAGTATTTGTTAGGGAATCAATACCCCATTTTTGCAAATTTTCACGGCATTTCAAAATCATATTTTCTGAAATATCGGAAGCTAGGATATTTTCTGGTTTAAAAAACTCGGCAATAGGATAAATTTCACGACCGGTTCCACAACCAAATATTTTAATTTTTTGAATGGGATGAAGAAAACGTTTTTTAGCTTCTTCTAATAGAAACAACTCAAAATCTGACGCATTTTGAAGCACTTCTTGCGTCGCAATGATGTCATTTTTTTCCCAAAAGGATTTATTATCTATTTTCATTTAGCTACGTTTACGCATCAACATGGTTACATGCATACAGGAAAATAAGCGAGATGTTGAAGTTGCAGACAATTCCCAATCGTTACGATGCCAACGTTTACCGATTTCAAGACGTTTTTCTTCAGACATAGGTAAAAATCCGAGTAGAAAAAACCATTTTGATTTACCCAATAAGCCGCGACGCTCTTCAATTTGAAAAGCTTTATCGTACTTGTAAAATGTTTTACGGGTAAATGGCCATTCCCATGCCGCATCAGATTGAAAAGGACGGTATAACATACGAATCAATTTGATCGGCAAACTTGTTTCCAAAGGATCATAGCTAATAACCACTCCGCCCGGTGCAAGTTTTTCCTGCAATTTGGCAATTAATACATCGACATTCGGGAAATGGTGCAGAACACCGTATGCATAAATAATATCAAAGTCTTTTTCGGCAAATTCATCAGAGAGAAAATCCACGGCCAAAGCTTTTGCAGAAGGAATATCCGCCAAACGTTGATTCAATTTTTCAATCGCCACATCACTTAGGTCAACACCAATGTATTGCTTGGCATTTCGCGCCAAATGCATGGACAAACTGTTTCCTGCATAACACCCTAAATCCATTACTTTTTTCTGGGATAAATCACCAAACCATTGTTTGTGCAAATCATACGATTCGTCCAAAATACCAATGTTTTTACGGATTTTCTTTAGGGTTTTTTCTCGAATAGAGGACCAAATTCGGGTGGCAAGATTTTTCTTTTTGTGATTGTAGAATTCCTTTTGCTTTAAATTCGTTTCCAGAATTTGTTCTTTAGTTTTCATTCCGAGGTTATTAGGTTAACAAGGAAGCAAATATAACCCAATTCTAGTAGACATAAAAAGGAATTATTTTTTCTTTTTTAACAAAAAAAGGATTTTAGCTACTTTACTTTTTTGTCTTTTCAGTCCCGATTCAACAAGTTGATAGAGTCCGAAGACCGTACGATTTAAAACCCAATAACGCGGTGACTCAAATTCGATTAGTGTACTACCAAATCCTTCTTTAAATCGAAGTACTCCAGCACTTCCCCCCACAGAAATATCGTAATGCGGATGACCTAATGCATGGGCCTCCCCCATCACCCAGTCGTGCATAAAATGAGAAACGCCTTTATCTTGAAACGTTGCCTCTACACCACCGTTGATATAGATATACCGTTGCCCGCAAACCATCACATATAGGGCTCCCACTATTCTTGATTCATAAGTTGCGACTCCTACTTTTGCAAATCCTTTTTCGATATAGGTCTGCAATGTTGATCGCACTGCCTCATAGCTCCGAATCGGATAACCTTTCTCTTTTGCATTTTGTTCAAAACAAGCATAAGCTTCCCGAAGAACATCCCATTCTTGACTTTGTATCCAACGAAACGCTAAGTCATTTTTAATTCCTTTTTGCACATTGCGCCAATGATTTTTGGAATACCCTTTTCGAACCTCATCAAATGCTTTTCCCTCAAGAATAATCGGACGCATTCCATAAAGGGGAATTACATATTTAAATCGGGTTCCTTGGATGCCTTCATAGTAAAAACTGGATTCGGGTAATTTCTCAAAATTAAAACGATAATCACCTATACTATTTGGTGTGGACGGTACGCTAATTTGGAAATAACAACAGCCTTCTTTTTTTGCCTGTTGGTGCAACACCCGAATAAATTCATCTAAATCTGCTGTATATTCTGGAAGCAAAACTGGCCCACAAGGCACAATCATAAATTTAAAAAAGAGAAATTGCGCAATTACATAACCAGCTCCTCCCACAAGGCGATCTTGGTCTTTTAAGAAAACCATACCCGTTTTAAATCCATACGACTCATAAGCTTTCACCCAATCCGAATACTGATTATACAATCCGCGTGGATGACTGAGCAGCAACTGATCCCAAGCTGCTATCGTTTCGGGGGAATTTGAAAAGTCAAATTGTTTCATGAAATTGATCGCACAGGTAAGTCAAACCCATTACTGACAAAAGTAACACCCTGTTCATCGATATCCAACCTTACCGTTGAAAACTTTTTCCAGGCATTCACTAACTCACTCAAGGTTGGATTCCATAATTTTTGATCGCGAATTTGCTGACCCAAATACTGGAAATTTCGACCTGGAACTGTGGCAATTTTCGATTCATGCTCTAGCAAACGTCCGTGATGATGGATCATATCTACTGAAAAATAGGTATGCGCCACTAGAATGCCCGACTCTTGGATCAAAAGATCAATATTTTCATGACTTAAACCGGTAACAAAATCCACCAATTCAACCGATTGAAATACGGTATTGACTTGATTCCCTAATTGATGTTGAAAAAAAACGGGTGCAAAATTGGCCAATGGAAAAGACTTTTTTTGTTTTTGTTTTTGAAGTAAAAAAAGTAAGACTGTCCAAATAACCGGAAATGCATTGCGACAAAACGAAATGAAATACTTCGGATGCTTTGTCTTTTTGAGCAATCGAAGTGCACTCAAAGCATCGATATACTTGCGTATGCGAACTGCGTTGTTGTCGGCATAAAAAACGATGGCTTTTACCACATTCTCAAGACGTTTTTTAAAGGATTGATTTTGAATCGAATGACGGTAAGACGCTAATGTAAACTGCTGATTATTCAACATATTTACAATTCCTGAAGCCGCTCTTCCAGTATCCATATAATTCCAAAACACTCGAATTGATTGCTGCTCCATTGGAACTTGCCAAACCGCTTCCTTATAACCCGTATTTTGATACAGCGACCAATTATACGGTTGAAAACCATGATCAATCCAAACTGGAATATTAGGTAAGGGAGCTTTAAAATTGAGATAATCTTCTTGACTTTCTGAATCGTTTTTGATGGATTGCGATAAGGAATGGTAGGCCAATTCATGTCCGTCTTTCGTCCATTCCAACAATTCTTCAGATTGATTTTGCCAAGAAGCATTGGATTCCCGTTTTGAAAAATGATGCAAGAAAAAGCCTTTGGTGACTTTCACGCCCACTTCTTTTAAAAACGTGCGTTGCGTTTTTAAATTTTCCTCCGTATCATAATCACAATGGTCGGTAAAACAAACGGTACCCACAAACGGTATTGGGGTTCGACTCAATTCTAATGCCGAAGTTTTTGAAAACAATACATCGGGTAATAGTGTCATTGCGGGTGAATTTGCTCCAACACGGGTTTTGTAATTTAATGCTCCACTGTAAACGGTCAGGGCTTCTGCCTCTTCAGGATGAAAATACCATTGTAATTCATGGGGTCGTTTGGCATTTAAAACCCAAATCCCTTGTGTTGTCGAACTTTGAACATACGTGCCGTCTTCCAATTGCAAAATTTTATTAGCAAACTCAGGAATCACTGCAGTGTTTTCAACTTTTATCCAACGATAATCATGATTTCGAACCCGTTGTATCGGCGCTTGAAACGTAAGCACCAGCACAAATCGATGTGGAAGATGAGCGGTTTCAAAAATACATTTATGCACCTTCGTTTGTTTCAGATTTACCTCCAAACGACGATTCTCATAAAGTATATGTGCAGCTGAAACCATGCTTTACTTGGTGCGTTTTCCTAGTGCTTTTAATTTTTTAGCATAGAAAACCGACTTATTAAATTGTAAAATTCGATACGGTAAATACAGCAACTTAAGTGGAATTTCCCATTTGCTTCCTTTTTTGAAAAGGTACATCGAAAAATATTTATGCTTGTATTCGGTATGTTGTTCTGGTGTAAATTGTTTAACGATTTGGTACATAATCGTCGGACTTGGAACTGGGCGAATGGATTTTACTGGTGTGTCCAATTCCCAGGGTTGTTTTTTGCGTTTCTTGCCCATGATTTTGGCTTGAGTACCCCAAAATCGGTAACCGCCTTGTGGTGGTTTTAAGTGCAAATTGGTTGAAAAAGGATTGAATAAAACCGGAACTCCTATTTTGGTTAATGAAATTCCGAAGTCACTATCTTCCCCATATCCGCCATCGTAATTAATATCATTTCCCTCTAGTTGCAGAACATGCTCCCGACGCACACACGAATTCGCATTGCTAAAATTACTCGAAAGTCCGACAATCCAACGGTTGCCTTCATAATGCTCTAATTTATGCGTTAAATCGGCCAACGTTTGCTGTTGATGATCGGCACGAATATCCAATCCATTTGCGGCACCTGCTTTATAGGTTTGCAGTAAACGAATATGATTCTCAATAAAATCAGAAGGAATACGGATATCATCATCACCAAAAACTATGTACTCACCGGTGCATTTTTCAATGGCTTCATTACGTGCACGACAACTGCCTTTGGTGGTTTGCCATTGGAACATCACTTCAAAAGGATATGCACTTGGATTATAAAGCGATTCATCTCGCGATTCTGGCGGTGTTGCGTCCACAACAACCACTTGTGTAGGTGGATACGATTGATTTTTCAAATCCTCCAGCAACGTAAGGGTATAATCTTGACGCAACATCGTAGGAATGATGTAACTCACTGTCGGATTTCCTTGAATCGGATTTAAAGTTCGAGGTGCTATAACTGGCAGTGCCTTCCGCTGTTGAAAACGAGATTTGGCTTTCCATAAAGCGCGCCACTCGAGTGGATTCCACCATCCTTTTCGATACAGCATAAATAGGGCGTGATCGATTTTAAAGTTTTTGATATAAAAATCATACCGATCTTGGCGAGAAATCACCACTTGCTCTTGTTGCTTATTCGCATATAATCCTTTTACATACAAAGGAATAGCACCTTGATTACGCAAGGCATTGAATCCAAAATCTAAAGCAGCTAATTGGGTATTCGAAAAATCAGCATCAAAACCACCTAAGGTCTCCCAAACCGATTTCCGAACCGCAAATAAATTGGGGTTAATGCGCCAACTGACACATTCATCCAAGTTATCAAAATCATTCACAAACCAAAAAAATACAAATACTTGATAGACGATATCTTTAAATGCATTTTTATAACCTTGTTCAAAGGAAGAATGCCAAATATCACCATAGCCCTCAGCTAGTGCATTTAATTGATCGAAATTAGGTTCCCCTAAATACAAAATAACTTCTCCGGAAGGTGTTTGGTGTTCTTTAAAGTTCAAAACAAATGAATTAAAATCAGTAAAACCAAGGCAAAAACCTTAGGTCGCAATGGTGACAAAGATAAATTTTTGAGGACTATAAAACCAATAGATTTCTATTTTTTTGGTCAGCAATCGAATCTACTTCTTGGGGTTGACTTTTTTATTTTGAAGAATCTCTTGATACGTTGTCACTAATTGAGTGGCCACTTTTTCAATACTGAATTGGGTTTCAATTTTCAATCGTGCTGCCTTAGCCATTTCAGAAGCCAATTGATTGTTTTCTAATAAATTCAATATACATTTTGCATATTCTTGATGGGCGGTAGGATGCGCTAAATAACCTTCTTTTCCGTGCTCTATGATTTCAGGTGCCCAACCAATATTGGAAGCTACAACTGGTTTTTGCATGGCCATGGCCTCTAACCAAGAAACGGGTAAAGCTTCGGCATAAGTTGGAAACACACAAACTGTGGCCTTAGCAATCCATTGGCGCATTTCTTCATAGGGCACTGGTCCAACATAGTTCACTTTTTTTAGTGCTTGTTCATCGAATAAAGGCTGCATCATTTTCCATACTGAAGTAGCTCCTGTACTAACATCAGCGGCGTCTTTCCCTACCAATACAAGTTGTGCCTCCGGATTTTTTTGATGAATTGCATTAAAAATATGTGGCAATTCCAACAATCCTTTTTTCCGAATTAAAGTACCGAAATACAAGATGATATTCGACTCAGATTGGGTTTCGGGTTGAAATTTATCCAAATCAACTCCATTTGGAACGACTTTATAATCCCGCTCGCAACCAAAAACAAGATTGGACATTTTACCCGTATAATCACTAACAGGAATGATTCCCGTAGCATTGCGATAAGCTCGTTTTTCAAAAAGGCGATTACGCCATTTCAACTTGCGCTTTTCTATATAACAAAAATAAGTGTCGCTTCCATGCAAACGCATCATTAACGGACAATCCGACTTGACATAGGCTGTTACCCCTTGCCAATCGGGCACTTCCAATACTTCTATTTGGTTTTTAGCATACAATGTATTGACAAGTCGCTGTATTTTTTTTTGGGTTAAATACATCGAAAACCCCTTGACGGCTTTATTTTCTAGCGTATAAAACTGAATCCCATCTTCTTCAAAGGCACTATCTGTAGGCTGACCGTAAACAATAACGGTTATTTCATGTCCTTGCGCCTTCAGTCCGCGAACAAGACTGTAAATTGCCGTACCAATTCCACCCGAATTACCAATACGAGGATGGGGATATTCTATAGTGAGAAAACCTATTTTCATGAAATTAATTGGAAATAATTTTGCACCATGGCATCCAGAGTGAGTTGATCGATTTGAGTATTGTAATGTACGGAATTATCCAATGCTATTGATTTGCTTATAATTTCTTCCAAGCAAGATGCCAATTGCGCAGCATCACGTTCTAAAAATAAAAATCCATTAACCGATTCTTGAACCAATCCCAAAACATTACCTTGATTTTTGGTGGTAATCACAGGGAGTCGACACAACAAGGCTTCAACTACAGAATAACAAAATGTTTCCCCATGTGAAGCATGAATCAAATAATCGTATTCGGCATACAGTTCATGAAGATTGGACACACTACCTTGGAATTGGAAATAGGCTGTGAGTTGGTGATCTACCACCATTTGCTTCAATTCCTTTTCGTAATAACCTTCACCAAAAACATCAATTGAAAACTGCAAATTAGGTTGGCGTTGCACCAAAAGTCGCACCGCTTCCACTACATCTTGAATGCCCTTATCCTTTCTTAAATGGGAAGCTATAATAAATTTCCCTCGAAATGAAGGTACTATTCGTTGCTGAAACTTTTCCGTTTGCAAACCATTAAATATAACCTGGGTTCGGGACTGAATTTGCGCACCCAATTCCTTGACCATTTGGGTTCTGGAATATTCTGAAACGCCAACAAAACAATCGATATACGAAGAAAAAAACAATCCTTTTAAACGTTTTTGAATACGCTTCTTCAATGGATATCCGCTTATGGGTCGGGGATTATGATCTACAACAATGAGTTTCGCTCCTGATTTTTGTTTGATTTCTTTGAGTGTGGATGTACACAATTCAACAAAATGGGTGAAGATCACATCATAGTGTTCAACAAGAGCATGATTTAGGAAATAACGTTCTACATTTCCACCATCACTAGAAAAGCGGTTTAAATTTTTATAACCTTGGTGCGCACTATCATTGGGAAAATACCAATCAATAATACAATTGTTCTGTTTACAGAGTGCATCAAATTTCCAGAAAAAATAATCCATTCCACCCACTCGTTCGGGTAAAAGCGCATAACCACAAAGGACTGCTATTTTCTGTGGGATAGGATTAACTCCAAGCATATAATGCAGTTGCCATTCGGTTACTAATCCCTGCTAATGGTTTACACACTTCGATGTCGATTAATTGCTCGCGTAGCGCTGCATCGGTTTCTGGATGCATCAAATAGGTATTCAAAGCGGCTATTAATTCGTCTTCATTTATTGCAATACGCGTTGCTTTACAATCTAAAACAATTTTGATATGGGCATATTTCAAGAAACGACTATCGTTATACAAACCATTTGTTTCATTTCCAAAAACGGTATTAATAACTGGTTTCCCAAACAACATAAAGTCCAAGCTCATTGTTGACAGCATATTGACGTTGATGTCTGCATGCTCGATAATAGCACGCAAATCAAAAATATCTTCTTTAGACGGAATTCGTTGGGACCACATTTGATCATGGCTGGAGCGGGTTTGAATCCAATTGGGATTATTCCAACAAATTTCTGGGTAGGCATTTCGAATGGACTCAAATCGAGCAGGTTCTTCAGCAGGTGAAGTACGCACTAAAAGTTGGGCTTCTTGACTTAATTTTCCATGACGAATTGCTTCTGCAATGGTTTTAATAATTAAAGGATCATTTCCTCCAATCGATTTATCCGCGCAACTAAAACAAATGATTTTTTTGGATGGATCCAAATTAAATCGGTTTAAAAAAGCTTCCCGTTGCGTATGATACTGCGGTAAAAAATAGGGTTCAAACTGAGGAGTACCAACTATTTTTACATTATCCGGTTGGGTATTGGGATAAAATTGAATTAATTCGTCTTTCATCAACTGACTCCAAACTAAAAAATAGTCAAAAGTCCCAAGCATTCTACCCTTGGACGCTAAATTATCCCAGCTAAAAATAAACGAACATGTTGGTATTTTAACCTTTTGTGCTGCGTACAAAAACGGAGCTAAATACGATGGTCGTTGATGCGTAAAGAACACTAAGTCGGGACGATCTTCCTTCAAAAGTTGGATATACGACTGCGTTATTTTATTTTTAGAAAAGGCTAGAAATTGTAGTTTTTCTGCAAATAATATGATTGAATTCGAACTATAGATACGGGAAAGCAGATAAAAAAACTTCACCACGAGGTTCTTCAAGCTGTTCGTTTTGGGATAGTTCGTTCGGTTGTTATCACTCATCCCAAAATTACTTTTGCTTTTTTCCATGTGGGCAATTTCCTTCCATTTTCTAAAAATAAAAGACAGATGCCCTTCATGGTAAACAGCTAGTTCACGAACCGTGACTTGAGGCCATTGCTCCTTTTCATAAATTGATTCAGGGAGTCCGGAATAAATTACGATTTCGTCAAACTTTGCAACCGCTTCTTGCATGAAGTTACTCATCACAAAATTGCGATACCCTACTCCGTCAGTAATTACGATTCCAAGTTTTTTCATGATACTAATTTATGGCGAATTTTTGCTAGCAACTTTTTCCAACTTTGTTGCATGGCAAAGGTACTTTTTTTGAATAAAATAGGTGCTTCTGTAGGCTCATTTAAAGTCGGGATTTGACTTAAAAAAGATTCGATACGCTCTGTATGTTTGGCATTAACACCATAACTTCGGGCATACCAGGTATGGGTAAGCAATTTTTCACCATTCACAAAAATGCTATTGGCAATGGAATCGGATTCCATTTTAGAATCTAAAAACAAAAACCGATGTCCTTGTCGACGCAACCAGAAATAAAAACAATAATACAATTCAAAAGTGCTTTCTGCATGGAACGCAAAAGGTAATGCAGCAACATCCTCTTGAAATTCTCCTGGGTTGCAATATTGATGTTTTTGGATTTCTTTTTTAGTATAAATTTTCTCCAATACTTTGAAATTCAAAATGGAAAAAAACGTATTGATGGCATGCGGATTATAATTTCGATGTGCGATGACACCTCCGTCTCGAACACCACAAACCGTGTATTGCTGTTGCTCCATGGTTGCAATCAATGAAAAAACAAGATCCGGTTGGGTGAACAGCACATCTTCATCGGCCATGATTAACCATTCAATTCCTTTTCCTTTTAATTTTTCAAAAAGATAATGAATGCTGTGAATTCCATGCATTCCATTGCGTCCATCGATTACATATTTCTGGATGCCTTTTGGAAACAGAGGGGATGATTTTTGATATAATTCAAAATTGATAACTGTGGAAATTAATGCAATTTTTGACTTATCCATTCTTCACTTTATTATTCGTCAAATAGTTGGATGCTTCGTTATTATCCCCTTTATAAATAAAAATCATATTGTGGTAAAAATGCATCGAAGTGATGTGTGCATCATAGTAACTGCGCTGATAATCAGGAATCATAAACTCCGAGTGATTTAATCCGTCAATCAAAGATTTGAAATACTGATAAATTGTTCCTTCTTGATTGAAATCTTTGGATGTTCCCCCATAATGCTCCCAATAAGAAGTTTGGGTATCTTCTACCACATAGATTCCCCCTTTTTTTAATTTGGGGAATAAAAACTCAAACGATTGGATTACATGTTCGTTAATGTGGCTCCCATCATCAATAATCAAATCCAACTCACCTGTAGTATCGATCACTTTTTGTAAAAAATCGAAATCCACTTGACTCCCCTGAAAGATTTTAATTCGGGATTCTTGTTGGGGTGATTTATCGTAAATATCGAGCGAAAATATCTTTCCAAACGGGAAATAGGATTTCCACATGCGTAGTGAATTCCCTCCAGAATAGGGAGATTCGTAGCCGCCCACTCCTATTTCAAGTAATTTTATGCGTTTAAAACGATAGGGTTTAAAATGCATTTGATAATGCGGGGTATAAAAGTGTCCGCCCCATTTATCGGTTTTAAACAAAATCGCCCGCTGGGTCAAATTTCCAAAAGCAAAAAATCCCAAAAAGGCTTTCCATTTGTTTTTGATCTTTTGCTTGGTTCTAAAATGGATATTTTTTTTAATTGACTGAATCATTTGACCGAATTTCTATTGTGATTTTTGGAGTAAAAACAAACTGTTTACCCATTGCCAAATATAAAAACTATTATCATTATTTCCCTTACAATATTGCTCCCAAATGGCTAAAACTTGTTCACAATTTACAAAATCAAATTTGGCAAATTCATGAATATACTCATGGAATTCCGACTGTAATTCTTTACCAATCCATTCTCTTTGCGGCGTCTGTAATGCTTTTTTAGGGGCAAAAACAATGGTATTGTCAAACTTGTCTTTTACAATTTCGCGCAACATCCATTTGGAATCTGTGCCGTTGTATTTCATTTCCACTCCTTGGGCAAAAGCTAATTCAACTAAACGGTAATCCAAAAATGGTTCCCGTAATTCAATGCCATACATCATGCTAATCCGATCGTTAAATCGCAAGGCTCTTGGAATTTTTGTGTAAAACAAATCCCGATATTGTAAGTTTTGCAAGGCATTATCAAAGGGAGCACCGTAATTTTCAGGATGCTTTTGACTTAAAAAACTCTTATGGATAATTTCAGGATGCACCGGACTTGTGGTTACACCTTGAATCAGTGAATTAATTCCTGAAAAATAATAGTCATAACCCGCCCAGGCTTCATCCATTCCTTGACCGTCTAAAATAACGGGGATTTTCTTTGCACGGGCTTGCTCAAAAAGCAAACTGTACGCCAAAGTAGGAAACCCGCCGAAAGGTTCGTCCTGATAATAACTTATTTTCTGTATTAAATCAGTAACAGCCCCCGGAGTAAAAAGGACTTTATTTAAGTCATATCCCGTATTGGCTACTAAATCTTCTACCCAATTCAATTCATCGTAGGCTTGGTTATTACTGTAAAAAGTAAACGCATCAATTTTTTGATTAGAAGGCAAATAGGCATTAACCATAGCCAAAAGTATCGAAGAATCCAATCCCCCACTGATATTCATACCAATGGGAACATCGGCACGAAACCGTAAGCGAATCGCATCATGAAGCAATGCTTCGTACTGTTCCCGCAATGCTGTGGCAGTTAAACGTGGCGTTTCATTTATATTTTTTACGAAATCATACCATTGAACAGGTTCAACCTCAAGTTTATGGGATGCAATTGTCGTGTAATACCCCCCTCGTAATTGGTGAATTCCCTGCCAAAATGTTTCATCGGGCATGCCATAGGAACCTTTTAGAAAATAAGCTGCCCAAACCGAAGTATGCATTACTTTAGGAATTCCTGCATGAAATAAAGATTTGATTTCACTGGCAAAATAAAGACTTCCTTCGTGAAAACTGTAATACAAAGGTTTAACTCCAAAACGATCACGCGCGAGAAAAAGTTCTTGTTTTACGGTATCCCAAATGGCTATGCTGAACATTCCATTTAGTTTGGAAAGCATGGCTGTGCCCCATTTTTGATAGGCTGCCAACAAAACTTCTGAATCCGAAGAAGTTCGAAATGTAAAAGCTGTGAGTTCTTTTTGGAGTTCTTTATAGTTATAAATTTCTCCATTAAACACCATGATAAAGCGACCATTTTGACTGGACATCGGTTGATTTGCCTCTTCCGATAAATCAATAATACTTAGTCGGTTATGGCCAAGTGCAATTCCGGATTCTACCCAAAACTGTTCTGCATCTGGTCCACGGTGTCGTTGTTTTTCAAGTAGTTGGGTAATGGTATTCTCTGAAGCAGCTGCTCCTAACACACCGGCAATTCCGCACATTAGCTGTTCTCTTTCAATTTTTGTATTAATTCTTCCGCTTTTTCCCAATCGGACAGGGTATCAATATTGACAAAGGTAGCTACATCTGATAAAACAAAACCTAATTTTTCACCAAAAAAAGACCCCTTCTCTAGCCATTGTGTTTTTGTGAGATAGACGGCTCCATCTCTAAAATAGGCTGGCGGTAAATCTTGTCTCCTTTTTATAATCTCTTTATCACCTGTAGCAATCTGCAAAGCTCCGTGAGAATCTGCTTCAAAAACCCAATGTGGATTGAACTCATGGGGAACGGGTAGCATACTTACTACTGCATCCCAGCACTCATTTTTCATTTTATGCACGCAATCGGCAATTAAATGCGGTGCCCGAAAAGGCGTTGTGGGTTGGAGCAAACAAACAGCATCAAACACTTCTCCCCTTTCACGATAAAAATGCAATGCATGTTGGACAACCCCAATACTTGAAGCCGTATCGGAAGCGAGTTCACTTGGCCGAATAAACGGTACTTCAGCACCATACTGCATACCAACAGCGGCTATTTGCTCACTATCGGTTGAAAGTAGTACGCGTGAAAACAACTGGCACGCCAAAGCTTGTTCAATTGAATAGGCCAACAAGGGTTTTCCTCCCAATAATTTGGTGTTTTTACCAGGAACGCCTTTGGAACCACTTCGTGCGGGTATGATGGCCAAAATGTTCATTAGTACATGATGGTTTTATGAAATTGTAATGGGACGGTCGCTAATGTTGCTGCAATTTTTTTACCGGCATCGCCTCCGCCATAAACATTGGAAGCTTGAGGTCGCGCTTCCGTGGTAATTTGATGAATCGCTTGACCGATTTCATTTTGGTCGTATCCTACATCAATCACATTGTGACCGCGATCGCGTTTATTTTGGCGTGAGCCAATATTTATCACAGGTACGCCCATAAAAGCGCATTCGCGAATACCAACGCTAGAATTCCCGATTAACCCTTTGGAATTTTGGAGCAAATTAAGAAAATCCATTCCGTCCATGTTCTTGAAGAAATGCACATTATCCAATTGGTTTTTCTCACGGAAACTGCGAATTCCTGTTGATGTTCCATCGGCACCTGCATCTACATTAGGCCAAAACCATAAACAAGGAATCGACAAATTGGCAACCGCTTTCAAGGTTTCTTCTATATGTCTACGAGAATCTTGGTATTCATTCGTTACAGGATGTTGCATAATCACCAAATATCCTTGTGACAAATCAGGCTGTCGTCCGACACCTCCGTATTTTTGATAGGGATCAAAGGTAAGTCCGTTGTATTGCAACACTTCATTGGCCAAATCAATTGATGGACAGCCCGTATTGAAAACAAACTCCGGATTTTCCCCCAATTTGATAACGCGTTCACGAGCACTTTCGGAAGCCACAAAATGATAGTCGGATAATTTGGTAATGGAATGTCGCACTTTTTCGTCGATATTTCCAGTGACTTCGCCTCCTTGAATATGCGCTAGAGGAATATTCATATAGGAAGCTGAAACTGCGGTAGCCATGGTTTCAAAACGATCGGCCACAGTAACCACGATATCAGGACGCATATTATCAAAGACTGAGGACAATTCTAGAATCCCGATACCGGTTGTTTTCGCGGCAGCGGTTAAATTTTCACCTTCTAGTACATTAAAAACTTTTGCGGCAATGGTGAAACCATCTTTTTCGATAAAATTCACCGCAGACCCATAACGGTCTAAAAGTGCAGAGGCCGCAATGATCAGTTGCAATTCCAAATTGGGATGCTCTTTGATGGCTTGCAACAGCGATTTTACGCGACTGTATGAGGGTCGTGCGGTAATGACAACCGCTATTTTTCGTGTATTCATTGTAAATCTTCTTCAGTTAGGAAATCCCATTGGGCTTTGTCATTTGAAAGTTTTTTACCCAAAACCTTTTGAAAATCTTGGGCGTTTATACCATAACCCATCGGTTTTTTGGCTTCTAAATCTTCAAAAGTAAGCAGGTGACCTGCGGGTAAATTTTTATTGACAGCTAAAGATTTCCCAAACATTTTTTTTAATTCAAGATAAACTGTCGTATCATTTTTATCGACGGGATGTGTCAAAGCAACTTCCACTTGGCGAATGGCTTTAACCAAGGCTTGAGTTTCGTCTATAGTAAGGGACGAACCTGAATCGGGACCAAATTGGCGACGATCAAAAACCACATGAAATTCAACTATTGAGGCACCTAAACTGACCGCTGCAATACAAGTCACTATTTCAGCTGAGTGGTCAGAATATCCTACTGGAACCTGATAACGGTTTTTCAACTCTTGAATCACATTGAGTCCGTAGCGCTCAGGTGGTGTGGGATAGGAAGTGGTGCATTGCAACAAGGAAAATTCAGCATTACGATCCTTAAGGAACGCTACGGTTGCATCCAATTCAGTAAAGCTACTCATTCCTGAAGATACAATCAAAGGTTTTCCGGTTTGGACTATTTTCTCTAAAAGCAAATGATTCAAGACTTCACCTGAACCTATTTTATAGCGTTGCACGCCGAGTGATTCAAGCCAATCCACAGCTTTATTACTAAATGGTGAACAAAGGAATTCCATGCCTTTGGTTTCACAATGCGCTTTAATTCCTTGCCATTGTTCAAACGTAAAACCCATGCGTTGCCAATAGTCGTAACGTGTTGCATCTTCTTTTGAAAATTGCACACGAAAAGGTTCGTGTAAGCTACTTTCTGCTTCAGCGATATGCATTTGAAACTTTACAGCATCTACTCCTGTTGCTGCCAATGCATCGATATAGGAATAAAGTAAACCTAAACTTCCTTCGTGTGCTTGACCGATTTCGGCAATCACATATACAGCCTTATTTTTCATGGTGTTCGTCACTGGGTTTCCAATATAATTTGGTTTCAGGCAAATTAAAATAGTTTCGGTATTCTTCTCGCGAGAAACGGTTACTATTTTTCATCAATTTTCCAAAGTTACGGATTACATCGCTTAGTGCCTGAAAAATTGCGAAGGTCGCTTTCCAGTCGCCTTTTAATGTTCGTTTTGAAAATTGGACCCAAAACGTATACGCCAATCGATTGGGGATAATACGCTTGGGATAAAATAAGAAATACAAATACCAACCCGAGCGCAAACTTCTGCGGATGCGAACTTGGTAGTCGGCATTTTGTTTTCGTGCTAATAAATCCACGCGATGGTTGACCAAAATTTCGGGGAAATAATGCACTTGTTTATTGATTTTATACAAATGATACGAGGCAAAATCCTCTTCACCATAAAAGAAAAACCATTCAGGATAGGGCGGAATTTGATGCCAATCACTTACACGCCAAACATGCGCTCCTCCTGCAAAACTTTTGACACGGTGGGGTTGTTGTTTCGTTGCTGTAGATTCGGGTTCATATTTGGCCCAAAAAATGCGAAAACTCAACACACTACATTCAGGATGTGCTTGAAAATAGGTTTCAATACGCTCCAATGGATCTTGAGTGATAAAGTGTAAATCATCATCCAAGGAAATAGCGTAGGTGGCTTGAGTGGCGGCCATCAATCGGTTACGACTAAAAATTAAACCTTGTGTAGTTTCATTTCGTAGTCGCTGAATATTCGGATAATTTTGCGCAAGAAATTCAGTTGTTCCGTCAGTGGAAGCATCATCACAAACAATACATTCCACATCGGGTCGAACCAACAAATGTTCGATTTTCTTTAAGGTAAAATCAAGATCTTCTTTCCGATTTTTTGTTGTAAAAAGGAGTGCAAACTTTTTCATGTTACAATTCCTGTAGTGCTACCATTTTTGCAAAAGTAGGTGATTTTTGAAGTAAATCTTGATAATTCCCCGTTGCATCGACTGCACCATCTTGCAATAAAACTATGCTATCGGCATGTTTTATGGTAGACAAACGGTGCGCGATAATGATAATGGTTAGTTGCCCTTTTAATTTTTCAATACTTTCTTGAATAAACTTTTCGGTTTGAGAATCCAAAGCGGAAGTGGCTTCATCCAAAATTAGGATTTCAATATTCTTATACAATTCACGAGCAATGGACAAACGTTGGCGTTGACCTCCTGACATGACGACTCCGCTATCCCCAAGAATTGTATCGGCGCCCTTTTCACTGCGTTGCATGAATTCTTCCAAATCCACTTTCTTAATAGCTTCGTGAAAACGTTTTAAATTGTGCTCATTTTTTTCATCCCAAAAAGTAACGTTGTTAAAAAGCGTATCATTGAATACCACCGTTTCTTGTGCGATAAATCCAATTTTTTGACGAAATGTAGCCAAATTAATGGACGATAACGGTTGGCCATCTACCGAAATTTCACCGGAAGTGGGTTTTAATAGTCCACAAACCAGATTCACGAGTGTGGTTTTACCTGAACCACTTTTTCCAACAATAGCTATGGAATTATTTTTGGGAATGGTTACATTGACCGCATCCAAAATCATTTTACCATTTTGATAGGCAAAGGAAACATTGGAAAACGAAATGGATTTTTCAAAAGATTGAAACGAACTCCCTTGTGTTGACTCTGCATTGGTTTTCAATTCCTCCAAAAAGGATTCGTAATGATTAACGGAACCGACATATTTTAGAAAAGCGGTCCAACTTTGCTGTACGCTCATCAAACTTCCAAAGGCCCGATAGAAGAATAATAAAATTACGATGATTGCATTAAATTTTCCACCCAATACATTCATTTGAATGAAAATAGCCAGTACCAAAAACAAAACAATAATGGGTTCTCTAAAAGCCATTACTTTGGCAGAAGTTTTCCCTAATACAACTACTTGCTTTTCAATTGCTATGACTTTATCGTTAATTTTTGATAAGTAACGCGACAATAATGCGGTTGACTTTAAGTATTTATAATTCCCCGTTTTTTGGAGCACTAAGCCCGACAGTTCGTTGTTTTGATGGGTAATTTTTAAGGAAAGGGCTTCCGAACTTTTGTATAAAGATTTAAAAACCCATCGGGACATCCATCCTCCAACGATAACTATTAAAGTAAATTTAGGATTAGTGATAAAAGACAACAGTAAATAGACAAAAACGAAAATAAGGTTTTGAATTACTGAAATATACTGAGCAAATGCATTGTTTACATTTAAAATTTCTCCCGTTACACTGTTTTGAATGGTACCGTAGTTGAGCGTGACAAATTTTGCATATTCTACATGGGCAATGGCTTCTAGTAAGCGGTGACGGATTCGTTTGACAAAAAAAGAGGTGGCTAAAACCCGATAAAAAACATCGATATATCGAAAGATTGCTTTCAAACTGTAGAAGAAAATCATCAATATCAAAACCGAATTTACAGTGGGCTGCATGCCTATCCATTCAAAAAACTGGATAAAATATGAGGTTTTTTGGTTAACTGTTCCGGTTTCTTCACCGGAAGCAATTTGAAAAAGAGGAATAAAGATGGTGAGACTCAAAGCATCTACTAGACTGTAGAATACACTGATCAATAGAATCATCATTAATCGTACCTTCAAAATTCGGTAAAAGAAATGTAGGTACTTAAACTGTGATTTTAATAATGCTTTGAGTTGATTTCCCATTCTTGAAAATTACGCTTCAAATTTAGGAAACATATTTTGATAGTCTTATTCGAATCTTAATTTAATTACATTTACATCAAATTTTGTGTATGCTTTTTTTCAGGAAAAAAAAACCGTTATTATCTTCCATTTTCACGAATGGTTACCATGATATTCACAACCATTTGTTACCTGGAGTTGATGACGGTGCACCCGACCTAGCGTCGTCCATTCATTTATTTGAAAAAATGCAAGAAATGGGAATCACATCTTGTGTGATGACACCCCATATAATGGCACAAGTTTGGGAAAACACACCGGCATCATTGGAGCAACAATTTAATACTATAAAAACGGATACTTTTTATTCCAATTCCTCGATTCGTCTTGCTGCGGAATATATGTTGGATGACCAATTCAAATCCCACTTACAAAATGGCCCTTTGTTAACTATAAAAGACAACTATGTTTTAGTGGAAATGTCGTATCAACAACCTCCATTGCAACTTTTTGATTTACTTTTTGAATTGCAAATTGAAGGCTATCAACCTATTTTAGCACACCCTGAACGCTATAATTTTTATCATGGCAGAATAGATGATTATAAAAAATTAAAAAAGGCGGGCTGTTTATTCCAACTTAATTTACTCGCCGTAACTGGATATTACGGGTTTCCAGTAGCGAAAACCGCTGAATTGCTTTTGGGTTCAGGATTGTATGATTTCACAGGAACCGACATTCATCATGAGCGACATATTGACGCATTTTCGCAACCCATACGCATAAAAAAACAGGAGCTTTTACAACCCCTGCTTTTAAATAATGATGTATTGAAAATATAATTTACTTTTTATCTCTTTTGAAAAAATGTAACACTTTATCGGTAAAAGTTTCTTCTTTCTCTTCAACTCCATAACCATAACCGTAGCCATAACCATAGCCGTAGCCGTAGCCATATCCGTAGCCATATCCGTAGCCATAACCATAAGTTCTTTGAACATCGGTATCATTAAGCACAACAGACATATTTGGTAATTTCCCCTCTTTATAAATCGACTCTGCAAAACGAAGCATACGTTTATCCAAATAATTTGCTCGAATCACATAAATAAATGCGTCGGCATATTTTGAGATCAAGAATGTATCGGTAACCACACTTACGGGAGCTGTATCTACAATGATATAGTCAAAATGCTGTTTGAGTTCATCAAACATGGTTTCGACTTTTTTATGCATCAATAATTCTACTGGGTTTGGGGGAATCACTCCAGAAGGTAAAGCATAAAAATTATCGTAACCATTGATTTTTGCCAAGTAATCCTGAATATTTTCATTGTTTTTTGACAAATAATTGGTAATCCCTTTATTGGGTAAATTTACATAGACATCTAACTTTGGATTACGAATATCCATCCCCACAACTAATACTTTTTTCCCAGAAAGGGCTATAGTCGTCGCTAAATTAATCGCGATAAACGTTTTACCTTCTTTAGGCACTGAAGAGGTTACAAAAATGGTCTTGCATTTTTCATCTGAAACATCAGACAACATAAATTCCAAGTTAGTTCGAATAATACGTATGGCTTCTGCCGAACTTGATCGACTATTTGAACTGATAATTTCTTCATTATTTTGAGCTTTAGGTAAGTCTCCCAAAAAGGGTATCGTTACATTGCGTTCAACATCTAAGCGATTTTTAACTTTGGTATCTAATACAAAGCGGATAAACAATACTAAAACAGGAATTAAAATACCTAAAATAAATCCAATAATATAAACGAATGATGCTTTGATTGAAATAGGGCCTGTAGCAAAAGCACGATCAATTATTTTAGCTTTTGGAGAGGTAACTGCTAATGAAATTTCTGTCTCTTCTCTTTTTTGGAGCAAGTATAAGTAAAGTGTTTCTTTAATTTTTTGTTGTCTTGCAATCTCGTTATAAAAACGATCATTTGTAGGGAAATCATAAACTTTACCTTGGTATACATTGCGTTGACCCGCCAAATCGTTTTTCTTGATTGTTAAATCTTTTTGATGGCTAATAATACTACTAATAATGTTGGACTTCAACTCTTCCAATTCTTTATCCAAAACACGTACTTTTGGATTGTTTTCAGTAGCAGAGGTTAACATGCCCTTACGCAATAATTCAACTTCATTAAATCGATTAATATTTGCTACCAAAGTTGGAGAAGCCGTAATAACGTTTGTCGGAATTAACCCACCTTTTTTTAGTTTTTTAACTTCTTGCAACAAATAGTCACTAACTTTTAATTCGGTTTCGATATCGAGTACGGACTTATTATATTCAAGTTTGGAACTTAAACTGACTTCAGCATCTGCTTCCAAATACGTTAATCCACGTTGTTTTTTAAACTGTTCGGCATTACTTTCTACTCCGCCTAACTCTTTCGTGATTATCTCTAAACGCTTATTAATAAATTCCTTGGTGAATTCTGCTACTTGATTACGGTCACGAACTGCATCTTCATTATACTGGTCAACTACTCCGTTTAAGTAATCGATACCGCGTTGTTGAATCATGTCGTTAACAGACAAATAAATAATATTTGTCTTTTCTTGACCAACAACCACAAGATTAGACATTAACGAATTTGAAACCGGTTCCAAATTATTTTTTACAATTAGAATATCATTGGCCATCCCATTAGGTAATGGATATTTTAATTGCAGCAAGTACTCCCCAATTGGACAAGGAATCTTTTGACCAAATCGATATTTCTCTACATTAGTTCGATCAGCATTACTTATTTCAAACTCATTTTTATTGAGAACCCTTACATTTAAAGAAAGAGGCTTGGTGTAGTAATTATCGTTTTTATGGGTAAAAACAATTTTAATCGGTGACTCATTATACAACTCTTTGGTGACAACACGACCCACACTAAAATAACTAATATCTAAATCAAATTTTTTAACTACACTTTGCGAAATGCCTCGTGATTTTAAAATTACAATTTCATTTTCAATATTATTTTTCGCAGAAAAAATATTTAAGTCACTAAACGCTGAAAATTCGCTAGTTCCTCCCTTTTTTTCATCTTTAATTAATATGGTAGAATTTACACCGTAATGAATTTCTTTATACCGAAGAAAAATAAATGCGATAGTCAAGCAAATCAATACAGAAACTACAAACCATTTCCAAAAGAATAAATAACGAAAGAGTATGTCTTTCAAATTAAACTCATCGGATTTACCTGAAGTTGTATCTTGGTTTGAAAGTTGATTTTGCATTGTATTAACTATCGATTAATTAAAATAAGAACAGTGGTCACTAAGGATAAAATAGACACTATTAAAGGCAAACTTGGGAATGAAGTAGCGTCCACCTTAGCTTTACGCTCTTGAACATATATCATATCATTTTGATCCAAATAGTAAAAAGGAGAGTTTACAAAACTTGCATCGGAAATGTCGACTCTGTGAAATGACTTTACGCCTTGATAATCTCTAACAATTAAAATATTATCGCGTTTCCCAAAAACATTTAAATCTCCAGCTGCACCTAAGGCGTCAAGCAAAGTCACACGATTTGTTTCAAAATTTTTAACACCAGGGTTATTTACTGCTCCCAAAACAGTTACTTTAAAATTCAATATCCGAACATTGATCACAGCATCAGTTAAGTAACTGGCTAATTTATCTTTAAACATCAATTTCAATTGCTCTACGGTATATCCCGCTACTGAAATCTTTCCTAAAACAGGAAAATCAATATTTCCATTACTATCCACTAAATAACCAATATTGATATTATTTGTATTTGAATTATTAAAATTGGACATATTGAAAGGTTCAGCCATTTCCTTTTGAACCGATGTAACCATAATAGATATACGGTCGTCTTTTTGAATTATCGGCTCGTAATTTGCAGAAGAATTCTTCATATCATACTCCCCTTGTAGGTAATAGAATTTTTTTGAAGAAACACAGGAAACTTGCATCAAAACGACACTAAGCAAAAAAAGAAATGATAATTTTCTCATGAAATTGAATTATGAAGTGCAAATATAACAATTAAAGCTGTAAAAAGGCTAACCAACAGCACCATCTAACTTTTCATAAACGGAATTCATACTTTTAAAATCAGGCACTAGGTCTTTCATTAAGGCTACCGTCTGGTTCAATTCACCGTGCTTTGCAGCTTCAATAAGTGCGGCAACTTTTAAACAAATTTCCTCGAAATCAGCACTTGTTTCCATCGCAATCATGATTTTCTCATGATACGTAGGAAGATTCTTGGCAGAATCATTCAATAATTCCTCATAAAGTTTTTCTCCCGGGCGAAGACCTACAATTTTAATGGCTATATCTTTATCAGGTACATAACCTGCTAAACGAATCATTTTTCGCGCTAAATCAATAATCTTGACGGGTTTACCCATATCAAATATAAAAATCTCACCTCCTTTACCCATCGAACCTGCTTCTAAAACCAATTGACATGCTTCTGGGATAGTCATGAAATATCGAATGATTTCAGGATGGGTGATTGTGATTGGACCGCCTTCTTGAATCTGCTTTGTAAACAAAGGCACAACTGATCCATTTGAACCTAATACATTTCCAAATCGAGTAGTGATAAATCGTGTGAAACGCTCTGTTTTTAAACGTTTATGTTTAAAATGCTTGGATTGAACGTACATTTCAGCAATACGTTTACTTGCTCCCATGACACTACTCGGATTTACCGCTTTATCTGTAGAAATCATTACAAAATGCTCCACATGATATTTATTTGATAAATCGGCCACATTTTTAGTCCCTAAAATATTTGTAAATACCGCTTGTGACGGATTTATTTCCATTAAAGGCACATGCTTATAGGCCGCTGCGTGATACACAACATGAGGTTTATACGTTTTAAACACATATTCCATGTATTGAAAATCACGAACATCACCAATAATATCCACAATTTCAACAGCATCATATTGAGCAATTTCAAGGGATAACGCATGCAAGGGTGTTTCCGCTTGATCCAATAAAATGATGCGCTTAGGGTTAAAGTGTATAACTTGTCGCACAATTTCGCTTCCAATTGAACCTGCCGCGCCCGTTACCAATATGGTTTTATTGTTCAAGTATTCCGAAATCATTCGGGTATCCAATGAAATAGGCTTACGCTCTAATAAATCATGGATTTCAAAATTCTTGATTTTCTTTGAGATTTCTTTTTGATCATCCCAATCTGAAACCACTGGTAAAGTATAGACTTTAAATCCATATTCAATACATTCATCCACTATTATTGAACGTTCTTCTTTTGTCAATGACCGGTCTGCAATAATCAAGGCAACAGCATTTTTGGAGCGCAATAATACCGGAATACTTTTTTTTATTTGAAAAATTGGTAAATTCAATATTCGCTTTGTAAAATTTTGATTGTCCTTATCAATAAAACCAATCACTTTAAATCGCCCTGGATTTTCAGACATTAGCGCACTAGCAACAGCTGTAGCATTGGCATCTGTTCCATATATAATGGCAGTCGACTTATTTTCATCTGAATTGGAAGTAAATAATTTATCAAAAACTTGTTTTACGACCAGTCGAAAAAAGAAAAGAAAACTGAATGAAAGTACGGCATTGATGAAAGCACCCGTAGTTAGGTAGACTTTAGTTTTGGTAAAAACAATGACTATAAAATTGAATACCAATATTGCCACAAAAGTTGAAAATTGCGAAAAAAACAATTTTAGCGCATCAATCAATGAGGAATGACGAATAATGCCTGAGTAGGTGCGATATAACCAAAAGAAAAAAACATTTATGGTTACATAAAACAAGCTAGCAAACCATAAATGCTCATCGGGCACATAGGAAAGTCGTAATCCCTTAAATAAGATGTAGGTAAAAATTCCGGATAGTAAAACGATACAAACATCAAATAACAAAATAAGCCAACGTGGTAAATATCCTAGATTTCGAAAACTGAAACCTGTATTGATATCACCAAAGGCTTTCAAAAAAATTGAAATGTAATTATGTCGTTCCTTTCCCTTCAATTCTGCAGAATTAATTGAGGTAAATTTAGGGATTTTTATTTCTTAAAAAAAACTTAAATCGTATTTATTACCGCTGCAATTCGCTCTCTATCCCTATCGGTGAGGTTAGAACCTGAGGGTAAACACAATCCGTTTAAAAATAATTTTTCTGCAACATCACTTCCGTAATACGGCGCATTGCTGAAAACAGGCTGCATGTGCATTGGTTTCCACAGAGGCCTACATTCAATATTTTCAGCCTCAAAACGCAATCGTAAATCCTCACGAGTTAATCCATTAAATAGTTCAGAATCTACAGTAATTGCTGACAACCAATGGTTCGAGAAATAATCCGCATTGGGTTCTTCAAACAAAGTAATCCCTTTACAATCCTTAAATAATTGTTTGTAAAAAGCATGCATTTGACGGCGTAAATCAATATGCTTGGCAAGAACTTCCATTTGTCCACGACCAATACCCGCACAAATATTACTCAACCGGTAGTTGTATCCTATCGAACTGTGTTGGTAATGCGGAGCAGCATCGCGTGCTTGTGTCGCTAGAAAAACCGTCTTCTCTTTTTCCTTAGAATTATTTAAAACAAGGGCACCTCCACCCGAGGTAGTTATTATTTTATTTCCATTAAAAGACAAAACTCCAAAATCTCCAATCGTTCCACATTGTTGCCCTTTGTAATGACTACCCAAAGCTTCCGCACTGTCTTCAATTAAAGTAATTTCATACTTTTTGGCAATTGCAACAACTGCTTCCACTTGAAAAGGCATTCCATATAAGTGAACGGCAACAATTGCTTTTGGTTTTTTCCCTTTTGCCATTCGGTCAACAATTGCGGTTTCCAAGGCTTGTGGACAAATATTCCATGTCATTGGCTCTGAATCCACAAAAACAGGATGTGCACCCTGATAAACTATAGGATTAGCCGAAGCTGAAAAAGTCATGGATTGGCAAATAACCTCATCACCTGCTACCACACCCGCTTGAATTAAAGCCAAATGCAAAGCGGCCGTACCTGAACTTAAGGCAGCTACAAAATGTTTTCCTCCTAAAAACTGTTCTAAATCCGTTTCAAATCCAGTTACATTGGGCCCTAAAGGCGCTACCCAATTGGTATCAAAAGCTTCTTGAACATAATTTTGTTCTGTGCCTCCCATATGTGGAGAGGACAACCAAATTTTAGATAAACTCATGTGGTTGATTGTATTTTATAATTTTTCCAGGATTACCCACTACAACGGCATAATCGGGAATATCTTTAATAATTACGGCTCCGGCACCAATTGTGCACCATTTGCCAATTTTTACGCCTTGAATCACACAAGCTCCAATACCAACATGCGTCCCTTCACCAATTGTCACATTACCCGCCAAGGCTACACCCGGTGAAATATGCACAAAATCTTCGACTATACATTCATGGTCAATCAAAGCCCCTGTGTTTATGATAACATGTTTTCCGATTCTAGCTTCCGTATTGATTACAGCACCAGCCATAACTACTGTTCCCGTATCCATTTGAACCGATTTTGCCAAAACAGCTTTCGGATGAACAGCAGTAATAAATGAATTTGTAAAACGATTGGCTAATTTGGCGCGAACACGATTATTACCTATGGTAAAAAGTAAGGTTGCCGAGGTAAAATCTACTTCAGTTGTGGGTACTACAGTCACACCTTGAATTTTTGCAATTTTGGGATTATCATCACAAATCTGTGTAACTTCAATACCCAAACAATGCAGGATATCCACGACTACTTTGCCATGACCACTCGCTCCAAAAAGTATCAAATTAGTTTCCATTAAACGGTTCAATTGTGCTGGAATCGGCAGCATTAATACCTTCACTTTTGACCACTTTTAGTACTGTTTTCAAAAGTATTTTTATATCCAAAAAAAAGGAAATATGGTCAACATACCATACATCATATTCAAATTTTTTATCCCATGAAATCGCATTTCGTCCGTTTACTTGTGCCCAACCTGTTATCCCCGGTTTCACTTCATGCCGACGGTTTTGAAAATCATTATATAAATGCAAATAATGGGTCAACAAGGGTCGAGGCCCAATAAAACTCATATCGCCTTTTAAGACATTGATTAATTGGGGGATTTCATCCAATGATGTTTTTCGTACAAAAGCACCAATCTTTGTAAGTCGTTCCGCATCGGGCAACAATTTACCTTCCGCGTCTTTTTTATCATTCATTGTTTTGAATTTGATAATGCGAAAGACTTTACCGTTTTTACCAGGACGGTTTTGAATAAAAAAAGGTTTACCATGATTGGCTATTGCTAATAAAATAGTCACTAAACCTAATATTGGTGCTGCAATTAGCAATCCTAATGCCGCGCAACAAATGTCAAAAAAGGGTTTAATTATTGATTTATACATGACTATTTTTTTCGCATTCTTGATAAAATCGTTCCACTGCTTCCCAAACAATAGCGTGTGTAAATTGAGTAACTATTGTTTCTCGTATCGCATCGCGTTTTGAATACCAAGCTGATTTTTGAACGATCATTGATTCCATCGCCAAAGATAATTGATTTCTGTCTTTAGGAGGAACAATTAACCCATTTTCCCCATTTCGAATAACTTCGTTACAACCCGGAATATCGGAAACTACACAAGGTAATCCCATTGCTCCCGCTTGTAAAATCACATTGGGAAAACCTTCACGATAACTGGGCAACACCAAAACATCGGAAAGCAGTAAATAACTTCGTACATTGGATTGATAGCCCATCAGATGAATTTGTTGGTGATTTTCTAAAGTGGATAATATAGGGGAAGGAATCGGATCTAATTCAGGCTCCATCGGCCCCACAACAACCAAATGACTATTAGGATACTTCACCTGAACATGTTCGAAGGCAGTTACTAATTCTTCAATTCCTTTTTCACTGACCAAACGACCGATAAATAAAAACACAAATGCATCCTTTGGAATGGATAAAGAATTGCGTAATTCAGTTGCACTTTCCGATTGATGCAAAGGGTTAAAAAAATCAGTATCGATACCATTTACATTGCCATTTGCTAAAATATAAATGGGTTTTGTTGTGACCTTATGAGTGACAAGCAAGTCTTTAACGCCTTTTCCTTCTGCAATGGTGTGGGTAGAAAAACGACAAACACATTGATCCATAAAACGTAACAAACGGAACATAAATCCTTTTCGATAAGGAAAAATTAATCCGGTAAACGTATGAATTCGAATAGGCACGCCTGCCAACCATGCTGCTGTCATCGTTAACAATCCAGCCTTCGGTGTAATAGAGTGAACCAATTGTGGCTTTTCTTTTTTAAACACAAAATACAAACGTAGTAAAGATAGCAGATCTTGAAGAGGTCGTATTGCGCGTTGCATTGGCACATTGATTACCCGAATCTTTTCACGTTGTGCAACCGTATCTAAATGGGAATCAGATCCAGAAACTGCAATGACTTCGTGCTTTTTATCCAAAAAAGCCAATTGACCTTTAAGCAGCAAATCCAGAGATAAGGCGACGGTTGCAGTTCGAATAATTTTCACAGGTTCCTAGTTTGATTTTCTCCAATTATACAAACGATGTACAAGCGATGCAAAGCTTCGAATACCAATAACTGCAATACAAATTTTTGCAACTTTAGTGCGCATCGATGAATCGTAGTTTACAATGGTTTTCGCTTTTTGCATTCGTTTTAAAAGTTCGTTTTGCTGTATCTTTGGAAGTTGAGCAAAGGACACGAATGCAGTTAAATATTGTGATCCTAAATAATTTAATAACGCTTGTTTTTCAGCAAATTCAGATTTTTCTAATCGCGACTGCCAACGTTCAATAGCATATAGTATTCCGTCCACATTTTTAAAATCAGCAGTAGTTGTTACCGAACCCGGTCTGTTTTTTCGGTACATATAAAAATTGGTAGCACAAGTCTCAACTGAACTTGCCTGCACTAAAACATTAATAATCCAATCGATATCTTCGGCTTTAATTCCTAGTTTGAATTCGATTTTATTTTCGTGCAACAAACTTCTTCGTGTGGCCATAATCCAAGCAGCACCCGGAAAATTATGGGTTTTGATTAAGGAAAGTAATCGATCAGCTTTGGTGTCATTTGCTGACCAATGGGGATAATTCCCTCGCGTAACCACTTTAGTTTGTGACGATTCAAAAAAATCTTGAGTACCATAAATCACAACATCTGCCTGAGAAGTTTGTATTTTGGAATGTATCACTGACAACCCTGTTGTTCCTTCCCAATAATCATCGCTATCCACAAAGAGAATATAGTCCCCAATCGCTTGCTTCACCCCAACATTTCGGGCATCAGAAGCTCCACCATTTAATTTATGAATGACTTTAATTCTTGAATCTTGGGCCGCCAGTGCATCACATAATTGCGGACATTGGTCGGACGATCCGTCATCGACTAAGAGGATTTCAATATCTTTAAATTCCTGTTGTTGAATAGACTGAACACAGCCCGCTAGGTACTTTTCAACATTATAGACCGGAATGATCACGGAAAAAAAAGGCACGTTATCGCGTTTTGAATTGGATATAAAAATACAACAGTATTCCGAATGGCAAAGCCAAGAGTGTAGTTATTTTTCGTGGTGATTGCGTCAATCCTCTCCAATTTTTAGCAAACAAACAGCTACTCACATAATGAATGGCATTTTTGAATACAAAACGATACGAGGCTTTGGGCAAGACCATATTGAGTTTACGCATGGCTGCAAAGCTATTTGGACTGTTTACATATTGATGAAAAATGTTGCGTGACATTCCCGTATCGGCATACTCCACAAAACATAAATTCTCATTCAACACCAATAATGGGTAATGCATATCCACTTGCAAATACAAATAAATCGGATTAAAATTTTTCTCCCCTTTAAATGTTGGCATTGGAGGAATTGCTTGTAACAACTCTGTTCGATGCACCATTTTGGTATCTCCAACATAGCCATATTTATCGGTAAGTTCGATAATATGTACACTTTTAACTGCAGGCAAATCGCCACCTATAGCTCCTCCTCCTTTATAAAAATCCAAACCAATTATACCCGCATACGAAGCATTCCCATTAGTTTTCCAGAAATCAACTATCAAAGCTACTGCATTGTCTGGTGGAAAATCATCTGAATCGATACATACTGCTAGAGGCGTTTTCAAATGTGCGATTGCGGTATTGTAGGCTGTATGCAAACCGCCATTTTCTTTATAAATGTATTCAATAGAAATTTTGGCTTCAGTTATCCAACCTTCAACCAACGTTTGTGTGGCATCGGTAGAACCGTCATCAATGATCAACCAATGAAAATCGGAGGAGGATTGACGCAACAAACTTGCATAAATATCTCCTAAACAATAGGCACGATTGAAAGTTGGTGTAAAGATGGTGAGCGTTTTCATCTATTGGTTCTTTTTAATCATCCATTGTATGCCTTGTAACATAAAGAGCATTCCAATGATCCATTTTCCTTTGGCCAATCGAAAAAACAACTTCCAATGTATCGGAAAATAACTCAAATTCAATAGAGTAAATGCTTTTTCATACAAGGGTTGTTGCATTATTGCTTTCAACTTGGAATACTTTGCCCAAAATCCGTTGGGATTTAATTGTTCATTTAACCCTAAACCGATAACACTTAACGCTACGCGATTGTAATACGCTTGTTCGAACTCTTCATTTTTTGAAAGTGTATAGGGTTGGATTAATCCATACAAATGCAACCATTGCTCACTTAATCGAGCTTTATAGGTATTCGTCAAAGATTGGGCATTGTACTTACGATATTGGTATAGCGGTTCGTCAAGTATATAGACGTTATTGGCTTGCTCTAAATACTGAATATTGAATAGGGCATCTTCAGTGCCAATAATTTTTGTACTAACAAACTGCAATTGATGTTGTTGAATAATTGCTGTTTGATACAATTTCCCCCAAGCTGTAACCATACTATCCGCTTGACTTGGATCCCGTAATTCTTCATCAACTAATCCGATAATTCGTCGTTGCATTTGTGCAGCCGAATAATTGCCATTCCACCCCAAAGAACGTGGTAAACTATTGGTTTTAAATTGGCGATTATAACTGCATGCTACTAAATCAGATCCTTCTGCAACCGCGATTAACTTTTGTAAATAATCGGGAGCTAGAAAATCATCTCCATCGATAAAGGCTACCCAAGGAGTTGTGACTTGAGTCAATCCGACATTTCGGGTTTCTGACAAGCCTTTATTGGATTGATGAATTGCATGAAAACGGGAATCATTTTTCGCAAATTGATCGATAATAGAAGGGGTTGCATCCGTTGCTCCATCATCAATAACCAAAACCTTAAAATGGGGATAGCTTTGAACAGCGATGCTTTGAAGGCATTCTTCCAAAAAAGCTTCTACATTGTAACAAGCGACTATTAGGGTTATTGATTCCATAGGGTTTAGCTAGATCAACTTATGAGTACGATTTCTAACAAATACGTAAATGCAAAATAGGCTACAAATACGGCAGCAATGAGTCGGTTTTGATTGGTAAAAAATTTCACTTTTAAAAAGGGATAAATGATTACTATCCCCAACATGAACCAGGATAAATAGGCGAATCGATTGGAATAATTTGCCTTAATTACGATGACCCAAAAGGCATTTGCAATTAAGTACATGCCTAAAATTCGATTGTAAAATTGATCTTCAAATTTTTTCTTGAATACAAAATACCATCCTGTAAAAACGCCAACCGCACTATAGAGCAGGAAGTCCCAACGGAAACCTACTTTTAGTTTTACCCCTTCAGATGCTTGGTTAAAATCATCCAAATATACAGTTACCCTATCTTGCTCAACGATTCCTAAACTCAGAAATAAATTAGTAAAAAAACCTCCTAATAAAAGGGACAGCGGAATGCATGTTAGCCAAAAATAAAAATACGCTTTGGGATTATTGTAAAGCATAACAATAAAGTAAGCGGCAACGGGAATAATCAATGATTTGTGGATATACATTGATAAAATTACTATAGCAATCGCTAAAAATCGGTTGGAACGAGAACAACCGTACAGAAAGATACTCGTTGCAATTCCATTTCGAATTCCATTTGTGCCATAGGACCAAAACGAAAATGAAATCATTAGAATTACAAAGGCAAAAGACCAGTATTCTTGAAAGACTTTTTTCGCAAATGCATATAAAGGGAGTACATAGAGCAAACAACAAGTAAAGAAAAACAAGTAAACATCACCGATTCGAGACATAAAGTACATAAAGTATTCAAATACAACATCCTTTTTAAAGGTCATTCCAAAACCATTTTTTAAGTTTTGAAACTGTATATTATAAATCAACATGTCTCCAAATCGATAGGAAATAGGACGTAATCCCATGAAGAGCACAACATACACCAAAAAAACAATACCCAAAGCACTTCCCGGGCGCAATGAAGATTTAGATTCTAATGTTGATGTACTTGCATAAATTGCAAAAAATACGGTTAGAACTAACAGTACATTATAATAAACCGAGACATAATTTTGTATTGGTATAAGTGTTCCCAATCGTTTGCAATTTGCTGTAAAAATACCTTTTTTACTGAGTTGAAAAGCATTTTTTCATGACAATTTTGTGGATTGCTGGATAAATTTTTCGTTCCAAAACACAAGAAAACAGCAAACAAATCCCAAAATAAAGGACAAGTTGGATTCCATAAGGCAACCCAAAACCGTCTAAATAATGCGCTTGAGTGATTAAAAAATAGTGCGAAATATAAAGCACAAATGAAATAGAAGCTACGGATTGGAAGGGAGCAAATGTGTATTTAAATCCAATCCAATTCATTTTCTTCCAAAGTAAAGCTGCACAAATAATGACTAACGTGAATAAAAAATGCCTCCATTCTAAAATAGGATGTTTCCCCATTAGTACAGTCCAATCCATTTTCAAAATAGACCATTGTTTAATGATGGGAAGGGTCAAAATCCCAATTAGGACAATAAGTACCAGGCCTATCGAACGTAGATGATAAAATGTTAGGGAATTTTGGTTAAGATATACTACAGACATTTCTACGCCAACCCACCAAATGACCAAATACATGAATTCGCGGTTTAAAAAATTGGGGTAAAAGCAATACGAAATTGCCGCAGCAATGCCTAAAAAATAAACGATATAATTTCGTACAATTGGTTGAAATCGATAAAGCACATAATAAATCATGTAAAACCACCACTCATACGATAATGACCATAACGGATCATTGTCTAAAAATGGCCCAATAATTACATTGGGTTTGGTATGAAAATTATCTTGTAACATGCATAAATTTCCGACAATATGTTCCCATTGAAGGTGAATCCAACTTGCATTTTCATAACTCAACACTAAATAATGCACCGCAAAAACAATAAGCAAGGGAATATAAATTCGGGTGAATCGCTTGGTGAAAAATAGTCGAAAACTTTTGTCTTTTGCTTTTTCAAACGAATAGGAAATCACAAAGCCCGACAATATAAAAAACAGAATAACTGCTTCTTGACCAAAACGGAATAAAAAAGAAAAATTGATTCCGCCAATAATTAATCCCGATGCAAAAAGGTGATGAAACACGACATATAAAGCCGCAAATCCACGAATAGCCTCTAACTTTTCTAGTTTTTTTCCCATAGGTTACTTATTGCCAATCTTCATTAATATATTCACGAGCCACTGCCATCAGATCAAATTTTTGAAGTAAATCCTTTTGATGTATTTGCAATTGTTCGCGATAACTTGTTGTAGTATTGAGTACTTCTTCTAATGCGAGTGCAAAAGCAGTCTCTTCGGAAGTAAAGTGATCATTACTTGGAATAGCTAGATTTCCTTTAAAAAAATTGGGAGTAACTAATCCAGCTTCTGTTCGTATCCAAACCTCATCGTGTTTCGGCTGATTGTAGGCCATCAACTCGATTATTCCCGCAGTACAATTGGACGAAACAATAGGTGTATTGGTGGCAATGGCTTCAACGATAACATTGGGTGTACCTTCATAATACGACGATAATGCGAGAACTGATGCGCGATGCAAATAGGAAAAGGGATTGCTTTTTCTACCTAAAAAAACAACTGCATCTTCACACTTGAATTGTTGTATCAAGGCATTGCACTTTGCTACAACCGATTCATTTCCATCACCAATAAACACTAATTTCACATCCTCAAACGAACCTTTTTGTCGTAATAAAACAAAGGATTTAAGTAAATGCCACGGTGCTTTTTGTACCGACATGCGACCAATAAATACAATCGTTCGATTTTGAAAAAGGGTTCTTTCCTTTTCATTATCAAGCTCCATCACCATTTGATTCTGGATTTTGATTATATCGTGCGGATTATAAATGACTTGCAAATTTTCAGGAAAACGATAGTCACAGTTTTCAATTAAGTCTTTTTTGATGGCCTCACTAATACAAACTACTTTTTGGAACCTACGGTAAATGGTTTGAAACGATTTTCTAAAGACTTTATTCAAAAAAGAAGGCGCGGTAAATTCAACACTTTTCAATGCATGTATTCCAGCGACTTTATACTCATTAGTAAATGAAACCGCACTAAAAACGTTTGCCATATCTCCGTAGGACAACGTATAATCGATTTTGTATTTTTTTATAATCTTACGAAGTAGGAAAGGAATTCGAAGATAAAACCAAAAACGAGCTGGAGTGGAATAAGCATGAAAATCTTTAGTGGACAATACAATCTCGTCAGAGCCAAAATGAATGATATCCGATTCTAATCCGATTATTTTCACAGCTTTTACTTCATAGCCCATTTGGCGGTAAGCCTCATATTGATAGGCTGCCAAACGCTCCATTCCCCCTACGCTTCCGTACGGCATAAAAAGTAAAATTCGTTTCATTTGATCACTTCATTAAATAGGTTTTGCCACATCGGCATGATGGTTTCAGGCAAATAACGTTGTACATTTATACGTGCTTTTTTTCCCATCGATTGGCGTTCTTCATCATTACTCATCAAACGATGCATTGCATTTGCAAATCCATTTATATCATCATTTTCAACCAAAATCCCATCTAAATCATTTTGAATAATGTCCGAAGGTCCATAATGACAATCGTAAGAAATACAAGGTACTCCACATGCCATTGCCTCTGTTAACACCATTCCAAATCCTTCAAATCGGGAAGAAAACACAAAAATAGACGAATCCAAATAAACATCAAGAATGGCTTTTGTGGGTTCGTGAAAAACTACCCGATCTGAAATACCGAGTTGTGCTGCTTGTTTGAGCAAGGCTTTATCGTCTTCAAACTTACCATAAATATGTAACGCCCATTCTGGAAAATCAGCTTGAATTTGATTCCAAGAGGCTAACAAACGATCAAATCCTTTTTGATAGCCGTGTTTTCCGACAGCAAGTAAACGCTTTGCGGATAGATCGGCTACCTTTTCTGGATTAAAGGTAAGGCAATTGGGAATTACAACTAGGTTTGACAAAGGCCATTCATTCGTATTCCCTTGGGTTAAAACAACAAACCGATTAAAACGTCCTCCAAAATAATTCATGAAAGCATGTTTCACTCGGACCATATTTCGTTTTAGCATACCCATTTGATCATGAAATTCGATTTCTTTGGATACATGTCGCTCATAGATTGTCGGAATACCTTTAATAATCAAACTTGGAATTAAAAACCCTTTTAACCCATCATCGCAAACTAAAACTATGTTAGGTTGAACTTGTTGGACCACCGCACGAATTTGCTTCCGGTACCCCAAAAGGTATTGTATCGGATTTCCTCCCACCTTTATATCATGAAAATACAATTGTGGAGAAAACGTATAAAATGGATTTTCATGCCCCCCATTTAATGTTATCAAATGCACTTCATAACCAAAGTGCTCGATAAAATAATTGATTTTTAAAGCGAGTATCCGTTCCAAACCACCCGCACCATTGATTCCATTGGTAATGTAAAGCAACTTCATTATTGAGGTAGTTTAGTTTTTTGTGTCAACTTGGGTACTACATATTGAAGTAAATAGGTATTAAATCGATTTACTCCTTCTTGATTTAAATGGTTGGAATCATAAAAATGCAAATGATCATCCAATGCTACCTTTCCATTACAATTGAAATAGGAACCTAATGCCTTGATTTTGGTTTCAAATTCGGTTCTATTTTGGTACGATTGGTAAAGATTCTTAGTTATAGGAGCAAAAACAAAGAGAAGCTTAATTTTTTTCCTTTTTATTAATTCCACAACTTCTGTAAAAGCTTCCCATTGCTTAGGATCAATTACTATAGTTGTTTTGGGTACTACTTTGGGTTGATAATTACCCTGTTTTCGTTCTACAAAACCTCCTGGAATATAACGATCTTCTTTACTAATTTTAGGTTCATTAATCGCTACAGGGTGAATTACATTATCCATAAATCCAAAAGCTAATGTATTGGCAACTTTCATATGGCGCACTTCTTTAGCCAAAGCTAAGGAATGGATATCATTTTTATCATTAGCTATAATATCCAAAGATGATTCTACTCCATCAATTGCGAAGGTTGTAGGATAGACTTCATAAATAATGGTTCCGACTTCCATTTGATTCAAATATCGTTCAAGGAGCAATTTGGTTTGTAAAGGAGTTTGTGCACTCGAACCCAAATTGAATAATAGCAATCCTGATTTTTGGAAAATTCGAGGGTCAAAACCACGGTAAGCATGTGAGGAACCCAACACTAAGACGTCACATTTCTTTTGTGCTTTTACTTCCTGTAAACGGGTGTTGGTAAAACCATAAGTTCCTTTTACATATTTCAAATTTGGAGTGAATTTTTGAGGTACAAATGTTCCAAAAATGAAAAGTAATAAGCCATAAATCAAGCTACTAAAAAGAAGAAAAACACCTATTTTTTTTAGAAACAACTTC
The DNA here is from genome assembly GCA_039798185.1 of Bacteroidota bacterium. Taxonomy (GTDB): domain Bacteria; phylum Bacteroidota; class Bacteroidia; order Flavobacteriales; family Flavobacteriaceae; genus Flavobacterium. The sequence continues at coordinate 62,100 of JBDKGM010000053.1, forward strand.
ATAACGTACTCGATTAAAATTGGAAATAAATAAAAGGAGTTTCTTCCGTTTTCATGTACATTCCGATAATAAATACCAAAATGGAATAAAATAGCCAACGTGTGGGTTGATTGATTTTAACGTGAATTTTTTGCAATGCAAACTGATTGGTTCGACCAAGCCATTCGATGCTTATAAATAGCACTATAAGCAATGGTAACGCAAAACCAATTTTAGTCACAAAAAACTCAACCGCACTTATATACGTTGCTTTGTTGGTCAAACCGCTAAACATTTGGGTGATGTAAAGTTTAGCATGTGTCAACGAAGTTGCTCGGAAAAAAATCCATGCAAAAACGGTAAGCATATAGGTAATGAGTACAGCAAAAAATTCTTTACCATTAGGAAAAAGTCGTCCTTCCGCTACGGTATTGAGATTGGAGCGATTGGTTTGAAAAAGTATAGATGGAATAATATAAATAGCATTGAGTAATCCCCAAATGATAAAAGTCCAATTGGCTCCGTGCCAAAACCCACTCACTAAGAATATTATAAATGTATTTCTTACTTTCATAGCCATTCCGCCTTTGCTTCCTCCGAGTGGAATGTATAAATAATCGCGGAACCAAGTCGATAATGAAATATGCCAACGGCGCCAAAATTCGGCAATATCTCTAGAAAAATAAGGGAAAGAGAAATTCTTTAATAAATCAAAACCGAACAGTCGCGCTACACCCAATGCAATATCTGAATATCCTGAAAAATCACCATAAATTTGAAGGGAAAAAAAGACAGCACCCATCACGAGATGCAACCCTTGATAATGTGCTGTGTCGTTAAAAAGTAAGTTTGCGAAGGTTGCACAATTATCGGCAATGACAATTTTTTTAAACAATCCCCATAAAATCTGTCGTAGTCCGAGCACTGCATTTCCATAATCAAATACACGTTCACGCTGGATTTGTGGAAGTAAATGCGTGGCGCGTTCAATTGGTCCTGCCACCAACAGCGGGAAGAAACTCACAAAAACCGAATAATCCACAAAATTGCGCTCAGGTCGGATTCGATCATAATAAATATCAATCACATACGACAATCCATGGAAGGTATAAAATGAAATCCCTACGGGAAGTATCACTTGCAATGTCCAAAAATTGGCTTGAATTCCGCACAATTCCAGTCCGTCAGCAAAAGAGGTTATAAAGAAATTATAGTATTTAAAAAAACCTAGAAACCCTAAATTCACTCCAATACTCAACCAAAACCAAAAGCGTTTCATTTGCTGACTTTTGGCATCAAACATCGCCAAACCAGTAAAATAATCCAGAAAAGTGGAAAACATTAATAAGAAAAGAAAGCGGTAATCCCAACATGCATAGAAAAAATAACTCGCGACTAGTAAGAGTATATTTTGCCATTTCCAACTACGCTGAAAAACAAACCAATACAATATAAATACGATTGGTAAGAAAATAGCAAAACTGAGTGAATTAAATAACATAGTTGTTAAAAATAATTATGCGGTTGAATTTCGTTTAGCGTAGGTAATATGCGCCATCATACGAAGCGCAAAGCCCTGTGTAAATGGCAATATTTCAAAGGTTTGGGCATGAATTCCAATAGCTTTAGTATCCCCTTGTGAAAAATCAATTGCTCCATTCCGCTGGGTCACTGATTGTAAGTAAGTTTTCGCTTTTTGCAAAGCTGATTCCGTTGCATTTGAGGAAAGTGACTCTGGTAACGCACTTAATACCCAACCCATAACAGCAGTGGTTGATGAATCATTTCGTGATGATGCGTCAAACAGTAACCAATTCCAACTCCCATTTGCATTTTGGTATTTGATAGCAGAAGCTGTGAAAAGCTGAATTTTTTGGGCTAACGATTCCTTGTACGGATGGTTCTCTGGCAAAGCCAAATACATATCCATGATGCCATAGGCATACCAAGCTAAACCTCTACCCCATCCAAACAACCCGACAGGCAATTTTGATTTCGTTTGATAGGTATGACAGGGTAAAAATTCTTGCGCCATCATGCCATGTTGATGAAAACCGTCCAATTGTTGATAGGCCAATGCTATCGCTTCTGGGTGATTAAACTGAAGACCATAATGGGTTAAGAAAGGACAGATAAACCCTAGCGTATCAACATAGCGATAGTTGGGCATGTGACTTTTATACGCAATCAAACCGTCCTCACCTTTTAAACTTAAGATCAAAGCATAGGTCTCATCAAAGGCAGGTTCATATTTTTGTGGAAATTGTTGCCAATGTACACGAATGATCGCATGTGCCATCATCACCCAATCCATTTCTTTGGGTTTGATTTTCCAGGTTCCTTCTACTGTAAACTGTCCCTCCATTGCTTTTTTTAGAGCAACTCGTAATTCTGTATCTTGGGTGGCTTCAGCTACATCGGTTAATCCAATAAATAAGGCTGCTTTTTGCCAAATTTGAATCGTACTTCTTTTATAATTTCCGCGAATTATATCCCATAAAATCAACCGTGAATTATCGGTTAATTTCGCAACAGGCATATGCGCCAACCACTGTAATGCACGTTTTTGAACGGCTGCTTTCCATTGGGTGTCATTGGTATAGCGTCCAATTTTAATCCGACTTTGCCATGTATTAAAATGCAACCAAGCATCCACCCCCATAAATAGGAGTACAACAACTAGTAGCAACACGAATAAATAGAATCCCATATTTTAAAAAAATCATCCTTTTTTAATGCTTCCTAAATTAGTACAATTCACTAAGTAATTGAAAGCCATTTCATATTCCTTATTTATTTTCATTCAAACAAACCCAGATCCCATTGACCTTTTTTTGCTAATTGTGAAATTTTTTCTATTTCAGATGAAGTATCGACTTCCTCATCTTTTAAATTTTGACTTAATTGATTGGGAATGGCATTATTCTGTTTAAAATGCAGAATTGCTTCTGCAATGGATTGCCCATCCATTGTGACTATCCAACCCGTTTTTGCATGTGTAATTTGATCATTTACCGTTGAAAAATTGGTGACGATAATGGGCTTATTCATAATTTTTGCTTCATCAATAGCAACCGATTTCCCTTCATATCTTGAAGTATGCACATAGTAGTCGCATAATTCGAGATAAGGATAGGGATTCTCCAAAAGTCCAGTCATTATTACGGTATCTGACAAATTATTGTCTGAAATCTGTTGGTGTAATTCTTCTCGAAGGGGTCCGTCTCCAATAATGTACCATTTGAAATTCAATCCTGTTTCTTTTAGTCTTTTGGCAGCATCCAAAACAAAATCAAAACCTTTTAGTGGCACCAAACGACCAATGGTGACCAAATCCAATTCGCTCTTTGTGAAGGATATCGGTTCTTTAGCAAGTTTTTGGATTAATTGAACCGCTGTGATATTTTTCAACAAGAAAAATTTATCCGATAGATTTATAAAATTTTGCTTTAAAACAGTCACACAGTGCTCAGAAATAGTAGCCACATAATGGAATGCTTTGAAATACTTCTCATCCAATTGGGGATCTAGACCTAATGCTTCATAATCACTGTGTATCATTCCGACTTTACAAGAGGCATTCACTTTTTCAATACAATAATAATTGGGTGAATTTTCTAGAAAACCAATGGCTAAATCATAATTCCCTTTTAATCGTGGTAAACAAGCACTAATGTAGCGCCATACTTTTTGCTCACGAATTCCAGGGTGCTGTTCTTTTTTATAGTGGTAAGAAAATAGTATTCGATTCCAAATTATATCCCATCGTAATCGAAAAAATGCGTTGCCAATGGATTTCAAAAATGAACTATCAAAATAACCATAAGCCTTTGGTGACGGGAGTAGCGTTACTTCTTCGGGCACTTGTTTTAGAAACAAACCCTCTTTTCGAAACAACATCAAATCAACATCAAATTGAGAATAATCTAATGATTGAAGCAAGGAAACTAATGCTTTTTCTGCACCACCACAATGCAGATTATTCATAATAAAAAGAATACGCTTCTTAGTCATTTGCTTCAATTAATTGATATACATGTTGGATTTCCGACTCAGTGCCTAAAGATACTGTTTTCAAATGAGTTACCACTTTTTCATAGCGATTGGGTTGGGCCACCACTTGAAGAATCGTTTCTGCCAAACTTTCTCCGTTCATGTCAGCAATAAATCCCGTAACATCCGGTTCTATTTGATCTAAGGCAGAAGAAAACGAAGTCACCACTACGGGCTTTTGTAAAATTTTAGCTTCTTCAATAGCCATCGACTTACCTTCATATCTAGAAGGTTGTACATAAATGGTTGCCTGTTTTACATAGGGATAAGGATTTTTACGCACACCCAACAAATAAACATTGGATTGTAAATTGGACTCCAAAATTTGTTGTTCTAAATTTTGACGTTCACTTCCATCTCCCAAAACAAACCATTTAAAGCTTAATCCTTTTTCCATCAAGACTTTAGCAGCATCAATAGCTATATCAATTCCTTTTTCGGGACGTAATCGTGCAATGGTTAGTAAAGTAATTGGAGTGTCAAATAGCGATTCATCTTCCAACTTTTGCGCAGCTAATGACCGAATGAGTTGGGGAGATACAATATTATAAATTAACTGGAATTTAGTTTTAATAGAGGGAAAGGTCTGAACTAAATCAGCAACACATTCAGGAGAAACACCCACAACCGCTTTCATTTTTTCAAAATAAGGAAGATCAAAAAGGGCAGCCATCCCTGAATTGGAATAGGTGGTGTGTATCCAACCTATTTTAATAGTTGCTTGTACACAGTCAACGGTAAAATAATTGGACGATTTTTCCAAAAAGCCTATCGCGGCATCATATTTTTTGGGTAACTCACCCATAAATGGACGCATGTGTTTCCAATTTTTCTGTTCAGCAACCGCTTCATTTTTCTCTAACCGACTCGTTAAAAAGAAAGCGATTCGGTGATATAGTAATCGAAATTGCAAGCGACAGGCAAAATAAAAACAGGAGGATAGTAGTCCGCGACTAAATGATTTGAAATTCGAAGGCAACGAAACGATATTGACTTCGCGAGGCACTAAAGTAGCAAATACACCGTTTGTTTTGAATAAAACCAAATCAACAGCGTATTGATTAAAATCAATGGTATTCAATAAGTTGACGAGACTTTTTTCAGCCCCGCCAGCATCCAAGGATGGTATAATGAATACAAGATTTTTTTTCATTATTTACGTATTATTTCAAATAAATAATCAACTGCTTTTTGAGACATTTTTTTGATTTCAGGAATCCGTGTTGCCAATACCGATTTGATTTCTTGCTCATCGCGTTTCATCTCTTCAAATTTGGCAACCAATTTTACCTGATCCGAAATTTCATCTAAATTTAAAACCAAACGTTCTTCGCCAAAAATATCTTTAGCAATTCCTTTGGATTTCACGCTATATCCAAGCACCATTGTTGGAACTAGAGTCGAATACGCTGCAATAGTGGCATGTGTTCGAGCCCCAATAAAGAAGCGCATACGCGAAATATAGCCTTTGTATTGAATGGCATTTAAATCATTCGGAAGGATAATTACTCTTCCTGTCTCTTTGAAAATTTCATAAAACTCTAGTAAACACGCGTAATCATCATTTCCAGGTTCAATAACATGAGGCGTAAATGCCACCTTCATATCGGTTGTGTCTAAAATATGCTGAACCAAGTGCAAAGCCGCTTTTTTGGATTCAGGGTTTTTGCGAATGACCAGCGGACTAGTATTGAATCCTATTGTATTTCCTTCTTGCCAACCTTCAGGCAATGGCAATTCTTCCTTATCCATTGTAAAAGCACTATCAGCACAAAGTTTCACATTCGTAAGTCCGTTTTTTGTTAAAATAGCATACGAGAGTGATTCCCGAACAAGAAGCAAATCAAATTGTTTAAGGTCGGCTAATTTTGCAGGCGATAAATCTTCTTCTCCGATTGATGCACCCCAAAGCACTAATTTTTTATTATTTGCTTTGATACAACGGTCGGTTTCATAAATACCCGGCTGTTCGCCATAACAATAATTATCACCTCCAATTGATAAAATCACATCATAGTGTGGTGCTTTGGAAATAATGTCACGATGCACAACGCGGTAAGCATAATTTTCATTGCGAAGTACCTTTATGTAAAAGAAATTCACCAGCCATTTCCATGTAAATTTTTGGATGGTATAATAGTTCTCTTTGTGAATTGCATCCAAAAGAGGAATGCCTTTATCCGATTGCGGATTTAAGGAAGACAAATCAACGGTTACTTCAGGATGACTTTTCTTAATTAAGGCTACGGTTGATCGAACGATTGCTTCACAACCGCGATTCAAACTTCCACCATGAAAAAACAGCAATAGCTTCATGAGATTTTTATTAAAAATAATAATGGTTTCTAAAATTACTATAAAAAGTAAGCACTAACACACATACTAGGCTTTGTTGACGCATACTTTGCAACATTTTTCTTCGATAGCCAAATGTTTCCTGTTCGAGTTGTGGCCCAAACTGATCAATAACCGATTTCACTTGAGGATTGGCTATAATAGTTCGCACTTTCTTAACGCGCTCCCACCAGGAAATAGCAGCATTTGGGCGTAAATAAATATGGATTAAATCGTATAGATTATCAATTAAACGAAGGGATTTATAAAAGTGTATAGATTCCTGATCCATATGTAAATCAGCGTATTTTTTATGGTCAAAATTGAAATTATCGAGCGCAATTTTCAAATAATCTTTTGAAAAAATATTGCGGGAAGCACTTCCAACAACGCTTCGATAATTGTAGCCCCAATTTTGTATGAAAACAACAGAAGTAGCTTTTGAAAAAGCCTGCAGACAAAACAACGCATCCTCGCCATTGGTCATTCCTTCAGGGAAAAAAAGTTGATTATCTCGAATTAATTGGAGTTCAAATAATTTTACACAACTTGAATTAAGGGAATCCTTTTGTAAAAAAATGGGGATAATTTTTTGGTGAATTTCTTCATTTGTAATCATCCGATTCGCATCATAAACCGATTCACTTTGACTCCATCCGGTTGCTGTTTCACTTTTAAAATTCGCAACAATTAGGGAAGCTTTACATTGACTAGCGGCTTGGTACATTTTTTCTATATAGTCCGGTTCAATAGTATCGTCACCATCCACAAAAGTCACAAAAGTTCCACTTGCATTTTTTAATCCAACATTTCGAGCTGCAGACACTCCTTTATTTTCTTGATGAAACAATTTAATTCGATTGTCTTTTTTCGCAGCTTCTTCTATTTTATGTGCAGTTGCATCTGAAGAACCATCATTCACAAAAATGAATTCGATTGATGATAACGATTGTTTTTGAAGGGATTGCATGCAGTAATCAATGTAGGGCTCTACATTAAAAACCGGAATAATAACCGAAACATTGATGGTGTTACTCATGCAGTAGTGAAAAGCATTTTTTTTTAGAAAAACGGACATTCGCCTTCTAATTTTTAATGCCATTGTTAGCAGGTAAAAATAACAATTTAAGACGATATACACGGCCTGCAATCGTTATGCATTTGTTATTTTTTTAATTTTTTTTTAACAATTCAGATGGTAAATGTCCGCTGTTAGAAACGCAATTTACGTTTAATTGAGCTAAGCATTTGTAGTAGTTTGCGTTTCAGTTGTACCCGTTTGTGATACTTTGAAAATTCACGAAAAGAGGTATTGAACATCGGATACAATTCACTCACAGTATCTGCCAAATAAAATAAATTATTTGCTTTTAAAAAGTCATGAGCTCTTTCGAACCGATTTGAATCCATCGTGGGCAGTAAACCCCATTCAATCAGTCGTTGTAAAAATAAAGTTTTAACCGTATTAAAATACGCAATAGCTTCTTTTGGTTGTGTAGGAAAATACTCTTTTTCAAAATCATCTAACGCTTGGATTGCAATCATGCATCCTACGAAAGCATTTTCATTGCCCACCAAGCTCCGCGATGAAGTTTCTCTTTGCAAATATTTATAATATTCTAAATTACTATAGCTACAGCGCTTTGCTAATGACTGAACCATCGCATTGAACACGGTATCTTGGCCACGAGTAATCCCTTTTACAAAGCGTATAGACCCAATTAAATCACGGCGATATAATGTTGCAGGAAAGGTTCGTCTTGGATGCATCAACCCCTGTTGAATCACTCCTTCTTTTCCACAGTCTTCATAATGATTTAGAAAATTGCCCGCTTCGTCAAATAAATCCAAGCACAAATAAAGGATATCTAATTGTTGCTCTTTGGCTATAGCAATTATCGGAGGTATCGCATTTTCATAAACCGCATCATCGGGATCAATAAACAATATAAATTCCCCTTGTGCACAGTCCAACCCTTTATTTCTTGCAACAGAAACACCTTGATTTTCTTGATCAATTAATATTAAATTGGAGTGTTTGGGAAGAAATGAAGTAATAATATCCTTGGACTGATCAGGTGAACCATCATTGATAACAATGACTTCATAAGTTGCGGGATCCATTCCTTGAGTAAATACACTTTCCAAACATTTGGCAATGTATTCTTCAACTTTATATACGGGAATAATGATGGATAATAGCATACGATAGAAATTTTATTCTTTTGAAAGATCCAGCACAATACTGGCTTCATAAACTTTAGCAGACGCTTCATCCAAGGTTAAATCCATCACCGATGTTGATGTTTCAACACTAAATCTCCCTTTTATGCCTGTTTTCTCTGTCACTCCGGCTTTCATCCACATGTATTCCAAATCTAAATTTCCTATATCTACCGCCCAATAGCCTTCAACACACAATTCATGACACAAAATAGTTGCCGTTGGACCTAATGAAAACAGAAATAAAACATCCTCTTTGGGGAAGTTTAGTAATGCATTTTTAATTTCATCGATACGTTCAAAAGCATTCATGTGCGGACCGATGATTCGTTTTACGGAAAGTGCATTGTCGAGTAAATCATTTCCAATTCCGAATCGTGTGAATTTTCCCTCTACGATAACCACATGCTTTTGGTTCCAAATGGTTTTGATTTGCTGAAATAACGCTGGGGATTTTGATTTATCATGGAAGTTCATGTAAATCCGGGTCATATTTGAATTTCCGTAGGTGTAATTCGTGTCAAAACATTGTTTTAACCGCTGCCCGTATTTGTAAACAAAGGATTTCCAATGCACATTTGTCGAACGACGGCAACCGGATTGATCGATAAGTGTATCGGGTAAACAGGCTAAAAATCGGGGATCTCTACAATCCAGCACAGCTTGTAATCGCTCTGAAATTTCCTTGGACAACCGTTGATACGAAACATCCCGTTCTCCAATCAAAAGCAAAAAATCTGCATCACCTAAACGACTTACCGATTTACGCTCATTCACGATTGCGGCTAGGGTTTCTTCAAGGGATAAAATAAGATAGTTTGGAAATTGACGACGCACATTCCAGGTTCGAAACAACCAATAATAGTAATAAATCTCTCGTACAACTGCATTCATTTCTTTTAGGATTGGGTGATTGTCTTTATTACTTCCAAGAAGGTAAATTTATCTTTTTGATTTTATTTCGAAGTGGAATTTCAAAAAATTTATAACTCAACATTGAAATTGCAAAGAGTACGAACAATTTAATTCCGAATGTTACGAGTTGATGATCGACTAGCATGGGTTTCAGATAATAGAAAACCGGCAATTGGTAAATATAGATACCATAACTTATTTCTCCCAAGTATATTAAATTAGGATGCAAAAACCATTGTGATATGCGTCCTGTATTGAGTGAAATGAATAAAATTAATGGAACTAATAACACGGCAAACAATCCGTTATGATAGTTCATACCCATGGGGAATTTTAGGGCTAATGCGATCAACACTACACAAAGAACTATCCCTAAATCATAATTACCTTTGTATTTTTCCTGATTATTCAAATACCAAATTCCAGCAATATTTCCGATTAAAAATTCATTCAGGTGCATTAAAGGATGATAGAATAACAATTCATGACTTGGTGTAAATTCTCCTTTATAATACGGATGTTGAATCATGTAATGAAAGAAAACTTGTGAGATGACCCAAAACAAAATAATTCCAACAAATAGGACTTTCTTCAACTTTGGTACAGTATAGCCATAATTAAATAAAAAAGGAAAGAGAAAGTAAAACAACATCTCTACAGAAACGGACCATCCTGGGAAATTATAGCGCATGACCAACCCAGGAATCCAGGATTGAAGCATGGTTGCATTGGCAATAAGTGTAAATTCGATAGGATAATTAATCAAGATACAAACTGGGAAATAAAATAAAAACCCCAATAGGTAAACAGGATATATACGTGCAATTCTGTTTTTATAGTAATCTATGGGTTGCACTTTTTTACTACTTCCATAGGCGATTATCATAATAAATCCAGAGAGTATGTAGAAATAACTCACCCCGATATTGGCATGTTTAACTAAAAAACTGAGTGCCTCTGAATTGAATGGGTAAATACGTTTTCCGAAATGATAAATCACAATCGCTACCGCAGCCAAAAAACGAGTAAATGTGAGTTGATCTAAACGCATAACTGAGACTTAAGAGTAACTCACTTGATAATCAACCAAAACCTTACTATGCAGCGGCGGAACTCGTTTACCTGTATTGTAAAAATCTCCTTCTGACACTTCAAAAGTAATGGCGTTTTGTACCCAATCCGATAAATCTTTATTTACTGTTAAATAAACCGTGATGAAATAAATTCCTTCATTTAACACCAATCGATCCATCGTAAATGTGACCACATTACCAACTTTTTGAGGCGTTTCTTTCATTAAAGTCGTACTCATCCACAAGATACGTTGCCCGATTTGATCATCGATACGAACATCAAATTCAATATCTGCAAAATTCACTTGTTGATTATTCGCTAAAACAAATTCCATTGTAAAGGGTTGCCCCGACTGTGGTTTTGTATCCCGAGTAGCTCCAAAGACGTTTATTTCGGCAAATTTTACAATTCCGGAACCTTTTCGTTCTTTGTTTTCTAATAAATTTACTGCATCTGAATTTCGTTTCAGATAATGTTGAATGGATTCTTCCACATTACCTACAAAGGAGGTAGTTCCATTGGACAATACGATTCCTTTATTGCATAAATTCTGAACAGCTGACATATTATGACTTACAAAAAGTACGGTTCGTCCCTCCTCTTTGCTTACATCACCCATTTTACCCAAACACTTCTTTTGAAATTCTGCATCACCAACAGCTAAGACTTCATCTACAATTAAAATTTCTGATTCTAAATGAGCTGCAACAGCAAAGGCTAAACGAACATACATACCTGAAGAATAGCGTTTAACCGGGGTATCAATATAGCGTTCAACACCCGAAAAAGCTACAATTTCATCAAACTTTCGGTCAATTTCTGCTTTACGCATCCCGAGAATTGCACCGTTAAGATATATATTTTCTCGACCGGTCATTTCTGGATTGAATCCAGTCCCCACTTCTAATAATGAGGCAATTCTTCCATTTACTTTGAAACTTCCTGTTGTAGGTTTGGTTACTTTACTCAACAACTTGAGAAGTGTACTTTTACCTGCTCCGTTTCGACCAATAATTCCAACTGCATCGCCTTTTTCAATTTCGAAATTGATATCTTTTAAAGACCAAACATATTGGCTTGAACCAGAGGTAGTTCGATCATTGGCTTCTCCAATTTTTAGATACGGATCCCCTTTCCCACGAAGTTTGCTTATAAAGCGGTTTAAATCATGAGAAAGTGTTCCTGTTCCTACTTCACCAAGGCGGTATTGTTTTGAAATATTTTCAGCTAAAATCGCAATATTCTTCATAACTCTGGGTATTAAACCGTATCCATAAAGCCTTTTTCGACTTTGTTAAAAATAATAACTCCACAACCGAAAAGTACAATGATTAATCCCGTGCTGGTTAATAAATCACTGACTTCAAACGAACCTGAACCTAAGTAACCATAACGGAAACATTCAAAAATACCGCTTAACGGATTCGCTTTTATGATCCATTTTAGTTTTTCTGGCATTGCCGAAATGGGATATACTACAGGCGTAGCATACATAAACAATTGGATCCCAAAAGTTAATAAAAACGTTAAATCTTTATATTTTGTAGTTAATGACGAAAAAATCATTCCTATGCCGAGGGCAAAAAATGCCATTAAAAGAATAAGTAGTGGAGTGGCCAGTACCCAAATGTTGGGATGAATGGATTCATCAATAAATGTATAGTACAAGACAACAATTACAAAAAGCGTAAATTGTACTAAAAATTTCATCAAGCCTGAAAACACTATGGATAAAGGCATAATCAAACGGGGAAAATAGACTTTACCAAAAACGCTGGCATTGTCTTTAAAAACCGTTGAAATTTTTGTTAAGCTTTCTGAAAAGTAATTCCAAATTGTTATTCCAGAAAGGAAGAATGCTATTTGTGGAACATTATTAATATCAATCTTGGCAATTTGACCAAAAAGAATAATGTAAACCAACATGGTCAATAAAGGCTGAATAAAAAACCAAATTGGACCTAATATAGTCTGTTTATAAAACGTTATAAAATCTCTTTTAACCAAAAGAAACAATAAGTCACGGTACTGCCAAACTTCTTTTAGATTGACGGAAAACAGTGAATTATTGGATTGAATAACTTCGGTCCAATGTTGTTTGGGTTCATTCATCCTTTACGCTTTTTTGTATTGTTCATCATAATACTTTTGATAGGCTCCTGTAGTGACATTTTTCAACCAATCCCCATTCGCTAAATACCAATCAACGGTCTGTTCTAAACCTTCTTCAAATGTTACAGAAGGCTTCCAACCCAATTCGGTATTGATTTTTGAAGCGTCAATAGCATAGCGTAAATCGTGTCCCGGGCGATCCTTTACAAAAGTGATTAACTCTTCAGATGTTCCTGGGTTACGCTCTAGTTTTCGATCCATAATACGGCATAACAAACGAACAAGGTCAATATTTTGCCATTCATTAAAACCGCCAATATTGTAGGTATCATGATTTTTTCCTTCATGAAAAACCAAATCAATTGCTATAGCATGATCGATTACAAACAACCAATCGCGGGTATATTTTCCATCCCCATAAATAGGTAAGGGTTTATTCTCAATAATGTTGTGAATACAAAGCGGAATCAACTTCTCCGGAAAATGATTCGGTCCGTAATTATTGGAACAATTGGTGATCACATAAGGTAAACCATAAGTTTCGCCATAAGCGCGTACAAAATGGTCGGAACTTGCTTTTGAAGCGGAATAGGGTGAATTTGGGTCGTAAGCTGTAGTTTCAGTAAAAAACCCTGTTTCTCCTAGCGATCCATAAACCTCATCGGTGGAAACATGGTAAAAACGTTTCCCTTCACTATTGTCTTTCCAAATGGTTTTGGCCGCATTTAATAACGTCATTGTTCCTATCACATTCGTACGCACAAAAGCTAATGGATCGGTGATGGAACGATCTACATGGGATTCTGCAGCCAAATGAATTACACCATCAAATTGATGGGTAACGAATAAATTTTGAATAAAATGAGCATCCGTGATATCGCCTTTGACAAAGGTGTAATTTGGTTTGTTCTCAATATCTCGAATATTTTCTAGATTCCCCGCATAGGTTAGTGCATCTAGATTAAAGATATGGTATTCAGGATAGCGAAGTACCATTCGACGAACTACATGTGAACCTATAAATCCGGCACCGCCAGTGATCAATATTTTTTTCATATTATAATTTCCCATCAATTGGGCAGGTTAATACCCCTTTTACATCATATACAACTGACTTTTCATTTTTGAATAGTTCTAAATCCATATCCAAAAATTCTTTATGCGCTACCGCTAATACTACGGTATCAAATTTACCACTAGGCAATTGATTAATGGTTTCAATACCATATTCATGCATCACTTCTTTTGGGTTCGCCCAAGGATCGTAGATGGTAACTTGAATTCCATAATCTATTAATGCTTTGACAACATCAACAATTTTGGTGTTCCGTACATCAGGACAATTTTCTTTAAAGGTGATTCCGAGCATTAATAAACGAGAATTTACAACAGGAATACGTTTTTTAATTAAAAGTTTAATAATACGGGACGCTACATATTCGCCCATACTATCATTCAACCTTCTTCCCGCCAAGATAATTTCAGGATGATAGCCAGTCTCTTGTGCTTTTTGTGCCAAATAATAGGGATCAACACCAATACAATGTCCACCTACTAAACCTGGTTTGAAATTTAAAAAGTTCCATTTGGTTCCAGCAGCAGCCAAAACCGCTTGGGTATCAATTTCTAATAAATTAAATATTTTGGCCAATTCATTTACAAAAGCAATATTGATATCACGCTGGGCATTCTCAATTACTTTTGCTGCTTCGGCTACTTTTATTGAAGGTGCTAAATGTGTTCCGGCAGTAATCACTGAATTGTATAAAGCATCTACTTTTTGTCCAATTTCTGGAGTTGAACCGGAAGTGATTTTTAAAATTTTATCTACGGTATGTTCTTTATCGCCTGGATTAATTCGCTCTGGTGAATACCCCGCAAAAAAATCAACATTAAATTTCAAACCACTCACACGTTCCAAAACGGGTACACATTCTTCTTCTGTAAGTCCGGGGTAAACAGTAGACTCATAAATTACGATGTCTCCTTTTTTTAATACTTTACCTACCGTTTCACTTGATTTGTAGAGCGGAGTCAAATCGGGGCGGTTATTTTTATCAACAGGTGTTGGCACAGTCACAATGTAATAATTACAAAGTGCTAAGTCCTCTAATGAAGTTGAACAATACAATCCTTGCTTTCCCGCTTGATCAATCAAGACGGCTTGCAATTGTTCTGTACTGACTTCTAAAGTAAAATCATTGCCGCTATTTAATTCGTCAACCCTTTTTTGGTTAATATCAAATCCGATAACGGGATACTTTGTTGCGAATAATCGCGCTAAAGGCAACCCAACATACCCTAAACCTATAATCCCAATTTTTTTCTCCATATTCCGTGTTTTAAGATCCGATTCCTTGATAATGGAATCCAATCGAAATCATTTTATCTGCATTTAATAAATTTCGGCCATCAAAAACAAAGGCCGGTTTTAACATCGCATCATAAATACGTTGCCAATCATACGATTGAAATTCATCCCACTCGGTAAGAATGGCGATGGCATGCGCATTTTTACAAGCTTCATAAGGATCATCAAAAGATTGAATACTAGCCGCGTTTTCATTTGCTGAACGCGTTGCCAAATAATTCATATCACTCATCATTTGAGCTTGACTCACTTTTGGGTCATACACAGCAATAGTCGCTTGTTCATTGACTAAATCATCTGCTACATAAATAGCGGCTGATTCGCGAGTATCATTGGTATCTTTTTTAAAGGCCCAACCCAAGAACGCTATTTTTTTTCCTGAAACTGTATTGTAAAGTGTTGAAACTATTTTACGGGCAAAACGGTTCTTTTGGTGGTCATTCATAATAATGACTTGCTCCCAATAATCGGCTACCTCTTGAAGTCCGAAGGATTTTGCAATATAGACTAAATTCAATATATCTTTTTGGAAGCAAGACCCACCAAAACCAACAGAGGATTTTAAAAATTTAGGTCCGATACGGCTATCCATTCCGATAGCTTTGGCCACTTCATTAACATTGGCACCTGTTTTTTCACACAATTCTGAAATTGCATTAATGGAAGAAACGCGCTGTGCTAAGAATGCATTTGCAGTTAATTTCGATAATTCTGACGACCAAACATTCGTAGTTAAAATACGTTCGTTGGGCACCCAATTTGCATAAACTTCAACCAATTTTTGAATGGCAATTTTTCCAGCTTCATCGGTTCCTCCTCCTATTAATACGCGGTCAGGAGCTAATAAATCTTCAACGGCTGTACCTTCTGCTAAAAATTCAGGATTGGACAGAATTTGAAATTGAACACCGTTTCCAGTATTGTCTAAAATATTTTTAATTGCTTCCGCAGTTCGCACAGGAAGTGTTGATTTTTCTACCACAATTTTATCTGTAGTTGAAACACGCGCAATTTGTCGCGCACACAATTCAATATACTTTAAATCGGCTGCCATACCTTTTCCAGCACCATAGGTTTTGGTAGGCGTATTCACCGAAATAAAAATCATCTGTGCTTCATCAATGGCTTGATCGACAGCCGTAGAAAAAAATAAATTTTTTCCGCGCGCTTGCGCCACAATCTCACTAAGCCCAGGTTCATATACCGGAATATTATCTACATTGGGATCATTCCAACGCTGAATTCGTTCTTCATTTAAATCGACCACAGTAACTTTAATATGTGGACATTTATGGGCAATTACGGCCATTGTGGGTCCGCCAACATACCCAGCACCGATACAACAAATGGAGGTTATACTCATTTTTATCTGGTTAAATTGTTCCAATACCAATCTACTGCTTCTTTTAATCCTTCAGCAAAAGGGTATTTGGGATTATAATTCATTAAGCGTTTCGCTTTTTCAATACTTGCTTTGGAATGTGGAATGTCTCCTTTTCGACTGGGGCCATAGGTTATTTCTACATTTTGAATGGCTGGATCATAAATACTAAGGTATTTTTTCAATAATTCAACCATTTCATTTAAGGTAATTTGATCGCCCACAGCTGTATTGAAAACTGTATTAATCGCTTCTTTATTTGTTGTCAACAAAGCCAATTCATTCATTTGAATCACATTGTCGATATAGGTAAAATCCCTAGAAAATGACCCATCGCCATTAATCACAGGAGATTCTTTTTTCATTAATTGCATTACAAATTTTGGAATAACTGCAGCATAAGCACCTTGCGGATCTTGTCGTTTTCCAAAAACATTAAAATACCGTAATCCTATGGTTTCCAGACCGTAGGTTTTTGAAAAAATATCCGCATACAATTCATTCACATATTTTGTAATTGCATACGAAGAAAGGGGTTTTCCTATTTGCTCCTCAATTTTTGGCAATGCTGTCGAATCCCCATATGTAGATGAACTTGCCGCATAAACCAATCTTCGAACACCGGCATCACGAGAAGCTACGAGCATATTCAGGAAACCGGATACATTAACTTCATTGGATGTAATTGGATCGTTTATTGAACGAGGCACAGAACCTAAAGCAGCTTGATGAAGCACATAATCCGCTCCTGCTACCACTTCCTGACATGTCGCTAATGAACGAATATCCCCTTCAACGAATTTAAAATTTTCATGTGAAATAAATGCATCTAAATTCTTTTTATGACCCGTTGAAAAGTTATCCAAACCAACCACACGGTATCCTTTAGCCAAGAAATACTCCGCCAAATTAGAACCAATAAATCCGGCAACTCCAGTTATCACTAGGGTTGAAATGGTTTTGCTTTGCATGATCTATTTCTTTTGTAATCCTTTCTTAATCCAATCTTTCGCTTTATCCCAAAGTGTTACAGGGGCATCTTCTTCATGATATCCATTCGAATAATTTCCATAACCGTATCCATAACCATAGCCATAACCATAGCCTGTACCGTATTTTGCTTTATTCTCAAAACCATTTAATACGATGCTCACATTGGACAATTCATCCCTTTGCACACGATTGTTGATCAAACTTACCATTTCTTTTTTCGTGAAATTTTGGCGCATGATATACAACGTTACATCGGCAAAAGGCGCCAATTCAATGGCATCAGTTACTAATCCTACTGGCGGTGTATCAAGAATGATGTAATCGTATCTAAGCTTTAGTTCGTCAATAAACTCACGCATAGATTCACCCATAATCAACTCGGAAGGATTTGGCGGAATTGGTCCTGAAGTAATTACATCCAAATACGGAATCTTCGTTTTTTGAATAATTTCATCCAGAGAGTTTTCTCCTATCAAATAATTCACAATCCCGATTTTATTTTTCAAATTGAAATCGTCAAAGATTTTTGGTTTTCGTAAGTCCAAACCAACAATCACCGTCTTTTTCTCGCTTATCGCAAAAACAGTCGCGATATTGATTGAACAAAATGTTTTCCCTTCTCCAGAAACCGTAGAAGTTAACATCAATGTCTTACTGCCTTCTTTATTTTGTTTTTTATACAAAAACTGTAATGAAGAACGAAGTGCCCTGAACGACTCCGACAATGCCGACTTTGGTTTATCAAAAACAGCTAAATTGGAAGTCGTATGTTTAACGCCAATAACACCAATCAATGGAATATTGGTTAAGGAACTAATATCTTCAGCATTTTGAATGGCATTATTGATAAAGAAAATCAAAAAGACAATCAACAACGGAACTAACAAACCAACAAACAAAGCAATCACATAGTTTACGCCTGTTCGAGGACCAATCAATCCGCCACCAATATCTTTTGCAGGATCAATAAATTGCACATCCGATAAATTCGCTGCTTTCACAATTTGTGCCTCATTGCGTTTCTGTAAATAAGCATCGATTACGCTATTACTCAAGTTGAATTTTCGGGTTATACGGAGATAATCCTGACTTTCTTCGGGTAACTTTTCAATTTTCCCTTCCGACATTTGAATTTTACGATTCACCTGATCGGATTCCGTTTGGATCGCAATTTTAGCGGCAGCTACATTCTCCAACAATACTTTTCGCACAGCTGCAATTTCATTATCGATGGAATTGAACATCAGTTCGCTCTTCACCGAATAAGCCATTTCCGAACGGCGAACCGATAAGGCGATTAACTGCGCTACATTATTGATAATATTGGGTTCTTCTATACCTGCAACTGATGGCGCAGGAAGTTTTGAATAATCTTTACTGTTTCTTAAATACGTATTTAAGGCGTTGTAATAATTTATTTTGCGTGAAATCGCATCGCGCGCCAAATCCAATTCTTGAATTTGTAATTGATAAGTTTCCCCGCGTTTTTCAATCTCAAGTACATTTCTGCCTTTGCTAAAATCCTTCAAATCATTGTTTGCTTCCTTCAGATTTTGTTCCATCAAAGTCAGCGTTGTATCAATGTATTTGATTGTATTCTCAGCAAATAGATTTTTACTTTCTAATTGTTTCTTCATGAGCATGCGCACCGTTTCGTTCAAATAATCAACGATACGCGCCTTGTTTGTTCCCTGCAATGAAAGTTTAATAATCGATCCCGCTTTTTCATCAATAGAAACTTTTACATTTCGATATTGGGTAACTACATCATCAAAATTGTTCATTTTCACGATATACTTTTGCCCCACATAATTTCCAGGCAAATCTTTGATATCCAGTGTCCAACTCAAGAATGGAAGTTGTACTTTTTGTCCCACTTTAAAACGTTTCTTATAATCGCCAGCTACAACAGATTGTGTGGATTTCACATTCGTACTGTAATTGATTAATGGAACTGAATTGGAGTTAAAATGTGTGGTTAGTTCATATTCGTTGGGGCTCACAAAACGAATATTCATCGGAACGCCAAGCAGTTGGTCTCTTGTTTTGTCGATATGAACTAAAAAGGGTGTATACCCGTAAACATCTTCCGTAAAATATTTTTCTTCTTTGAGATAATCAACATAGAAAGACAATTTATCAATAACCAATTCGTTATGCGATCGCGATTTCAATGTCGTGGCAATCGTTTGCACTTGATCTGAAGTTCCACCCCAATTAAAGATCAAACTTGTATTGTTTGTAAATAATGGATTTTCCTGTTCTTTAACCGCTAAGGTCGTTTCTAAGGAGTAGATTTTTTGCTTGCGAATATTCACTTGATAGGCAACAAACAAGGAAATCGTTAGTCCCAATAAAAACCACTTCCAGTAACTTCCTGTCTTAATTAAAAAAGCCTTAAAATCAAAGCTATTCTGTTTTTCAAAAAAGGCAAAATCTTTAATATCCAACATGCTTGCTTAGTTTTTAAGAATTACAAAAAGTGTAGTCACCAATGACAATGCTGTAATAATTGTTGCCAATGATTCCTTACCCGTTCCTCCAGTTCCCCATGATTTTTGTTTCAATGGTTTCACATAGATTAAGTCATTCGGTTGAAGGAAGAAAACGGGAGAGTAAATGGCATTCGCATCGGTTAAATCAATGCTGTATGTTTTGATTCCACCCGGAAATTGACGCAGTACTTTTACATCTTTACGATCACCAGTTAAAGTCACATCACCCACATTGGCTAACGCCTCAAGTATATTCACACGGTCTTGGTACAAAACTTTAGAACCGGGATTGTTCACTTCACCATTAGCTGCAAAACGGAAACCGGCCAACTTTACGCTGACAAACAACTGTGCTTCTTTTTTAAAATATTCATTCAACAATTTTGACTCTACCTTTATTCTTGCTTCCTCTACGGTGTTGCCTAACACATTCACTTCACCCAAAACGGGCAAACGAATATTCCCATGATCATCCACAGTGTAGCCATTAAAATACACATTCTCTACCGTTGGAGAAACTGTAGATTTCGAAGAATTAAAAATCTCAACTAATTTTTCATCCAAGGTTTTGATCGTAACTGTTACCACATCATTCACTTGTAAACGATACGGTTTTGCAGCTTCGATAACTTGATTTTCAACCTTAGGGGATTTGTTTTGAAGGTAAGTTAAATCTTGTGTAGGCACACATGAAGTCAACAGCAATAACAAGAAGACGGAAAACGTCAGCAGTTTGGTTTTCATCAATTTTGTTTTAGTGAACAAAGATAGTTTTTCAATTGTAATATCAAAAGTGAAGGCTGAGTTTTCTCTAATTATTTTTAAGCGAATTTTCAAACGGAATTCGGTGTAAAATACTACGTCCCAAGGTCACTTCATCGGCATATTCCAACTCATCCCCTACTGCTATTCCACGTGCAATCGTCGAGGTTTTTACCGCATATTCTTTGATCTGTTTGTAGATGTAGAAATTGGTAGTATCGCCTTCCATAGTCGAACTCAACGCAAAAATCAATTCCTCCACACTACCCGACTGTACTTTTTGAACCAAAGTTGCAATATTCAACTGACTCGGCCCAACTCCGTCTATGGGTGAAATTTTGCCTCCCAAAACATGGTAAATTCCTTTAAACTGATTGGTATTTTCGATAGCCATTACATCCCGAACGTCCTCAACAACACAAATAATTTGATGATTTCGAGCCGAATTACTGCAGATTTCACACAGGACTACATCCGCAATATTATGGCAACTTTGACAAAATTTAATTTCATCACGCATCTGAACCAATGCTTCCGCCAAAAAATGAGTTTGCTCACTGGGTTGTTTCAATAAATGCAACACCAATCGCAAAGCCGTACGCTTACCAATACCAGGCAATTGCGCCATTTCATTGACTGCTTTTTCTAATAATTTTGATGAAAATTCCATGGGACAAAAATACATAATTTGAAAAACGCACCATTATTTTTGTACATTTCGACACTAAAAATAGCATTCATGAGTCCGTTACTGATTCTTTCCATTATTCTTGTTTACTTCGGAATTCTAATCTTCATCTCCAATGTGGTCAGCAAAAAAGGGACCGACAACGATACTTTTTTCAAAGCCAACAAAAACTCCAAATGGTATTTGGTGGCCTTTGGAATGATTGGAACAGCACTTTCAGGCGTAACTTTTATCTCCGTTCCCGGTGCCGTTGGAAATTCAGAAACGCAATTTTCCTATTTTCAATTTGTATTAGGGAATGCCCTCGGATTCTTAATCATAGCTACGGTTTTACTCCCTCTGTATTACCGAATGAACCTTACTTCTATCTACAGCTATATTGAACAGCGCTTGGGAACCGTTAGTTACAAAACTGCAGCCTCCATCTTTTTGATTAGCCGCACAATCGGCTCAGCATTCCGACTGTATTTGGTGGTTTTGGTATTGCAACGCTATGTATTTGCTGCATTTCATGTTCCGTTTGCTGTTACCGTGTTAATTTCGCTCGGACTCATATTCGCGTATACCTATCGCGGCGGTTTAAAAACGATAATCATCACCGATACATTGCAGACTTTTTTCCTGGTAACCTCTGTATTTCTAACGATATATTTCATTTGCAATAGCCTGAATTACAGTCCGACTCAAGCCTTTGAAGCCGTAAAAAACAGCAGTTATTCTAAAATCTTTTTCTATGAAGATTACCTAAAAGGGAATTTTGTTTGGAAACAAATCTTAGGTGGCATCTTTGTAACCATAGCCATGGTAGGCTTGGATCAAGATCTAATGCAAAAGAACTTGAGTTGTGCCAACATCAAAGAAGCTCAAAAAAACATGTTTACCTTCACAGGTATCTTTGTGGTCATCAACTTATTTTTCTTAAGTGTGGGCGCCTTATTGTATTTGTATGCCGACCAAAATGGCATTAAAATTCCAACCGTAAATGATGTGGCGCGAACGGATTTACTGTTCCCAGAGATTGCCTTTCATCACCTCGAACTCATTCCTGCGGTGACCTTTTTGCTCGGACTCACAGCTGCGACTTTTGCTACTACAGATAGCGCACTCACTGCTTTGACTACCTCATATTGCGTGGATTTTCTTCAAATGGACAAAGCCGAAAACAACAAACGTAGTCCCCAAGAAATGGTGAAACTTCGCCATAAAGTACATTTAGGATTTTCGTTTTTACTTTTCTTAGTCATCATTCTTTTCAATGTTCTCAATGATGACTCGGTCGTAAAAATGATTTTTAAAGTGGCCAGCTACACTTATGGCCCGCTTTTAGGACTCTACGGTTTTGGATTGTTCATGAAATCAAAAACGGTTCGCGACCGATGGGTACCCTTTGTTTGTATTCTTGCTCCCCTATTGTGTTGGACGATGACAACCTTTACCAAAGAACTGTTTGGCGACTATCAATTTGATAACGAATTGATCATTGTCAACGGATTATTCACATTCATCGGCTTGCTTATCATCAGTAAACCCGCCGAAACCGAAACGCGTTTTTAATACTGATTGGTTGCTAATAGTACTAAGGTACAAGCCACCTCAACCTGAATTTGATGCTGGATTAACTGCGCATAAAAACCCGGATTTTCTGTCCCAGGATTGAAAATCACACGGCGTGGTTTCATTGCAATGATATATGCATAATAGGCTTGTTGATGCGTAGGGTTAAGGTATAACGTCACCGTATCTACAGCGGTAACCTCTGGTAATCCTGTTTGAATCGGAACACCTTCCACAACTTCTGCTTTTCGTCCTATGGCGATTACTTCATGGTTGTGTTTTAACAAACTATGTAAAGCGCGATAACTGTATCGATCGGGATTGGAAGAAGCGCCTAAGATTACGGTTTTCATAAGTAACGGTTAATTTTTCTCTACAAAAATACAACTAAAAGATCGTTCCCTTACCTTTGTCCCATGAGCGAATTCATTTTCTTATTAGCCGCCTTATTCTCCGTATTGAACCCTATCGGTACAGTACCCATATTTGTAGCTTTAACACAAGACTACACCAAAGGCGAGCGCTCCACAGTATCCATGTGGACCGCTATTAATGTATTTTTGATTTTAATCATTTCCTTTTTTGTAGGTCAGTATGTACTTACGTTCTTTGGAATTACCATTCCCGCTCTCCGAATTGCAGGCGGCATCATTATTGCCAGTTCGGGTTTTGGTTTACTCAATGGTAAATTTAGCCGCAACAAAGGATTGGATAAAAAAGCCGAAGAAGAAGCGCAACAGCGCGACAGCATTGCGCTTACTCCGTTAGCGATGCCGATGTTGGCCGGACCCGGTTCGATTTCTCTTTTAATTGCGTATTACCAAGAACACCATAGTACCAATGACATTATCGCTTCGTGTTTGGCAATAGTCGCAGTGGCGCTTTTGATTTTCATCATTTTACGCAGTGCGCACTATCTCGCTAAATACTTGGGAGCTTCAGGAATTGTAGCGATTTCTCGCATCGTCGGCTTCTTAACAATTGCCATCGGAATTCAATACATCATCAGTGCTATATCAAGCATTATCAAAGACTTCAATTTTTAATTTATGAAATATTTCATCCCTTTTCTTATACTTCTTTTTGTTACAAGCTGTAAATCTAGGCAAGAAACATTATTTAAAAACAGTCCTGAATTAGCTGAATTAGTTACTATAATGCAAGGTCATTACACTTCTGAAAAACAAGCATCAGAAGACAAAGAGTATTTTAACATCTCCTTACGAATGACGCCAATATGGAAATCGAAAGGAAATTATTTGTTTGTAGAACAAGCATTATTCGACAAACAAGACAAACCCTATCGTGTTCGAATTTATAAGTTAACCCAACAAGGTGACCAATTTATCAGTCAAATTTACACCCTAAAAGATGAAAAAGCATGGATTGGGAAATGGGCCACTCCAGAGTCATATGACCAATTGACTGAACAAGATATTGAATTAAAATCGGGTTGTGAAGTTGTGCTCACGCGAATAAGTAAAAACCAATTCCAAGGAGCAACGGGAGACAAAACTTGTCCCAGTGAATTACGTGGTGCAAGTTGGGCCAACTCTACAGTTACTGTTACCGAAAATTCGATATTATCTTGGGATCAAGGTTTTGATAAGAATGGAAAACAAGTTTGGGGAGCTGTAAAAGGAGGTTATCAATTCATCAAACGCTAAAAAAAATCCCAACTTCATTAGAACTTGGGATTTTTATATTTTTTCTATTTTTAATTTTTCGGCAAAAACACTTCCGCCATCATGCAACGGGCACTTCCACCGCCACAGGCTTCAATAGTGTCTAAACTCGAATGCAAAATCGTAACATGCTGCTCGATTTGAGCTATTTGCTTTTTGGTCAAGGCTTGATACGCTGACGAACTCATCACTAAATACCGTTTCCCATCAGCGCCTTTCACTTCGAGCATGTTGCCTGCAAAGTTATTCACTTGATCTTCGGTAATTAAAATGATGTCTTTTTCATCACTTCGCAACGAATCCAAAACCATTTTACGCTCTTTTTTATCATCAATACAATCGGCACAAATCACCGCAAAGGTATCGCCAATACACATCATGACATTGGTATGATAAATCAATTTTCGTTCGCCATCAACCGTCTGAAACGCTTCAAAAATAACCGGTGTGTATTCAAAATCTTCACAGAATTCAATCATCAATTCTTCATCGGCGCGCGGCGACAAAGCACAATAGGCTTTCCCATTTTGACGATCGAGCAATAAACTTCCGGTTCCTTCCAGAAAGATATTGTCTTCCTCTGCCGAAGTATAATCCATGATATCGTTCAACGTAAAACCTTTTTCTTCTAAAATATCCAAGATATCCTCACGGCGCTCTGCACGGCGGTTTTCCGCAAACATTGGATACAAAACAACATCGCCCGTTTCATGAAACGAAATCCAGTTGTTTGGAAAAATACTATCGGGCGTATTGGGCTCTAAAGTATCTTCAACCACAATCACATCAACCCCAGCCATTCGCAATTTTTGCACAAAAGCATCAAACTCTTCTTGCGCTTTAGCATTTACCGTTTCAGTCGATAAGCCATCCAACACTTTTTGGTAATAATTGTTCACCGCGGTTTGTTCGTTCATTCGAAACGCTACCGGACGAATCATCAATATGGAGTTCGTTGTTTGATTCATATTTTCAGTATTTGGGCTTCCCCGGATTAAAATTTAGATTTCAGAATTTAGAGTTTGGAATTTAGAATTTAAAGTTTGGAATTTATAATATTATAATTTAAAATTTCATTTGGGCGTGCCCTTCGGGTCGGGCTATCCGCGGTGCGCGGCACCTTGCTCCTATCCCTCACGCGGACGGGTTAAAATCAATCCCGGATTAATGGCAATGTCGAGCAACGCAACAAGCCTTCTTGTTTGGCTATTTCAGCATAGGGAATTTCTTCCACCGTAAATCCTTTGCTACGCAACCAAGTATTCAATCGGGTGAAATTTCGCTCTGAAACAACCACATCTTCTGCAATGGAAAACACATTGGAATTCATATGATACATTTCATCCCGTGTGATGTGGAATAGATTTTCTTTGCCAAACATTTTCAACAAAAACACATAATCGGCTTCTTCGCGAAATCCGCTTTTGTATATGATCCCTTTATCTTTACCAATCGGCTGAAAACAACAATCCAAATGCAGGGCATTATCGCGGGCTTCCAACTTGGATTTAACCAAATCAAAGGCTTTCACTTTTTTATTCGGAAACAAACTTTGGATATACTCCACTCCTTGTAAATTGGTGCGCGCCGTGATATAATCTTTATAATCCGAACCTTTGTATGTTCCAATAAAAATATAATCGTTCCAAGGCATCACATCGCCACCTTCAATATGCACTTCCTCAGGTGGACGTTTCACTTTGTTAGGATCTATTTGATCGATAACATATTGAATCGCATCCAATTCTCGTTCGCGATCGGGCAAGATATTCGCTTTGATAAAGGTATCTTCGATCACAAAACCAATATCTCTAGAAAAGATTTGGTTGTAGTTTTCAATAATTTCTGGACGGTACACTTGTACGTCATATTTTTGAAATACGTGATGAAAAGCTTCCATTTCATTAACCATATCCACTTCTACAGGATAGGTTCCTGCGAGTATATGCTCCAACGACTTTGGATCATAGGCTTCTTCGGCAGTCGGTGTTGGTCCGTTACTTACAGCAGTACCCAACACCACGGCCCTCAAGCGTGACGTTTCATTTTTGACATTTAATTGTAGCATAAATTTGTTGTTGGCTTTGGACAAATATAAAAAAGCTCCGCCGAACGACGAAGCTTTGTTAGTAAGTAACGAATACCTTTAATTTTTAATCAATTTCTCTGAAATCACATCACCATTGGTCAAATTAATCGTAACGATATAAACCCCATTCACATAAGCACTTACATCTACTTTATGGCGACTTGATGCGGTAACATTTTGCTGCATTACCGTTTTCCCATCAATCGTTGTGATGGTAAAACCATTAAACTCTCCTTCATCAACAGCAATTTCAACCTGACTATGACTTGGATTTGGCACTAAAGTAAAGCCATTTCCAATGCGTTCTAAATTTATTTCTTCAGGAATCAAATCTACGTTAGCTTCTTCCTCAGGTTTGGTTTCATAAGCAGAAGTTTTATATAAATAATTTCCACTACATCCTTCTGGATAAGCTGCGAAGTGCGAACCTGTAACAGCCTCGAATCCGGGCAGTAATTCTACAAAATTACCCGCATGATACACTACGCCATTCCCAACGCCATTGTTTCCTTGCAAAATAACATTGGAAGCACGAATCCAATCCGAGCGTTCTTTTTGTTTATTCGCCAACGGACCGTTGTTACTGGTATCATCTGCTGGAGAAACCAACGTTAAGGTTGGCAAACAACAATTCTGAAATGTTACATCGGGGCCAATTGCTGCAGACTCATCAGTTATGGTATAATAGAACGTACCAGCAGGACAGTTCACACTAAAGGTGGCTTCAATATGAAACTCAAAATCACCTTGTGGATTGGTTCCAAAAATATTCGGAGGCAAGTTAAAACAGAAGTTTCCACCAGTTTGAGTAGTCGGAGCATTTACCGTTCCTACTACTGTATTTCCTTGCATCACTTGTAGTACCAAAGTACTTAAGGTTGCATTCGCTGGCGGACTGAATGTTCCACAAACTTGAATAGGATCTGTAGATGTACTGGTAGGACAATTTAACTGAATGGGATTAATATTTAAGGCTCCCAAAGAAGGTGAACCACAAATAATACCACAAACATTATCGATATAAACCGTACCAAAGTGAGCCGATGGCTGACAATCACTTACAGATAATTCTAAAATCCCAGGCTGTCCTAACAATTCACCTACATTTAGGCGAGCACAAACCCAACCTGTATATAATACGCGACGATTGGAGCTTACATTGATACGATTAAATAAACAGTTGTCTGGATTGGCGATAATACAAAACTCATCGACAACATTTCCATTAATATCTTTCACACGTGCACGAAAATACGGCTGAATATCTTGTTCATGATCCGGTTTATTATCCATGATTAATGAGAAATTGAAGTCCAAAGTAGCTTCATTAATCACAGGAAAATAGCGCGACACGGTAGACAAGTCAGACGAACCCATTCCACCTGTATTATTCAATTTGATACAGCGTGTTCCTCCATTATTATTTAAAGTGGGAATATTTACCCCAAGTCCGGCCAACACAGGATCAAATTGCTGGTAATTGGCGGCATTACTATCAATCAAAGTGGCACGTGAGTTAAAATTATTAACTGTGGGTGTCAACACATTGGTTGTGGTCAAGGCCGTTGGCGTTGCACAAGATTGAAAGAATGCTGTCCCAGATTGTGGCTGTGGATGCAAATCGGCCCAAAAGGTGTAGCCTGCTGTTCCGTCTTCAAAATCTCCATTTACACAAGTCTGTTGGGCACTCACTGGAATACTTCCTGCGCGATAGTAAGCAGTCTTTTCTGGAAATTTAGTAAAAAACAACTTTCTTAATTCGTTACGTTTGGCAGCAATCAAAGCTTTTTCAATTTCTGCATCGGTAAAATCCTCATGGGTTCTGAGGTCTTGAATTGTTTGTTCAGTTGTTATTTTAGACAAACGATATTTGGTGAAATTTGCTTCTACAAATTGTTCCACTTCTCGTTCGATGACCGTAGTCATTTCGATTCTTTTATTTTCATCGTCCAGGTATTCCTGAACTTGTGCCCGTCCGTATGAAGTGTTCAGCAGCAGGGCACCAATCCCAAGGAGATATAGTACCTTTTTCATCTTACTTCATTTTTTGGATTAACAATTCAACTTGAGCTTTTAAGTTCTCAATTTCTTTTTGTTGTTGATTTAAAGTAGCTTGTTGTGTTTCGATTTTTTTATCTTGATCGATAACATAAAGAGTCAATTCTTCAATTTTCTCCATGTGTTTCGCTTGCATAGCTGCTAAATCTAAACCTTCAGAAGCCAATTGCTCTGCTGATGCTACACCTGGTAAATGTTTATTTTTTTGGATAAACGATGCTACTTCTTTCAAAGGCATTAGTTTATAATCTTCTGCAAATACATAATCTGCCCAGTTATTTGAACTGCGTAAAGCCACTTTTACTTTTTCAGTTAAAATACCTCCTTCAACGTATAAACGATAATTTCCAGTTGTTGTTGGATAAGCAGTAGTATTTCCAATATAAATTTTACCATTTACAGTGCTTGTAGAAGTATTGAACCAAATATTTCTGCTGTTCATATTGACTACACGATTGGGTCCTGTTGTGGTAGCTTGATTGATGCTACCATTCGCAGAATAGATGCTTGTATCTAAGGAAGAGATAAGGTAGGGAGTTGTAGAAGTTCCGTTACCTGTAACCGTAATATTAGGACCACCATGAATAATTGTTTGTGGCAAAGTCACATTATTTCCATTGGATATAGACAATACATTACCTGCTAAAGATAAGGTTTGTGCATCGGTATCCGTATCTGTTGGCAAGGTAAAAGTTCCACCTCCATTGGATAAGGTTACCACATTACCGTTTTGTGTTAGTGTTTGTAACTCATTAGTCGGATTAGAATCACCATCTGCTGGTAAAGTCACTGAGTTACCGTTTGAGATTGATAACACATTTCCAGCTAAAGCTAAAGTTTGTGCGTCGGTATCCGTATCTGTTGGTAGAGTAAAGCTACCTCCTCCATTTGATAAGGTTACCACATTACCGTTTTGTGTCAATGTTTGTAACTCATTGGTTGGATTTGAATCACCATCTGCTGGTAAAGTCACTGAGTTTCCGTTGGAGATGGACAATACATTTCCCGCTAAAGTCAATGATTGTGCATCAGAATCTGTTGGGATTGGAATAGTAACTGGTGTGCTTGCAATTCCATTTACAATTGTAGTTAATTGATTATTTTCAGCAAAAATTGTAGTTACTGAATTTACAATGGGAGCACTTGATGCTACACCATTAACAGTACTTGTTAATGTATTTTGATTAGAACTAAGAATATTTGTCGTACCCACATTTTCTAACACTACATCACCGGTAGCATTTACGGTTAAAAATTTACGGGTAGTACTTGCTGCTGCTGGAACAAAAGCATTAGTTAAATTAGTGAAACGCAAACCTGAAAAACCTGTTGTTCCATGAGTAATTTCAACTTTATTTCCAGGAGTAGTATTGCCAACACCGATTCTTCCTTCAACAAGCATTCCATTAGAAGGTGCTGTGAATCCGGCCATCGGACTAGCATTTGATACAAAACTTTTACCAATTACTACTCCACCATTTACTTCGAGTCGGTTAGATGACAAAACATTATTTCCTAAACCGATACCTACATTACCTGTATTTGAAATCGTTAAGCGCTGTGTACCATAACCATCTGCAAAAACAATGGTTTTATCTGCATCATTACCAATCTGAACTGCACTTGATGCAAATGGATTTACGCTTACTTTACCTAAAAAAACATTCCCGCTTCCGCGTTCAAGGTTGGCAGCTGTTTCTGTACCAATAAAAATATTGTTATTTCCTGAAGCTAAATGTCTAGGTGAAAAATACCCTAATGCGATATTCCCATCACCAACATTTATTTTTAAGGCAGAATAACCAATGGCGGTATTCATATTTCCGGGTTCAGTCAAATCACCCATCGTGCGGTGTCCTATCGCCACATTAAAACTTCCTGATAAATTATTTTCAAGAGTTCGGGTTCCGAAGGCAGAATTAAGCGAACCTGAATCATTATTTTTCATTGAGCTTGCTCCAAAAGCAGCATTGAAACCACCTTTCGGACTCATAAGGGCTTGAATACCAAAACCAGTATTACTATTCCCTCCGTTGTTCATTAGGGTGTTTACACCAAATCCACAACTGAAATTCCCAGAATTGTTAATCCCAGAATTTTGTCCATAAAACGTGTTGTTGAAGGTTTGTGTTGTAGTTGTTGTTTGTGCGAAAAACATAAAAGGAGCACCTAAGGTCAGGCACAACCATACTAAAGTAGTTTTTTTCGTTTTCATAGGCGATAGTTTAGATTTGGGACGGGTTAGTTTTTGTAATTTTTACATCTTGATTTCTTAGTTGAGTTTGACTTAATAATAATGTGTGTTTTGTGTAAAACAAAGTAACATAAAATTTCCCTACCGTCAACGATAAAATACATGTTAAAATCGATGTATTACATGTATTTTATTTTTATATATTATTTTTCTTACAAATATAGAATGAAACAAAAAAAACTCCCCGAAGGGAGTTTCTAAACTTATATACAGTAAATATTACCGAATTAACGCTTATTAATGTCAACAAATGGACGTAATGGATAACCGGTATACACTTGACGTGGGCGACCAATTGGTTCTTTATTCACACGCATTTCCTTCCATTGCGCAATCCAACCTGGTAAACGACCAATGGCGAACATTACAGTAAACATTTCAGTTGGAATTCCTAAAGCACGGTAAATAATCCCTGAATAGAAATCTACGTTTGGATATAAATTACGTGATTTGAAATATTCATCTTCTAGCGCAACTTGTTCCAATTGTTTTGCGATATCCAATAATGGATCATTTACACCTAATTTAGTTAAAACCTCATCAGCTGCTTTTTTGATAATCTTTGCTCTTGGATCGAAATTTTTGTACACACGGTGACCAAAGCCCATTAAACGGAATGGATCATCTTTATCTTTAGCTTTTAAAACGTATTTAGCAACATCTCCACCATCATTGTTAATTTGCTCTAACATTTCTAATACGGCTTGATTTGCACCTCCGTGAAGTGGACCCCATAATGCCGATACACCTGCTGATATCGATGCAAATAATCCTGCATGAGATGAACCAACGATACGAACCGTTGATGTGGAACAGTTTTGCTCATGATCTGCGTGTAAAATGAAAAGCTTATCTAAAGCATCCACAATAACAGGATCAGTAATGTAAGGACCTGTAGGCAATTCAAACATTAAACGCATGAAATTCTCTACATATCCTTTTGTATTATCATAATAATTTAAAGGATATCCCATTGACTTACGGTACGTCCATGTTGCAATCACAATGAACTTTGCCATCGTTTTACAAACAGCAATGTACATTTCTTTTTCATTGTGTGGATCAACCGATTTTGGATTAAATGCAGTTAACGCACTTGTCAATGAAGCAAGAACTCCCATTGGATGGGCAGTTTTCGGAAAACCATCAATGATGTTTTTCATCTCTTCATTAACCAAAGTATACTTGCGAATATCCTCTTCAAACTGATTCAATTGCGCTTGCGTTGGTAATTCTCCAAAAATCAACAAATAAGAAACTTCTAGGAAGCTTGCTTTCTCTGCTAATTCTTCAATTGAGAAACCTCGGTAACGAAGAATACCTTCTTCTCCATCTAAGAATGTAATTTTACTTTCACATGAACCTGAATTTTTGTATCCTGGGTCAATTGTTATCGCGCCTGTAAGAGCACGTAATTTTTCAATGTCGATGGCTGCTTCATTTTCACTCCCAACAATTACTGGGAACTCATATTTTTGGCCATCCAACTCTAATATTGCAGTTTTTGACATGATATAAATAGGAAATTAAATCTGATAAATAATAATTTAACAAATTTAGAGAATTAAGACCGAATTAAAAAAGAAAGATTCTAACGATTTCGTTAAAAAAACAATAAAATTTGCAAGATTACTATAGCTGAAAAATAGAATACATTAAAAAACCTCGACACTCTAATAGAAGTCGAGGTTTCCGTTTATTTTATTCTTTAATTACTTTTTTAGTTACTACACCTGTAGTTGAATATACACGAAGGAAATATACACCCACCTCTCGTAATGAAAAATCAAGAGTTGTTGAAGATTCATTATCCAAGTGAATTTGTAATAAGCGACCTTGTACATCAAACACTTCAACTTTTTCTATTGTACTATTGGCAGAAATCTCAACCGTTTTAGTGATTGGATTAGGACCTACAACACAATTGAACCCCGATGTGGGGATAACCGTACTTAAATCTTGATATACCGTTTGTGTAATTCCTGTATCCAATGGATTGCCATAATCAAAAAAGATATCTGCTCGACCATTTACGAAATCACCATTATTTAGATTGTCCTTGGAGCGAACTTTCATCAATACATTCCCGTGACCTCCTGTATCTACTTGTAAGTTTGGGAAAAAGATTTCTACAATATTATCTTTTTGACGGGTATAACTCGTGGCAGAAGTCTCTAACAACTGAACTGAATCAACAGTGTATTGCGCTGGATTAATATTTAAACGCACAACGACTTGTTGAGCCGTTTGTGTTCCCATATTTTCAAAATTAACCATATAATGTAAAAAAGACCCCGCAGCACTCACTGGCAACTGATTCCCTTCTAAACAAATAATATTATTAGGCTCATAGGTTGAAACGGTTGTACTTGTATATACCAAATGATTGTCTTGAGGTTGTGCATCCGTATTTGGTGTCATTCCTACTTCAAATTGCAAGGCATCACCCACATTTACGGCAGGCGATTGATTTGGGGAATTCACATAGACTTCAAGTTCGATCAATCGTGTTTCAAACGGCTGTAAATTGTTATATACCCATACCAATTGCCCTTGAGTTTGATTTGTAGGTGCAACCGAAGTAGAAATTACAGTAACCTTTCCTGCATCAAAATTCAAAAAATAATTCCCATCTAAAACTTGATTGCCTTTATTACGAAGCAACAGTCGCATTTTACTTGTGTAGCCCGGACGTAAACGTACTTCAGGCGCAATGGTTATTTCACCATCTGGATAAACGCCATTGGCACTTACACAAAAATCATTGTTTGAAATTTGATTCGCGGGCTGAGAAAAATTGATAGTTACAGCTGATGGATTGACTGTAAAATAATTCGGATTCTCCAGTTGAGGAAGAATTTGATAGGGCGTATTCGTTAAAGTAGGATACATCACAAATCCATTACCTTCACCACTAAACGTCGTTCCGTATTCACCTACACTTTGGATATTTAATTTTACAAACGAAGCCACATTATCTGTTGTGTCACATCCGTTTTGGTTCGCATCAAATCGAAAGAGTCCGGTGACTGTGTTGTAATTCCCTCCCGGTTGAATCGTACAATAGTCGTTTACTTGAGCATTATTACTTCCTGCTTGGCTGAGTGCTAATTGGAATTCGTCAATTGTAGCTTGATCTGTACAGATGTATTGAAGTGCATCAAGACTTTGTAACGACACCATCTGATAGGTTGTTCTACCGTTTTTTGCATTAATAAATTGCAATTGAGGCGCATTACTAATTTCTAAAAAAGTCAGAGCCGGTAGCGCATCAACATTGACACTTTGCAATACATTACAGTTGCTCAATGTTAAAGTATTTAATTGAGGTAAATGGGGTAACGTCAGGTTTTGAAATTCATTTTCACTTAAATCAAGTAGCAACAAATTGACGTTTGTTGTTAAGTCAATGGAAGTTAGACCCATACCACGAGCCAACAAGGTCTTTAAATTTACTAGAGGATTTAAATTGGGTACAAAAGCATTGTCAGATAATTTTAAATAAATCAAATTCGGCACCTGATTTAAATCCAATGCAGTCAATTGACAAGCTTGCACTGACAAAGTCGATAAATTTGTAACAAACTCTAAATTGAGATTTTGTAATGCATTATTATCCGCTTTTAATGTCTCTAATAAACCAACCGACTGTAAATCCAATGATGTAAGCTGATTATTGGAACAATCCAAATCTTTTAAAAGTGGTAATCCCGACAAATCTAAATTCGAGATTGCGTTCTGATTTATTTTAAGAACTTCTAAATTAGGTAAGGCTACATTAAAGTTGGACAATGCATTGTAACCTAGTTGAATTTCTTTCACATTAGAAAAAGAACCCAATCCTGTCAAATCAGTTATTGAATTCGCATTTGGGAATGACGTATTATTAATTTTCAAACGGTGTACAGCTTGCGCTTCCGACACTTGAATTTCGCCATCATCATTGGTATCTACATCACCATCATAGATCCCATCATTATTCAAATCGGCACAAGATGTAGCGATTAATTTATTTTTAAAAATAAGATCCGGCACCGACACATTTTGTGCCGACATGGTTAGCCCCCCCCATAGAACCCAGAATAGTAAAAGTTGCTTCATACGCCTGGATTTATAATGTTTTTGTTATCAATTCTTGTAAACGTTCTTTGTTGCGTTGCGATATAGGCAAATGGGTTTGATCTGCCATAATCACATAGCCGCCATTTTTCTTGACATAACTTTTCAAAAATGTCAAATTGATTAAGTGCGATTGATGAATGCGCACAAAACCGTGATCGCGCAATAATTCTTCAAACTCTTTTAACGTTCGAGACACCAACACAGGCTTATTATTTCGAATGTAAAAAGTAGTATAATTATCCTCACTTTCACAACGAATAATATCTGCGATTTCAAACAAATGAATACCATCCGAATTGGTTAAAGCAATCCGTTTAAAACTATTGGTTTGTCTTTTTATATTTTCCAAAAGCAATTCAACGTGGGAAATACCGGTTGAATCGTCTTGGGATTTTTTTACTTTTTCAACTACTGAACGTAAATCATCGGGATCAACGGGCTTCAACAAATAATCTAAAGCACTAAATCGAAAAGCTTTTACAGCGTATTGTTCGTGAGCGGTAATAAATACAACCTGACTTTCCAAGCGGGTTGTACTTTGGGTAAAATGTTCGAGCACATCAAAACCGGTACCGTCATTCAATTGAATATCCAAAAAAAGGAGTTGGGGTTTCCACTTCTCAATGGCGGCTATTCCAGATTGAACATCTTCGGCTTCGGCAACAATTTCAACTTCAGGAGCAACCATAGATAAAAGTCCTTTCATTCCACTGCGTAGAATAGGATCGTCGTCGATTAAAAGTGCCGTGATTCTCATATTATTGCTCTAAAAATTGTAACGGAATGGACAATACTACCTCAGTACCCATCACTTGTCCGTTTTGTGTTAACTCATTAATCGCCACCCCTGCTGATTTACCAGTTGTGGATGCTATTTTCTCCAAACGCATTCGAATAATCTCAATAGCCATTGATTTATGCACAGAAACTGATTTCTCTTTAATTTTTTGAGAGGCTGTAATACCTATTCCATTATCTGTGACATAACATTTCAATTGCTCGTCCACCACATCAAACTGAATTGTAATTTCACCTGAATGTTTTTTGGGAACGATTCCGTGAATAATTGCATTCTCTACAAAAGGTTGAATTAATAAAGGAGGTAATCCCATATTGTCTTCAATTTCTTCTGATTTTTCAATGGTAAATGTAAATACAGAATTAAAACGCAGTTGTTCCAATTCCAGATAATTTTGCAATGCATCTATTTCTTTATCTACTGAAATCAACGACTCTTTTGAAAATTCAAGAGTAAGACGCATTAATTTTGAAAATTTGGCCAAGTATTTTACCGCCGATTCTTTCCCATTATTAACGATAAAACTTGAAATCGAACCCAAACAGTTAAATACAAAATGCGGATTCATTTGTAAATGTAAGGCCTTTTGCTCATATTCTGCGAGTTCTTTTTGTAAAGTAAGTGTTTTTTTAATCTGTAAACGATTGTACCACAGAAACCCAAGTCCAAACAAGAGCACCGCAATTAATACCGAATAAATCAATTGCAAGCGGTTTCTTTTTGCTGTTTCCTGCAAAAGTAAATCCTTTTTCAACAGCGCTTCTTTTTGCATCAAATTGCGTTTATCAAACTCAAAATTCAATTCAGCTTCCACTCCTCTTCGAATCGAGGCTTCATTTTGAATACTGTCTTTTAATTGTGAATACGCTTTAAAATGCTGGTAGGACTCTTTTAAATCGCCTTCTTTTTCAGCCAATTCACTCAGTAATTTTTCAACAAGCATTTGTTGTTCCAAAACTTGATTGGTTTGCGCTAATGCTTTTGTTTTTTCCGCATAATATCGTGCAGAGGTTGAATTTCCTTTGGATTTCCAATATTCGGCTAAATAATAATAGGTATCTGATAAACCAAAAGTTTCTCCAAATGCTGTAAACTCTTTTTCAGCAGCATTCCATGCTTGCAATGCTTCTGCTTCCTTTTTTGAATCTTGAAAAAGCAGTCCTAAGTTATTGTATAATTCACCTAAACCACGGGCATCTTTATTTTTAATCAAGATTACTTTCGCCTTGTTGTAATAGCTGTTTGCCTTTTCCAACTGCCCTTGTCCTCTGTATGAATTTCCAATATTGGTATAGGTAACCCCTAGAATGGGATCATTTTTTTGCTGCAGTAATTTTTCGGTTTTTGCAAAATACGATAAGGCTTTGAAATACGATTTTTGGGATTGATACAATACCCCAATATTGTTATACAATCGGGCACATCGATCTTGTTCTCCAAGCGCGTCGTAAATAGTAACCGCTTTTAGATAAAATTCAAGTGCTTTGGTGTAGTTACTTTGTTCAGAAAAAATAATCCCCAAACTACCAAGCGATTTGGCTAAACCAATTTTAACATCTGGATTGGTTTGATTTTCTGATTCAAAAATGGCCTTTGCTTTTTGAAATAAGGCTAAAGCTTTTCGGTAATCCGACTGGAGTACATAGGAATTTCCAAGGTTGATAAGGGCATTTCCTTCCCCAATATTATCACCAATTTTGAGCGCTAACTCTTGCGCTTGCTGTCCAAATTGGCGCATTTTTAAAGGCTCACTCGGCTTGTAGGCATCACTTAACGCATTGAGTAATTGTACGCGATTGATTTCGTTATGCTCTTTCCGTAGTATTTTTTGAATACTATCTGCGGCTCGATTTTGTGCCAAAGCACTTCCGAGTCCAAAGCAAAGTAAAATCCATAAGTAGGTTCGCATCATTCTAAAAATCTGGAGAATCAAAGATAAATAAATACTTCAACCCCACACGAGCCAATGAGCATTTGCAGTTGAAAACCGAGAATTTGAAGACAAAAAAACCCTACTCGTTGAAAAGCAGGGTTTTTGAAGTTATTTTTCCGTGATTAAGAACGTTGTTTGAACGCTTTTTCAGCTGGGAAATAGGCGGTTTCTGCCAATTCTTCTTCAATACGAAGTAATTGGTTATATTTTGCCATACGATCTGAACGGGAAGCAGAACCTGTTTTAATTTGTCCACAGTTTAATGCTACCGCTAAATCAGCGATGGTTGTATCTTCCGTTTCACCAGAACGATGTGACATTACTGACGTGTAGCCTGCATTGTGCGCCATCGATACTGCTGCAATTGTTTCAGAAAGTGTTCCAATTTGATTTACTTTTACTAAAATTGAATTGGCAATTCCTTTTTCAATTCCCGTTGATAAGCGACTTACATTGGTTACAAATAAATCATCACCAACTAGTTGGACTTTATCACCGATTTTATCCGTTAACATTTTCCAACCTTCCCAATCATCTTCATACATTCCATCTTCGATTGAAACGATAGGATATTTTGCAGCTAATTCTGCTAAATAATCCGCTTGTTCCGCAGAAGTTCGCACTTTGCCTTGCGCTCCTTCAAATTTTGTATAATCGTATTTTCCGTTTACATAAAATTCAGAAGCAGCACAGTCTAAAGCAATTTTCACATCATCACCAAATGTATATCCCGCTTTTTCAACGGCTAATTTGATGGAATCTAATGCATCTTCAGTACCTCCAGCTAAATTGGGTGCAAAACCTCCTTCGTCACCTACAGCAGTTGACAAATTACGATCGTGCAACACCTTTTTTAAATTATGAAAAATCTCCGTACCCATTTGCATGGCATGTGTAAACGATTTTGCTTTTACAGGCATAACCATAAACTCTTGAAAAGCGATAGGTGCATCGGAATGTGATCCTCCATTGATAATATTCATCATAGGCACTGGCAAAGTATTTGCCGAAACGCCACCTACATAACGGTATAATGGCATCCCTAATTCATTCGCAGCAGCTTTTGCAACGGCTAAAGAAACGCCTAAAATGGCATTGGCACCTAAAACTGATTTATTAGCCGTTCCATCCAATTCAATCATTAATTTATCTATAGCATTTTGTTCAAAAACAGAAGTACCGATAATTTCTGGGGCGATTTTAGTATTTACATTATCTACAGCTTTTAAAACACCTTTACCCATGTAATTTTTACCGCCATCACGCAATTCTACTGCTTCATGTTCACCCGTTGACGCACCACTAGGTACAGCTGCACGACCTAAAACACCGTTTTCAGTAATTACATCGACTTCAACCGTTGGATTTCCACGTGAATCTAATATTTGACGCGCATGTACTTTAATAATAATACTCATTATGTATGAATTTAATAGTTATTCGTTGTTTATTTCACAAATTTAATTAATCGTTACCGACTAATTTATCAATTCTATAAAAACTTATAAACTCAATCGTTTTAGCTAAATAACCCTTGCAAAATTCTGTAAGAATAGAAAAATAAAATTGTGTTATTTATACGTTATTTCTTACTTTTTAATAATTTTCAACACTTACACCGATGTTTTTAGTATTTTTATCGATATTATATTTGGAAGATAACCTATAAATAGTGTATTTTTACCTAACCAAATCATAATCAAACAAATTAAGGAATGAAAAACCTACTTAAATTAATAGTTTTTACGTGGCTACTCTTTTGTAGTACTATCCTTTTTGCCCAAAATTACCGCAACGCCAAAGCCTACATCAACGACTTTGGCAAAAATGAATTGTTTGTGAAAGAGTCGCTAATGGAATATTCCAAATCGATTATCGACTTTACACCCGATTCTCGTGTCAATACGACATTAGAACGTATTTATCTTAAGCTTGAAGATATCAATGTGAACCTACTTCGCAATGATGTTGGTGTTGAAGGTGATACTGGTTTGCGTGATGCCTTTATTCGTCTCAATCAAAAAACGGTTGAGTTATTAAAAAACAAATCGCTCAAACTCAATGACTATCATCTTCAAAGTGGCTTAGATTACTCGGAAATTTTTAAAAATTTTGCCTACAAAGAATTAGAAATTTCAAAATACTATGCTGAAATATTAGCGTATGAAACTGCCAAAAAAGAATTTGGGTTAAAACACAAAATTATCATTCGCAATTTTAACAAGCGTAATGTTTTTGAATACAACGCATATCAGAACTTAATTTTCTATAAAATTAATGTACTTGATGATAAACTTGTGCAACTATTGAAATACAGAGATACTGATAAAGTTTTAGAATGCATGAATTTTATGAGTGGAGTTGCTCAGGAATCGTTGGTAAAAACTGATTTATACAAAGACGATTATGAAGACCAATCGATGATTGAGGCTAATGTTGAATTAGTTAATTTCATTATCAAACAAAATGAAACCATCCAACCTTTATTTCAACAATATGTGACGGTTTATGATGATTTTCAAAAGATTAAAAAGAAATTCTTAGAAAGCAACGAACAAATAAATGTAGAAGATTATAATGCGGAAGTTCGTCGTTTTAATGAAATAAAAAACACTTTTTTTGACACACTCTATGAGTTACAAGTCAAAAAAAGTGATTTAGTAAAACGCTGGTATATTACCAACAGTCAATTCCTTAAAAACAATATAGAATTTGAGGATTTGTATGAGAAATTTACGAATGTAGATTAAACTTCTGTAAGTTTCGTTTCTTGAATTTTTTCAATAAAAGTATCAAACAAATACGAGGAATCGTGTGGTCCAGGGCTTGCTTCCGGGTGATACTGTACTGAAAAACAATTTTTACTTTTCATTTGCATTCCTGCCACGGTCTGATCGTTCAAATGATAATGAGTTATTTCTAGGTCAGGATGCTGTTCCAACTGTTCGCGATTAACGGCAAATCCGTGATTCTGCGAAGTAATTTCACCTTTTCCAGTCATCATATTCATAACGGGATGATTGATTCCTCGATGTCCATTAAACATTTTATAAGTGGCAATTCCATTTGCCAAAGCAAGAATTTGATGTCCCAAACAAATACCGAATACAGGTTTGTTAGATGCGATCATTTGACGAGCAGTTTCTTGTACTTGTGTAAGTGGATCTGGATCTCCGGGACCATTCGACAAGAAATATCCATCCGGTTCAAAAGAAGCTAAATCGGCAAAAGAAGCATTATAAGGGAAAACCTTGATATAACAATCTCTCTTTGCTAGATTACGTAAAATATTACGTTTGATTCCGAGATCAAGTGCTGCAATTTTATGGCTTGCCTTTTCATCTCCAAAAAAGTAAGGTTCTTGCGTTGAAACTTTTGAGGCCAACTCGAGTCCTTTCATATCAGGGACTTGAGCTAATTGCTTTTTCAATGCATCGATTGGTGTCCCATCGGAGCATATAACAGCATTTTGTGCGCCATTATCACGAATATAACTTACTAAAGCACGCGTATCCACATCGGAAATTGCGACTAAATTTTGTTTTTCAAAATAATTTAATAAGTCGCCTTCTGAATCGGGACGGGAATGTGTAAAACTAAAGTTCTTGCATACCAACCCTGCTATCATAATTGCATCCGATTCTGTTTCGTTAGAGTTTACACCATAGTTCCCAATATGCGCATTGGTTGTAACCATGATTTGTCCAAAATACGATGGATCCGTAAAAACTTCTTGATAACCAGTCATTCCGGTGTTGAAACAAACTTCTCCGAAAGTAGTTCCGGATATACCGATGGATTTTCCATAGAAAATTGTCCCATCAGCTAAAAGTAAAAGTGCTTGAGGTCGGGTTGTGTATTTCATTTTGTTGTGTTGTTGCTTGCAAAATTAGGGTTTAGACTTTGTTCATGAAAATTCTTTTGTAAAACTTTATAAACAAAAAAAAGGATAAACCCGAGAGTTTATCCTTTATATTTAAAGTGATGAATTCATTATTCTGCACTTTCTGTAGTTTCTTCAGAAGAAGTTTCAGGTGCTTCAGGAGCAGCCTCAGCAGCAGGAGCAGCAGTTTCAGCTTTTTTAGCTTTACCACCACGACGGCTTTTTGCTTTTTTCTCTTCTTTCTTACCACCGTTGTATAGTTCGTTGAAGTCAACTAACTCGATCATTGCCATATCAGCGTTATCTCCTAAACGGTTACCCAATTTAATAATACGGGTATAACCTCCTGGACGATCACCTACTTTAGCAGCTACTTCTCTGAATAATTCAGAAACCGCATATTTATTTCTTAAGTAAGCGAAAACGATACGTCTGTTGTGCGTAGAATCTTCTTTTGATTTAGTGATAAGAGGCTCTA
This sequence comes from Bacteroidota bacterium, assembly GCA_039798185.1. Taxonomy (GTDB): domain Bacteria; phylum Bacteroidota; class Bacteroidia; order Flavobacteriales; family Flavobacteriaceae; genus Flavobacterium. Next base: position 104,335 of record JBDKGM010000053.1, read on the forward strand.
CGAATACTTTTAGAGCTTTAGCTTTAGCAACAGTAGTATTGATACGTTTGTGCTCAATAAGAGAACAAGCCATATTTGCCAACATCGACTTTCTGTGTCCGCTCTGTCTGCTTAAGTGATTTACTTTTTTACCGTGTCTCATTTTAAAATCTTTTTATTCAATAAAGAAACTAGTCTTTATCTAATTTATACTTTGACAAATCCATTCCGAACGTAAGGTTTTTGTTAGCAACCAATTCGTCCAATTCGGTTAATGATTTTTTACCGAAGTTGCGGAATTTCATCAAATCGTGTTTGTTAAAAGAAACCAAATCGCCAAGTGTTTCCACTTCAGCTGCTTTTAAGCAGTTCAAGGCTCTCACAGATAAATCCATGTCAACCAATTTGGTTTTTAGCAACTGTCTCATATGAAGTGATTCTTCATCGTAGGTATCCGTTTGTGCAATTTCATCTGCTTCAAGAGTGATTCTTTCGTCAGAGAAAAGCATAAAGTGGTGGATCAAAACTTTAGCTGCTTCCGTAAGAGCATCTTTAGGATTGATAGAGCCGTCGGTTTTGATTTCGAATACCAACTTTTCGTAGTCAGTTTTCTGTTCCACACGGAAGTTTTCGATGGCATATTTCACATTGATTACCGGAGTAAAAATGGAATCAATGTAGATCGTACCGAATGGAGCATTTTGTTTTTTATTCTCTTCAGCGGGAACGTAACCTCTTCCTTTTTCAATCGTTAATTCAATATTGAAATTCACTTTTGAATCAAGGTTACAAATAACCAATTCAGGGTTTAATACTTGAAAACCTGAGATGAATTTTTGGAAGTCACCCGCGGTAATCTGATCTTTACCGGATAAAGAAACGGTTACAGATTCGTTATCAATATCTTCGATTTGACGTTTGAAACGAACTTGTTTCAAATTCAAAACGATTTCAGTTACGTCTTCTACAACACCAGAGATAGTTGAAAACTCATGCTCAACACCCTCGATTCTTACAGAAGTAATAGCGTAACCTTCTAAAGCTGATAACATTACTCGACGTAACGCGTTACCAACGGTCAATCCATATCCGGGTTCTAAAGGTCTGAATTCAAACTTACCTTCAAAATCGGTTGAATCGATCATGATTACTTTGTCTGGTTTTTGAAAATTAAATAATGCCATAATTTCGACAGGTGTCAGTTATTATTTGTTGTACAACTCTACGATCAATTGTTCCTTGATATTTTCAGGAATTTGGATTCTTGCAGGGACAGAAACAAAAGTTCCCTCTTTAGTATCATTGTTCCAAGTAATCCATTCATAAACTGAAGAGGAATTAGCTAACGAACGCTCAATTGATTCAAGAGATTTTGATTTCTCACGAACGGCAATTTTATCGCCTGGTTTTAAGTGGTAAGAAGGGACATTTACCAATTCACCATTAACGGTAATGTGACGGTGAGAAACGATTTGTCTAGCAGCTCTTCTTGAAGAAGCGATACCCATACGGTAAACCACGTTATCTAAACGTGCTTCACACAATTGTAAAAGGATTTCACCAGTAACTCCAGAAGCAGCAGATGCTTTTTCGTAAAGATTTCTAAATTGTTTTTCTAAGATACCGTAAGTGTACTTCGCTTTTTGCTTTTCCATTAACTGTACTGCGTACTCAGATTTTTTACCTCTCTTTTTAGCCAAACCATGTTGCCCTGGAGGGTAATTTCTTTTTTCGAAGGCTTTATCATCTCCGAAGATTGCTTCGCCGAATTTACGAGCGATTTTAGTTTTTGGACCAGTATATCTTGCCATTTCTAATTTAATTTGGGATAGAGATTATGAATTCAGGTCAAATCCTCCGATAATCTTGATTCTATCCGAGTTATACTTTAAAATTATACGCGACGTCTTTTTGGAGGACGACAACCATTGTGAGGCATTGGAGTAACGTCAATGATTTCAGTAACTTCGATACCACCGTTATGAATAGAACGGATGGCAGACTCTCTACCGTTACCTGGACCTTTTACGTAAACCTTAACTTTCTTAAGACCAGCTTCCAAAGCCACTTTTGAACAATCTTCAGCAGCCATCTGCGCAGCATAAGGTGTGTTCTTTTTAGAACCTCTGAAACCCATTTTACCTGCAGAAGACCAAGAAATAACTTCACCTTTCTTATTTGTTAAAGAAATGATGATGTTGTTAAAAGTAGCATTAATATGAGCCTCACCAGAAGATTCAACAATAACTTTACGTTTTTTTGTATTTGCTTTAGCCATACTACTTATTATTTAGTTGCTTTTTTCTTGTTAGCAACAGTTTTTCTCTTACCTTTTCTAGTTCTGGAGTTGTTTTTAGTTCTTTGACCACGTAATGGAAGACCAACTCTGTGTCGGATTCCACGGTAACAACCGATATCCATTAAACGTTTAATGTTCAAAGAAGTTTCAGAACGTAATTCTCCTTCAATTTTGTAGTATGAAACTGCATCACGGATAGCTCCAATTTCAGTGTCATTCCACTCTTGAACTTTTTTATCTTCGCTAACGTTAGCTTTTGCTAAAATTTCGCTAGCTCTACTTTTGCCTACTCCGAAGATGTAAGTTAAAGCAATTACCCCTCTTTTATTTTTAGGTATATCTACCCCTGCTATTCTTGCCATAATTATCCTTGTCTTTGTTTAAATCTAGGATTCTTTTTGTTAATAACGTATAATCTTCCTTTACGACGCACAATGATACATTCTGCGCTTCTTTTTTTAACTGATGCTCTTACTTTCATTTTTTAATAACTTTAGTATCTGTAAGTGATTCTTGCTTTAGACAAATCGTAAGGGCTCATTTCCAGTTTTACCTTGTCGCCAGGCAACAATTTAATGTAATGCATACGCATTTTTCCGGAAATATGAGCAATTACAACATGCCCGTTTTCTAATTCCACACGGAACATCGCATTTGATAATGCTTCAATGATGGAACCGTCTTGTTCTATTGCTGATTGTTTTGCCATAAAAATTAAGCTACTGCTTTTCTATTTTTACCACTTTTCATCAAACTGTCATAATG